>CAZGWK010000052.1:0-23869 GCA_964529285.1 uncultured Actinomycetota bacterium
GTCACCCTCCGGGTGCCGCTGTCGCTTACGCGATGCAAACCGTTGGGCGTTATTGTTCACACGAATGGGGCTCTACAACGTGCGTGGCAGCGCAGACGGCTGCGTATGGGTGAGGGGACATAACAGGCTTAAGGGACATAAGGAGCTCGCAAGATAAGCTTTCGGGCCTGATTGATAGCGCTATAGCTATGAGCTATGATTAAAAATAGGGTAGCCCGAGGTGGGCTTTTATTAATAGGAAGGGTCTGGAGGGACCAGAGATATGGAAGAAAAAGGTACGTTGAGGGTTAAGACGGGCCTGGCCGAGATGCTCAAGGGCGGAGTGATCATGGACGTTACCACGGTCGAGCAGGCGGTGATCGCCGAGGAAGCCGGAGCGGTGGCCGTGATGGCGCTGGAGCGGGTGCCCGCTGATATCCGGGCGCAAGGCGGCGTTGCCAGGATGGCGGACCCCTCCGTGGTCGAGGCAATCATGGAGGCGGTGACCATACCGGTAATGGCAAAAGCCCGCATCGGCCATTTCGTGGAAGCGCAGATCCTGGAGGCGCTCGGCGTTGACTACGTGGACGAGAGTGAGGTACTGACCCCTGCCGACGAAAAACACCATATAGATAAGTGGCAGTTCACGGTGCCCTTCGTGTGCGGCGCGATAAACCTCGGAGAAGCGTTGCGCCGCATAGGAGAGGGGGCGGCCATGATACGCACCAAGGGCGAAGCGGGTACGGGCAACGTGGTTGAGGCGGTACGCCACATGCGTACTATCAACAGCGAGATCAAGAAACTCAGCGTGGCTCCCGAAGACGAGCTCATGGCGGCCGCGAAAGAGACAGGAGCTCCTTACGACCTCGTTTGCTGGGTGGCCGGGAATGGACGGCTTCCCGTGGTGAACTTCTCCGCGGGAGGCATCGCGACACCCGCGGACGCGGCGATGATGATGCAGCTGGGAGCCGATGGGGTTTTCGTGGGGTCGGGAATATTCAAGTCGGAGGATCCAGGGTCGCGAGCTCGCGCCATCGTGCGTGCCACCACCCATTTCAACGATCCCAAGCTGCTGGCGGAGGTCTCCCGCGGTATCGGAAGCGCCATGGCGGGGCAGGAGATCTCGCAGATAGGACACGAGAACCTCATACAGTTCCGCGGCTGGTGATAGCGCGGAACTCCCGTTGTGAGGAAAGGGATCAAATGAAAAAACCGACCATAGGCGTGCTCGCGCTGCAAGGAGCGGTACGCGAGCATCTGCAGATGATCGAGGCATGTGGAGCTCGAGGGGTCGCCTTGAAATACCCCGCCGAGCTCCATTTGTGCGATGGCCTGATCATCCCCGGTGGAGAGAGCACTACCATCGGGAAACTGATGGTCGCCTGCGGGTTCCTGGAAGAGGTCCGCACTCTCGGCGGCAAGGGAGTACCCATGTATGGGACCTGCGCGGGCCTTATCATTATGGCGCAACGCATCACCGAGGGAGACCAGCCGCTATTGGGCCTGATGGATATAACCGCAAGAAGAAACGCTTTCGGGCGGCAGGTCGAAAGTTTCGAGACCGACCTGCTTATAGAGGAAATCGCGGAGAATCCCACGCCCTTCCGGGCCGTTTTCATACGCGCCCCATGGATCGATGAGGCGGGGCCCGGAGTTAAGGTCATGGGCGAGTTCGGGGGCAAGGCGGTCATGGCACGCGAGGACGGCATGCTGGTTTCCGCCTTTCATCCGGAACTGGCCGGCGACGACAGGGTACACCGCTATTTCCTGAGCATGGTCCAGGAAGCAGGATGAGGTAGAAGGCGGTTCACCCGAGACAGGAGGAAAAGATGTCGGGACATTCCAAATGGTCATCGATAAAGCACAAAAAAGGCGCCCAGGACGCCAAGCGCGGCCAGATGTTCAGCAAACTGTCGCGTGCGATAATCGTTGCCGCCCGTGAGGGAGGGGGCAACCCCGAAGCTAACGTCGCGCTTGCAAACGCCATAGAGAAAGCGAAGAGCTATTCCATGCCCAAGGACAATATCGAGAGGGCCGTCAAGCGCGGAACCGGGGAGGGTTCCGGCGAGGCGTTCGAGAAGATTATCTACGAGGGATATGGAGCAAACGGAGTGGCGATAATGGTGGACGTGATGACCGACAACCGCAACCGTGCCGCGGCGGACATCCGGCGCATCTTCTCCCGAACCGGCGGCAGCCTGGGAACCTCGGGTTCAGTAGCGTGGATGTTCGAGAAAAAGGGGATCATCATAGTGAACAAGGATTCCGGAGTGGACGAGGATGCCTTGCTGGAGACGGCACTGGAGACCGGTGCGGAGGATATGACCAGCGAGGACGATCACTGGGAGATAATCGCCGAAGCCGAATCGTTCCGCGACGTCGTCGAAGCCTTGAAAGAAGCCGGGTTCGGGCTGTCCTCTGCGGAGGTGACCATGCTTCCCCAGAACACGGTGAAGCTGGACAAGGATTCCGCCAAGAAGGTACTGCGGCTGGTGGATGCCCTGGAGGACTACGAGGACGTCCAGGAGGTATACGCCAATTTTGATATATCCGACGAGATATTGCAGGAGCTGTCCGAGGATTAAGGCACGGTAGTCCATGATCATTATGGGGATCGACCCCGGGCTCGCTTCGACCGGTTACGGGGTGGTGGAGAAGCGGGAAGGCCGGCTGCGTTCTCTCGGTTTTGGAGGGATAAATACATCTTCTCGCGAGCCGTTGTCGGCGCGTCTTGATAAGATTTACGCAGAGGTAAGAGAACTGATCGAGCGTTTTGGACCGGACTTGCTGGTCCTCGAGGAGCTTTTTTTCAATAAGAATGCTCGCAGTGCGATGGTAGTCGGACAGGCCAGGGGTGGCATAATCCTCGCTGCGGCACATGCTGGCGTGGTAGTCGAGGAATATACTCCATTGCAGGTAAAACAGACACTGGTCGGGCACGGGCGCGCCGACAAGAGGCAGGTGGAGTACATGGTCCGTACCCTGCTCTGCATCGAGGAGGAGATCGGCTCCTCGCATGCCAGCGACGCGCTCGCCCTGGCGATTTGTCATGCCCACAGTGAAAGGATGCGCGGCCGCCTGGAAGAAGCGATGCAGGGCAAACAGGCGCAGAAAAAGCCCGCTCACAAGAAAAGGAACGTACAGTGAACGGCATGCGGAAGGCGCCTGCGGAGAGAAAGAGGGATGGGCCTTGATAGATTTCGTGGAGGGCGTGCTGGCGGAGAAGGGCGAGGACAGGGTGGTCGTAGCACTGGGGGGATTAGGGCTGGCCCTGTTCCTGTCCCATCCCACCCTTCAGGGTTTGCCGCCCAAGGGTAAAAAAGTGAAGCTATACAGCTATCTCCACGTAAAAGAGGACGTGGTACAGCTATACGGTTTTTCGGACCGCAAGGAAAGGGACATCTTCCTCGAGCTCTTGGCGGTCACCGGCATCGGACCCAAGGTGGCGCTGGCGGTGCTCTCGGCCTACGAGCCTGATGCCTTCGTGCGCATTGTCGCCTGTGAGGACCTGGATGCCATAACAGCTGTTTCGGGAGTGGGGAAGAAGAGCGGTCAGAGGATTATCCTGGAGTTAAGGGACAGATTGGCCCCCCTCGTCGGCGACCTGGGCATTGCTGCACACGGTCCGGATGGGAGCGACCAAGCGCGTGAAGCGCGTGAAGCCCTGAAGGGACTGGGGTACAGCGCGAAGGAAACAAGTCGTGCTCTGGAGGGATACACGGCGAACGAGCCGTGCGTGGAGGACATGATAAAGTACGCCCTCAAGAGGTTGGGAGGCAGCGTATAGGGCGGCCACAGGAATCGGATGCGGCCGCGAAGAAGTAGTGTAACGAGGAAGCACCGGAACTCGGCGTACGCATGCGGAAGGTAGAAGCGAGATGAAAGATGACCGCGAGGAGATAAGCGGGGATCTCGAGGTGGGAGAGGAGCGCCTGCTCGATCCGGAGGCGAGGGAAGACGAGCAGGAATTCGATATCAGCCTGCGTCCCAGATGGATATCGGAGTTCATCGGGCAGGATCGCATACGTGAGCACCTCGAGATCTTCATCGCCGCGGCGCGGGAACGCAAGGAGTCGCTCGACCACGTGATCATCTCGGGCCCGCCCGGGCTGGGTAAGACCACCCTGGCGGGAATCATCGCAAACGAGATGGGGGTTGCCTGCAAGCAAACATCCGGACCCGCGCTGGAACGTGCCGGGGATCTCGCCTCTATCCTCACCAACCTGGAACCGGGCGAGGTTCTCTTTATCGATGAGATGCACCGGCTCAACCGTGTCGTAGAGGAGGTTCTCTATCCTGCCATGGAGGATTTCAAGCTGGACATCGTGGTAGGAAAAGGGCCGGCGGCGCGCTCCATAAGACTCGACCTCCCTCCGTTCACCCTGGTGGGTGCGACCACCCGTGCCGGGCTGCTTACCTCGCCGCTACGCGACCGCTTTGGCGTACAGAGCCGTCTGGATTATTACAACCAGGATGAGATAAACGCGATTATCAAGCGCTCGGCGCGCATACTCGGAGTGGATATCGAGGGCGAGGGGGCGCGGGAGCTGGCGAGGCGATCGCGGGGCACCCCGCGTATCGCCAACCGTCTCCTGCGTCGCGTAAGGGATTATGCCCAGGTGAGGGCGGAAGGTATTATCGACTACGACGTGGCGTGCGAGGCGCTGGTCCTGTTCGAGGTGGATGAGATGGGCCTGGATAAGGTGGACAAGATGATCCTGCACACCATAGTGCGCAAATTCGGCGGGGGGCCGGTGGGCGTGAACACCCTGGCCGTATCGATAGGGGAGGAGATCGATACCATCGAGGAGGTCTACGAGCCATACCTGTTGCAGATAGGTTTCATGCAGCGCACGCCGCGCGGCAGGGTGGCAACGGAAAACGCATACCGGCACCTGGGCCTGGGCAAGGACAGCGAGAATACACTCTTTTGAGATGCGGGAACGACGCATGACGATCATATCTCCGGGTAAGCTCGAGGGAGCCGATGGTGAGCCCCGCTCGCGGCATGGCGCGCCTAAACAGACGTACCCGCGGGGGCGACGGTGATGGGCGGGATCATCGTGGATACCTGCTGCGGTCCCTGCGCCCTACCCGCCCTGCGTATCTTCACAGCGCCGGAATACGCGGCTCACTACCTCTTCTACAATCCCAACGTCCACCCGTTCAGAGAATATCGCCGGCGCCTGGAGACATTCGAGACCCTGATGGCGGAAGAGGGCCTCGAGTACTCCGTTATCCCTTACGAGCCTGAGGAGTGGATAAGGGCCGTTGCCTACAGGGAGGAGAGCCGCTGCGAGATCTGCTACCGCCTGCGCTTGCGCAAGACGGCCGACGTCGCGCTCGAGGAGGGCTACGAGGCCCTGACCACCACTCTATTCGCCAGCCCTTACCAGGACCACGAGCTTGTAGGCCTCATAGGCAAGTCGATATGCCGCAGCCGCGGACTGGAGTTCGTCGCGTGGGACGGCAGGGAGGTCTATTACGAGGCTATCGCCGAAGCCCGAGCGAGGGGCATGTATACTCAACCCTATTGCGGCTGCCTGTTGAGCGAACGGGAACGCTACGACCGTGGCCGCCGCGCGGCGGGCAAGGATGGCTGACGGTTCATGCGCACACAACTCTTCGATTACCATCTCCCCCCCGGGCTGGTCGCCCAACGCCCCGCAGATACGAGGGCGGGCTCACGCCTGCTCGCAGTTGATTGCGAGGGCGGGGTGATCGAACACCGCAGTTTCGCGGACCTGCCCTCTTACCTCGAGGAAGGGGACTGCATGGTCTTCAATGCCAGCCGCGTGCGGCGTGCGCGCCTGCGCGGCCGGAAAGAGGCAAGCGGAGGAGAGGTGGAGCTGCTGCTCCTATCGTCCCGCGCGGATGGTACCTGGGGAGCGCTGGCCCGACCGGCACGGCGTCTGCATCCGGGCAACATCATCAGTTTCGCGAACGATCTCGAGGCCGAGGTCCTGGAGAAGAAGGAACGGGGAGAGATACGCGTGCGTCTGGGTCCGGGAGAACCCGCGGCCGTAGAAGCCGCCATCGAGAAGTGCGGCGAAGTGCCCCTGCCGCCTTATATAAAGGAGGAGCTTTCCGATCCGGAGAGATACCAGACGGTCTTCGCAGGCAGGCTGGGATCCGCCGCTGCCCCCACGGCCGGACTGCATTTCGAGGCCTCAACACTCGATGCACTGGAGAAAAAAGGTGTCAGGCTGGTATTCCTGCAACTTGATGTAGGGCTGGATACCTTCCGCCCCATAGAGGAGGAGGAAGTGGAAGACCACCGCATCCACAGCGAGGAGATGGAATTAGGGGAAGAGGCCCGTGCCAGCATAAACAGAGCTCGCAGAGAGGGGCGCCGTGTCGTTGCGGTGGGCACCACGGTCGTAAGAGCCCTGGAGAGCTCGCTAAGGGAAGGACAGCTGGTTGCCAGGCGCGGCTCCACGGATCTCTTCATTCACCCCGGTTTCCACTTTCGGATTGTGGACTGCCTGGTAACGAATTTCCACATGCCCCGTTCAAGCCTTCTCGTGCTCGTATGCGCCTTCGCCGGCCGGGAACTGGTCATGGAAGCATACCGCCGCGCGGTGGAGGAGCGATACCGTTTTCTCAGCTTCGGGGATGCCTGCTACTTTCACCATACGCGCGGCTGGATGGAACGCGGGGAGCGCTGAGATGTTCGATTTCGACATCCTTGGCCGCGATACGGAAACGCGCGCGCGGCTGGGGCGCATGCACACGGCTCACGGGGAGGTGCTGACACCTGCTTTCATTCCCGTAGGAACCAGGGGAACGGTAAAGGCAATGGCCCCGTGGGAACTGGCGGAGATCGGATACGAGATGCTCCTGGCCAATACCTACCACCTGTTCCTGCATCCCGGGAGCGACCTGGTGAAAGAAGCGGGGGGGCTGCACGACTTCATGGGATGGACGCGCCCCATCCTCACCGACAGCGGGGGCTTCCAGGTGTTCTCCCTGTCGCCGACCCTCGAAGTGGAGCATGAAGGCGTGCGCTTCCGTTCCGTCTACGACGGGAGCGAGCAGCAGCTGACGCCCGAGGTGGCCGTGAAGTCCCAGGAGGACCTGGGATCCGACATCGCCATGATCCTCGACCACTGCGTTGCATATCCCGCGAGCCGGGAGGAGGTCGAAAGCTCGGTAGAGGTCACCCTGGAGTGGGCCGAGCGTTCTCTAGCGTCCCATACCCTCCGTCAGCAGGCGCTTTTCGGTATCGTGCAGGGGGGGACTTATACAGACCTGCGGGAACGCAGCGCAGAGAAGACGGTACGCCTGGGGTTCGCAGGCTACGGAGTGGGGGGACTTTCCGTGGGAGAGCCGCGCGAGGTCATGCTGGATTGCCTGGAGGTACAGGCCGGCATACTGCCCGAGGATGCGCCGCGCCATCTTCTGGGCATCGGAGACCCCGAGGGGCTGCTGGAGGCGGTGGCGCGGGGCATGGACCTCTTCGACTGCGTGCTTCCCACGCGCCTGGCCCGCAACGGCGTAGCCTTGACCAGGCAAGGCAGGATGAACCTGCGCCATGCGCGCTACCGGCGCGACCTGCGCCCCCTGGAGGAGTGCTGTACTTGTCCGGCATGTAAGGGCTTCACGCGCGCATATCTCCGCCATCTCCATGCCCTAAAAGAGATCCTCGGACACCGCCTCCTGACCTGGCATAACCTGGTATTCATGCAGCGCCTGCTGCTCGATTGCAGAGCCGCAATCGAGACTGGTAGAATGGTACAGTTAATCCGGGAATGGAGAGGTTACAGCGAGCGCATCCCGGGGGATTAAAGAGGGAATACGCATGAAAGATCATGGGAAGGTAGGTTGAGATGAACGAGAGCACCATGTCCATTCTGCTCATCGTGGGCTTGATCGTTATTTTTTACTTCATGCTCATCAGGCCGCAGCAGAAGCGCATGCGCCAGCAGGTGGAATTGATGAACAACCTGCGCGAGGGGGACGATGTAGTGACCTCGTCCGGCATCTACGGCAGCATAAGCGAGATCGAGGAGGAGACCGTGCTGCTGGAGATCTCCGAGGACGTGGAGGTCAGGGTGGCCAAGAGCGCCATCTCGCGCACTTTTAGCGCACACGAGGAGGCGGAGGAGGAGCCCGGGGAAGAGGAAGAAGCGGAAAGCGCCGAAGAACCCGAGGATTCCGGCGATACGTCGAAGGAAGAAGATTAGGCGGGGAGCACGTGATTTCCGCGCCCGCGGCTGCCTTCCACCTGTATGATGAGCGAATATCAAGCCGGCTTTAGGCCGCACCAGGCAGGGAAGCCGTGAGTCCCAGGGAAGGTGCCTGCACCCCCTTCAACGAACGAAAAAAGCGGTTAACCGGGGTATAAGAGCGTGAGCGAAACCGGAGGCGAGATTTGAAAAAGAGTAGAGCCATAGCGTATATCGCGGCGGTGGTGGCGGTGCTCGCGATAATGTACACATTTATCATCGTCTACGGCCTCTCTCCCAAGCTCGGGCTGGACCTCGAGGGAGGCGTGAGCGTCACCCTGCAGGCACTGGGCGACGCCGACAAGGAACAGATCGAAAAGGCAGCGGACATCGTGCGCAACCGCGTCGACGCCCTGGGACTGGCCGAACCGGTAGTCGCCGCCCAGGGCGACAACCGCATCCTGGTGCAGATACCCGGCGTCCAGGACACCGAGAGGGTCCTCTCCATCATCGGCAGCACGGCCCAGCTGCAGTTCCGCGAGGTACTCGAGGTGCTCGCGCCCGGGGACGAGAATTACGATAGCGCGGAGATCACGGTACCCGATCCCAACGACCTGGAGACCTACCAGGCTCTAAAAGACCAGGAGATCGTACTCAGCGAGGAAAGCCCTGATGGGGAGATTCTCAAGGTGCGCCTGGGCCCCACGCGCCTTACCGGGGACATCATAGAGTCGGCGGAGGCGGCGGTTGACGAAGAGAACGCTGGATACAGGATCGTCTTCCAACTCACTGGCGAGGCTACCCCTGAATTCGCCGCCCTCACGGAGGAGTTGCTGGGCAAGCAGCTGGCCATCGTCCTGGACTACAACCTCGAATCTTACCCCACCGTGCAGAGCCCCATAGATACAGGGGACGGCGAGATAACCGGCGACTTCACGCGCGAGGAGGCGCGCGACCTCGCACTGGTGCTCAAGATGGGTGCCTTGCCGGTGGAGTTCGAGCCGGACCCGCTGCTTGAGAGCATCAGCGCCACCCTGGGCCGCGACTCCCTGCGCCAGGGGCTGTTGGCAGGCCTACTGGGGCTCATCCTCGTAATGCTGTTCATGCTCGCGATATACCGTGGTCTGGGTATCGTGACCACTCTATCCCTACTGGTCTTCGGGCTGTTCGTGTACGGTATCATATGCCTTCTCGGCCAGTTGATCGACTGGCAGCTGACCCTGGCGGGGATAGCCGGTATCGTGGTTTCGATAGGTATCTCGGCCGATTCCAGCGTGGTGTACTTCGAGCGTCTCAAGGAGGAAGTGCGGGACGGCAAAACCCTGCGATCCTCGGCGGACCGTGCCTACAAGTCCGCCTTCCGCACCATCATCGCCGCCGATACTGCCACCTTCATCACCGCCTTTATACTGTGGATACTGGCCATGGGCTCGGTGAAAGGTTTTGCTTTCACCCTGGGTATCGCCACCATACTCGACGTGGTCATATCCTATTTCTTCACCCATCCGGCCGTATCCCTGCTCTCCCGCATGCAGGTATACAACAAGCCGCGCTTCGTGGGAGTGGGACGCGAGCTGCAGGGAAGTGAAACCTGATGTTCGTGCGGGGCAGGGAGGTTAAGTTCAACCTCATCGGGGCCAAGGGCCTTTCCAGGCCCAACATCTTCTGGTTCGCTTTTTCCGGGACGCTCATCGTCCTCTCTATGATCGTTCTGCTGGTAATGGGCATAAACCTGGGAATAGAGTTCAGGGGCGGATACCTGCTCAAAGCGCAGCTGGAAAAACCGGCCGATGTCGAGGAAGTGCGCGGCATCCTGGCTGCATACGCCGACGATGGTCTCGACGAAAGCATAGTGCAGACCGGAGAGTCGGAGACCGGCCCCGTGCTCATCCTGCGCATGCCCTATATCGAGGACAGCCAGGCGCGAAAGGCTGCCATAGATGCGGTGACGGCAGAGATAGACGCACTGTACGGTATCGAGGAGATCCTGCAAGAGGAACAGGTAGGCTCGGAGTGGGGCCGCGAGGTGAGCAGCAAGGCGCTCATAGCCCTGGCCGTCTTCCTGGTGGTCATCCTCATCTACATCACCCTCCGCCTGGAGTTCAAGATGGCGGTCACGGCGATCGTCGCCCTCATCCACGACGCCTTGATAACCGTGGGGATATATTCGCTCACCGGACGGCAGGTCACGCCGGTCACCGTCATCGCCTTCCTGACCATACTGGGGTATTCCCTCTACGACACCATCGTGGTCTTCGACCGCGTGGAGGAGAACTCGAACCTCATGGCCCGCTCGGGAAGGGTTTCCTACGCGGACATCGTAAACGAGAGCGTGAACCAGACCCTCATGCGCTCCATAGGTACCACGCTCACCACCCTGTTGCCCATCTTAACCATACTCATATTCGGCGGCGAAACCCTCAAGGACTTCGCCTTCGCTCTTTTACTCGGCGTCCTGCTGGGAGCATATTCATCCATCTTCATCGCCTCTACCTGTCTGGCCATATGGAAAGAGAGAGAGCCACGCTATGCCGCGGTGCGCGAGAAAGTAGAGGCCAGGGGAGCGAAGGAAGCGATACTGGTCTCTAAACCAGCGGCAGCAGCCGCGTCCGCGGGCAGGGGCAAGAAAGCAGAAACCGCGCCGCCGGACGAAGTGGATGTGGAAGAGGAGAAGGAGGCGGTACCGGTGAAGTCCAAGGAAAAGGCGAAGGATAAGCCGAAGCCCGCCGCGAAAGCGGCTGCATCAAAGGGAGCGACCCCGGCTCAGCGCAAGAAGACCACCACCAAAGGCCCGAGCGGCGGCAAGAAAAAAAAGAAAAAAAAGAAGAAGTAAACCCCCGGGCCAGTCGGGAGCTTATAGCCAGGAAAGTCGCCACTTACCCTTTACCAACGCCGCGGGCCTGTCCCCCACTTTCTCCGCGATCGCCATGCAATACGGCTCAAGTATTCCGGGCGTGCCGGGAAGTGGAATACGGGGGATCGCCACTACCAACTGGTCATTTTCACTTGATATATGGCAATATCAAATATATGGGAGAGATATAAGAGAAGAGGCAGGAATGTGGCGGGAGGAGCGCATTGTCCCAGTCCATCGATTCGCTTATCCAGAAAGCCAGGTCTTATAACGGCAAAGGGGATACCCGGGTGATCCGGGAGGCCTACGAATTCGCGCGTACCCACCACGCACAGCAGAGACGGCGCAGCGGCGATGACTTCATCCTTCACCCCCTGGGGGTCGCTCATATCCTGGCCGATATGCAGATGGACGAGACAACCCTGGCAGCGGCCCTCCTGCACGATGTGGTAGAGGACACCGAGATATCCCTGGAGGAAGTGCAGGACAGGTTCGGAGCCGAGGTGGCGGAGATCATCGACGGTGTGACCAAGCTGGACCGCATATCCTTCGCTAACCGCGAGCAGGAGCAGGCGGAGAACTTCCGCAAGATGTTCGTGGCCATGGCCCGCGATATCCGCGTCGTCATCATCAAGCTGGCGGACAGGCTGGATAACATGAAGACCATAGGGCATCTGTCCGAGGACAAACAGCGCGAAAAAGCAAGGGAGACTCTGGAGATATACGCGCCACTCGCCCACCGTCTGGGCATATCCCAACTCAAGTGGCAGCTCGAGGACCTCTCCTTCGCCACGCTCTATCCCCTGCGTTTCCAGGAGATCGTACAGATGGTCAACCAGCGCGGTCCCGAGCGCAAGGAATACATGAAGCAGGTGGAAAGGGAACTGCAGGGACAGCTGAAACAGTCGCACGTAAAGGCGGAGATAAGTGGACGGGTGAAGCACTATTACAGCATCTTCATCAAGATGAAAGAGCAGGGCAAGCAGTTCGACGAGATATACGACCTCTTTGCCGTGCGGGTCGTGACCGGCTCTAAGGAGGATTGCTATACCGTCATGGGCATCGTCCATTCTCTGTGGCATCCCGTGCCGGGACGAATAAAGGATTATATCGCCAAACCCCGGTTCGGGATCTACCAGAGCCTGCACACCACGGTCATCGGGCCGCAGGGCAGGCCACTGGAGATACAGATACGCACCAGCGATATGCACCGCACCGCGGAATACGGCATCGCCGCACACTGGCGTTACAAGGAGGCGCAGCGCTCCAAGGACCGCATCCGCGAGAGGCTGGCCTGGATAAAGCGCATCGTGGAATGGCAGAGGGACCTGGAGGATCCCCAGGAGTTCATGGACAGCCTGCGTATTGACCTCTTCGAGGACGAGGTCTTCGTGTTCACCCCCAAAGGCGACGTCATCGACCTCCCGCGTGGGTCAACCCCCATAGATTTCGCCTATTCCATCCATACCGAGATAGGCCACCGCTGTGTGGGTGCGAAGGTCAACGACCGCCTGGTCCCCCTGGAGTACAAGCTGCGCAACGGCGATATCGTCTCCATAATAACTTCCAAAACCTCTCCCGGCCCCTCCAAGGACTGGATGAATGTCGTGCAGACAACACGTGCCAGGACCAAGATCAGGCAATGGTTCACAAAGGAGAGGCGTTTCGAGGACGTGCAGGAGGGCAAAGAGGTGCTGGTGAAGGCCATGCGCAAAGCCCGCCTGCCCGTACAGAGGGTCCTGGGCTCGGACCTGCTGGAGGGGATCACCCGCGACGAATACAGCTTCGTATCGCTGGACGACCTGTATGCGAGCATCGGGGCGGGCAAGACCTCAGCTCAACAGGTGGTGAATCACCTTAACGCCCTCCTCGAGCCGGAGGTCGAAGCGCCGGGGGAGAAGGAGGTAACGCCGCGCCGCCGGCGACGTCCCCCGGCTTATACCAAGGGGGTGAAGGTGGAGGACGTGGACAACGTGCTGGTGCGCATAGCCCACTGCTGCAACCCCGTTCCTTACGATAATATCGTCGGTTTCGTCACCCGGGGGCGGGGGGTTTCCGTGCACCGCGCCGATTGCCCCAATGCCGCGCATATGGCCGAGCAGGACTACCGCAAGATCGATGTGAGCTGGGATACGGAGCAGCCCACCTCCTTCCAGGTGGAGATATGCGTGGAGTCCATGGACCGGCCCAGGTTGCTGCGCGACATAACCACCATAATGGGTGAATATCACGTGAACATCCTCTCGGCCACCATGAACATAAACCGGGAGAACGTCAACGTGAGCCGCTTCGTCTTCGAGCTCTCCAATATCGCCCATCTCGAGGATATCCTGCGCAATGTCCGCAAAGTGGATTCCGTGTACAACGCGTACCGGGTAGTACCGGGGAGGATGACGTGGATGCCATCCCCCTGAAGTGGGCGCAGACGCGAAAGGGACATCCATGAGGGCGCTGCTTCAAAGGATCTCAGCATGCAGGGTGAAAGTTGACGACCGTGAGGTGTCCCGTTCTGGCCCCGGCCTCCTGGTGCTCCTGGGGATATCCGCCGAAGACGACGAAAAAGACGTCGATTTCATCGTGAGTAAAATCTTAAACCTGCGCATATTCGACGATGAAGAGGGCAAGTTAAACCTGTCACTTGCCGAGGTGGGAGGGGAACTCATGGTCGTATCGCAATTCACCCTTTACGGCGATACGCGCAAGGGCAGGCGGCCCAGCTTTATAAAGGCGGCGGAACCGGAGCGGGCACAGGAGCTGTACGAGGCGGCATGCGAGCGTTTCGCCGCCGCGGGTTTTCCGCCCGCCAGGGGCGTCTTTCAGGCACACATGGAGATCGAGCTCGCAGCTGACGGCCCCGTTACCCTCATGTTGGAATCGTGAAGGATGGGCGGTAAAATCGATATATTCTACCCCGTACTTTAAGCGTGATCGCGATAGAGGTTATAATCTCCCTAATCAAAAGGGGAGTTGAGCGCACATGCAAGTGGAAAGACTGACCATCGGGATGCTGGCCACGAATTGCTACATCGTAGCGCCGGACAAGCGCGGGCCGGCCGTAGTGATCGACCCCGCGGGGGAGATAAAATCCATCGTATCGCGGCTGCACAGAGATGAACTGGATTGCGTGGGCATACTCTGTACGCACGGGCACGTGGACCACATGGCCGGCGCAGGGCCGCTGAGCGACGCGGTGGGAGCCCCCGTGTATATTCACGAGGAAGATGCCGGGGCACTGGCCAGCCCGCGCACCAAGCTGATAGGGTTGGCGGGAGGGGTAATGGCCACCCGCCCGCGCAAGGTACATTATCTGGACGACGGCGATAAGGTCGAGGTCGGGGAACTGGTCCTGGAGGTGCTGCATACCCCCGGGCATACTCCCGGTGGGATCAGCTTTTATACGCCCGGTTACCTGTTCTGCGGCGATCTTATATTCCAAGGCTCCATCGGCAGGACCGATCTGCGCGGGGGTTCGCTGCAAGCGCTGCTGCGCGCGCTGAAAGAGAAAGTCTGGGACCTGCCAGACGATACTGGCATCATGCCCGGGCACGGTCCGGAGACCACCCTGGGAGAGGAAAAGGCACACAATCCCTTCCTCAGGGGTTTGAGCGAGTAGTGATAAGGCCGGCAGTCAGGCCGGGGACCGGAAAGGATATGTTTTTGGAGATCAAAGCCCCCAAGGGGACTGCGGACATCCTGCCGCCCGAGAGCGAGCGTTGGCGCCGGGTGGCGGAGAGAGGAACCGGGCTCTTCCGTACCTACGGCTACCGCGAGATCATCCTTCCCATCATGGAATACACCGAGGTGTTCGCACGCGGCATAGGCCGGGGCACGGACATCGTCCAGAAGGAGATGTTCACCTTCAGCGACAAGGGCGGTCGCAGCCTGACCCTGCGCCCGGAGGCAACGGCTGGGGTGGCCCGGGCCTTCGTGCAGCACCACCTGGACAAAGCGGGGTTACCGGTTAAGCTTTATTACCAGGGGCCCATGTTCCGACACGAGCGCCCGCAGGCGGGACGCTACCGCCAGTTCCGTCAGTTGGGTGTCGAGCTCATCGGATCGCCGCACCCTGGCGCGGATGCCGAGGTAATCCTGGTATGCAGCGAGTTCTTCTCCCTGCTGGAGGTAGATACGGACCTGGTCATAAACAGCGTGGGCGACGCGAATTGCCGCCCCGCGTACGTCGAGGCTCTAAAAGAGTACCTCGAGGAAAACAAGGAATACCTGTGCGGGGATTGCAGGCGGCGCATGGCGGAGAACCCGCTGCGCGTACTGGACTGCAAGGTGGAAGGCTGCGGCGAGGTCATAACTGGAGCCCCAGGACTGCGGGAATTCCTGTGCCCGGCGTGCCGGGAACACTTCGATGCAGTAATGGAACATCTCAAATCGGCGTGCGTGCCTTTCCGCGAGGACGAACACCTGGTACGGGGGCTCGATTACTATACCCGCACTGTGTTCGAATTCCAGGATCCGCAGGCGGGAGCGCAGAACGCGCTTGCCGCGGGCGGCAGGTACGATAACCTCGTCGAGGAACTGGGCGGAAGGCATACACCGGCAACCGGGTTTTCCATCGGCATGGAGCGGGTCATACTGGCCGGACCGCGAGTGGAGGCAGGGGGCGACGCGGGCGTTTACGTCATGGCCATCGGGGAAAAGGCCCGTGGCAAAGCCTTCCTCGCGGCATATAAGCTGCGCGGCGCGGGCATAAGGACTGAACTGGACCACATGGGACGCAGCCCCAAAGCACAGATGCGCGAGGCGGACCGCGGCGGTTTCGCGTGCAGCGTGATCATCGGCGAGGAAGAACTGGGGGGCGGTTATTATACCCTGCGCAACATGAATGAAGGGGAACAGGAGCGCGTGGAGGAGAGCGACCTGGTGGATACGGTGAGGATGAGCCTGGCGAGATGGAAGGAGCAAGACCTTTGAGGATCAGGAGATGACCGGACAAACCGCATGGAGCAAGCGTACGCATTACTGTGGCGACCTGCGCCGCGAGGACGTAGGGCGGGAGGTCACCCTCAACGGTTGGGTGCAGAGGCGGCGCGATCACGGAGGTGTCATCTTCATCGACTTGAGAGACGTCACCGGGCTGGTGCAGGTAGTCTTCAATCCGGAGGTTAGCGCAAGTGCCCATGCGGCCGCGGGCGAGGTGCGCGGGGAGTACGTTCTCTCGTGCCGTGGCACCGTAAGGCCTCGACCCGATGATTCCATCAACCCCAAGCTCCCTACGGGGGAGGTGGAGGTGATGGCCGAAGAGCTGGACATCATCAACGCGTCCCTGACTCCTCCCTTCGAGATAGAGAAGGATTCGGGGGTGGACGAAGCCCTGCGCCTGCGCTACCGCTACCTGGACATACGCAGGCCGGACCTGCGCGACTCCCTGATCTTGCGCAGCCGCGTAACTGGAGAGGTGCGCGGGTTCCTTTCGTCGCGGGGATTCCTGGAGATAGAGACACCCATACTCACTAAGAGCACGCCGGAGGGTGCGCGGGATTTCGTGGTCCCCTCCCGCTTGCAGCCGGGGAAGTTCTATGCCCTACCGCAATCGCCGCAGCTGTTCAAGCAATTACTCATGGTGGCGGGACTCGACCGCTACTACCAGATAGCGCGCTGCTTCCGCGACGAGGACATGCGCGCGGACCGCCAGCTAGAGTTCACCCAGATCGACCTGGAGATGTCCTTCGTGGAACCGGAGGACGTCATCTCGCTCATGGACGAGATGTTCGCCCACATCTTCCGGGAGGCTCTCGCTGTCGAGCTGGAGACACCATTTCCCCGCATGACATGGCGGGAGGCCATGCAACGCTACGGTACCGACCGTCCCGATATGCGTTTCGGCATGGAGATAATAGATTTCTCCGACATCTTCGCGTCCAGCGGCTTCAAGGTCTTCCGTTCCGCACTGGACGGCGGCGGCAGGGTGCGCGGCTTCAAGGTAGAAGGGCTGTCGGTACCCCCGCGGCGAGAGCTGGACGGGATGGTGGACGAAGCCCAGCGGCTGGGCGCCTCCGGGCTTGTATGGATGGTGCGCGAGGATGGGGGCATAAAGTCGCCCGTGGCCAAGTTTCTTAGCGAAGAGGAGAAAGCGGGAATCACCAAGCAGGCCGGGCTGGCCGAAGGAGAGGTCCTCGTCCTGGCCGCGGGGAGCGGCGATATCAACCCCATACTGGCAGGCATGAGGGAGTACTGCGCGCGCCGTTTCGCCTCCATCCCGGGGGAGAGGTTCTCTTTCGTATGGGTGACGGATTTCCCCCTCTTCGACTGGGACGAGGACGAGAAGAGGTACAAGAGCAACCACCACCCCTTCACCAGCCCCTCGCTGCAATGCATGGCGTATCTGGAGGAGAGACCGCTGGAGGTGACGTCCTACTCCTACGACATGGTCCTCAACGGCATTGAGCTGGGAGGCGGCAGTATACGTATCCACGATCCCGGGCTGCAGGAGCGCGTATTCCGTCTTCTCGGGCTCTCGCCGCAAGAGGCACAGGAGAAATTCGGCTTTCTCCTCGAGGCTTTACGCTACGGGCCTCCGCCCCACGGAGGTATAGCGTACGGGCTCGACCGCATCGTGATGCTCATGGCGGACAGGGATTCCATACGGGACGTGATCGCTTTCCCCAAGACGCAGTCGGGAGCGGACCTGCTGAGCGGCGCTCCGGATGCCGTCTATCCGGACCAGCTCAAGGAGCTGCGACTGAGGCCGACCTGAAAGGGATTCTCCCTCGGCACGCATACGGGCGATTTTCGGTTGCCCTGGAGCATTGTAGTGCATATACGATAATGTTTGCCGTTTAACCTCCGTAATGCAGGAGACCGCGTATAATATATGGTGTGTCAAAAGGAGAGTTAATGGAGATAAAGGTCGCGAAATATGCCGGTTTCTGCCCCGGGGTCAAACGTGCCATCAAGATCGCCGAGGGGGTCCTGGAAAGGACCCCGGGCAAGGTCTATACGCTGGGGCCGATCATCCACAACCCCCAGGTTGTATGCGAGCTGCACGAGAAAGGGCTGGAGATCCTGCCCGACAATATCGAAGAGCTGCAGGACTATTATCTCGGGGGATGCAACGTGGTGATAAGATCGCATGGCACCGCGCCTAAACTCTCGGAATGCCTGGAGCAAAGGGGCGCCAACGTAGTGGACGCGACCTGCCCCACGGTAAAGAAGGCGCAGAGAGCGGCCATGCGGCTGGTAGGCGAGGGTTACAAGCTGTTCATCATCGGTAACGCCGGCCATCCCGAGGTCAAGGCTATCCTGGGTCATATCAACGGCGAGGCCGTGGTGATCAAGGAACCCCACGAACTCAAGGAGTGGTGGGAGGAACGGGAGCGCAGGGTGCGCAAAGTGGGCTTGATCGCCCAGACCACGGTGGACCTCTTCATGTTCCGCAGCCTGGTGGACGGGCTTATCAACGAGGTACCGGAGCTCATCAGGGAGGTGCTGGAGATAAAGATCATAAACACCCTTTGCCGCAATACCCTGGCCCGCCAGACCGAGGCCCTGCAGCTCGCTCTCTCCTGCGATTGCGTGCTGGTGCTTGGCGGCAACAACAGCTCCAATACCGAGTTCCTGCGCAAGATATGCGAGACCACCGGAACCACTACCGCCAAGATAGAGACCGCGGACCAGCTGGATATTTCCCTATTGGAAGGCGTGGAACACCTGGCCATAATCGGCGGTGCATCCACCCCCGAATACATCGTGGAGGAAGTGCGCCGTAAGGTATTGTCGTGAAGTCCCCCACCGCCCGGACCCGCGATTTATCGGCCGTCCGGAGCAAATTTACGCGCAAAGACTGGCTATGCTATAATCCCTTGCTTGCATGAAGCATAGCGCACTACATTCGTACAAGGGGAGGGGGACCTGATGAGGTCGCCCCTTTTTTGTTGAAAGGAGACAGCAAATGACGCAGCACGACATGGTTGAAGCCGACAGGAGATCCATACTATACCCACCGCAAGAATTATCGAAAAACGCTTACATAAAGAGCATGGACCAGTACCGGGAAATGTATAAACGCTCCATCGAGGACACCGATTCTTTCTGGTCCGAGATGGCCGAGACCCTGGACTGGTACAAGAAGTGGGACAGCGTATATTTCTGGGATCCCCAGGAGTGCGAGTGCACCTGGTTCGCGGGAGGCAAGCTGAACGTCTCGTATAACTGCCTGGACCGCCATGTCAAGGCCGGCAAGGCGGACCGCGTTGCCATCATATGGGAGCCGGACGAACCCGGCGAAGGCAGGACCTACACCTACGGGCAACTGCTGGACGAGGTGTGCAGGTTCGCCAATGTACTTAAAAAACACGGCGTGAAAAAGGGAGACCGGGTTTGCATATACCTCCCCATGATCCCGGAACTACCCGTCGCCATGCTGGCCTGTGCCCGTATCGGCGCCATCCACAGCGTGGTCTTCGGCGGCTTCTCCTCGGACGCCCTCAGGGACCGTATCCTGGACAGCGACTGCAAGACACTGATATGCGCAGACGCAGGATTTCGCAGCGGCAAGACGGTGCCGCTGAAAAAGAACGCAGATGCCTCGCTCGAGGAGTGCCCGGGAGTCGAGAACGTCTTCGTGGTCAAGCACAGCGGCAGCGATATAGACATGGCGGAAGGCCGTGACTACTGGTGGCACGAGGAGACGTCCGCACCGGGTATCGCAAGCGAGTGCGCGCCAGAGGAGATGGATTCGGAAGACCCGCTGTTTATCCTTTACACCAGCGGCAGCACCGGTAAGCCCAAGGGCGTACTTCACACTACCGCAGGCTACCTGCTGCACACCTCTCTCTCACTGAAATGGATATTCGATATCCACGAAGACGATATCTGGTGGTGCACGGCGGATATAGGCTGGGTGACAGGACACAGTTACATCGTCTACGGCCCACTTGCCAACGGCTTCACCGAGGTCATGTTCGAGGGCGTTCCCACCTATCCTGAACCCGACCGCTTCTGGAAGGTCGTAGAGAAGTACAAGGTCACGGTCTTCTACACCGCACCTACCGTTATTCGCTCGCTCATGAGGGAGGGAGAGGAATGGACGAACACCTCGGATCTCTCTTCCTTGAGAGTGCTCGGCACGGTGGGAGAGCCCATCAACCCCGAGGTGTGGTTGTGGTATTACGATAATATCGGGGAGGGCCGCTGCCCCATAATGGACACCTGGTGGCAGACGGAGACCGGCGGGATACTCATCACCCCCATGGCCGGCGCGACTGCGATGAAGCCCGGCTCCGCGAGTTTTCCCTTCTTCGGGGTAGAACCGGTCATCCTCGACCAGGACGGCAAAGAGGTAGAGGTTGATGAGAGCGGCTTCCTGTGCATCCGCAAGCCCTGGCCCGGGATGATGCGTACCGTAAATGGAAATCACGATCTCTTCATCAACACATACTGGAGCATGTTCCCCGGGCTTTACGTTACCGGTGACGGCTGCCGTATCGATGCAGACGGCTTCTACTGGCTGCAGGGCCGCATCGACGACGTGATCAACGTTTCCGGACACCGCATCGGCACCGCCGAGGTTGAGAGTGCGCTGGTCAGCCAGGAATATGTCTCCGAGGCGGCCGTGGTAGGTATGCCCCACGATATCAAAGGCCAGGGCATCTATGCATACGTCACCCTCAAGGCGGAGTACGAGGACCTGGACGAGAACGAGGTGAGAAAAGCCCTCGTGGCACATACCCGTAAGGAGATCGGGCCCATCGCCACGCCGGATGTGATCCACTTCACCCCCTCGCTTCCCAAGACGCGTAGCGGCAAGATCATGCGCAGGATCCTGCGCAAGATAGCGGAGGGAACATCGGAAACCCTCGGCGACACCAGCACTCTGGCAGACCCGTCAGTCGTCGATTCCCTCATCGAGGGCAACAAGCACTTGACGAAACACTAATGCATCCGTGACGAAGCAGAGCAGTAGCAGAGCAGTAGCAGAGCAGGGAGTAAAAGGAGTGTGACAAATGGCAGATGACAAACTGGCCAATCCGGCGGTCCTGGGGCTGACCTGTTTCGGCCTCACCACGATGTTGCTCAACCTGCACAACGTGGGCATCATCAACGATTTCGACACGGCCATCATGGGACTGGGCTTCCTCGTGGGAGGACTCGCCCAGGTCATCGCGGGCATCATGGAATTCAAGAAGGGCAATACCTTCGGAACCACGGCGTTCATAGCATATGGTGCTTTCTGGATCAGCCTGGTCTTCGCGGTGATCGCCAGCGGAAAATGGCAGCTGGGCACCCTCGTACATACGGAGGGTCTGGCCTGGTACCTGTTGCTATGGGGCGTCTTCACGCTGTTCATGACCATCGGAACCTTCAAGGTAAACCGCGTGCTGCAGTTCGTGTTCGTCACCCTGACGGTGCTCTTCTTCCTGCTGGCCATCTGCAACTGGGCAGAGATCGCAGCGGGAGAAGGCCTCATGGTGGTATCCGGTATTATCGGACTCTTCACCGGTTTCGCTGCGCTCTACCTGGCCATGGCCGAGAACCTCAACGAGATGTTCGGCAGGAACGTTCTCCCCATCTGGCCCATGGGGGAAAAGGAAGCCTATAAGCATCCGGAGGATCTTTAACTGAAAAAACCATGCACCGAATCAGCACCTGAAAAGCCGTAGCGGCGGGATCGGCGGAGATGATCCGGCCGCTTTACTATTCCCAAGCGAGGATATATAAAACAGGCATGGATAGAATACAGCCGGTGATCGCGGGGCTGAAGGAGAGGTACCCGGAGAAATTCCCGCGGGAGAAGAAGATATTCGAACACATAAGAAGGGGTGCCCACCTGTTTATCGGCACGGGTTGCGGCGAGCCCCAGTACCTCGTCAACATGCTCGCGGATTACGTGAGATCGAATCCCAAGGCGCTATTCGACGCCGAGGTTTTTCACGTGTGGACACTGGGGGTTGCCCCCTACGCGGACGACAAGTTCCAGCAGAATTTCAGGCACAACTCCTTTTTCATCGGCGAGACCACCCGCAATGCCGTAAACCAGGGCCTCGCCGACTACACCCCGATATTCCTCTCCCAGGTCCCCGACCTCTTCCGGCGCGAATTCATCCCCATAGACGTGGCGCTGGTGCAGACCTCGCCACCTGACCGCAACGGTTACATGAGCCTGGGAGTGAGCGTGGATATCACCAAGGCGGCGGTCGAGAAGGGGGCCATAGTGATATGCCAGGTGAACGCGAACATGCCGCGCGTACACGGCGATTCATTCATACATATAGAAGACGTTGACTTCGTAGTCCATTACGACGAGCCGCTCCTGGAGTACGCGCCGGTCATCTCCGATGAGCTCGCGGATCAGATAGGAAAGTACGTAGCCCAGCTCATCGAGGACGGCGATACCATCCAGGTGGGATACGGGAGCATACCCAATGCAGTCCTGGCGAACCTGGAGAGCAAGAGACACCTGGGAGTACATACCGAGCTGGTAAGCGATGGCATAATAAGCCTGATAAAGAAAGGGGTCATAGACAACAGCATGAAGACGCTCGACCGCGGTAAGACGGTGGCGACCTTCTGCATGGGGACCAGGGAGACCTACGAATTCCTTGACGATAACCCCTGCATCGACTTCAGGACCATCGATTACACGAACAACCCTCTCAATATCGCGCAACAGAGAAACATGGCCGCCATCAACAGCGCGCTGGAGATAGATCTCACCGGCCAGGCCTCCGCTGAGTCGCTGGGCAAGGTTTTTTACAGCGGCATCGGGGGCCAGGCCGACTTCATGCGCGGCGCCGTGCTGGCACCTGGCGGCAAGACCATCCTCGCGCTACCCTCCACCGCGGAAAACGGCGATGTCTCCAGGATACATCCATTGATGCGCGAGGGCGCCGGCGTCACCCTTAACAGGGGAGACGTGCATTACGTGGTCACCGAGTACGGCATAGCCTACCTGCACGGCAAGAACGTAAGGGAGAGAGCCATGGGTCTCATCGCCATCGCCCATCCCAAGTTCCGCCCCTGGCTCATCGAGGAGGCCAAGCGCAACAACATGATCTACCAGGATCAGGCGTTCATACCCGGCAAAAGGGGGGAGTATCCCGAGGAACTGGAGACCTACCGCGTTACCGCGGGTGGGATCGAGGTGCTGTTAAGGCCGGTCAGGATAAGCGACGAGCCGTTACTCAAGGGCTTTTTCTATTCCCTCTCGGACAGAAGCCTTTTCCGCCGCTTCGTCTCCACGCGCCAGGATATGCCGCACGACCGGCTGCAGGATTTCGTGGTCATCGATTACACCCGGGAGATGGTAATCCTTGCCATACTGCCGGAGGAAGACAGGGAGATCCTGGCGGGTGTCGGTCAATATAGCATCAACGAAGGGACACATACGGCGGAAGTGGCTTTCGTGGTCAAGGACGAATATCACAACCAGGGTATCGGTCGCGAACTTCTCAACTACCTCTCCCAGCTCGCCAAGAGGCAGGGCCTGCACGGCTTTACGGCCGAGGTGCTTGCGGTGAACAAGCCCATGATGCATCTGTTCGAGGAGGCCGGCTTTGATATCGAGAGGTCCGTTGAGGGGGGCTTATACGAGTTGACCATGTCTTTTCAGGGCTAGCCCGGGGCTGGGGGGAGCTCAGACGGGTGCTTTTGTGTGCCCGGGTCTGGGGGTAACGGTCCTCGCTCCCCACTCGCAGGTTGCGTATCCGGAGCGCGGTTCTTCTCTCGCGTATACTGCTCGCGACGGTCGCTGCGCACCGACCCCGCAGTCCCCGGGCGGTGGGCTGCTCAGACGGTTCTTTTCCGGCCCGGGGCCTCCTGGTAGCGGTCTCGCTCCGCGCGCAATCCGCGGGTCAAACAGAGGAAACCACGACTGTACTTGCGCGCTCGCTGCGACCGACCCGGTAGGTCCCCGGGC
>CAZGWK010000053.1:0-23499 GCA_964529285.1 uncultured Actinomycetota bacterium
ATCTCACGAGCGATATAGGGCTGGCGGTGGAGATGCTCAGGAAGGGCAAGATAAAACTCATCCCCAGCCTGGTCAGGGACCGCAGGGAAGTGAGACGGATTTTCAAGGAGTCGAAGAGATGAGAGACCATGGCGGCCGCAACGATCGGGATTGTCTTGCCCCGGCGCGCGTTCGCCGTGCCTGGGACGACGAGGCAGACTACGCGGGGGAGCACGGGCGATGAAGGCCTACAGTTTCTACCCCGGCTGTTCGCAGCTGTCCTCCGCGGAGGAATACGGCGACTCGGCGCACCAGGTCGCGCAGGCGCTGGGTTTCCGCCTCGACACCCTGGAGGACTGGAACTGCTGCGGGGCCTCGTCGGCTCACATGACCAACCACGTCCTCGCCGTGTCCCTGCCCGCACGCAACCTCGCCAAGGCGAAGGAAAAGGGAGACGACATCGTGGTGGTATGCGCCGCCTGCTACCACAACCTCAAGAAGGCACAGATGGAGATTCTCGCAGACGATGAACTTGCCTCCCGGGTCGAGGGCATCGTGGGGTCAGACCCAAGGTTCGAGGGCAGGATAGTACACCTCCTGGACGTCATAGGGGAAGAGGTGGGCATGGAGGAGCTCGCGGAGAAGGTGGGCAGGCCCCTGGAGGGGCTCAGGCCCGTATCCTATTACGGCTGCCTCATGGTGCGGCCGAAGGGCATGATCAGCGGAGACGACCCCGACAATCCCCGCCTCATGGACGACCTCATGAACGCCCTGGGCGCGGAGGTGAAGAAATGGTCCTACAAGACGGACTGTTGCGGCGGCAGCCTCTCGCTGACCCGTACCGACATCGTCGTCACCCTGGTCAACCGCCTCTTCGAGGCGGCCGAGGAGGCGGATGCCAACTGCCTGGTGACCGCCTGTCCCATGTGCCTCGCGAACCTCGAGATGCGCCAGAAGGAGGGGCGGCTCACCTTCGGCCTCGAGCACGACATCCCGGTGTTCTTCTTCACCGAGCTGCTGGGCCTGGCCCTGGGCCTGCCGGGAGCCGAGGAATGGTTCGCAAGGCACCTCATCGATCCGCGGCCTCTGCTCTGCGCGGCGGGGCTGGCACGGGAGGAATGAGATATGGAAGAGAAAAAAGGCAAGCCAAACGACAATGGCGGCAAGAAGAAAGCGGCGGAAGAAAAAAAAGGCGAAGACATAAAGAGCGCCGGGCCGGTGGGCGCGGTGATGGTCGTGGGCGGGGGCGTGGGAGGCATACAGGCCTCCCTGGAGCTCGCGAACATGGGCTACAAGGTTTACCTGGTGGAGTCGTCTCCGTCCGTGGGCGGGGTCATGGGCATGCTGGACAAGACCTTCCCCACCAACGAGTGCTCCATGTGCATCCTCTCGCCCAAGATGGTCGAGGTGGCCTCGAACATCAATATCCAGGTCATAACCCTGGCCGACGTGCTCTGCGTGGAGGGGGAGGCGGGCGACCTGCAGGTGAAGTTGCGCATCCGCCCGCGCTACGTGGACATAGAAAAATGTACGGGCTGCGGCGACTGCACCGCCAAGTGCCCGGTGAAGATACCCGACCCCTATAACGCCGGGCTCGATACCACGCGCTGCATCCGTGTGCCTTTCCCCCAGGCGGTGCCCGGGGCGGCGGTTATCGACCCCGAGGTATGCCGCTGGCTCACCAGGGAAAAATGTGGCAACTGCGTCAAGGCGTGCCAGGCGGGCGCCATCGATTTCGAACAGAAAGAAAGGGAGGAGACCTTCCGGGTCGGCATGGTGATAGCGGCCCCCGGGTACAAGCCCTTTGACGCGTCGCGCAAGACGGAGTACGGCTACGGCGTGCACCAGAACGTGGTGACCTCCCTGGAGTTCGAGCGCATCCTGGGCGCCAACGGCCCCACGCAGGGCCACGTGACGCGCCCTTCCGACGGGCGCGAGGTGAAGAAACTGGCCTTCGTGCAGTGCGTGGGCTCGCGCGACACCACGGTGGGCAACGGCTACTGTTCCAGCGTCTGCTGCATGTACGCGACCAAGCAGGCGCTCATCGCCAGGGAGCACCTGCCCGGTATCGAGCCGACCATCTTCTTCATCGACATGCGCGCTTACGGCAAGGATTTCGAGAAGTATTACACCGCGGCGGAGTCGCGCCACGGCGTGCGCTACGTGCGCGGCCTGATATCGGGCATCCGGGAGAAACAGCGTACCAATAACCTGCTGCTGCGCTACGCGGACGAAGAGGGTAGCACGCGGGAGGAGGAGTTCGACATGGTGGTGCTCTCCATCGGGCTGGAGGCGCCCAGCGGCCTGCAGGAGGGACTGGGACTGGAGGTAAACGAGTACGGTTTCGCAACCTGCGACCCTTTCATGCAGGTGCTGTCGTCCCGCCCGGGCGTACTGGTCTGCGGCGCGGCCCAGGAGCCCAAGGACATCCCGGATACCGTCACCCAGGCAACGGCGGCGGCCGGCGTCGCCTCCCAGGCTCTGCACGGGGCCAGGAACACCCTGCTCACCAAGCGCGAGCATCCGCCCGAGAAGGACGTGGGCTCAGAGGAGCCGCGGGTGGGGGCTATCATCTGCCGCTGCGGCTCCAACATCGGCGGTTTCCTGGACGTGCCGGAGGTGGTGGAGTATGCGAAGAAGCTGCCGGGCGTGGTATTCGCCGAGGAGCGCCTCTACGCCTGCTCCCAGGACGCGCAGGACTGGATAAGGCAGGTCGTGGAGGAGAACGGCCTCAACCGCCTGGTGGTGGCCTCGTGCACTCCCCGCACCCACCAGCCCCTGTTCAGGGAGACGCTGCAGTCGGCGGGCGTGAACAAGTACCTCTTCGAGATGGCAAATATCAGGGAGCACTGCTCGTGGGTGCACATGCAGGAACCGGAGAAGGCCACCCGCAAGGCCAAGTACCTGGTGAAGATGGCGGTGGAGAAGGCGCGCCGCCTCGAGCCCCTCGCGGAAGGCGAGAGCGGCGTCATCCCGCGCGGCCTGGTGATCGGAGGAGGCGTGGCGGGGATGAACGCGGCGCTCAACCTCGCGGGGTCCGGATTCCAGGTCTACCTGGTGGAGAAGGAAAGCGAGCTGGGAGGGCTTGCCCGCAATATACATTTCGACTACAAGGGCGAGGACGTACAGGCGTACGTGAAGGAGCTCACGGACAAGGTAGAGCGCGAGGAGCTCATCACCGTGTTCGCCGGCCACAATGTTGTGGACGTGGGCGGGTTCGTGGGCCAGTTCAAGACCCTTATCCGGGACGCCGAGGGTCGGGAGACCCTGCTCGAACACGGTACGGTCGTCGTGGCCACCGGAGGCGGCCAGTACCAGCCGACGGAGTACCTCTACGGCGAGGACGAAAGGGTGCTTACCCAATGGGAGCTGGAGAGGCGCATCGCCGAGAAGGATCCGTCCCTGGCGGAAATGGAGCGCGTGGTCATGATACAGTGCGTGGGATCGCGCGACGACAAAAGGCCCTACTGCTCCAAGGTGTGCTGTACCGAGGCGGTGAAGAACGCCCTGGCCCTGAAGGAGCTGAGCCCCGGCACGGAGATATACGTGCTCTACCGCGACGTGCGCACCTACGGCTTCCGCGAGGACGCCTACCGCGGGGCGCGCGAGGCGGGCGCCGTTTTCACGCGTTTCGACGACGACGTGCGCCCGGACGTGCGCGTGGTAGCGGATACCCTGCAGGTCAGGGTCCCGGACGCGAACCTGGGCGGCGAGATGGTGGTGCTCAACACCGACCTCGTGGTGCTCTCCACCGGCATCACGGCCAACCCGGACAACGCCGGACTGGCCCCCATGCTCAAGGTCCCCCGCAATGCTGACGGCTTCTTCCTGGAGGCGCACATGAAGCTGCGCCCGGTGGACTTCGCCACCGACGGGGTATTCGTGTGCGGCCTTGCGCACGCTCCCAAGTCCATCGAGGAGTCCGTCTCCCAGGCGGCCGCGGCCGCGGCGCGGGCGGAGTCCGTGCTGTGCAAGGACAGGATAGTGACCGAGGGCGTGGTCGCCGTGGTGGATGCCGAGAAGTGCGCCGGATGCGGCATCTGTGTCCAGCTCTGCCCCTTCGAAGCGGTGAGCCTCGACGAGGAGAGAGGGGCGGCGGTGGTCAATGCCTCGCTGTGCAAGGGATGCGGAACCTGCACCGCCGCCTGCACCGCCGGGGCAAGCCGCCTGCAGGGTTTCCGCGCCGACCAGATATACGAACAGATCGAGGCGGCCGCCTCCGCCTGGCGTGAATGAGGCGGTGAGGTAAATGCCAAGGCCTGGGGGAGGTGGAGAACGTGGCTGACGATATCAGGCCCGCGGGGGACGAGGTCAGGATCCTCGCCTTCCTGTGCAACTGGTGCTCTTACGCGGGGGCGGACCTGGCGGGGGTGTCCCGTTTCCAGTATCCCGCGAACGTCCTGGACGTGCGGGTGATGTGCACCGGCACCATCTCCCCCTATTTCGTGATCAAGGCCTTCCAGGAGGGCATGGACGGCGTGCTCATCGCCGGCTGCCATATCGGGGACTGCCACTACCTCAAGGGCAACTATATGACCGCTAAGCGCTTCGGGGTGCTGCGCGAAGCGTTGAGATTTCTGGGCCTGGAGGAGGGCAGGCTGCGACTGGAGTGGGTGTCGGCGGCGGAAGGGGAGAAGTACGCCGACGTCATACGCTCCTTTACCGAGGAGGTAAAGGCGCTGGGGCCGTCCCCTCTGCGCAGGAAAAAGGCGGGGGTGGGGGCATGAGCGACCTCAAGTCCATAGTCAGGGAGAAGCTGAACGGCGCTGCAGACGCCTTCCTCTGCCCCGTAAACGAGGAGGGGACGGTGCTGCCGGCGCTCATCACCGACGCCGACTCGCCCGACCTCGAGCTGCTCGACGCGGGAGGACCGCGTTACCCCCTGGGCAAGATATTGATTGAACTGCTGCGAGAGTACCCGGACGGGCGCTTCGCGGTGCTGGTGCGCGGCTGCGACGAGCGGGCACTCAGCGAGCTTTCCAAGCTGGAGCAGATAGACCTGGACCGGGTGATCATGGTGGGCGTGGCCTGCAGCGCGGAGGAGGCCGAGGCCTGCGGCTGTCTCAAACCCTATCCGAGCGAGATAACCATAGGGGACAAGGTAGAGGCGGTGCCGGGCCGGGAGGTCATAGACGAGGTGGAAGCGCTCTGCGATGCGGAGCGCATGCAGTGGTGGAAAGAACAGTTCTCGCGCTGTATCAAGTGCTACGGCTGCCGCAATATATGTCCCATGTGCTTCTGCAAGGACTGCGCGCTCGAGGACCCCCAACTCGTGGAACCGGGGGTCATTCCGCCCGAGTTTCCCTCCTTTCACATCATCCGGGCGTTGGATATGGCCGGGAGGTGCATAGACTGCGGGCTGTGCGAGGAGGCCTGCCCGGCGCACATACCCCTGCGCAGCCTCTACCGCAAGATGCAGGACATCATGGAGGAGAAGCTGGAATACCGCGCCGGCGAGAGCACGGAGGAGAAAAGCCCCTTGAGCTTCCTGGGCAGCGAGAACGATATCGAGAAGCTCCAGGCATAGGGGTCAAGCCTCGCCTCGTGCCTGGAGAGGAACGAGGCGAGAATCCGCCTCCCGGATTGAGCGTTGCGGAACCTTGATTTACGGCGTGGGCACGGAGTAAGCATAGAGCGGAACAGGAGTAGATAGATGGCCCAGAGCGACAAAGAGATAAGCTACCGTCTCGTCCCCTCGACCTGCGTTTATTGCGGTACGGGATGCGGCATCCTCTTAGAGGTGATGGATGGGCACCTGACCGGTATCCTGCCCCAGAAGGATCACCCCGTGAGCGGGGGCGCCCTGTGCATCAAGGGATGGTCGGCTCACGAATTCGTGTACAGCCCGAAGCGGCTTGGCAGGCCCATGGTGCGAAGCGGAGGCGAGCTGGTGGAGACGGACTGGGAAACCGCCCTGCAGGCCGTCGCGGAAGGCCTGGCGGGGGCGCGGGACGCATACGGCCCGGACGCGGTGGGTTTCTTCGCCTCGGCCCGCTGCACCAACGAGGAGAACTACCTGCTGCAGAAGCTCGCGCGCGCGGTAGTCGGCACCAACAACGTAGACCACTGCGCACGCTTATGACACAGCCCCACCGTCGCCGGTCTGGCGGCAACTCTCGGGAGCGGGGCCATGACCAACTCCGTGAATGAGCTGGAAGACGCCGAGGCCATCCTGGTGGTGGGCTCGAATACCACCGAGCAGCATCCCATCATCGGGGAGAAGATACTCGCGGCCGTCGGCAAGGGGGCGAGGCTCATCGTCGTAGACCCGCGCAGGATACATCTCTCGGGCTTCGCCGAGATATACCTCAGGCCCAGACCGGGTTCCGAAGTCGCCTACTTGAACGGCCTGATTAACGTGATCATAAACGAGGACCTGGAGGATGCGGATTTCATCGCCTCCCGTACCGAGGGCTTCGAGGAGCTTAAGAAGTCGGTGGCGGAGTACACGCCGCAGCGGGTGGAGGAGATATCCGGCATCCCCGCCGGCGACCTGGTTGCGGCGGCGCGCCTGTACGCCGGGGCGGAGCGTGCCTCCATCGTTTACTGCATGGGAATAACCCAGCACTCCACCGGCACCGACAACGTGATGTCCCTGGCCAACCTGGCCATGCTCACCGGAAACGTAGGCCGACCCGGAACGGGAGTGAACCCGCTGCGCGGGCAGAACAACGTGCAGGGTGCCTGCGACCTGGGCGGCCTGCCCAACGTGTACACCGGCTACCAGAAGGTGGCGGACGAGGACACCGCCGAGAAGTTCGAGAAAGCCTGGGGCGTGGAGGGTCTGCCCCGGAAGCCCGGACTGACCGTCACCGAGATGATGGACAAGGCGGCGGAGGGCGAGCTGCACGCCCTGTATATCATGGGAGAGAACCCCATGGTATCCGATCCCGATCTGGGTCACGTGCGCGAGGCCCTGAGCAACCTGGAATTCCTGGTGCTGGCGGACATCATGGAGAACGAGACCATGGAATACGCCCACGTGGTCCTTCCCGCCGCTTCATTCGCGGAGAAGGAAGGCACCATCACCAATACCGAGCGCAGGGTGCAGAGGATACGCAAGGCCATCGCGCCGGTCGGAGAGGCAAAAGCGGATTGGGAGATCGTCTCGCTGCTGGGTAGAATGATGGGCGCGTCCGGTTTCGAGTTCTCCTCGCCCGAAGAAGTCTTCGAGGAGATCAGGGAGGTAACGCCCTCGTATGCCGGCATCACCTACGAGCGCCTGGGCACGCAGGGTCTGCAGTGGCCCTGCCCCTCGGAGGACCATCCGGGGACCCCCATCCTCCACGTGGAGGGCTTTCCCATCGGCAAGGGAAGGTTCACCCCCTGCGAGTTCCGCGAGCCCGCCGAGCTGCCGGATACCGAGTACCCGCTGGTGCTGACCACGGGCCGGTTGATGTTCCATTTCCACACCGGGACCATGACCAGGCGTTCGCCATCGCTGGTGCGGGAGATCGACCGGGCTTTCGTGGAGGTAAACCCGGCGGATGCGGGGGAACTCGGTGTCGGTGAGGGTGACTGGGTGAAGGTATCTTCCCGCCGGGGAAGCGTGGAGGTGAACGCCAGGGTGACCGCAAAGGTGGGGAAGGGCGTCATCTTCATGCCCTTCCATTTCGCGGAAGCCAGAGTAAACGAACTCACCAACAGCGCCCTGGACCCCGTCTCCAAGATACCGGAGTTCAAGGTCTGCGCCGCCCGCCTCGACAAACTCGCTTAACCCGCATTATTCATTTGAATCCTGAAGGACATCCAGCGATGCAGGTGTGAAAACCATATCGAGGAGGGCAAGTAACCTGCGGCGGTCAAGGTACGTCAGAATCGGGCTGCGGGGGTGCTTTCATGCCGACTGCTGGCGATGGGTTTAGAAGAAGCGTGACGAGAGTGCGGCTGAGACCCGTTATTGCCTTGCTCGGTGGTATTATTTTTTCAAGAGAAAGGGCACATGAAGAATGTTCGTTAGAGCTGATTTGTGAGGCAAACCCATAGGAGGATTGGCGATGATAGAGACATGTCAGGGTTGCGGCGTTCCGGTCATGGTCAGTGGCGGCCTGAAATGGGAGGACAACGGGGTGATATCGCTGGCCGCCTCCTCCCGCAACCGCATGGTCATGTTCGAGTCGGAGACCATCGACAGGATATTCGAGGGCATCGCGGACCTCATCGGTATGCCTATAGAGCACATCATCATCGAGAGCAGGTGCCGGGAGACGAAGAGATACATCGAAAGGACTTTCCCCCCGGAGGTCCGCAAGATGATCGACAGCACGGAGTCGAGCCTGGAGCAGCGCATGGCGAAGATGTCGCCGGAGGAAAAGGATACCCTGTACGCCACCATGAGGGTCGTCGTCAAAACCATCGTCGATATCGCCAAGAACTACGGTTACGGGAGACAGAGGCTGAGCGAGTTGTGGGAGAGCGGCGCCGACTACCCATGGCGGTCTCAGCTGGTGGATCACCCCTACTCCATACTCTTCCACGCCGCCGATCACCGCGGCTCGGTGGAGGCCTTCGAGGGGGTCGATATGCAGGTCGGGTACGAGCGCACCGGGGACGACACCTACAGGACCGAGGTCTATCCGGGCGAGCATTCCCTCGAGCTGGAGGAAAGGCTCAAGCGCCGGCGCTACGACTTCAAGCCGGGAGATATTTCCTACGAACGCTGCCCGGAGTGCGGCATCCCCCTCGCCGTGGCCGGCCGCAGGTGGGACCTGGACCTGGGCATCATCGCCGACGCGGAAACGGGGAGGAGGATGGCCATCTTCGGCCCCTTCTCCGTGGACTCCATCTGCGACGACCTTGAGTCGGAGCTGGGCGAGGCCATCCCCGCGACGGTCATCGAGGCCACGCGGCGCTACATAAGGGCCGCGTGGAGCGTGGACAGCTGGAAACGCGACGGGCTGACCTTCCAGCAGATGATAGCCGTGCGCGGGCTGGGCAACCTCGTACATTTCGAGGGCGACCGCGACCACCTGGACATGAGCATCGAGAACTCCTGCCTGTACCTGCCCATGGTCGGGACGGTGCAGGCCCTGGTGGAGCTGGCCTACCGCGTGGACAGCTCTACCTGCGAATGGGAACTGTCGGACGAAGGCGACCTCGACCTGACCATCCGCGTCAACCGCTGACCCCTGTCAGCTTGCACGGTGGTGGCCCGATAAAGGCGAGCATATGGGTGATAATCCCTCGGGTACCGCGGTATGCAAAAAACAAGACCTGACCCCTTCGAGTCTAGGCGCCGAACTTGTTGAGGCGCTGGGCGTTGGCCAGCATCAGGGGCAGCAGGTCCATGGCGGGGAAGATGCCCAGGCCGCCGCGGGTGCACGCACTCTCCCCGAAGGTCTCCACCTCGTCCCGCCTTTCCCACCTGGAACGCAGCAGCAAGGGAGAAGGGTGCCAGCTGTGCCCCGCGAGCAGGGCGGGCGTGGAATGGTCTCCCGTAACCGCCAGCACCTCCGGGTTCAAGGCAACCAGGCGAGGCAGAAGCGCGTCTACCTCCTCGATGCAGGCGACCTTGGCGTCGAAGTCCCCGTCCTCCCCGCGGCTGTCGGTGTACTTGTAATGCACGAAGAAGTAATCGAAGTCCTGCCACGCTCCCTTAAGGGCATCGTACTGGTCCGCGAAAGATGGACCGGTGTCGATGATGTCCATACCTACCAGCTTGGCCAAGGCACGGTACATGGGGTAGGTGGCGATGGCGCCGGCGCGCATGGCATAGAGATCCGTCATATGCGGTATGTGCGGCAGCTTCGCGAAACCCCGCGTCAGGATCATGTTGGCGGGGTGCTCGTCCGCAAGCACCCCGGCCACCTTGTCCAGGTAGGAGTTGACCAGATCGGCTGTCCGCTCCGCGTCCTCGTCCCCTTCGGGCAGGGCTTCGCAGCGCAGGGGCGCCTGCCCGGTACGCTGGGGGTCGGTATCGCTTAACCGTTCCGACAGGCCCGGTCCCCGCAGGACCAGGGCGGCCCGGTGTTCCTTCTCCGGCCGGATGTCCGCCTCCACACCCTCAAGTCTTATCGCGCCAAGTTTTTCGCACAGGCGTGCGTTCTCATCGCTGGAGATCCTGCCTGCACGCCGGTCGGTGACCACACCGTCCTCGACGGTACAGAAATTGACCCGCGCCGCGAGGTCATCGGGGCCGAGCTCCACCCCCACTCCCAGGGCGGAGAGTACACCCCTTCCCACCTCGAAACGGAGCGGATCGTAGCCGAAAAGGGCCATGTGCGCAGGGCCGCTTCCGGGCGTGATGCCGGGCCCTATGGCATGGATAAGGCCGCTTATGGACTCCCGGGCCAGGGCATCGAGGTTCGGGGTGGAAGCCGTCTCCAGTTCGGTCAGGCCGCTGTCCGGATGCGGCAGGCCCCCGAGCCCGTCGAGGACCAGTAGCACCATGCGGGAAGAAGCCGGAATAGAGAGTCCCGATACGAGATCCATATCCTCCAAAAGATATACCTCCTCGATCTCACCGGTTACCTTGTGCCGGCCGCGGGGCAGCGGACTCCTTACATTTGAAAGTACCCGCGGGAGTACCGAAAAGCAAGGCCGGAGCCAATCGGCTTACGCTACAGGACCTTGGAGGATACCAGTTTCTCCAGGCCCGCCAGGTCCTTTTCCGTTCCCAGCGCGATGAGCAGGTCGCCCGCATCGATGCGGGTTTCCTTGTCGGGGTTGGTATTGAAGTCGGTGCTTCCCGATTTACGTATCGCCGTTACGAGTGCCCCGGTCCTGGCCTTGATATCCATCTCCCCTATGGTGCTTCCGTCCAGCCTGGAGCCTTCCTCCACCACGAGTTCCTCCATGCGGTACTCCACGGCGATGTCCAGGGTGACCAGGTCGAGGTAGTCGTAGACCCCGGGCCGCAGAAGGAAGGTTGCCATCTGCCTGCCGCTCAATTCATAGGGGGAGATTATCCTGTCGGCGCCGGCGAAGCGCAGCTTATCCACCGAGTCCCGGCTGATGGAGCGCGTCACTATCATCAGCTCCGGGTTCAGAAAGCGGGCGGAAATGGTGACGAAAAGATTATCGGCGTCGTTCTCGAGCGCGCATACGAGCCCCTTCGCGCGCTTTACCCCGGCTTGTTCCAGCGTCTCGGTCTCGGTGGCGCTGCCCTCGATAAGTAGGTAACTGCGGTCCATGGCGTCCGTGATCCTGTCGTGGTCTTTCTCCACGACCAGGAAATCCACGCCGGCCTCGACCATGGCCTCGCAGACCACCTCTCCGACCCGCCCATAGCCGCAGATGACGTAGTGGTCCCGCAGCTTCTTTATTCTTAAGTCCATTCTCCTCCTCCCGAATGTCTCCCTGAAGGCCTCCCCGAACGTATATCTCAAAAAACTGGCGATGATGAAGAAGAGGGTTGAAACGCCGACGAAGATGACGAAGATGGTGAAGTACTGCCCCGCGGTAGTCAGGGGCTCCACCTCGGCAAAGCCCACGGTGAATACGGTGATGACGGTCATGTAGAACGCGTCGTTGAACCCCAAGCCCTCTATGAGCATGTAGCCGAGGGGTGCCAGGATGAGCAGGGCCAGAAGCAGGAACAGAGCTATGACCACCCGCCGCTGCGCACCCATGGGCTGCTCCTTATGTCTAAACACCTGCCGGCCAATCAGAGCCTGGGGCCCTTACGTAAATTTTTACACAACCGCGACGATATTCCCTTTGTCAGGCCAAGGGGCCTGACCCCTGGGCTTCTAGATGCCCATGAGGAAGGGGTTCGTCTTCTTCTCCCAGCCCACCACCGTTGCTTCCATGTGGCCCGGCAGGATGCGCGTTTCGCTGGGCAGGTTGAACACCTTCTCTTTCACGGACTGCAGAAGGGTCTGCATGGAGCCTCCCGGAAAATCGGTGCGCCCTATGGAGCCCCTGAAGACCAGGTCACCGGCGAAGAGTACGTCATCCGTGAAAAAACACACGCTGCCCGAGGAATGGCCGGGCGTGTGAAGGACCTTGAAATTCATGCCCGCCAGCTCGAGTTCCTGGCCGTCCTCCAGGGGCAGGAACTCCTCGGGGAGCTCCAGCTTGTCCAGCCCCATCATATTGAGGAGCGCGGGCGGTATGTATTCGAGCAGCTGCGCGTCCTCGGGGTGCATGTAGGAGGGCGCGCCGGTGGCATCCGCTATCTCCTTCAGGCCCAGGAGATGGTCGGGATGGCCGTGGGTGAGCAGGATGGCGGTAAGCTCCAGTTCGTTCTCCTCCAGGTGTTTTAGCACCACCTCCGCCCTGGTGCCCGCGTCTATGAGTACCGCCTGCCCGGATTCCTCGTTGACTGCCAGGTAGGTATTGGCGCCGAAACCATAGTCCGTAAACGTCACTATATCCAATCAAAACACCTCTCTTCTAATGGCTTGCCTCTGGTGCATTATAAAGCAACGGCCCCCGGCGGCAAAATGACCGTCCCCACCCGGACCTAATGCTCTCGCGAGGCTTTTCCGATTATAACTGCGACGGGGAAAGGGGTCCGGTTTTTATGCAACAGGCCCGCAAGACGACCGTGCTCTATATTGACGACAGCGCCGTGGAGCGCGAGATAATCCGCCAACTGCTGGAGGCGGAGGGTTGCTACGTCATGGCTGCCGGAACGCCGGAGTCGGGGATGGAGATAGCCTGCAGGAAATTGCCCGACCTCATCCTCCTGGACCTGCACATGCCGGGCATGGACGGGTGCGAGGTCGTAGAACGCCTGCGCAGGGTGCCAGAGCTGGAACGCGTTCCCATCGTCGCCTTGAGCGCCTCGATCAAGGAGGAGGAAAGGGAGGAAGTGTACAAGAGGTTTGACGGGTTTCTCAAGAAGCCCGTCGACGTCGAGGCGTTCCCCCGGGAGGTAAAGGGATATATCGGCCGGGGGAGAGGAGAAGCTGCGGCCGCCGCCGGGGAGGAAAGGGGCGGAGGCCCCGCGGGAGAACCGCCCGAGGAAGCGCGGTATGCGCTGGAGGCGCTGGAAAAGATACGCGCCACGATGTCCCACGACCTGCGTTCGCCCCTTACGGTGATGATATCCTATGCGAGCACGGTGGTAAGGGAGAAGGCGGGCAGCCTCACCCCACGCCAGAAAGAGATGCTGGAGCTGGTCATCGAGCAGGGTTTCAAGATGGACGCCCTCATCGCCGAGCTGGTGCGCAGCGCCCGCGAGACCCTGGACCGCTACGAAGGTGGCCAGAAGAGCATCGATGACGAGTAATATGGTATTTTATGGGAGTTCGATATAGAAGGTCTGACCTCCAAAACTATATCCTTAACCCCACCTCGTAGCCCTCCTGGATGGCCTCGATGGCCTTGCGGGCTTCCTTGGCGTCCCCTATGAGGTAGACCTCCATGCCGGATTCCTTGAGTTCTCCGTACAGCGCGCTGTCCGGACAGGAGCCCGCAGCGATGATCACCGTATCGGCCGGGATCTCCTCCTCCTTACCGTCCACCTCCACGATAACGCGGTCGGGCTCGATGCGCCTGGCCACGGCATTTTTGCGCATCTCGATGCCCAGGTGGCGCATGTCCTGCACAATGGCCCAGCGCGTGGATATGCCCACGTCGCGGCAGACCTTGTCCAGCATCTCCACCACGGTGACCTTCTTTATGCCCTGGCTGCACAGGTCCTGCAAGGTTTCTACGTCCTCCGCGTCGTTCATGAAGAGGTAGAAGAGGGTGTCGGCGGATATGGTGCCGATGCTCGCCACGTACATGCCCGTCTCCGAGCCCACCGCGCCCCCGCCGATGATCACGATGTTCTTGCCCTCGGGGTCCTCCCTGCCTTCCAGCACGTCCCAGGCCATTACCACGTTGGGCCCGTCGATGCCCGGTATGGGGGGGACCGCCTGGCGCGCTCCCGTCGCCACGATAACGGCGTCGTAACCCTCGGCCTTGAGCAGTTCGGCGCTGGCCTCGGTCTCCAGGCGGAACTCCACGCCCGCGTCGTCCAGCTTGATGTCCAGGTCCTCCACGGCCGTCCAGAACTCCTCGCGCCCGGGGGGGACGGCCGCCAGGTTGAGCTGGCCGCCCAGCACGTCGCTGCGCTCGAACAGCGTGACCTGGTGGCCGCGCTCCGCGGCGGTCAAAGCTGCCTTCATGCCGGCGGGGCCTCCCCCGACCACCGCCACCCGCCGGGGCACAACTGCCTTCTCTACCTCGTACTCCAGCTCCCTGCCGGCGCGCGGGTTAACGGTGCAGGTGACCGGCTGCAGGTAGAAGACGTGATCGAAGCAGCCCTGGTTGCAGCCGATACAGTGGGTGATGGCCTCGTAGCGCCCCTCGTAGGCCTTCTCCGCCAGGTAGGGGTCGGCGATGAGCGCGCGGGCCATGGTAACCAGGTCGGCCATGCCCATGCGCAGTATCTCGTCGGCCACGAAGACGTCGTTGATGCGGTTGGAGGCGATGACCGGGACGCCCACCCTGCTCTTCACGCCCGCCGCGAGGTAGGCCAGGCCGGCGCGGGGGACCGCCATGGGGAGCTGGGGGACCCTGGTCTCGTGCCAGCCGCCGGTGACGTTGATCACGTTCGCGCCGTGCTTCTCCAGCTCGGCGGCGAAGAGGGACCATTCCCGGTTGGTGTTGCCGCCCTCCATGTAATCGTGTCCGTCTATGCGGAAGCTCACCGGGTACGAGGGGCCTACCGCCTCCCGCACCGCGTCGGCGACCTCCAGCCCGAAGCGCATGCGGTTCTCCATCGTCCCGCCGTATGCGTCGCTGCGCAGGTTGATGGTGGGGGAGAAGAACTGCGGGATGAGATAGCCCGTACATGCCAGCACCTCCACCATGTCGTAGCCCGCCTCCTTGACCCTCCTGGCGGCGGCGGCGTAGTCGCTCTTGGTCTGCTCGATATCATCCAGGGTCATCTCCCGAGGTTCCTCGCGCGTGAAGCGAGAGGCGATGGGGGAAGGAGCGATGGCCTGCCTGCCCTCCATGGAGATGGAGTGGGCGTATCGCCCCGCGTGGTAGAGCTGACACGCGGCAGCGGCGCCGTGCTTCCTGATGGCGTCCGCCAGGATGGCGTGACCCTCGATGCCGGAATCGTCGCGCATATCCAACATCCAGGTGGGACCGGATACGTCGTTGATGGTGCATCCCCCGACGATGATCAGGCCGGCGCCGCCGCGGGCTCGCTCCTCGTAGAAGGCGGCGATGCGGTCGTTAACCCGGCCGTCCGGAGTGAAGTTAAGGTGCATCGCAGTCATCACGATGCGGTTGCGGACTTCCAGGTCCCCTACCTTCTGCGGCGTGAGCAGTTTCTTCAACAAAGACCTCATCCCCTCTCGGCTCTGCCTTGATGCATATACCAGCCAGTGACGTGCGCCGGCGGAAAAAAGCTGCCCCGGCCTTGCGCTTTCTCGCATGCGCCCCCGCCGGACGGGGCGGCCTGCGGAAGTGCTCAATTGGCTTCCTGCCTGCGCTTTTGGCGGCGAACAATGTGATATAGTATATCAGAAATCCCGCTCCGCAATGATGAGGGCCCCAGGCCTCGGGGTCAGGCCCCCGGCTCGACCAGGATGAAGATGCGGGCGGCCAGGTCCAGTATCTCGCCTGCTGCCTCCACGTTCTCGCGCCACCTCTCGGGTATGGAGTCCAGGCCGTTGAAGGCGCCGCTTATCGCGCCCGCCACCGCACCGGTGGTGTCGGCATCGAGTCCGCCTCCCACCGCATGCGAGACCGTCGCCTCGAAATCATCGGGGGTATGGAGAAAGCTGAACATGGCGCTGGCCACCGTCTCAACGACGTAGCCGCTGGTCCCCAGCCGCGCCAGCGCCTCATCCAGCTCCATGCCTTTTTCCAGGAAACGGGCAGCCATCATCATGCGTTCCGCCGTCTGGCAGTCCCCGATGAAATCCGCCGTTTGCGGGATGATAGTGCCGGGGTCGAGGTCCCCGCGCGCCGCCCTGGCCACCACGTAGGCAACGGCCTGGCCGCCCGCCACCGCCTCCTCGTTAGCGTGGGTGATCGCGGTGGCAAGGCGCGCATCCTCGCGCAATCTATCCAGATCGCGGCAGTCGAGCAGCCCTATTGGCGCGATGCGCATCGCGCCCCCGTTACCGGCGGCCATCTCTCCCTTGGCGCCGCTCTGCAGGGGTGAGCATCCCGCCTGGAGGCGCTTGAGCGAATCGTAGACAGCCCTGCCCGGCCCTCTCCAGTCGTTTGACTCGTACCATGCGACGAACTCGCGCGCGGTGTCCTCGATATCAAAACCACCGCTCCTGGTGATGCTGCGGGCGTGGCAGAGCATCATCTTGGTATCATCGGTCCACTGCCCCGCTTTGAGCAGGCGCCAGGGAGCATCCATGAAGTCGCGCACCCTTCCGAACCTCTCTTGTATGGCCGATGCGCGCATCCCCTCCAGCGGCATTCCCAGGGCATCGCCGATGGCCAGTCCCAGGAGCGAGCCCTGAAAACGCACCAGCTCCACAGGGCTTTCGTCACTCATCTCGTTCCCCTTCCGAACTCACCCCGCCCCTTCCTGCATGCCGTTCGCGAGGAATGCACGCCGGACTCATGCACACGCCGCGCTCTGACTTGTAGAAGAACCCGACGATTATAGGTTAATATATTTGAGGGGCCCAATAACATACCAGCTACTATAAAGAGGTAAAATGCTTGATCCATTTGACCTGGGGATGAGCCTTGGAGAAGGGGCATCCCCAGGAAAACGCCAGGTCCGTCTCTTCGACCTGAGCGGAGACCACTACGAGATGGGCTATCAGCAGGGCCTGCACATGAGGGAGGCCATACACCATCTCCATGACAACCTCCACCTGGTAGAGGCGTTCCAGGTGGAAAAACCCGCCCTGCTTCCCTTCAAGGTCTTCCTGGCCACGGTTATGCGGCGCGCGGTGGGGGAGATGTGGGGGGACGTCTCCGAACAGTGTCCCCGCCAGAAGATGCGTATGGAGGGGATAGCCAGGGGGGCGGATATCGATGAAGCGTCGCTCTTTATAGCCCTGGCCGGGGAGCTGGTCCTCGCGCAGGCTAACTACCGCCTCGGCGCCTGCACCGCGGCTGCGGTTGACGCGGAGAGGAGCGCCCTGGGTGAACCCATGATAATCAAGAACTTCGATTACCCGGAGTTCTTTCAGCCGTACTATGCAACGCGGCTCTGCCGACCCCTGGATTCGGCCTCTACGCTGGACGTCACGGTTGCCTCCCTGGCCGGGTCCCACGACGGCATAAACGAGCACGGGCTGTGTATCAGCTACAACTACGGTTATGGAACCGACATGCCCAAGGTCAACGTGCCGATAAGCCTGCTGGTACTGGAAGCACTGGAGAACTGTTCCAGCACCGGGGAAGCCGTCGAGTTTATGAGAGCGCGCAAGAGATCGGGCGGCGCCATACTCCTCGTCGCAGATGCGTCTGGAGAAATGGCCACCCTGGAGCTGTCTTCCAACTTCAGCGGCGTTCGCAGGCCCGGAGACGGCATCCTCATAAACACCAACCACTATAAATGCCGCGAGATGGCAGCTTACGATATCCCGCGCAACGCCTATTACACCAGCAAGAACGTGAGGGCGCTGCGGGGGATCCGCGTGCACGAATCCAGCGAGCTCCGTTACGCAAGGGCCGAACAGCTGCTCTCCGGCCTGGAGGTGGTCACGATGAAAGACCTGCTCGGCGTCTTCTGCGATCATGGCGAGAGCGGCCGCGGCGACGACAATACCATCTGCCGTCACGGATCCTACTTCTCCACCACCTGTTCCGTGATCATGCTGCCGCGCAGCAAACGCCTGCTGGTGACGTACGGCCACCCCTGCGATTCGGTCTTCACCGATTTCCTCGACCCCTTCGGGGATGCAAGCAGCGAGGAGCCTCTGGAAGCAGAGAGCGGGGAAGACCCGGACGCGGGGGCTCAGGAACTGCGCGGCGCGTAAACGCCGGCCTCGTTCTCAATCCGCCGGGGGCACAATATCGCTTGTCCCACCTTCCAGGTCTTCTGCCTGCAGGAAATCCAGGACGACCGTGTTGAAGAGCTCCGGCCGCTCGTAGGGCGGGCAATGCGCGCAGGCGGTCAGGATGGTCATATAGGGAGTGGGCAGGCACTCGCGCTGGCGCAGAGCTTCCCTTGGGTTGACGCTCTTGTCCGCGTCGCCGAAGACGATAAGGGTAGGCTGGCCGATACCGCGCAGCTCGTCCGCCAGGTCCATCTTGCGCAACATGCGCACGGATTCGCTCAAAGCTCGCCTCGTCGCGAGGGCATTGGCCCTGGCATTCTGGCGCACGAAGTCAAGGTCCTGGTATTCCGGCTTGTAGAGGCCGCGGTAGAACATCCATTTCAGCGCGCTCTCGCTGCGCAAACGGTAGGTACGGGAGATGAAGAACGCCGCGCCCGGCAGGACGGCGCCTAAGCCCATGCTCGCGGTCCGCGTCGGGGTGGAGACCAGGATAAGCCTGCCCACCTTCCCGGGATGGAGAGCGCTGTAGCGTACGCATATGCAGCCGCCCATGGAGTGGCCCAGGAGGTGGAAAGAGGGCAGGCGCAGCGCGCCGGCGAAAGCCTTCAGGAAAGAGGCCATACCGTCCAGGGTGTAAGGGCAGGCGAGTTCCTCCGATTCACCGAATCCCGGCAGATCGACGGCGATGGCCCGGAAGCGCGGCGCCAGCGCCTTGAGGTTCAAGAGCCACTGTTTTCGCGAGCTGTTCCAGCCGTGCACGCAGATGACCGGCTCACCCCTGCCCCTTTCCTCGTAGGCGACCTTGGCACCGTCCAGGGTGACTACGGGCAATGCATCCCTTCCTTTCAAGGCGGTTAAGCTGCTCCGGCGAGGTCGGCCTCGCCTTCGGCCGTCCCTCACCGTTATTATCTCAAAATGATAATGTATAATACTGTCTCTTGGCATACCTGCCGCGAGGTGGGGGCGTGCGCCCAAAAAAAAACGGGAGCGGTCTGCCGCGCGTTTTCAAGGTTTTTGCTCTTTTCGGCGATAATCTAGCAGTAAAAGGGACATAAACCCTAAAAGTGGGAGCGGATGCCAGAGACATACGAGACGGCGGAGGTGAGAGCGCGGCATGCCCGATGAACCCGCGCAGGGCAGGATGCCTGCGGACGGCCAGGATCTGGCCGACCAGTCCATGACCATTCTCAGCACCCTGCACGCGGCCATGGTGAATTTCCACCTCTACCCGCCGACCTCCGATATCGTCGAGGGCTCGGTGCAGAGGGCGCTCGAGGAGCTGGATAGGGCACTCGCGTCGTGGGGGAGCATAACCTTCTGCGAACTGGAGGGAAAGCTGCTCATCAACGAGGTCTCTCTCGACGAGAGGGACCAGGCCCGGCCTAATACCATTGCTTTCCTCAAGGACCTGGCACTGTGGGAAGTGCGCAGCATCACCTTCGAGCAGGGGATGAAGGAAGAGGAACTCCGCTTCTTCATGGAGGTCTTCAGCCGCAAGCGGGCGGACCGTACCCTCGAGGGCAGCCTCAGTTCCTTTCTCGACGAGAAAGCGGTGCGGCACATCAAGCTAGACGAGAAGATCTACGTTTCTCTCACTAAAGACCAGGGTATATCGAGTGCGGGACAGGAAGCCGGCGGGGACGCCATGGGGCTGCTGCGCGATGAGGTCTTCGTCCGTTACCTCGTGGGCAGCGCTCCAAACATGGAGGTCTCCCAGGAAGAAGTCTCCGAGTTGATGTCCGACCCCGAACGCATCAACACCGCGTTTACCTCGGTGATGCTGGGTTTCGAGAGCCAGGGCGGGTCTGTAGGCCCCGATAAGGCCCGGCTCATACGCGATACCGTCGATCGCATGTACGGCGTGGTGGAACGGTTGGCGGACGAGGACCTCAAGGAAACGCTGAGCGAGCAGATGGTAGGCATCCTTGCGGCCTTGGAGCCTGAGACCCTGGTCGAAGTGCTGTCCGAGTCCACGCCCCAGGCGGTGAAAGACCCCCAGGTCCGCAAGGAGATCATCTCCTCGGTGGAGGGGGAGAACGTGCTCATGCTCACCGACCAGATCGTCGAGAAATACCGCAGGTTGATCGCCGAGCGGGACAGCATGAGCCCGCAGGACTACGCGGACATCTCCTCCGTCCTGAACGAGATCATCGCGGACCTGTACACGGAGGGAGAACCCTCTTTCCATGCGGAGATAACGCGGCGACTGCGCGAATCGGGCCTGCTGTCCGAGCTGGCCAGGAGCAATCCCAGGGCGGGCATGGAGATGCAGGCATACAGCATAGTAACGGACATCCGCTCGTCCGGTTCCCTGCGCCCGCTCGAGGGGCTGAGCGACGAAGAGGTCATCGGCGTCGCGGGCAAATTGCTGGATTTGGGGGAGGTTGAGATAACCCGCAAGATCATCTCGGTCACCTCGCGCAACCTGGAAAGCGACCGGCCGGATTTCAGGGCGCGCGCGTGCTGTTTCCTGAAACAGATGCACCTTGATTTCAGGGAGAGGGGCCACCGTACGGAGATCCTGGAAAAAGCCGACGGACTCCTGGAGCAGCTGAGCCGGGAACAGGATGCGGCCGTGAGGGAAGGAATAGTTGAACTTCTCGCATGCATCGCCAACGACCTTTTTATGGCAGACAGGATGGAGGCCTTCAGCCGCGTATCAGTCACGCTTGCGGACCTGGCGGATTCAAAAGGCGACGAGAGGATGCGCAACGCGGCAATCTCCGCGTTGTCCAGCCTGAACCCTTGGGACGTGGGAAGGCCGCTCGCGGATTCTCTTTACGGCGAGGACGAGGAGACGGGCAAGCTCGCCGCCAGGATACTGCCCTTTATCGAGGAGTCTTTGACCAGTAAGGAAATAGTGGACCGCCTGAAAAGCGAGGACGAGATAAAGATAACCCCCCAACTCGCCGAGGTCTGTTCGGCCATCGGAAACCCCGTAATAGAGGACATCTCCGAGATCCTGGAGAGTAACGCCCGGGAGGAGGTCTACCTGAGAGCCCTGCGACTGCTCGAGCTCATGGGCGGGAATGCCGCTTTATCTCTCATCAAATCGGTGGAGGCCAACCCCATCCCGGCGGTGAGGGCACAAGCGGTGCGTTCCATGGCCAAGATATCTCCGGGCGATCCGAGCCTGCTCACGCATTTCCTGCGCGCCCTCGAGGACGGCGAGACGGACGTCAGGCGCGAGGCGGTGAGGGGGCTGGGCACCATCGACGATCCGCGTTCGGTGGACGCGCTGCTGGCCATCATACAGGGAAAGAGCATGAGCGGGGAGGAACACCCGCGCGTCGAGGAAGCCGCCTGTTTCGCCCTGGCCAGGCTGGGCCCGGAGAAGGCCATCGCTCCCCTTACGGATATATTGAAAAAAAAGGTCTTCACCCTGCGCCGCCGCGCCGCCCATCCCAGGACAAAGGCGGCGGCCTGCTACGCCCTGGGCCATATCGGTGGTCCCGAGGTGGTGGAGCTCATCCGAGATTACCTCGACGACCCCGACCCCGTACTGCGCAACGAAGCCCGCAAAGCCGTAGGCCTGCTGCGCAAACGCGGATACGTCGAATGACCCGCCCAGCCCTTTGCGAAAACAGGATTATTATCCTATATACTGATTCACACTGAGTACTGTCCGTAGACCGTCTTCCGCTGATGCGGTGAAGGGGAACGATAAGGAGGAGATGTCTTGTCTGAGGTATTCTTTGCCAACATGCGCTGCAGGCCCCACCGCGGCATGGTGCAGAAGTTCAGTGAGCTCGCGGAGAAAGCGGGGCTGGCGGAAGTGGTCGCACGCAGGGATATGGTGGCCATCAAGACTCACCTGGGAGAGGCGGGCAGCACGGCCTTCGTGCCGGTAATGTACCTGCGCCGTATCGCCGCAGACGTCAGGGAACTGCGCGGTAAACCTTTCGTGACCGACTCGGGGACCCTCTACGTGGGCAGCAGGTCGAATGCGATTAACCACCTGCTGACCGCGGCCTCGCACGGTTTCACCCAGGAGTCGCTGGGCGCGCCTCTTATCATCGCGGACGGGCTCAAAGGGCACGACTTCGTGGAGATAGAGGTGGAGGGCGAGCTCCTGGACAAGGTCAAGATAGCCTCCGCGGCGGTGCATGCGGATGCCCTCCTGGTGATCTCCCATATGACCGGACACGAGCTCACCGGCTTCGGCTGCGCTATAAAGAACGTGGGCATGGGACTGGGCAGCAGGGGAGGCAAGCAGCAGATGCATTCCGACATCAAGCCCGAGGTGAACACCGAGCGCTGCACCGGTTGCGCCGAATGCATACGCTGGTGTCCCGCCGGGGCCATCTCCCTCGAGGGCAAGGGAGATGAGAGGAAAGCCTACATAGACCATAATAAGTGTATCGGGTGCGGTGAGTGCACGGTGATGTGTTTTGAGGGGGCCATTGCGGCACGATTCGAGGTGGATCTGGGCACAGCCCACCGCAAGATAGTGGAATATAACATGGGGGCGTTGAAGGGGAAGGAGGACAAGTGCATCTTTTTCAACTTCCTCATCAACATGTCTCCGGCCTGCGACTGCTGGGATTTCAGCGACGCGCCGATGCTGGAGAACATCGGCATACTGGCCAGCCGGGATATCGTGGCCATCGAGCAGGCCAGCCTGGACCTCATGAACGAAAGGGCGGGCAAAGACGTGATCGGCAGCATTTACACCACCATGGACTGGACGGAGCAGCTCGCCTACGCGGAGAGGATGGGGCTGGGGAGCCGCGACTACGAGCTGGTCTCCATCGACTAAAGATTTTGGGGTCAGGTCTTGTTTTTTGCATACCGCAGTATGTAAAAAGGATCTTGCTCATATGCTATTTTTCTAACAGCAGTTTCGTATATAAATCCTTCGTCCAATCGTCGAAAAACAAGACCCCCTAGTCTTACCAGCAGGTCCAGCCGCCATCCACGCAGAGCGCTGCGCCGGTCACGTAGGAGGAGGCGTCGGAGGCCAGGAAAACGGCGGCGGGGGCCATCTCCTCCGGCTCGGCAACTCTCCCCATGGGGATATGCGAGATTATGCGCTCGCCTTCCCGGGGATGCGCGAGAAGCTCGTCCGTCATATCGGTGGTCGCGAAACCCGGACAGAGGGCGTTCACCCTGATATTAAAAGGCGCCAGCTCCACGGCCATGGTCCTGGTAAGCTGCACGACGGCGCCCTTGCTGGCCGAATAGGGAGCGCACTTGTACAGCGCGACCAGGCCCGCAGCGGAAGCGACGTTTACGATGCAGCCCTTACCCTGTTCCTTCATCACCGGTATGACGTACTTGGAGCACAGGTAAACGCCCTTCACGTTGACGTCCATGATGAGGTCGTAATCGTCCTCTTCGACCCTTTCCATGCGGCAGTAGATAGGGTTCAACCCGGCGTTGTTGACCATGATGTCGAGGCGCCCGAACTCCTCCATTACGGCGCGGACCATGTCCCGTACGTCTGCTGCCTTGCTCACGTCGATGCGCAAGCCCAGCGCCTTTCTTCCCAGGCCCTCTATTTCCGCGGCGGTGGCGCGGAACTGCTCCTCGGTGCGGGAGAAGACCGCTACGTCGGCCCCTGCGCGGGCCAGAGCCAGGGCTATGGCCTTGCCGATACCCCTGCCGGCCCCGCTGACCGCCGCGACTTTTTTGCTGAGATCGAAGGGGTTAT
>CAZGWK010000054.1:0-23198 GCA_964529285.1 uncultured Actinomycetota bacterium
CTCAAGAACAGGCCATTAACATTCTGTTACCTGTGCTGCTTTTAGTCAACCCTGCTGTGATGGATCGGGCAAGCGGAGAAACGGAGGTCAGCTGCTGCCGAGGATACGGTTTACGGTTTCCAGGAGCTCACCGATGGTGAAGGGTTTTACCAGACACGCCTCGACCTTCATCTCACCCTCTCTCTCGATTTCCTCCACGGCCCGCTTCATGGCGGAGATAACGATCACGGGTATATCGCCCATCCCCTCGCGGCTCTTGATCTCTCTGTATACCTCGATCCCATCCACGTGCGGCATCATCAGGTCAAGCAGGATAAGCTCCGGTTTGATGGACTCGAGGCGCGGCATTATCTCCCGGCTTTCAGTGAAACCGGCCACTTGATAGCCATGTTTCTGAAGGATGATGGACACGAGGTCGATCATGTCCGGGTCATCTTCTATGTAGGCTATCGTCTTCATCTTTGCGAGCTCCTTTTGCACCCAGCGACCTTACTAGTCTTATCGTTTTGCGGGCTCTTTATCTTGAGCAGGTTTCCCATTTATTACAACATATGGTAGTTTAGAAACCACTCAAAACACTGCACCCTAGAGACCCCTCGTGTACTCAGGCCTCAAGAGCTCGGGCCGCTGGATAGCGCTGTCGATCACCTCTATAAGGCCCTCTTTATCCCTTGATAGCACTCCCCTCAAAGGCAAGTAATTGGAAGCGTGATTCGTCCTGAAGACGCAGTTTGAAAGCTCGCAATCTTCCAGGAACAATCTTAGTTCCTCCAGCAGGGCCTGCTGGCCCGGAAGCTCGAATTCCCCCGCCTCCTGCTCCCGGTAAAGTGGCGTACCCGGCACTACCATCAGAGTCAGAGCGCTGAGGTAATCCGGATCCATCCTCGACGCAACCTGCGCGCTCTTGAGGGCATGGTCCCGCGAGCCCTCCCTTCCCCCGAGTCCGAGCAGGACTATGATGGACGTCGCGATGGGAGCGTCCTTCAGCCTCAAAACCGCCTTTATCATAGTCTCGCTATCGTCCTTTTTGCGTACCCGGGCCAGTACCCTGTCATCCCCGCTCTCCAGGCCCAGGTAGACGATGCCCAGGCCTATCCTTGCGAGTCTCTCGAGTTCTTCATCGCTTTTTTCTTCGACGTCGGAGGCGTTCGCATATATCCCTACCCGCTCGAGATAAGGAAAGGCTCTGCGCAGCTCTGTAAGGATGGCCTCAAGATCGCTTGAGGGCAGGCACAGCGCGTTTCCGTCCGCCAGAAAGACGCGCCTGGCGCGGGGAATCATCCGGGAAGCCTCGTTTATGTCAGCGAGGACATCGTCCATATCCCGTCGCGCGAAACGCACGCCCGTATATGTAGGGCAAAATGTGCAGGCATTATGGGAACAACCATAAGTTACCTGCAGGATATAGCTCCCGGCCTCGCTGGGGGGCCGGATGACCAATCCCCTGTATCGCATCCTTCTCCTTCAACCCTTGGCGCCTTTGCATTGCGCTCGGCTCAGTATACCATGCGGCCGCCGCGCAAGCTTGCCCGCATGACTCAATCTTCCGTGACTTTCTCCTGCTTTTTCCAGGTGACCGCACGTTCGCCGAGCACTTCGCTGATGGTACGGGGGCGGCCGCGGAAATCCGCCCATTCCTGTTCCTTGAAAAGTAGCTGCTCGAAACTTTTGAACAGGTCTGCATCAACTGCGGGACCCATGCGCGCCGAAAAAAAGTTCGCCGCGTCCAGGTTTACGTTTGGCTCGTCCGTCTCATAATAGACGAATCCAGCCTTCTCCAGATACTCCAGAAGCATGCGCCTGTACATTTCCTTGCCTAACCCGCTGTTTTCCAAGTCCCAATGCCAGGCATAACCGGTACAAATAACTATCTTGTCATCGAAGAAGCGGTCTCTCAGCCCGATCTCCATCATCTTGTTCGCAATCCCCATGCCGCGCCAATCCTTGCTTACCTCGATGGCCATGGCCTCAATCAGGCCTTCTCCCGACAGCTTTCCCCATCTCTCGGCCGGACTCGGGGGCGCAATAGCCACGAAACCAACTATTCTCCCATCTTCCGTATGCGCCAGTATGATCCTGCTGCCCTCGCTGCGTGCAATGCGCTCCAGTGCCTTTTTCTCGCGCGAAGCCGGATAATTGGGAGCTGCGAAAACCCCCATACCGTCGTCCAGGCTCAAGGAAGCGATTAATTCGGGTTTTGCATCCGAAAGGATCTCTATCCTGCCTCGCGGCGTATCTATGAAATCACTTTCCGGCAGACCTTCCTCCAACTGCTTCCCTTTCATCCGCCGTGTACGTCACCAACGCTCTCTTCTTCAGCAAAGAGTCGAGAGCGGGTACATCGCTCGCCGGGCAGGTGCTCCATCGCCATCGCCGACCAGAAGTATCCTGGAGCATCCTTTCAGGCTAATCTATAATATACCCGTCTACTATGCATAAACCTGCGGGACGGAACGGAGTAACATGCGCGGCATCAAGGCTCGTGGGGTCGCAGGTGAATTACGGGCCCTGGCGGAAGGAAATCCCTTCCACAACATCCATGCCATCAACCAGCTGGAGACAGATGTAAAGGAACGGGCCTATTCTCTTCTCATACCGGACAATATATTCGCGCTCTTCAAGATAGACCGTACTACCTTCCTCAACCCGCAACAAGAGCGTGTGGTAAAGACCATCGCCCCGCGCCAGGCGGGATTTGCCATCGTCGAGGTAAGGGAACACCCCGGCGACCGTGACTGCATATATTTCCTGGAGATAGCGGACACCCCGTTCTTCAAAGTGGAGATAACCTTCCTCATCATCAACGATCCTCGCTCTCACCGTTTCAATACCGATATCGATGACGCGGGACGCAGGACGAAATTCGGAACCGCCCGCCGCAATATCGGCGAGGAACTCAAGGCCATGCAGGCAGGGCTCGCACCGGGGCAGGTGCGCCGCGGTCTCCACCTGCTGCGAGATTTCATGCCCCTGGTTCTGCAGTTCCTGTCCGCAATGGGCCAGGATATGCTGGTAGCCGAACCCCTTGCCTATCACGATGCGATCATATTCGAACGATACGGCTTCAATTACGTACGCGGCCGAAAAAAGATGGACCACATCGCTAAGGAATTCCGCCCGGGCGGAGAACTCTACGCCAGGCTTGATGGGAGTACCCCTTTTCGTCAACCGGGTGCGGAGAAAACGATACGTGGCCGTAGTTGGGCGATCCACGATGGCATCCTGGGAGAATCCTGGAAGGACGTCGAGATGTACCGCCCCGTCGCCAAGCCGTCCCGCGTATGCACTTTCCCTGGCGGAACCTATTGAGAGCAAAGCGGCACCGCCCAACGGCGTTAGTACAGCGCATGGGATACCATGCATGCTCACGCCGGTACAGGCGGTAAAACACCTTCAGGCTCGTAATCCCAGCCCCTTCTTTTTGCATACGCGCGCCACGCTACTGGGGCTTTTTTTACCGCAGGATATGCATCTAGGCTGGTTTTATGAACCCTCGCGTGCAAATGCAGGCGACCAGATGGGCTCATTTCCGGGATATAGCATTATTTGACACTCAAAATGCGCGGTGTTAGTTTTTCTCTATCGAAACATGGAGGTAGCGCGATGATCGTTGTAATGTCGCAGGAAGCAAGCCGTGAACAGATTGATGCCGTTTTACATAAGATAGAGGAGTTCGGGCTCCAGACGCACCCCATATACGGCGTGCAGAAGACGGTCATAGGCGTAATCGGCGACGACAAGACCAAGGTCGTAGAGACCATGGCCGGGTATCCGGGGGTGGAGCAGATCATCCCCATTCTTAAACCCTACAAGTTCGCATCGCGCGAGACCCATCCCCAGGACACGGTTATTGACGTCAGCGGCGTCAAGATCGGCGGAGAAAAGCTGGCCGTTATGGCGGGCCCTTGCGCGATCGAGAGCCGCGAGCAGATACTGAATTCGGCCAGACTGGTTAAGCTGGCCGGAGGGTCTATCCTCAGGGGCGGCGCATACAAGCCACGCACCTCTCCCTACAGCTTCCAGGGCCTGGGCGAGGAAGGCCTCACTTTCCTCGCCGAAGCGCGCAAAGAGACCGGCCTCCCGGTGGTCACCGAGCTCACCGACCCGCGCAAGATAGAACTTTTCTGCGAATACGCCGATATCATACAGGTAGGAGCGCGAAATATGCAGAATTTCGTGCTGCTGACTGAGATAGGGCGCAGCGGCCATCCCGTACTCCTGAAAAGGGGCCCTAGCGCGAAAATAGAAGATCTGCTCCTCGCGGCCGAATATATCATCAAGGAAGGTAACCGCCATATCATCCTTTGCGAGCGCGGGATAAGCACCTTCGAGACGCATACCCGCAATACGCTCGACCTCTCAGCGGTCGCCGCCCTGAAGCAGCTCTCCCATCTTCCGGTCGTCGTAGACCCAAGCCATTCTGTGGGGATCTCCAGTATCATCCCGGCCATGTCGCTTGCGGCTGTGGCCGCCGGGGCGGACGGCCTCATTATCGAGATCCACCCCAATCCTAACGCCGCCCTCTGTGACGGCCCCCAGTCCCTTGATTTCGAGACTTTCTCCAACCTCATGGCCAGGATACAAAAAGTCGCTCAGGCCATCGGTAGAAAGGCCTGACGTGCGGATCAAGGAGCGGGAGGGCTACCTCTTGAAGGGATTTCCCGTCTTGAGGGCTCGTTAACTGAATCTATATGGTACGCGGCTTCCTTCAGGCGGTGTAAAATACCATCCCCCCGGTATTTATGATGGCCTTGACGAAATCGGCCTGTAATTCCTCTTTTACGGGATGCCTTATCATGAACATATTGATCTCCACGCGCTGATCCCTTTCGTCGGTGCGCAGCGGGTTGGGTATCGTCATATATTCGTTGAGCCTGGACAGTTCGGTGTAGAGCTCGTCAACGAGGTTGAGGTCCCGGTCGCGGCATATCCCTACCAGCGACATCTGGGTGGCATATTCGAAGAAAACCACCCTGGATATGCCGATAATCTTACCGCCATAGGTGAAACAGTAGACATCGAGAGGCGAGATAGATTCAGCCCTGCTCATGCGGTTTATGTTTACGGTGCGGAATCCGGATAGCCCTCCCTCCAGCTCTTGCAGCAGCTCTGCTGCATCAGTTCCCTCCCCTACAAGGCAGGTCAAACCTTTGAAGACAACGCCGCCCGCGATGATAACCCTGGATTGAGCGGGGTGAGATGCCAGGATGCCTCTCTTGAGGAGGTCATCCTCACAATCATCCTCGATATTTTTCTGCAGTGAGTCCATATCCACCCCGAAACTGTAGAAGTTGACTCTCTGCCATCCTTCTTTCTCGTTACGCGCAAGTATTCCCAATCCCGGCGCGTTCCCGGAGTAATACAGGAAGGCCTTCTGATTGATCAACTGCAGCCTCTCCTTTCAAACCTACATCACGCTAACGGTCCGTCCGAAGCATTACGCCCATCAGGACACTTATCAGGGTCTTCCTCACAATATTTCTGTAGTACAGCCCTCTATACCTTGATATTATCATTAAAAAGTCCTCGTATTCAGGAGGTGAAAGCCTTGCTGCGTTTCTGGATCGGTTGGTCCATCTTCCGCGTGGTTGCTACCTATTATCATTTTCGCTACTCCGGTTTCGAGAATGTCCCCCGCAAAGAGCCCCTGCTTGTGGTATCCAACCATAACAGCCGTAAAGATCCCGTAGTGATAAACCTGGCCCTGAAACGCCCCGTTCATTACATGGCCAAAAAGGAGGCTTTCGACCCCCGCAACAGCATATTCGAATACCTCATGGTGCGTGCCTTTTTTGCCTATCCCGTTGACCGGGAACGCCCGGGACCAGATGCTATCCGCCGCACCATAGAATTTCTCGACAAGGGAGAATGCGTTGGCATTTTCCCCGAGGGAACCCGCCACGAAGACACCAAGCTCCATCCCTTCACCAACGGGGCGGCATATTTCGCCTGGAAAACAGGGGCGCTGGTTCTGCCCATCGGGATAACCGAGATCAAGGGCGTGGATTACCATATCAAAATCGGAAAGCCCTTCAAGGTCCCGCAGCTCAGCGGGAGGCCCCACAAGGTATTGCCCCAGGTGTCCTCCATCATCCGCCAGCACATACTGGAGCTGCTTCCCGACGACTGGGAAGACCTCACGGAAGAACCCGAGAGCGAACCCGAAGTCGCTGAAGGAAACAGATAATTCTGTGGTTCAATATCGCACGTACACGTGCCAGGCCTGGACAAAACCTACGCTGGTTATTAAAATCCCCAAGCTCATCTCTGTTTTGTCCAGGCGCCGGGACACCGTCGCGCCGAGGACGGCGCTGTCGCTTTCGCGATGCAGGCTTCCGAGACGCCTGTGATATGAAGTTATGAACCTTCGCAGTACGGCGATTCGCAGCCCTGCAACCAGAGGTCGACTATCATCTCGAAGAGAATGGGTACGTTTATGTTGGCCTCCTTGTCCACCACCGCGTCGATGACCGTCATGCGGTCCGAGGCGGCTGCCTCTTCCAGGGCCGGTTTGATCTCGTCCGGGCTCTCCACCCTGATGCCCCTCGCTCCCATGGACTCCGCGAGAAGGTCGTGGCGTGTCTCGCCGAACTCAACCCCGCAGTACCTCTGCCCGAAGGCGGCATGCTGGGCGTTCTTGATCATGCCCCAGGCGCTGTCGTTGGATATGATATCGATCACCGGCAGCCTGTTGCGCACCGCGGTCTCGATATCCTGGCAATTCATCATGAAAGATCCATCCCCGTGGATGATATAGACGGGGCGGTCGGGGTTAGCGATCTTGGCTCCCATTGCAAAGCCCAGCCCGACACCCAGCTGTCCGGTACCCTTGGCAAAAAGATAGGAGCGGGGCCGATAAACCCGGCCCGCTATGTTTGTCCATAGGGCCGTGTTCCCGCCGTCCATGACCAGGATGCCGTCGCGGCCCAGGAAATCAACTGACTCCGTGATCAGGCGCAGGGGGTGGATAGGCCTTGCCTCCGACTTTGCCATTTCCTCGTAGGCCACCAGGGCTTGCTCCTCCATGTCACGGTAAGCGGCTATGAATTCCCGTTCGGACACCGGTTTTGCAGCTCCTTTCACCCTCTCAATGATCTGGCGCAATACCTTCCTGGCGTCGCCTATGATACCCAGATCGAACTGGCGGTTCAGGCCAATATTAGACGGATCGATGTCCACGTAGATGAATTTCTGCTCTGAGGGATCGCCCCACATGTTGGGCTGCCCCCAGAAATCCAGCTCCGACACCGTACACCCGACATTGAGCACGACGTCCGAGGATGACTCGGCCATTATCGCTCCCATGCCCTTGGGGAGGAAAAGCAGGGGGTGGTCCTCTGGCAGTGTACCCCTCCCGGAAACGCTGGTGGTAACCGGTATCTGCAGGTACTCGGCCAGCTCCCGCACCTCGTCCCATGCCCTTGATCTCATCACCCCTCCCCCGGCATGTATGAGCGGTTTCTCGGCTGCCAGGATCATCTCGACCGCCTTATCCACGGCATCCGGGTCGCCGGGAGGCTTTACTTCGCTGCGGTAACGCTCCGGGGGCAGGAATGCGGACTCCTCTATCTCCCCGTTGTCGAAGAGCACGTCCACGTTGATGTCCAGGTGCACGGGGCCCGGCCGCCCCGTAGTGGCCTCCCGGAAGGCCCATTGTACGAGGTCCGGAATGCGGTCCCAGCGGTTTACGAGAGCATTCCACTTGGTGATGGGCTGGAAGAGATGTATCTGGTCCAGCTGCTGCTGGGAGCCCTTGAAGGGGTACGAGCGGTCTGAATGGATCTGCGGGGTGATCACCACCATGGGTATGCTGTCGTTATATGCCACGTAAACACCCGTTACCAGGTTAGCCGCTCCCGGTCCCACGGTCCCCGTGCATACTCCGACCATATCCGAGCTGCGGGAGACCGCATCAGCCATGTGCCCGGCAACCGCCTCGTGATGGGTCATGACGAACTCCATGCCGTTTGGCCTGCCGACGCGGGCGATGGCATCCGTAAAGGTACACAACTGGCCTCCCGGGATGCCGAAAACCCACTTCACGCCCTCTTTGAGCAATGCCCTCGTGAGCACCTCGCCGCCATTCATCAAGGCCATTTCCTAAACTCCTCTCACTCTCCCAGATCTTACCGCTTCAATCCGACATAACCGGAAACATGCATTTATCCGGACCTTTCGCGCTTCTCCTGACCTTTATGTTCAAAGTTCAGGGTAGCCGAAATGCTTTTTTTGGCAAGCGTTACCATTGAGATCCAGGTCATGAAGCCGTTGCATTGACCATTTGATTATATCCCATCCGGTTAAAGGATAATAAGCGGCATAGACCGACACGCGTGATAGCCAGGCGAGTGGCGCGGGATTACCGCTTCCCCCTCGTATCCCTCTCAGCCGCGGGCGACGAACTGCAGGCGATGCATACGTGCCCGCCGATTAGTCAATTATCGTTCTTCTGCGTATCTCGTGGCGTTTCAAGCGTTTTTATCAAACCAGGGCCCTGCCGAGCTCCCTCGCCCGTTCTATGGCCCCTTCCACATCCAGGATCTCACCCGCCTCGTCTACGCCCGCGAAAGTCAGGCTTTCCCATTCCTTTACCTGGATTATATAGAAAAAATACGCCATGGTCGGGCGGGTACAGTCAAAGGTCTCAGGCTTGTCCCTGCCGCAGCACGAGATGAAGAACCCCTTGCGCTGCGCCGCGAATTCCTCTTCTACCGGACTCTTCTCGAGCACGTAGCGGATGGACCATAAGCGCTGGCAGCGGTCAATTAGCGCCTTCGCCTGCGCGCATATGTTCATGGAGAATATGGGGGCGGCCATGGCCACCGCACCCGCCGTGAAGAGGTGCGGGTAGATCAACTGCATATCATCCTTCTGGACGCATTCGCCCTCCTTGAAACAGTAGTTGCATGCCCGGCAGGGCCTGATATCCATGGAGGCCGTATGAAAGCTCTCCACCCTGTATGAGGCTTCGTTCGCCCCCGAAGCCAGGGCATCCAAAAGGAGTGCAGTGTTGCCCCTGCGCCGCGGGCTCGTGTACAGGGCCAGTAAGTAGCGGTTCTCACCCTCCATTTCTTCCTCCTTCGTCGGGATTTATTCTCCAAAAACCCTGGTAAACGCCTCCGGGTTGTCCTTTAATTCGCCGAACACCCTGTTGAGCGCCTCAGCATCGGCCGCCGTAACGGCAATCCCCTGCAGGACCCTGAGCTGCGCTCCCATCTTCTAAGGCCGGCGATGCGCGGAGAAGAACCCCTGCTTAGCCGCTTTTCCACACTCCCGGGCCGTACCAGCGCGAAACCGCCTCAGCTTTGATCTTCCCGTCCATACCTAGAAATACCTATAACCTCCCTCCCCCCTCCCAGCCGTAGATTTTAACACGACGCGCGCAGCGCGGGTCTGTTTTCGGTTGAAATGGGTCTGAAGCCGACAAGTCGTCGTTCAGGCTACCGGGCCCGTCAAGGCCGCGAGGTCTCTATACAGCTTGTCGAGATGCTGGCGTAGCCTCTGATAGTAGCGCCTTTTTTCGTCTAGCTCCGCGGTCAGCCTCTGCATATCCTCCAGGGTGGATCTTTCTTCCTCCTCCAGCTCCAGCAGGCGCAGTCTTATCTCCTCAAGTCTCTTTCCTCTGACTATCGCGGTGGCCACCTGCTTGATCAGCGTATTGAGGAGGAAGAGATCGAGTTCTCCAAAGGCCTTGTCCCTCTTGGTGTTGAGATTGAGTACCCCCAGCAGCTCGCCCTCCGCGACAATCGGAACGCTCAGAGCATCCGTCACTTTACGCCTGGTACGCAGCCTTGGGTCCATAAGATCGTCGAGCAGCAGCATCCCCTCGCGACGTTCCGCTACCAAGCCCGCTATGCCCTCGCCGACTTTGCAGCTGGACTTGCCCACTACCTTTTTGCGCAGTCCATGGGCGGCTTTTATGACCAGCATGTCGCTCCCCTCCGGCTCGATGAGCATGATCGAGCCCGAGGTCGCCTCCATTACCTCCACGGCTCCTGCGAGTATGCTCGCGAGCAGGGAATCCATGCTCTCGAAGGACATTATCTGCTCGTTGATGCGCCAGACGAGGTCCAGCTCCTTTATCTTCTCCAGGTAGCGCCCTTCACCCGCCTGCGATTCTTCTTCTCTCATATCGTGCACCTCGAGGCCAAACCCGATTTCTCTCTCGCTATTATTCTCGTCCGACACGTGCGGGCAGTTGAGGCTTGCGGGAAGCAGGCAGAGCTCCGACTCGCCCCCTATGCCTCCCCCGCGCCCTCTCCTGCTCTGCGACCTGCGATAAGTGCCGCGCCCAGGGCCCCAATGACCTGCGGATCCATCCCCAGGCCCTTTACCTGTACACCGAGTTTCTTCTCGAGTGCCAGTATGAGGCCCCGGTTCTTGGCGCATCCTCCCGAAACAGTTACCTCCTCTTCCAGGCCTACTTTGCGTACCATTGAGCTCAATCGCGCGGCGATAGCTTCGTTGATGCCTGCCGCGATATCCGAGATATCCGCACCCTCGTTGAGCAGGGTAATAACCTCGGATTCGGCGAAAACGCTGCACTGGCTGGTGATCTGAGCGGGTCTGCTCGACTGCATGGATAGCTCCGCCAGGTCTTGCAGCGTGATCTCGAGAGCTCGGGCCATTGCCTCGAAAAATCTGCCCGTGCCGGCGGCACATTTGTCGTTCATGGCGAAATCTATCACTTTCCCTTTGGGGCTGATCTTTATGACCTTGCAGTCCTGCCCGCCGATGTCTATGAGAGTGCGGTCGGAGGGGTTGAGATGAAAGGCTCCCAAACCGTGACAGGTTATCTCGGACACGTTCTCCGTCGCGAAGGGAATGCGGACCCTCCCATATCCGGTACCTACGATATAAGCCATTTCTTCGTCGGCGGGCAACCGTGCGGCTTCGAGAGCTCGCTCGAGAGCCATTCCAGCGGTGGTCTCGGGACGGATGGCACAAGGGATGATGGAATACCCCAGCACCTCCCCATCACTCATGATCAGAGCCTTACCCGTAGTAGACCCGACATCACAGCCGCCCACGATCATTCTCTCGCTCATGGTTTCCTTTTGACTCCTTCCTCGCGTTTTCAGCCAACCGCCACCGGCGGTTTTGTGAATAATTCTACCAGACGGAACCCACGCGAGCCCGCATGCATGGATGTCGCGGGGCGCCGTCTTTTCAAGTCACTACGGAGTGTTAATATGATATAGTCGCATGGTTCAAGCTATGCAGGGTTAAGGGTTGGTGTATAGCTTTCGATGACGAGAGAGGCCTTGAGCGCATATGAACATAACATTCATACAGGCAAGGGATCTGCCGGATGCCTGGTTTCAGTGCGTTTATAACATCTTTGAGCAGGGTCGCGAGTACCGCATCGACAGGGGCAGCTTCAAGGGAAACAAGCGCATGGAGTACGATTTCATAGTAGTAAAAATCGCTTACCCCGAGACACGCCCCCTTATCCCCGATATACCGCCGGGAATAGGGCTTCCTCCCCCCACTGATATGCAATACGTGCAGGAATACCTGGAGAAACTATGCTCTTCCTGCTCCAAGGCGGAAAACGAGGACTACACTTACGGAATGTACCTGGAAGAACAGATCCAGGAAGTCATTCGCATATATCGCGACGATGGTTTCGGCACCAATCAGGCCTGCATGGCGGTTTGCGACGCCGACGCTATCTATCTGGAGGATCCCCCCTGCCTGCGCCAGATAGATACGCGAATATACCCCGAGGAGAGAAAGCTCCACTTCGTCGTCTATTTTCGTTCCTGGGACCTCTGGGCCGGTTTTCCCAGCAACCTGGCAGGCATCCAACTGCTCAAGGAGTACATGGCCGACGAGATCGGGGTGACCCCCGGAGAGACACTCGCCCTGTCCAAGGGCATGCACCTCTACGATTATGCCTGGGACATCGCCAAGATAAGGCTGGGAAAGCCCTGAAAGCGCCGGGAAGTGCGCTGGCAACCCTCGGACGCAAGTTTCTCCCGTCATCCCCGTAAACGGTGATTTACAATGGACGCTTGCGGCTAGAATGCCGAATACGGTATGTGAACTGCCTTAATGGAAAATGGATTTCTTTCGTAACGCGTTGAGCGGGTTCAAATATCATATACGCGCTCATCTCCTTAATATATAATTGACAAGAACCGCGGCCCGTAAACGCCTTGTTCAGCACGCCGGTCATCGCTTTTTCGCAGTAATATGGAGGTATAAAATCGATCCACTTGCCATAGAACTCAACGAAACGCTCAGAACCCACGCGCCCATGCTTTATGATGCACTATCCGCCCTCGGAAAAGAGCTGTTTTTCCCGCGGGGTATTCTCACGCAGACCGCCGAGGCCAAAAAGGCGGCCCACCGCTATAACGCCACTATAGGCATGGCAACCGTTAAAGGAAAGCCTCTCTACCTGCGCAGCCTGCGTAAATACATCAAGTACCTCAAACCGGAGGAGACCTTTCCATACGCTCCCACAACCGGCCTCGTGGAACTGAGACGACTCTGGCGCGATCGCCAGCTGAACTTGAACCCGGCCCTGGCTGCCAAGCATTTCTCCCTGCCCATCGTCACCAGCGGCCTTACCCACGCCTTGAGTATATGTGCCGACATGTTCTGCGACGCTGGCGATGTCTTACTGCTGCCCGACAAGATGTGGGGGAATTACCGCATGATCTTCGCCACGCGGCGCGGCGCGGATATCCGTACTTTCCCGTTTTTTGCTCCCGACGGCGGACTTGCCGTAAAGGCCTTGGGCGATGCCTTGAAGTCCTGCAAGAAGCAAGGGAAGATCCTCGTTTTGCTGAACTTCCCCAACAATCCCACGGGTTACTCGCCATACCCCGAGGAAGCTTCGGCCGTGGCTGGAGCCCTCTTTGAGGCTGCAGAGGAAGGGGCGAACATCGTTGCCTGCGTGGATGATGCCTATACCGGCCTGTTCTACGATGACAAGGTCTACAAGGAATCCCTCTTCTCCCTTATCGCGGATTCTCACCCCCGTCTCACCGCCATCAAGGTAGACGGCCCCACGAAGGAGGACTATGTGTGGGGATTCCGACTGGGCTTTATAACATTTTCCCTGCATACCAGCGGTAATCACCAGGAGGCGTTTGAGGCACTGGAGAGAAAGGTGGGCGGTTTAATCCGCGGCACTATCTCGAAATGCTCGACGCCGTCACAATCCCTGCTTATCCATGCCATGAAGTCCATTGGATACGAGGAGGAAAAGCACGAGAAATTCTCCATGTTGAAGGAGAGATACGAGGAGCTGAAGAGGGTCTTGCAGGCCCCGGAATATGCCGATGCTTTCCGCGCTTATCCCTTCAATGCGGGATACTTTATGTGCCTCGAACTGCTGCATACCGATGCGGAACGCCTGCGCAGGCACCTCCTGGATGCATATGGCGTAGGCACTATAGCCATCAACGAAAAGGACCTGCGCATAGCGTTTTCGTGCCTTGAGAGAGAGCAGATAGAGGACCTCTTTGATATACTTTATACTGCGGTAAAAGACCTCGATATATACGACAGAAAAGCGGGAGGCGATAGATGACCGATCAGGATCATGATGCTGGAAACGGCGGCGGCGGCCGCAAGCGGATATATATAGTAGACGTTACCAACCGGGACGGAGTGCAGACTTCGCGCCTGGGGCTGGCCAAGCTCGAGAAGACCATGCTCAACATGTTACTCGACGAGATGGGCATCTGGCAGAGCGAGTTCGGTTTTCCCACCACCCGGCACGAGAGCAATTACCTTCAGGCAAACCTCGAACTGGTGGAGCGCGGGGCGATCCCCCACACGCGCCTCTCCGGCTGGGTACGCGCCGTCGCCAGCGACGTACAGATGGCCCGGGAGCTGGTGCCCCAGTTAAAGCACATAAATATCTCCATATCCACGTCCGATCAGATGATACAAGGCAAGTGGAACGGGCGTTACAGATTCGATGATGTGGTCAAGCTGATGGTAGAGGCTCTGCAAGCGGCCGGAGAGCTTGGCTTCGAGGATACGGGGGTCAATGCGGAAGACGCCTCGAGAACCTCGGAGGAACACCTCATAGAGTTCACGCTCGCCGCCAAGGAGCACGGGGCCGCGCGCCTGCGCTATTGCGATACGCTGGGCTACAACGATCCTTTTACCGTATACGAACGCATCAGGAACCTTTCCCGGGAAACCGGTATGGATATCGAATTGCACTTCCACAACGACCTGGGGATGTCCATAGGCTGTTCGGTCGCCGGCGCGAAGGGAGCGCTGGAAGCTGGTGTGAACGCCTACATCAACACCACGATCAACGGCATGGGAGAAAGGGCGGGGAATGCCGACCTCGTCTCGACCATCCTCGCCATCAAGAAATCGACCCTGTTCGACGGCGAGGAAGTCCTGGACGACTCCATAAACCTCATGGCGGCATGGAAGACTGCCAAGTACGCCTCCTTTGCCTTCGGCGTGCCCATACCCGTGAACCAGCCCGGTGTCGGAGACAATGCTTTCGCTCACGAATCCGGCATACACGCTGATGGAGCCCTGAAGAGCAGGCGCAACTACGAGCTGTACGATTACGAGGAACTGGGCCGCGGGGAACCGGAGACGGTCGAGACGGGGCGCAACATCACCATAGGCGAATACTCCGGCATCAAGGGGTTCCGCAACGTCTACGAAAAACTCGAAGTGGAGTTCCAGAGCGAGGAGGAAGCCAGGGATATACTGGAGCTGGTCAGGTATGCGAACGTAACGACCCAGAAGCCGCTGGTCGAGGACGAACTTCTTTTCATAGCACACTATCCGGAACTGGCCCGCAAGATACTCACCCTCGACCCGTCACATGTCAAGATTGACAGAAAAGTGTAGGAGGGCACCATATGCGAGAAGTCTCCGAGGAAGTACTCAAGAAACTGGCCTCCTATTACAACCTCCACAAACACGGTCAGGAGTCCGAGGTCATACCTCCCTGGATCCGCAATATCAACAATATGAATAAGATTGATCTTGAATACGAGACGCGAGACGCCATCCGCACATGCAGGGATCTCAGAAGAAATATAAACGAACTCGATTACGAGGGAGAACGCCTCATTCCCATCAGGAGCAAACGCGAAAAGGCCATGCTGGAGCTGCAAAGGGAATGGATCTATATGAGCTACTATCTTTATACCCTCTTCCTTCATTCGGGCATCGAAGTAACGGAAGAGGAATTCGACGAATACCTCAAAGAGGAGACCGGAAGCAGATCTTTTATCACCAACCTCTCCACGCACCGTTGAGGGTATTATCGCGCTATTCGTTCGGCGTCGTCTGGGCAGCGGCGCTTGCGTGCATCTCTGGTAATGGGGGATGGGGGATCATGCATCGGCATCTTGCACCCGCGGCGCAAAACGCAAAGCCAGGTCCCGGTACGGGTCGCAAAGTAAGATGTTACAACCCAGGCTTAAGCTTAAGAGTGCTGCTCGTGTTCTCCCGTACTTCCTCTGCGCTGAATGCCATGACGGCATAGGAAACTTCTCGCCACAAGGGAAAGAAGTTAGCATAGAAGCGGCTGAGCGGGTTCGAGCATTGGCCCACGTCCAGGCACCACAGGGACCTGCCCGATGAAGAGAGGTCCACTATCATCCTGAACACCGGGCCCGCGTAAACGCGATCGGAGTGAAAACCTGGAAGGAAGGGCAGTTCGGCGATGCAGCCCATGCTCGATCGCGCCAGCACCTGAATCGTTGGGTCTCCCTCGCTAAAAGCGCTGTTCACGGTCTCGCCGTCACCACCGAAAGGCAGCGGCCCCAGCCCGATCAGGCGTCTCAAGGGCTTAGATCCCGCCATCAGGTGCGCTATCTCGAGGCTGTGCAGATCTCCCCAGCGCCATTTCTCCATTTCCGCAGTACCAAACCTCACGGACAACCTCACGACCGTCTCCTCGAGGCATTGCAGCAGAAGTTCGTCGAAATCCTTTGCCGTGGGCGGAAGCCACTCCACATCGCTTGCCGCGAGTATGCCCTCAACCGCGTGGTTGGCGTTGAAGAAAGAAGTGGTGTATGCGAAATAAAGGCGGTGGCCGAGTTGGTGCCGCAGCAGGCGCTCGCTGATCACCCTCCAGGTGAAATAATACAGCGTCTGCGCAACGCTTTGCGGGGTGGCCAGGCAGTCCCATTCCGATAGTATGCCGGCGGCCTTCTGCGCCTGTTCGCTCGCGTCAGTCCAAGCCTCTGCTGCCCTGCACATCTCGCGCTGCAGGAATCTACCGTGGCCCGTGAAAACGTCTCCCTGTGTCTCCCGCATATGCTTGATCTCATGCCTCTCCCTCGCCTCCAACAGCTCGGCTATACGGCGCTGCCGGCAGGATGGTTCCCACATGGAAGTTATTACGTATGGATAACCATCTCCCACCACCTGGTTGTTCGCTGTCGCGATCCACCCTCTATCGGGGTTGAGGATTCGAGGCATCTCGCTTGGGGGGATATATCCTTTCCAGTCATGTTCCGGGTTCTCTCCGCTTAGCGGGACCGAACCATCGTGCCCCTTGCGTATGGGGATACGGCCCGCTGCAAGGTAGCCGATGTTTCCTTCCGTATCCGCGTAAACCATATTCACGGCAGGGCCGCTGTAGTTCTCCAGACCGCCGTTGAACTCATCCCAGTCAGTGGCCCTGGCGATACGCATCAGGCAGCCGGCGCTGTCGTTGACCGCCTCGTGACCGGTCCATTTGAGAGCGATGCCTTTGTTGCCGTGCATCGCGATAACAGGTCCGTGCCGGGTCGATATAACCCGTTTCTTTATCTTGCGCCCGAAGAGAACTTTGATCTCCTCCTCGCAGCACTCCGCCTCTTCCCATCCATCGCACGTGCGGTATCGCGTCCCGCCCGGGTCTTCGAATGTCTCGACAAACACGTCCACGACGTCGGGACAGAGGCTCGTGGCTCCCCAGGCGATATGCTCGTTCCTTCCCACGAGCACTCCCGGTATTCCAGGCAGCGATGCGCCGATGAACTCGCATCGGGGGTCCTCGCTACTCACATGGCAGAGATAGAACATGGTGGGTATGGCGTGCTGGACGTGCGGGTCGTTACAGAGGATGGGCTTGCCGGTCTCCGTGCGGGAACCGCCCAGGACCCAGTTATTCGATCCCTGGGCATGCACGGACATGCGCTTTACCATCCAGGGCGGATTGTCTTCATCGTATGGCATGAAATCCAGCTCGCATTCGGGTGGCGGCTCCGCGATGTCCCGCGGTCTTTCTCCGTCATAATCGACTGCCGGAAGGAAGCCTGGACCACTTGCAGGGAGGAGGGTCTCTGCTTTTTCCCTACCCAATGCCCGGATCAGCCTGCCCCGCATGAGGTCTGCCGTCCAGGTCGCATCCATGGTCCACGTGAAGAACAGCAGGCATAGCAAGGAGTCCGCAACTGTCCATGGCCGCGGCCTCCCCGCAGACAGCAGGAGTACCTCGAGGGGGAGCGTATTGCGTCTGCTCCTCAGATAAGAGTTGACTCCTGCCGTATAACTTTCCAGATAATGACGGGTATCCGCGGCAAGGTTCTTTTCGTTTCTCACTGCAGTGCTTTTCAATCCCATATCCCTCATGAACACGTCCAGGGAAACCGCTCTTCTGCCCAATACCCGTGCAAGTGATCCTCCAGCGATGCGTCTCAGGAGCTCGAGTTGTATCATGCGGTCCTGCGCGGTAACGAACCCCTGCGCAAAAAGGGCGTCTTGCAGCGAGGACGCCTTTATATGGGGTACACCCCACCGGTCAAAGTCTATGCATATCTCCCCGCCCAGACCATCCAGCACTAATTCCCCCTCGTTATGCGGTAATGCCCTGCGCATAAGGGCTATCGCACCCATCGCCGCGGCCGGAAGCATTGCCGCCAGCGCTATCGCGGCCTTCGCATATCTTGATCCCTTATAACTCATATCAACGCAATCCTCCGTTCGGCCTCAATCCCTTGCACCGTGATACCGATATAATAGTGTCTGCAAGGCTGCAGTTAAAGGGGTGCCTTACTTGGATCCAAACGAAATCGCAGAGAGAATCGCCCGCCTTATACTGGATAAAGGCTTTGTCTACGATGAAGACCTGGAATACGAGTTAGGGGTGGATGAGTTCGATCTTGTAAAGGCCAAGAACGTCCTCTGCCGCTACCACGGCATCGCCGTAGAGAAATGGCACAAGGACGGGGAGGAGAGCCGCCAGGCCTTATTCCTCACGGAGGAATTCAGCGGGGAGGGCGCAGACAAGCTCATCCACAGGGTCTTCCACGATCCCGAATTCAAGACCCGCAAGCGCATCAAGGAGGAAGACCGCAAGCAGGACATGCGCGGCGAGGTAAAAGAGCTCTTCGACCTCCTGCAGGAGGAATGGGGGCAGGATTTCGGGGACAGCCGATCCGACAACTGAATTACATGCTTCTCTGCAACTTACAGAAAATGCAGGTTCAGCTCCAGTCTACCGGGCATCGATCTCTCCCAATCGAAGGTCGCCGGCCGGCCGCGCGCCAGGAACGACGCCGCTATCCCGGCGACTATGGGATAGTTGAAGGGGTTCTCTATCCTGGCCCTTATTCCGTCCTCCGTTGGTTCGGTGAACACCGGATTTCCCATGCCCCTGTATGCCAGGAAGAAAAGATCGCGGATCCTCTCCTCGGGCCGGCGCCGTTTCCATTCCAGGCCGGGTAATATCCCATCCACCATATCCTTGATCTCGCCAGCCAGAAACTCGTCGATCCAATTCCCGGTCTTGCCCTTGATCTCGGAGTAAGCGGCGTTAATGCCCGCCACATCGATCAGCGTGACCGCCTCTCCGTTATGCGTATCTATCATGAGTCCCCGGGATATGTCCCAGGTGAAGAAACTTATCGCGAAGGGAACGCCGCATCGCTTGCAGCGCTTATAGCTGATATAGCCGGGGAGCGGCACCTCCCACGAAAACGAATATCTTTCTATTGCCTTGAAAGCCTCGTTGTCCAGGATTTTCACGCTGAAAACGGTCCCCCCCTCTCCTTCGCTAATCTCTATCTCCGCCTCTCTCTTTTCTCCAGCATAGGCCGCTCCGAGGATATCCCCGGCAAAGAAGACCCCGTTGTAGCAATGGGTACAGGAGATGACCACTTCTTTTCCCTTCTTGTAATGCAGCAATTTCGCGTCCGCCATACCGAGTATACGGGCGTGGTCGCAAAGAAGTTCGTAGAAAGGCCGCTTGAAAATAGGATAACCAGCGGCTAGCTTCCTCCATCCCACCATCACTGAACGGACATATTGACTGGCGTCAAAGGCCTTGGCGCAGGTGAAGGTCTTCTCGAATTCCTTGCCAAGTTTCTCCGTGATCCTGCTGATAATGCCGTCTACTATCTTGCGCTCTACGATTATAAGCCTCTGCGAGGTGTCTCGGCTGAGGATGCGACCGTGTTCCTCCCAGATATGGTTCTGAGAAACAGCCAACGGCACGCCGCATTCCTTGCATACACGGAGAAAAAGGCTGAAGGTGGACAACCCCTTGCTGCTGACCAATCTTTTCCCGGACATGCTACCGCTGCTTGACTTATTGCCGATATCCGCTTGCTCGATCATGACTTCATCCTGTAACGGCCATACAGACTCTAACCGTTTCCGTTTGCCAACGCTTCCATGATGACTTTTTTTTCTCACTGTCTTCGCGCGCGGCTTACATGCCGGCGTGGTCGCATACGACGCTTCTAATAGCCGCTGGCCCCGCTCGTTTTTTTATGCGGTAATTTTCCCGTTCAATGGACCATTCTATCATAACGCCGACGGCCGCTTGCCCCGGCAATACGGCCTGAAGCCCAGCGCTCTGGTATCCCGCGCGGAATCTGGACTTTTCCATCGCGTCGCCATGAAGTGCCCAAGCTCGCTCCCCCTTTAACGGGGATGGGAAGAGGAGGGCATCGCTGCCCCCCTCCCGCAGTAATCCCTGCCGTAATCGCTTATTTCAACTGCTCGCGCGTGAACCCCAGGAGCCGCCGCGCCGTTATCAGCAGCTGTATCTGCCCGGTGCCCTCGAAGATGTCGTTGATCTTCGAGTCCCTCATCCACTTCTCCAGGAGCAGCTCTCTCGAATAGCCCAGCGGGCCCATGAGCTCGACAGCTTTCTGGGTGATGCGCGTCACCGCCAGTCCCGCCTTGGCCTTGGCCATGGAGGACTGCAGGTCGTTGCGGAGCCCGTTGTCAAGCATCCACAAAGCCCTCCAGGTGAGCAGGCGGGCCGCCTTGAGGTCCGCCTCCATCTGCATGATATCCCTCTCCAGGGAGGTCATGCGTTGGGGGCTGATGCCGTAACGCAGCTCTATGCCCTCTTCCGTCAGCTTTTCTTTCAGGAAATCCAGGGAGGCCTGGCCAACGCCGATGGCCATGGCGGCCACCAGGGGCCGCGTGGCGTCGAAAGTGGCCATTACCTTCTTGAATCCCTCGGTCTTGGTCTTGTCCACGACTTCGGGGCTGCCCAGGATGTTATCCTTGGGTATGCGGCAGTCCATGAAGGAGATGGAGACGGTATCGGAGCAGCGGATCCCCATCTTGTCCTCGATCTTCGTTATCTCCATTCCCGGGGTACTGTGCTCGACTATAAAGGGCTTTATTCCGGCCCTTCCTGCCTTCTTGTCGATTGTCGCCCACACGACCACGAAGCCCTCGGAATCATCGAGAGCGCTTTTGCCCGAAGTTACGAAGATCTTCTCGCCGTTGAGCACCCATTCGTCACCATCCAGCACGGCGCTGGTTTTGAGGTTGGCGGTATCGGATCCCGCCTCCGGCTCGGTGATGGCCATGGCACCCCATGCCAGTTCCTCGCCGGCGAAACGGGCCAGGAACTTTTCCTTCTGCTCCGGGGTGCCGCTTGCCTGCACGGCCGCTCCCCCCAGTCCCGGACCGGGGAAGGCCAGGGCGATACCCGCGTCTCCCCAGAAGATCTCCTCGACGGTGACCGCTCCCGCCAGATTGGTCTCGCGGGGCTTCTTCTCCTTCGGCTTTGCGCCCTCCTCTTTCTTCTCCTTCTTCTCCGGGCTTCCCAAAGCCCCAGCGATGCCGCCGCCCATCACTTTCTGCACCATTTTCAGCAGATCCCACGGCTTCTCGTGCTCCTGCTCATCGTACTGGCGGGCGATGGGGCGCACCGCGCTCTCTGCGAACATGTGGATCATGTTCTTGGTACCCTTGATACGCGGAGAGAGTTCAAAATCTATCATCTTCCCACCTCCCTATACCATTACGAAGCCTTCAAAAGTGGCGAAACCGCGAGCGTTGCGGAACCACAACTCTACCGGGTTGTCCCTTACGTAACCATGCCCGCCCATTATCTGCACGCCGCGGTCGCAAACCATCATGGCCATGTCCGCAGCATAGTTCTTGGCCAGTGAGGCATCCTTTTCGAAATCCATGTTCTTGTCGCACCTCCAGCCCGCCTCCCAGGAAAGCAATCTGGCCGCATCGACCTCTATGGCCATCTCGGCTATCATGAACGCTATCGCCTGGCGCGAACCTATAGGTTCTCCGAACGCTATTCTCTGAGTCGCATACTCGATGGAATGCTCGAGCGCCCTGCGGCTCATACCCACCGCGAGCGCCGACAGGGCGAGGCGCGAACGGGAAAGCAGCCTCAGAAAATCACACCCGGCATCTCCGCCCAGGCGCGATGTCAACGGCACGCGGCAATCCTTTAAGGTAACCGGATAAGTGGCAAGGGCATTTATACCCATGTTTTTCTCACGCTCACCTACTTCGACCCCCTTGGTGCCTGCGGGAACGATAAAGCCGTCTACGCCGGCGAAGCCCATCCCGGAAGATGTCGCCGCGAAGACCAGCATGTTCTCTGATTCCTGTGCCAGCGGAACCAGGCACTTGCTGCCGTTGATAACGTACTCTTCTCCATCACGCACTGCCGCCGTCCGCAGCGCAGAGGCGCAGAAGTTGTAGTGAGGCTCTACTAAGGCGCTCGATGCCGCCTTGTACTCCTCATCACAAAATGAAGGGAGATACTGCTTTTTCTGTTCCTCGTTGCCCTGATCGAGCACGGAAACCGCCATTACGGAAGGGGCCATGAGATGGAGCCCTGTCGACAGGTCTCCCCACGCAAGCTCCTCCATGGCTATCATGTTGGTGAGAGAAGAGGGTTCCTCCCCGAATCCCTCGTATTCCTCCGGTATGCATCCGCCCAAGAGCCCCAGTTCCCACCCCTTGGCGATGACTTCCTCGGGAACAGCGTTCTGTTCGTCGCTCTCTCTCATCATCGGCTCGATCTGATCGGCCGCGAAGGAGGCGACGGTCTCCTGAACCATTTTCTGCTCGTCGCTCAAGTCATACGAAATCATACGCTTCACCCCTTATTCCTACGATAAATAGAACGCATCACATGGGATACAGCTGTTAGTATTGATCCTTCTCAGCCCTCCTTTCCGATCGCAGTATCGATGTTCCCGTTATATCCCAATATCCCGCCTTTTGCACCTCCGTCTTTCTATCTCTATCCTGTAAGGCACAACAGCGTCTGCGCCTGTATGCATACGTGCGAGGTCATCGTTCCGCGAGGGCGCTGCGCAGCGCCCTTTCCACGTCACCGGCTTCCGGTATGAGGGCACGGATATGGTACTCGACGATCATGTCCGCCAGGCTTTCTACATCCACCCTGCTCTCGGGCAGCAGGTGTTCCATGACCACGTATACCGTTGAACCCATGATAACGGATGTTATCAACTCCACGTCGCATTCACGCATCATACCGCGTTCGTACATCATGCGGAACTCTGCGACAAGCTTCTCGCGCGCCAGGTTCGATAACTCTCCCACCCTTTCCGAGAAATCCTCGTCCATACCCAGGGCCTCGCGATAGGCGATATTCGTGAGGTACGGATTCTCCTGATGGTACTCAAGCAGCCTCAGCATGTTTTCCCTCCAGACCCTAAGCACCTTGCTTCGCTGCCTGAGGGCGTCTTCGAGTCTGCGGTGGTTTTCTTCGAGCAGTTCTGCATACCCCTGGAAGAACGCCTCTATCAACTCCAGGAATATCTCTCTCTTGGAGTCAAAATAGAGATAGAACGTACCTCTTCCGATGCCCGCTTCTTCGACGATATCCGACACCGACGCCATGCGGTAGCCCTTGTGCGAGAACACAGAGGCGGAAGCCCTCATTATATGTTCACGCCTTTCCTGTGCCGGCATCCTCTTTTTTGGTACTGACATGTCATTACATTAATATCAGCACTGTC
>CAZGWK010000055.1:0-22907 GCA_964529285.1 uncultured Actinomycetota bacterium
GTCACAAGGGTATATATCTCGTAGAAAACAGGCCTCGGGGGATATTGTTTTCCTTGTCTATGACGGTATGGTCCCCAGCGAACACACATGCATGACGGGAGGAGATCATGAACAGGCATGCGAAGAGCGGTGAGGTCGTTAGCTGGAGTGCCGTGCTGGAGGCAGAGGGGGATGAGCGAGAGCGGCGCATTGCGCAAATGATCTCGGGGATGTCCCTGCACGAGAAGGTCAGGGAGATGGCCGGTACCACGCACCCGCTCAAGCAAGCGATGATGCTCATCCACTATAACAAGTATCACTTCCTCGCCGGCGGAAACGAGCGGCTGGGCATCCCTCCCCTGAAGTTCACCGACGGGCCCCGCGGCGTAGCCTTCGGAACCTCCACCTGCTTCCCCGTCTCCATGGCACGCGCGGCCACCTGGGACGAGAGGCTGGAGGAACGCATCGGAGATGCCATAGGAGTAGAGGCGCGGGCACAGGGCTGCGATTTCTTCGGCGGCGTGTGCATCAACCTGCCCCGACACCCGGGATGGGGAAGAGCCCAGGAGACCTTCGGGGAAGATCCCTTCCTCCTGGGCGAGATGGGCGCCGCCCTGGTCAGAGGGACACAGAAACACGTCATGGCCTGTGCCAAGCATTACGCCTGCAACAGCATCGAGGAGTCGCGCTTCTTCGTCGACGTGCGCCTGGACGAACGCACGCTGCGGGAGGTCTATCTGCCACATTTCAAGCGCTGCGTGGACCAGGGTGTAGCCGCTATCATGAGCGCATACAACAAGGTGAACGGCTGGTACTGCGCTCAGAGCCGCCACTTGCTGCGCGACATACTCAAGGGGGACTGGGGTTTCGAGGGTCTGGTGATGTCGGATTTCGTCTGGGGTACCCGGTCGACGGTGGACGCTGCCTTAGGGGGGTTGGATATAGAGATGCCCCTACGGCGGTATTTCGGCCGCAGGCTGGAGAGGGCCGTCGCCAGGGGAAAGGTACCCGAGGCGGTCATCGATGAGGCGGTGACCCGCATACTCAGAACCAAGGCCAGGTTCGCCATGGCCGCTTCACCCGATGCCTATACGCGGGACAAAGTGGCCTGCGAGGAACATGTCGCCCTGGCCCTGCAGTCAGCGCGCGAGAGCATAGTGCTCCTCAAGAACGAGAAACACCTGCTCCCCCTCCAGGATAGCGGGCTGCATAAGATCGCGGTTATCGGCAAGCTGGCCGACATGGAGAATACCGGAGATCACGGGAGCAGCAGGGTCAGGCCCCCATATGTGATAACCCCCCTGCAGGGTATCCGCAAGCGGGCCGGTGCGGTAGGGGTGACCTACGACAGCGGTGAGGACGAGCTGCTGGCGGCCAAGGCCGCCCGTGAGGCCGATGTCGCACTGGTGGTAGTGGGATTCACCGGCAAGGACGAGGGAGAATCGATCCCCTACATGAAGGCGGGCGGCGACCGCGAAGACCTCGCCCTGCGCGAAAAGGATATCGCATTGATCGAGGCCGTGGCGGGCGCCAACGGCAAATGCGTCGTTATCATGCAGGCGGGCTCGGCCGTTCTTACCGCAGGTTGGCGGGACAGGGTCCCCGCAATCCTCGTAGCCTGGTACGGGGGCATGGAGGGCGGGAATGCCCTTGCGGCTATCCTCTTCGGCGACGATAATCCCAGCGGCAAGCTCCCCGTCACCTTCCCCGAGTCCAACGACCAGCTCCCATATTTCGACAAGAAGGCCCGGACCATCGCCTACGATTACTACCATGGCTACCGCCTCTTCGACAAGGAAGGCATGGAGCCCGCGTTCCCCTTCGGGTTCGGCCTCCACTATACGGAATACTTTTATGCAAACCTCCGCCTCAGCGCGCAAGGGATGGCCGGAGATGGCAGTATCGAGGTCGCAGCGGATATCACCAATAACGGGGGCATGGGCGGTTGCGATATCGTCCAGATGTACGTCAGTTTTCCCGCCTCGAACGTAGACCGCCCCGTAAAGGAATTAAAGGGCTTTGCCCGCGTGCATACGCAACCCGGCGAGACGGAGACGGTATGCTTCGAGCTGAATGCCGAAGACCTAGCTTATTATGACGTGGATGCCGGGGAGTGGAAGGTAGAGGAAGGCGATTACGCCGTCTATGTCGCCTCTTCCTCTCGTGCGGAAGACCTGCATCTCGAGGGCACCTTTACCATATCCGGTCCGTGACCGCTGCCTAGGTCCTGTACATGCGGTCGAAGTTGCGGTAGGCGCTGAGCACCGCCTCGCGGATGAGGTCCTCCGCCGCGGCCGCTTTTCTATTCTCCAGGTAGTCCAGGAGCAGGCCGGAGTCCATTTCCTCCTCGGCAAGCTCGCATGCTTCCCAGCTCAGGATCGACCTTACTACCCTGTCTATTGCCTGTTCCCGGTCGTCGTAGGGGCGTACCTGCATGTCGTGTCCCTTCCACCTGGCATAACCCGCGCGGCGGATGAGCCCCGCTATCGCGATGTTCATACCATTTATCCTCACCCCGTGGTCGATATCGAACTTCCCGGGCCCGCCGAGGATGATGCCGTCGTTATAGCCCTGGCTGTTCACGTGCATGTGCGTCAGCATGCCGTTGTCGATCTCCTCCACGGTATCGTAGACGTGGTCCAGGCCGACCATCTCGGAGTGGCCGAACTCCTTGTTGATACCTTTCTTCTCCAGGTTTATACCGTAATCCTCTCCCAGCTTTTTCCAGAACAATATGGCACTTGCCACCGTGGGCAGGAGCATCGCCGGATGGCCCTCGTTGGGCTTGGGTTCGACTGCTATGAACAACCCACCGCCCTTTTGCTCCTCGTAGTGGCAGAGGCCTGCGATACTCTTCTTGAGGTTGCGGTACATCCCCGCGATCCCGATCGATGCCAGGTCATAACCGAACGAGCCGTTCCACAGCACGAGGGAAGGCGCCCTCTCCGGTTCGTGATGCCACGCCTTCTTCATCTCGCCGTAGGCAAGGTCGACGGTGCGCTGCCCGTATTCCTCGGACGACTTGCGCTCGCCCGCGTCCAGAGAAGCGATCCCCCCGTATGCAAAATGGCGGTGAGCGCCGGGTGTAATCAGGGCCAGGTGTATGCCGCTGGAGACAAGGGCGTCGGCAACCGCCGCGGCGTTCACCTCGTCTACCTCGTAGTCGTAATGGAACTCCATGCCCAGGCTTATATGGTCGGGGAGGCGCGGGGCGATCTCCGCCCGCACCATCTCCACGCATCCCGCTGAATCCAGGCTCTCCGCCCCCCACTCAGGGATGGCATCCGGGGGCACGAACCCTCCCTTCCCGGCATGAAAGGTCCAACGGCACAAGCTGTGATACGATCTCCTAACGCTCATCTTCTCCCTCCCCCGTTCTATGCAGTTCAGCTGTGAGAATCCCCAGCCAGCGGGAATAGGCCTCCCGGTATGTCCCCTCCGTATCCCGGTCCGGCTCGATAACCTTCAACTTCTCGAGGCCTGCGTAAGCCTCCCTTATATCTCTGTAAACACCCGCGCCGACGCCGGCTCCCCTGGCCGCTCCCTGCGCCCCATCCGTGTCGTAGAGTTCTACGGACGCCCCCGTTACGGCTGAGAACACCTCCCCGAACAGGGGACTCAGGAACATGTTGGTCTTTCCCGCTCTTACCTTCTCCACTTCGATACCCATGCCGCGCATGATCTCGAGCCCGTAGTTCAGGGCGAAGGCGATGCCCTCCTGCGCCGCTCGCAAGAGGTGCGCGCGGGTATGGAGGTTGAGATCGAGCCCGTGCACGGAAGCTCCGATGCTGCGGTTGCCCAGCGTCCTCTCGGCGCCATTGCCGTAGGGCAGCACGGACAGGCCTTCGCAACCCGCCGGCGCCGACGCCGCCAGTTCGTTCAAGTCGGGATAGTCGAGGAGCCCTCCCGCGCCGCGTAGGTTGTTCTTCAACCAGTGGTTGAGGATGCCGGTGCCGTTAACGCATAAAAGCACCCCGTAACGCGGATCTCGAGCGCTGTGGTTTACGTGCACGAAGACGTTCACCCGCGACAGCGGGTCGCTTTCCGCGCTTGACGTAACTCCATAGACGACCCCGGAGGTGCCGGCGGTGGCCGCAACTTCACCCGGGTCGAGCACCTCGAGGGAAAAGGCGTTGTTGGGCTGATCTCCGGCGCGGTAGGAAACCGGCGTGCCCGCTGCAAGCCCCAGCTCGCCGGCCGCCGCCGGGGTGATCTCGCCTTGCGACGAAAACGTGGGGCGCAGGTCGGGCAGAAGTTCCGGCGATATGCCGTAATGCTCGAGTAAAATGTCAGCGGGCCCTTCCGCCGCGAAATCCCACAGGATCATCTCCGATAGGCCGCATGGCGTGGTCACCGCCTCCCCGGTCATTTTCATGGCCAGGTACTCTCCCGGGAGCATCATCTTGTAGATGCGTTTGAAAAGGTCGCTCTCGTTGTCCTTGACCCATTTCATCTTGGAAGCGGTGAAATTGCCGGGGGAGTTGAGCAGCCTCCGCAGGCAGGTCTCGGCACCGATGCACCCGAAGGCCTCTTCTCCGATCGATGCGGCCCGCGAGTCGCACCAGATGATCGAGGGCCGCAGCGGCTCGAGGTCCCGGTCCACGACGACCAGTCCGTGCATCTGGTAAGATATGCCGACCGCCTTCACGTCGCGCAGAGCGCCTGCCGACCTCTCCCCGATGATGGCAGTGGCGCGTTTCAGGTGTTCCCACCACGTTTCCGGGTCTTGCTCCGCCCAGCCGGAGCTCGGAGAGTTTATGATGAGCTCTCTAGCGGGCGATGCCGCGGTCGCCACCACTCTTCCTGTTTCGGCTTCCAGCAGCGCCGCCTTCACGGACGAGCTCCCGGCGTCGTACCCGAGAAGATAACCCATCGCAACCAGCCTTACTCTTTATCACCGCAGGAGGGTTTACGATCCCCTCCAGCCTTCAACACTCTGTCATCTATCATATTTAAAAAAGGCGGCCGTAAAAAGCCGCCTTGCATCCAGGGCTTGAGCCGAGGCGAAATAACGGGGGGGCTCGACAGATCCCTTGCCTTGATAGCGAGTATGTCGTGGATCATCGGGGCGTGTAATCGTCGGTTTTGAAAAGGCGGCTTCTGTCACGCAACCGGTCGGCCAGGTCGGCCAGGTTCTGGCTCGATGCGGTTACTTCCTGCATGGAAGCACTCTGCTCCTCTATGGATGCAGCCATCTCCTGTGAGGAAGCGGCATTCGAGGTTGCTATAGAGTGAATCTCCTCTATGGCCTCCGTTATCGCATTGCTTCTCTCCGTAGCCTCCCCCGTAACGGCAGCGATGCTTTCGGAAAGCTCCATTGTCTTTTGTGCTGACTCGTAGATGGTCTCGAGGGTCTTGCCGGTCTGTCGTACCGACTCCATGCCCGTGGCCATTTCCTGGCTGCTCTTCTCCATGTATGCGACCGATTCCTCTGAATCAGCCTTTATCTCTCTGGCGAGGATAGCGATTCTCTCGCTGGCTGCAGCCGACTCCGCCGCCAGCTTGCGTACCTCGTCCGCCACTACGCCGAAGCCCTTACCGAACTCATGGGCCTTTGCGGCTTCTATGGCCGCGTTCAGGGCTAGCAGGTTGGTCTGGTCTGATATCTTCTTGATCACGTCCACTATGCCGAAGATCTCCATTGTCTTCTCGCCCAGCATCCTGATTGCTTCCGCCGCTTCTGCGATGATAGCCTGTACGGCCTCCATTTTTTCCTCTGTGGAGGAAGCATCCCCGCGGCCTTCATCCGAGAAATCGGAAGTAGAGCGGCTGAGTTCCACGCCGCTGCTGGCTTCCGCGAAGCTCTTTTCGATGATCGCCGTCATTTCTCCAACCTTGCGCCCTATCTCCTCAGCCCGGTCGTTCTGGAGTGACGCGTTCTGGGAGAGTTCCATAGCGATGGAGGTAAGTTGTTCAAGCGAGGCATTGACCTCTTGCGAACTGGCAGCCGTATTCCCCGCTTCCTCACCAAGTTCTTCGGAAGCTCTCTGTGAAGATGCGATCATCTCTCGCAGCCCCCGTAACATGCGGTGAAAGGTAAACGCTAACTTACCTATCTCGTCAGTCGACTCCAGGGGCACACCGGCGGCGATATCGCCTTCTCCCACCTTTGCAGTCAACGCTACAAGTTCCGACATGGGCCGATTGAAAGTGCGCATGGTAACCCAGGCGAGGACGGCCAGTACCAGGCCGATAATCATGCTTACCAAAGCCAGCGTCAGGCCGATTCTGGCTGATTCTCCCAAATAGCGTGCTGTCGGCACCGCCAGGAGAAGGATGCTTCCGCTTTCCTCGATATACGCATACGCTCCAAATTGCCTGCCATGGTGTCCCAGAAAAGAACCGCTGGTTTCATCCGCTGTTATTTTCTCCGCAAAGTTGACCTGCAGCTCGCCGGCATCCAGATTGCCCGCGGTGTCGACGACCCTCAGCACGGTTTCTGTCTCCGCATTTTCGATGCTCGCGACGGCAATATACTCCTGTTCGAACTCCTGTTTGCGGGCTGCCTCGTGCAGGGCGGCTCTCTCTTGCTCGCCTCGGGACAAGCGCAGCGATACGCCGTCGGCCATACATTCGGCATGCTGCCGGCAGCGTTCCATCATCTGATCCTGCTCAGCGTAGGTGGTATGCGTCATGGCCGCGACAGCGCTCAAAATCGTGGGCATGATTATCGCAAGTACGATCATGGCGTAGATCCTTGCCATCATGGTCACGCCCTTGAGCTCCCGGCCCCCCAGAAGATCGGGGTAATAACGCTTTCGCAGGGGTCTGAGTATGTAATAGGTCACGAAATACTCCAGGTAGCCAGAGCCGATGCCGACCGCAAGGCCCATTACGCAGAAATAAAACGCTATAGTGCCGGGGACTTCTTCTATGATATACCAGGTTACCCCGATAAATACGTAAAAGTAAGTCACGATGATCACGGCCAGGATGCCCATATCAAGTGGATAACGTTCGGCATCTGCCCTGAATCTCTCCGCTATTCCCACCCTTTCTCCCGCGTCCTCGCATTCCTCCCATTCCAGGGCCTTTTTCTTAAGGGAGATGAAGCGATGGTACAGTATCCATATGATGGCCGGGAAGAAGATAAGCCCATTGAGGAAAACGGCGATATTGGTAGTTACGTAAAAGACGCGGGCAGGTAAACGGAAGACGAGATGAAAAAGGACCAGCCCCAGAGAATATGAGTAGCAGAATGCGATCGCAAGACCCCATAGCGATAGCCTCCTGCCAACCCTGTTGATAAGTTGCATTATAAGCCTATCCTTCTATTAACTTATGTTTCGGATGCGTTGGCCGATTTATAAATAGAAATCACGCCGGTATTTTCCTTTCTTATCCCGATACTGCCATGCGGGCCGTGTTTCCTAACGCAATCTTTGGCGAGGCGCACATCGCCAAATAAAAACCCCGGGCCAAAGGGCCCGGGGTCGTAAGGACGTTCGTCAGACGTCTTGCAGGTCATCCGGTACCGGTTCGCCCTTGAACTCCACTCCGCTCCAGGGCGGCCCGTCCACGGACAGGCATTCCCAGTCACCAAGCATGTTATTGAAAACCACCAAGGCCTTGAAAGCCTGGCCTTCATCGCTGCCGCTTCCGGGAATACCTATACCCACTACCTCCCAGTTGGGGTCCTGGGCACTTTGCTTCACCAGCGTACAAGTCCACGCGTCCGAGCCCTCAGTCGACTGGCCCTGGGCCTGCATGTATGCAACGACCGCCTGCTTCTGGGAATCGAGCTTGTCTTCCTCGCTGCCGATCTTGAAGATGGCCTCGTTGCTCTTTCCCTCACCTGTCTCAACCGTCACGCCGTAGGTATTGGGGCCGAGGTTAGGGGGCACGGTGATGGTTATGGAGCTATCCGACCATTTCGACACCTCGGCGGTTCCGGTACCGAAGAGCACCTTGCCGCCGTCCTGGGTCTTAGCGAAATTGCTGCCGCTGATCAACACGCTGTCTCCCGATGCCCCGTTCTCGGGGTCCAGGGAGGTTATCTTCGGGGCTTTGGCATCTCCCTCGGTGACCTCGAACTCCACCTCGTTGCTGGATCCCTGGTCGGTCTCCACCTTCACGCCGTACGTCGCTTCCGCCAGGTCGGCAGGTATCTCCACCGTGATTACCGTATCGGCCCAGGCTACGACCGCGACCTCTTTACCGCTGAAGAACACGACTCCCGTGCCCTGAGTGCTCCCGAAGCTCCCACCTTCGATGACGACCTCGCTGCCCGGAGGTCCGCTGGTGGGTTCCAGGGACTTGATCTCGGGCTTGGCGCCAGCTCCCCCGCATCCGAAAAGGGCCATGGCTGCAGCCAGAGACAGTGCGGCCAGCAAAACCGTCATGGATAGTGCTTTTTTGTTCACGTGCAAACCTCCTTATAAACCAAGGCAAGAACTCTAATACATTATCGGAATTTAACGGCGACTTTTTACTCCATTCCATGTATGCAACCTGTTTTACGTCTCCTCTCTCCACCCTTTTCAGCTTCTCCGAAATGGAGCGTGAAAACCGCCTGGAACATCTCCGCTTTTCTTTCTTTTTCCATGCATGTATTTCCTCTTTTCCGCACGGATGTACGGTCTACGACGTATCCAGCAGTTTTCTATGGCAGAGAGGAAACCACCAGGGGCTGCACAAGGCGGGACGGGACCTCACCGAACCCTTTGCCGATGCCCCTCATGGAGATCGAGTTCTCGGAGATATTGCCCCGCGATTGGTATACTTAAAGACTAAGAGCGAAGGTACAGGCAACTGGGGGATATATGGAAGCCAATGTCGGCTTGGCCCTACTCATAACCACGCTCGCGGGTCTTTCCACCACCATAGGAAGCATCCTGGGCCTCTGGTTCAAGGACCCCGGACCCCGTTTTATCAGCGCCACGCTGGGTTTCTCCGCCGGGGTGATGATCCTCGTCTCCTTCGTTGAGCTGCTCGCGTCGAGCCTGGAAGATATTGGTTTCGGCCTGGGCCTCATAGGCTTCTTCGCGGGCACGCTTGTCATGTTCGTCATCGATAGCCTCATCCCTCACGAGTACTATGCGGAGAAGACGCGCGCAGAAGATGAGAGCGGCAGGATGTACCGTACCGGCCTGCTCGTGGCCCTGGGCATCGGCATACACAACTTCCCCGAAGGCATGGCCACCTTCGTCGGGGCCCTGCAGGACATAAGGCTGGGCATCGCCATCGGAGTGGCCATAGCCATCCACAATATCCCCGAGGGGTTGGCCGTCTCTACACCCGTATATCTGGCCACGGGCAGCCGCAAGAAGGCTTTCTTATGGTCTTTTCTCTCCGGCGTGGCTGAACCTGCAGGCGCCCTCGTAGCGGCCCTCTTTCTGATGCGCTATATCAACGAAACCGTCCTGGGATGGGTGCTTGCCATCGTAGCCGGTATCATGGTCTATATCTCCCTGGACGAGCTCATCCCCGCCTCACGCGAATATGGCGAGGACAACTACGCCATCATGGGAGCCATCGCGGGCATGGCGGTGATGGCCTTCAGCCTGTGGCTGCTGTGACGCCTCGCCGCCTGTGCCTCTAGTATGAGTACCTATACCGGCTCGAAAGCGTTCATATCCTCCAGGTGCGAGAGCATCTCCAGGAACAATCCGTCTCTTTCCGCGAGCACCTCGGTGTCGTCACGGCCACTCTGCTGACATCCTTGGCATCCATGGTTCACACCTCCCACTTTCGCAACCACTCGCATGCAGGCCTTGGGGGACTACGAAAAAGGTGCGCATGCCCTTACCCCGTCAGTCGAAGAAGTACTCGTCGAACCATTTCTGCTCTTCCACCATCTTGCGCCGCTGATGTGGAATGAGCATCGGCACGTGGCCCTCCCCGGGGAATATATACAGCTCCACCGGTGCGTCGCTGTGCTTCTGGATGCCGCGGTAGGTTATCCAGGTCATGCCGGGCGCCACGTTGACGTCGGCGGCGGGCTGGAACATGATCACCGGGGTCTCTACCCTGGCGGCATCGTAGAAAGGCGCCTGGGCCGGGTCCTTGAAGAGGTCCGGGTTCTCTATGGGATCGCTGCCGAAGAGACATTCTATGAAGACGTCTCCGAACATCGACCCGCCCCATTCGGATATCCACTCCGCCCCACCTGCGCCGCAGGAAGCGACCTTGAACCTCTGATCGTGAACGATAAGGGCGTTGGAGATTATCGAGCCGCAAGACCAGCCCATGGTCCCCAGGCGCTCCTCGTCGACCATGCCCAGCCCTATCAGCCTCTCCATGGCGTTCTCGATGTCCTCGATCACCAGGCCGTAGAACTCCCCGCCCTGTATGGAAGTGGCGAAATCGATGGTGTTCTCGCCGTATCCGGTGCTGCCGTGGTAGTTCGGCGCCAGCACAAAAGCCCCCTTCTGTGAGAGGAAATGGTAGGGGTCTATCCAGTGGTAGCTCATCCAGCGGTCCTTGTCGCACTCCCACGGCCCGCCGTGGATGACCAGCATGAGGGGATAGCGGTTGCCGGGTTCGTACCCCTCGGGATAGAAGAGCATCCCCTCGACGGGATCGCCCCGGGCCCCCTCCCAGGTGATGGCCTCGCTGCGCGCGAAACTCTTGTCCTCGAAGCCCGGGTTGAGCGAGGTTATGGCCTCAGGGCCTACGATATCGCTCCCCTGCAGGCTCGCCGCATAGACCTGGGGTGGCTGGCTGGCGTTGGAATGGTCGTAGCAGACCGTCTCGCCGTCGGGTGATACCTCTACGTAGAAGATGTTTCCCTGGTGCTCTCCCTTCAGCATGTTCATCTCCCAGCTTTCGCCCGACCTGGTGTACCTGGCAAGCTTGGGGTTGCAGCCGTCGGCGAGGAAGGCCAGAAACCCGTCGGGTGTGGGCCTTATAGGGGAGTTCGGCAGCCCAAACGGGCTCATCATCTCCATGCCCCTGGGCCATTCCATGTCGATACGGCTCTCCTCTCCCGTGGCCACATCCAGGGTCAGGGCCTCCGCCCTGAAAGCATACGGGTTGGGGTCCTCGTAATGGAGGTCCACGGCGTAGAGGGTCTGCGAGTCGTGCGACCAGGCTTCCCCACCCGTACTCCTCATCTCCGCGAATATCTGCTTCTCTTCGCCGCTCTCCAGGTCGAGCAGATAATTATCGAAGGAGGTATCCGCATAGTAGGTATGTCCCGGCATAAAACCCTTGTAACGAGTCCTCACGTAGAATGCGTGTTTTCCGTCCGGGGAAATTGAGAGGGCCATGATGCGGTCGTCGTTAGCGGTTATCTGTTCGGCCTCGCCGCCTGCCAGGTCGAGATGAAAAAGCCGCACCGGCGCATCGCAGTACTCGCTCACGTGTACGGTATTGTCGCCGGGTTCCACCTCTTCTCCCGGTGGCTTTTCTGTCGCCGCATATATGAGCGCCTGCGCTTCCTTCCAGCCGTATTCCTCGACGCCTCCCTGAGCCGACGTCAGGGGGGCGGCATCCTGTCCGCCGGGAGAGACTGCCCAGACCTGTACGGTACCTGCGGTATCATCCGCCGTATCAGGAGGTTCGGCGTCACTCAAAAAGGCAATCCTCGCGCCGTCTGGAGACCATTTGAGCCCGCCGATCATCGCTCCTTCAAACGAGGTAAGCTGCGCGGTTGTGTTTTCCTCCAGGTCCGTCAGGAAGATGTTGTTCGCCCGCGTCATCATCCCCGGCTCGCAGAAGTCCTTGCACCATGCGAGCAGCGAACCGTCCGGAGAGAATGCCATCTCCGACACGTATTCCGTATAGAGCACGTCGTCAAAGGTGAGCTTCTCTGCATCCGGGATGTCATCAACCGCCGCCATGCTCGGGTCCCTTAGTTCGATCTCTTTTTCTTCCGCCTCCTCGCCGCAACCTGTCAGGGCAAGCCCGGCCGCCGCAAGCATCAAGGCGAGGATCACTATAAGGCAAAACAGGGGTCTTCCATGACGCATTATCAACACCTCCGTTATCGCAAGCTCTTGTCTTACATCGGATGCCTGCCTGCATTCCTTTACATGGCAGCGTAACAAGCTAAAGAGTAATTGTAGTGGCAGCAACTGGCGGGTTTTTCAGAACATGGCACAGGTGTGGTGAAGCTAGGTTTGAGGCATGTCCGACACGCTTAATCCTGCAATCGAGACCGAACCTCAAAGAAGGTTCTCAGGCGATCCCCTCGCCCTCGTACTTCTCGCTCACCAGGTTCTTGAGTTCCCGGTAATGCACCTTGCCGGTGATGAGGCGCGGGAGTTCGTCCACATAGATGACGTACTTGGGAGCCTTGTAATCCGCGAGCCTCTCCTTGCAGAATGACTTCACCTCTTCATCTTCCAGGTCCATGCCCGGCTTGAGCTGGATGACGGCGGTCACCGCCTCGCCCCAGCGCTGGTGGGGGACTGAGTTGAAATACATCGGCCTTTCCACCACCACACCGGCGCTCGCCTCAACGAAAGTGGACAACTGTGAATCGGGGCCGGCATCTTTTTTGACGAAGACGGTCAACCTGTTGTTTGGCTGGATCGCCATATTTTTCCGGGATCTACCTCTCGATCTCGTATATCCCCACCAGGCCGTGACCGCAACCCAGTGCCGGCTGCATGCGCAGCTCCAACTCCCTGAGTGCATAGCCCAATTGAGGCTCTATGATATTCGCCCTGGTGTCCCCGACCTTGATCCAGTGACAGCTCTCAATGATGTTCTTCATATATTCCATCATCTCGCAGAGGATACCGGGGTAGGTATCCAGGATCTCGGGGGGCACCATGCAGTTGCTGTCGTTATAATAAAAGAGCAGGCCCGTAGTGTATTGCACCAGGGCGTTCCAGCTCATCTGGTATTTCTCGAAGAAATCGTTTATCTCGTCGAAACCGTCGCGGGGATGGTAATCCGCGATCAGCGTATCCAGGTTGCTCCTCAGGTTGGTCTCGAAAAGTGAGTTCACAGCGCGCCTCAACGGTCTGCAGTGAAGGTTATAGTCGCCCGTATCGAGATGCCTTCCAGTGAAGATGGAGCGGTCCAGCATGGCCTTCGTCCTGATGCCAACTCCCGCTTCCTTGCAGGCCTTGTTTACCAGGTCCTCGACTTCACGCGGGCTCATCAGGCGCAGGGTGAGGTGATCGAGCTCCTTGTCCCCTCGCTCCTCCTCCGCATAGATATAGGAGACGACGTAGTCCATGGTATAATCCTGCTCTTCCTCCTCCCGCCACAGGTCCTGCCATTCGTAGGAATAGCGCCCCAGCCAGTCGCAGATGAGGATTGAATCTTCACCGGCATGCCTGGCTACATCCGCAACGAGTCTCACCAGTTGTTCGTCGCTGAGGTGCGAAAGGGTCCCGTATGACGTGAAATAAATATCGTAAGCTTTCTCGCTTTTATCCACCGGCAGCCCCTGCGAGAAGTCCCCCAACTCGAACTTGAGCTTGCCGTTCGCTCCATGCACTTCGCGTGCCTGCTGCACCAGGGCTTCACTGATATCCACTCCCTTGTAGATGCCCAGGATCTCCGGTGTGATCAGGCTGACCTGGTGATCCAGAAGGCTGGGCTCACGCGAGCTCACGTCACACAACAGTTCAAAACCGTCGCCGCTCCCGCAGCCGAGATCGAGTATGCGCAGGCGTTCCATGCGGCGGTTCTTTTCTGATATAAGCGTCTCCAGGAAAGGCCTGATGGTCATCCTGGTGATCTCGTCCTCCCAGTACCGCCGCACGTTATCGTACTTACCCAGGAGCCCGGTGACCTTCTCGTACTTTCCGCTCTGCACGGCCTCGCTGTATACGCTCTTCGTTCTATCCACTGGCAGTCTCCTCTCTGCGAGTACTGTAAACGCGGACGGCCGTATCGCTTATACCAGGCTGTCCGCTAGTTTTACGGCCGCGATCGCGTCCTTGCCGTACGCATCCGCTCCTATCTTCTCGGCGAACTGCGGGGTCAGAGGCGCTCCGCCGACGAGGACCTTGACATCATCCCTCAGACCCTCGCTCACGAGCTCGCCGATCACTCCCTTCATCTCCAGCATGGTGGTGGTAAGCAGTGCCGACAGGCCGAGGATGTCGGGCCTGGCTTCCTTTACCTTCTGCAGGATCTCGCTGCCGTCCACGTCGGCCCCGAGGTCCTGGACCTCGTACCCTGCTCCTCTCAGCATCAGGCCCACGATGTTCTTGCCTATATCGTGTAAGTCGCCCTTGACCGTGGCCAGCAGCACCTTCCCTTTTGCCTCCATTCCCGCGTCCAGGAGGTGAGGTTCCAGGATGTCCATGGCCGCGCCCACGGCTTCGGCAGCGGTGAGCATATCCGGCAGGAAGTACTCACCCGACTCGTACTTCTCGCCCACCTTGTCCATGCCGCTGGACAGCGCGCCAAGCAGGATCTCCTTCGCCTCTATCCCCTCCTCCAGGGACTGCCGCACCAGTTCCACCACACCTGGGGTGCCGGCGAGCTCTTCGTCGATGCCGTCGTCCTCACTGTCCCTGCGGCCCTGCAGTACGTTCTCCTCGATCTTCTCAAGCAACTGCTCTCTTTCCATCCTGTCCTCCTTTTATGCGTAAGGGTTGATCCTGCCGACTATTCCGGGTATCTCGCGGTAGATCTTCTCCACCGTGTCTTGCTCCAGGTGATGGGGCTCTCTCTGCAGCAGCTCCATCCTTCTCTTGTGAGCGTTGACCACGGCCATGTCCGCGTCCTCCTTGGTCTCGAAGAAGTAGGACGGGAATATCTCGCCGCTCCTTATGCCCTTGCGGGCATAGCGCGCGAACAGCTTGTGGGGCGTGGCCATGACTTTCTCGATCTGCATGACGGCCTCTGCGAGGGCATCGCCGTCCATGCGCGGCCTCGCCAGTATGCGTTTCACCGCCCCGATCTGGGCATCATCCAGCACCGCCTGGTCGGGACTGAAGACGTTGGTCTTCTCCAGGAGGCCGAAGGCATAATGCACGTACTGGGCGCCGGCCATGGGTACGCTGAGGTGAGAGAACAGCTTCTCGATGGTGGCCTGCACCCCGGGCACGCGCGCGTCGCCCACGCCCGCCGTGGAATAGCACGGCAGGCCGTAGAACCGCGCCATCTGCACGCAGTCCATGTTGTACTGGCAGAACTCGGGCGCGCCGTACAGGTCGTTCATATCGTCCATGCGGGCCCTGACCGGCACGCTGCCGTAGAGCACGGGCGCTCCTTCTCTCACCAGCTGGCTGAGGGTTATTCCTGCGATGATCTCCGCGTTTATCTGCGCCACCATTCCCTCTTCCATTATGGGCGCGGTCGAACCTCCCTGGGGGCTGCTGCTTATGACCACGGGAATGCCGCGCTTTACTATCTCCATCATCTTGAGGGCGGTATCCTCGACGAACTGCAGCGGGCTCTTCGCCACGCAGGTTATAAAGGAGAGAAGGGGGTTTGCGAGCAGCTCTTGCCTGCCGCCGGCGATTATCTCGCCCATGCGGACCACCTTGTCCAGGCTGTCCAGGGTGGTCAGGCCTGCCATCACGTGCTTGTCTATGTTGTTCAGGCTGGCGAAGAACTTGTTCACGTCCTTATCGCTCTCCTCGATATCTTCATCCTGGATGTTGACGGTGCGGATGAAGAAATCGAGGTTCTCCAGCTGCTGGCAGAGCCTTGCCGCCTCGCAGAGGAGCTCGACCGACCCCGTCTTGCGCTCGAATAACGGATATTCGATCACTTCCTCGCCGTCCACTCTCTTGAAGCGCTCGCAGCTCATGTCGAGATATACGTTTGCCTCCGAGCCGCTGCCGAACCTTACCCGGGGTTCCTCCGCGCGCAGAAGGAGCCGGTTGCTCGCATCGCGGGCGCCCAGCACCACCTCGCCCGGGGCCTTGTGCAGGCTCTCCTCCACCAGGTCGGGAGGGAACCTGACCACCTCGGGGCCGCCGGTGCCATCCTGGACCGCGCATCCCGCCTCCCGGTATATCGCGGCCGCTTCCGCGCTATGGCAGATGATGCCTATCTCCTGCAATATCCTCAGCGAGGTCTCGTGTACCAGTTCCACCTGGGAAGGGGTCAAGCGGGTAACCGCATCGACCAGAACTCCCATCCTCTGCCTATTGTCAGCGCTCACGCCGCACCTCCGTCTTTCATGATCTTGTCAAGTGGCAGGGCTATCTCGGGGAATTCGGCCCGCAGGCGCTCGATCACCTGCCGGCCGATGTAGTGTTTCTCCTCGGCTTGCAGTATCTTTTCTACTATTTCGCCGGCCTTCTCGGCCGCCGTAAGCGATCCGGCAGCCTCCCAATCCTCCCAGTCGCTGCGGTCGCTCAAGGTAGGCATAAAGTGCTCCTTGCGCATGTTCTTTATGGTGTGCCGCTGGGAGATGAAATTCCCACCCGGGCCGACTGCACTGATCACGTCGAGGGCAAGAGTGCTTTCGTTCACCTCTATCCCCTTGACCGCCCTCTTGACCATGCCCAGTATCTCGTTGTCTATCACGTACTTCTCCAGGCATACGGACATGGCGAACTCCATCAATCCGGCGGCGTCATGTATATAATGGGCGCCTGCAAGGGCGGTCAACAGGGCCGTTATCGCCGATTCGTAGGCGCACTGCGCATCCAGCGTCTTGGAATCGGTCGCGCCGGCCGTGGCGTAGTAGGGAAGCCCGTAGAAGCTCGCCATCTGCGCCCCCGCCGCGTTCAGAAGCCCCATCTCCACCGAGCCGCAGAGATATTTCATGGTCCTCAGGTCGGTACTCGACGCGACGCTGCCATAAAGCAACGGCGTTCCGGGGTTTACCGTCTGGGCTATGACCACCCCGGTCAGAGAATCGACGTTCTGCATGACCAGGTTCCCCGCAATGGTCACCGGCCCCGTGGCTCCGCAGAGGGGTTCGGCGGGAACGGCCACCGGTATGCCCTCGGAGGCGATGCGCATCAACAGCCCCGAATAATGCTGGTCCGGTTTAAGGGGACTGATCATGCAGGTGATCATGGATATGATCGGCCTTTTCCTCAATGCCTCTGGCGAGCCGGCGATCTCCTGGGCCATGCGGATCACCCTCTCCACGCCTTCCTCGGTATATACACCCCCCATAACGTGCTTTCCCGTGTACATAAGCCCGGCAAAGAAGCGGTTTACGTCTACATGCTCGGGCTCTATGTCGTTGGGATACGTGGGCAGGAGGAAAAAATCTATATACTTGAGCGCATCCACCAACCTGGTTACGTCGGCCAGGTCCTTAAGGGTCGCCTCTCTCCGCACCCCGCTTGCGGCATCGATCATGTTCAGGGCGGTGCCCCCGGTCCCGAAATACACGTTGCCATCCTTGAGCAGCAAGTCGTTGTCCGGATCCAGGCCGCAAAGCCTCACCTCGGAGGGCGCCGCTTCTACCGCCTTCTCTACGGCCTCGGCGGGGATACGGGCGATCTTTTCGTCCGTGTCGATAGACGCACCCGCTTCGCCGAGTACGTCTGCCGTGCGCTTATCGGGTATCTTCACCCCTACCTCGGACAGGACCTGCAGAGACGTACGGTGGATATCCGCTATCTCCTCGGCGCTCAGGGGGTGATACCTGGCTTCACTATCTCCCATTACTACCTCCATCTCTTTTCACGCTCTGACGGCCCAGCCACCTACAGCGAGTACCTATCCAGGAGCGCATGTACTCCGCCCATCCGGAAAAGTTCACGGGTTTCCATGGCAGGGCATCTTTTTTCCTCCAGCCTGTCCCACAACGGGGAGAGCATGTCTTCCTCTCCATATCCCCTGCCCGCCAGGCCCTCCTGGGCCGTCTCGAGCATGCGGCGGCAGACCTCGGTTATGGGCTTGCCTCCTGCCGTTGCTTCCGGACCGACCCTCATGGCTTCCACCCTGGATGCGCGCAGCTCCTCCCAGGTGAAATCGTTTAACATCGCGCTGGCCGCGGGTAGGTTCTCCATTATCCCCAGCGTCAGCGCCGGAATGGTCATGATGTCCTCCGGGGGCTGCTGACAGTTGGCCCTGTTCTCCAGGGTACAGTAGCGGCTGAACCTTGCTACGAACCAGTTGAAGGTGTCGTGCAGATCGATGTCTTCCTCTCGGGGAACGACGAATGTTTTGTTTCCCTGCGCGTCTACTCCCCACGCATCATCTCCCGACGAGTAATACTCCATGAAGTTCGGGTAATGGTAGATTCCCAGGCTGCCCCCGTTCCGCTGCACGAAAACGGGCTTCAGCGACGCGAGGCGTTCGACGTAGTCCCGCATGGATGCGAACGGTCCCCGGGCGATCCCGGCACGGTCCTCGCCCGGAAGCCACCAGTCCCAGAAAGCCTCCTTGACATCGAGATATTCCGGGTCCACCTCGCTTTTCCAAACCGTGGCACTCGCAGTCAGGGCGATCTGCGCTCCTGCCAGTCCCTGAAAGGCGTTGACGGCCTCGTGTACCTCACAGGCGTCCACGTCGACGTGGACCTGGCAGTCCGCCGAGAGGGCAAACAGGTGTACCAGGCGTTTTTCGAAGGCGTTATCCCAGAATATATGCCGCGCCTTTCGCTGCACCAGGCCGGGATGGGGTTCGGTCACGGGGTGCACTCCCAGGCAGAGCAGCCGTATGTCCTCGCCGCTGGTGTAGGACTTGGCGTCCTCGACCATGGCCAGGAAATTGGACTCCAGCTCCTGCAGGTTTCTACCATATGGTACGGAGAACTCGATCTTGCAGTGACCCGTGCCCGTGGATATGCAAGCGGGGCAACCGGGGAACTCCCGGCTGGCTGCGGTGGCGATACCCAGGCTATCGTCCCTCGTTATGGCCCAGCCCCTATTCTCGAGATGTGCGAAGAACCCCTGCAGCGAGGCCTCGGGTGCGGCGCCGCCGCGGTTGTCGGTAAGGCAGAACTTCGCCTCCATGCCCACGCAGCGCCTGCCCTGTACCTTTTCCCCCCTGTCCTTGTGGTCAAAACGCCTGCAGTAGTATGCGTACATGCTATCGTTCACGCTGCTGTCCATGCTGCCTCGTCCCCCCCTCAACCCATGCAGTGGCCGGAGCCGAACACGAGGGTCTTGTAGGTGGTCAGGTCGGCAAGGCCCATGGGTCCGCGGGCATGGACTTTATCGGTGGAAATGCCTATTTCCGCTCCCATGCCCAGTTCGCTGCCGTCGCAGAACATGGTAGAGGCGTTCACCAGGAGGACTCCCGAATCCACTCCTCCGAGGAAGCGTTCCGCACTGCGGATATCCCCGGTAACGATGCTTTCCGTATGGCCCGAGCCGTAGCGGTTTATATGCTCCACGGCGGCATCCACCCCGGGCAGCACCCTCACGGAAACCACCAGCTCCAGGTATTCCGTCGACCAATCCTCTTCGCTTGCCGGCGAAGCACTCTCCATGACCTTCAGTGTTTTTTCGCAGCCCCTGACCTCCACGCCATGCTCCAGGAGATCGCTCTCAAGCAGGGGCAGGAACTCCTCCGCGATGCCCTCGGCCACCAGAAAGCTCTCCGCCGCGTTGCATACTTCCGGGGCGAAGGTCTTGGAGTCGATACATATCTTCCGCGCCTCTTCCAGGTCCGCGGTCTCATCTACGTACACGTGACACACCCCGTACAGGTGTTTGATCACCGGTATGGTCGACAGCTCTATCACCGTCTTGATGAGGCCCTCACCGCCCCTGGGAATGATCAGATCGATGTATTCATCGAGGCTGAGAAGCTCCCTGACCGCCTCCCGGTCGGTCATCGGGACTACCTGTACCGCGCCCTCCGGGAGGCCTGCTTCCCGTAATGCCTCTATCCATAGCTCTCCCAGGCACCGGTTGGTGTTTATGACCTCGGAACCTCCGCGCAATATCGCCGCATTGCCGGACTTCAGGCACAGGGCTCCTGCGTTAACCGTCACGTGAGGCCTCGACTCGTAGACCATCCCTATAACGCCCATGGGTACCCTTACCCTGCCCACCTTCAGCCCGTTCGGCAGGCTCTTCAAATCCCTTACATCTCCCGTGGGGTCATCCAGCTTTGCGATCACCTGAAGAGCCTTCATGCGTGAATCTATCCTCGTCTCTGCGAATGTCAGCCTGTCCACCAGTTTTTTCTCCAGGCCCTTCTCCCGTGCTTCCGCGATGTCTTTTTCATTGCTGCGCAGTATTTTCTCTCTGTTTCTATCAAGAAGTCTCGCCATTGACAGTAAAGCCCAGTCCTTTTGCGGGGTAGCCATGGTTGCCAGTTCCCCGGCAGCCTCCTTCGCCTTGCGAGCGATACTCACCATTTCAGACCTCAACGACATGCATAATCCCCTTCACTGCCTCATCCTGTAGTTACACATACGTCCCCAAAAAAATAAATGCTGTCATTATTTTACAAGACATGCATTTATACCTTCCTTTATTAATACTTCAAGGTTCTATATATACATATCACATAATAGTGACCTTTACAAATAGCTCTGGTAATATATGTTAATCCACTACGCGAATAAGGCCCTGTTATGGCTTTCATCGGTTTATCGATTCAGGCGTGTCAGGTCTCGATTATCGGGTATTCAGGAATAATATGGCATGGACTCCGATAATCGAAACCTGACCCCTTTACCCCTCAAAGGCAGCGCGTAATCTGATTACAGGTCTTGGACCAGGACCTCTAAGGATTCAATATCCGGCGTTCCTATCAACATCGCCGAAAATTTCTTGATCTGTTCCTGCATGAATCCACTCTCCTGGGCTTCTATCAGTTTCTCTCTGTTTTTCCAAAAGGTGATCGAGATGCCCCTGCCGGAACAGCGGTCGCCGAGCAGCATCGCGCCAATTCCTCCATCCCGCACTTTGACTGCTGGCGCCACGCACTCCTCGTAGATCTTTATGGCTTCATCAACTCGGTAGATATCGATCAGGACCGTTATTACACGCGCTTCCATGTTGCCTCCTTTCCGCAACGTGAACCCTTCCGATCCCGCAGGCGTGAGCATAGTATTTAACCACCGGCCTCCCTCCGGCCCGGGAATATATGGGGAGGACGCTTGAAGCAAATGGCTTCGCAGCGCCAATTCCATTATAAATCTTCCCCCCTCCTGTTTCCTTAAACCTGCACAGGATCCCTGCAACGGCCTGCCGTGTCCAATCTTATCCGCAGACAGGCTACATTAATGTGGAAATGTAGAATTATTGCTAATCTTTTCAATCTGTCAGGCAAAGGGGACAGGGCCTGCTTCTGGCCTGGGCGGATCGAAAAACTCAATCGGAGGGTGGTTCTTCAGAGGGATTTACAGCAGGTTTGCCCAGGGGACCTTTACCCCTCCAGGGCCATCTGCCCATTATCTCCGTCTCGAGGCTGAAGCTCAGAAAAGTACGGATGGCGACCAGGATGGCAAGGGTCCCCAGGTTCTCAAAGGTGAGGTCTATGGCTACCGTCCTTATGATGTCTCCAGCTATCAGTATCTCCAATCCCAGCAGGATGCCGCGGCCGATCCCCGCCCGGTATTGACGGTAGGCGGTATGCGGGTGTCCCAGCTCTCTCCTGAAGACCTTCTTTAAGAAAATGAACGTGGCTATCAGCAGGCCCAGGATGATGACGGCGACGCCGGCTGCGTCTATCACCTTCCCGATCGCTTCCATTATCTCGGCATAGGACATTTAAAACTTCCTGACTGACCCTATATTGTTCCCATACAAGCCATATTTCTAGCTCTACCCGACATCTCCTCTTATTGATGCTTGAATTCGATAATCTAAACCTTTAGTCCATCAGAGACCCGAGGGCGTTATCGAGATCCTGCAGGTCCTGGCATAGCTGCTTCTCCGTATCCTGGTTAATTCAACAATAGTTGATCGTGGAGCATATTGGTTGTGCTTGACAAACAGCCGCTGCGTGATATCCGGGGGGATGGTATATTATGCAACGCCCGGTAGAGGAAGGTGCTCGATATTAATCCTCTGATTTACGGCAACACTTACCGATACAATATCAGAACCTGATCGAGAAGGAGGTAGACGTTGAAGTTCAAAGGTGTGGCGATCATCTCGCGGACGCTCCGCGAGGGAAAATCGTTTGACGACTATCGCAAGGCCTGGTATCACACGCATGGTTTCGGTGTTCCGACGATAATGCTGACGGTGGTCAATCTCCGCGACCCTAGCGAGGAGACCTGCTCCCCTCAACAGGCCGCGGGAACGCCATAGTGTTAGGATGCTGCCCATGGATCCCTCACGTAGTGGAAACCGGGATACGAGAGGGATATTGTCGAGGGAGATCCATTTGAACCGACTGCGCGAAAGCCATCGCGCTCTCTACTATATCCTGACGGTATCGGGCTGGGCGGTACTCGGTTTTTTTATTATCCTCTTCCTGCTCCTGCTTTTCTCCGCCGTAAACCCGTGGATACATGCCAGGGTGATCATCTCCGGCTCGATGGAGCCCACTATCAAGACAGGCAGCATGGTCATCGTGATCCCCCAGGATGAATACGAAAAGGGCGACATCATCGCGTTCATCGATCCCGATATCGGCAGAAACGTCCACCGCATCATTGGGGAAGTAAACCGCGACGGCATGACATATTTCATCACCAAGGGCGACGCTGCTGCGAGGCCTGACCGCACCCCGGTCCCTAGCGATAAGATCGAGGGAAAGGTGGTTATGATCTTTCCCTATCTCGGCTACATGGCCTATCTGGGTTTCTTCGCCATCCTGGTCCCGATAGCTATGCTGATCATCTATTTCATAAGGAAGAGGCGCTCGAAGCCTCCCGCTTGAGCTCTAATCATGATAAGGTCTCGCATATCGCATGATCTGACATATTATTCCTGAAAACTCGATTATCGAGACCTGGCCCCAGCCTACAAATACTAATAACTGGCAATCAGAGTCTATTGGTTACCTTCTTTGGAGCATTGGTACATATAAACCAGATTTGCGGCTAGGAGCCTCCTGACTTTACCGTGTTAGATTGATGTTAGATTACGGGCACAGAAATAGGGCTTCCGATCTCTCGGAAACCCTATTATTCCTGGTAGCGCATGTGGGATTTGAACCCACGATCTCCGCCTTGAGAGGGCGGCGTC
>CAZGWK010000056.1:0-22676 GCA_964529285.1 uncultured Actinomycetota bacterium
GCCCGGGGACCTACCGGGTCGGTCGCAGCGAGCGCGCAAGTGTAGTTGTGGTTTCCTCTGTTTATCCCGCGGATTGCGCGCGGAGCGAGACCGCTACCAGGAGGCCCCGGGCCGCAAGAACACCCATCTGCGCTCCCCCCAGCCCGGGGTAACAACAACCCCCCACACACGGGCGCCGTTAATGATAAAATATCCTGGACGTATGCACATATCCGGACAGTGATCTCAGGCCATCAAGGTAAGCAAGGACCCGCGGAATCGCAGAATAGTCCGAAGGAGGAAGACATGTCAGCAGAAACGCAGAAAGCCAAGCTGGTCATCGTAGGAGCCGGGCCGGGCGGATACGTGGCGGCCATCAGGGCCGCACAGCTGGGCAGCGGGGTAGTACTGGTCGAGAAGGACATGCTGGGGGGGACCTGCCTCAACTGGGGATGCATACCCACCAAGGCTATGCTTGCCTGCACCGAGGCGCTGGAGATGATCAAGGACGCGGAGGAATACGGCATCAAGGTAGCGGATCCCGTTCCCGACCTAAAGGCCATGGTCGAGCGCAAGGAGAAGATAAGCGCACAGCTGCGCAACGGTATCGGGCAGCTCCTCAAGGCAAACAAGGTCGAATATGTGCAAGGGACTGCCAGCCTCGCGTCTCCAAACCAGGTAAAGGTGGAGACAGAGGAGGGCGAGAAGCTCATCGAGACAGAGAAGGTGATCCTGGCCACCGGATCTGAGCCGGCGCGACTGCCCACGTTCGATTTCGACCAGCCGGCTATACTCACCTCAACGGAAGGCCTGGAGCTCACGGAGATTCCCAAGACAATGATCATCGTGGGCAGCGGGGTTGTGGGCTCGGAGTTCGCCACCATCTACAACGGACTGGGCACCAAGGTAACCATGGTCGAGCTCATGCCGCGCATACTTCCCACCGAGGACGACCGCATATCCCAGCAGATGAAAAGGATCCTGGGCAAGAAGGGTATAGAGATCCTCCTCGAGACCACCATCGACGAGATGTTGGAATACCGGGCGGACGGCGTCAAGGCCAAGCTCTCCAACGGGGATACGCTGGAGGCAGAAAAGCTCCTGGTATCAATCGGCCGGTCCCTCAACTCCGCGGGCCTCGGCCTGGAAGAGGCGGGAGTCGAGCTGGGTAAACGCAGCGAGATACTGGTCAACGAGCGCATGGAGACCAGCGCCCCGGGCGTATACGCCATCGGCGACGTGGTAGGCGGCATCCTCCTGGCACACTTGGCCTCCTTCGAGGGCGTTTGCGCCGCAGAGAATGCAATGGGCCAGGACTCGGTGATGAACTACGACGTTGTGCCCGCCTGCATATTCACCGAGCCGGAGATCGCCTGCGTAGGCCTCACTCCCTCCAGGGCGGAGGAACAGGGCATCGAGACCCGCATCGGGCGCTTCATGTTCGGCGGCCTCGGCAAGGCCCTGGCCATGGGCAAGGGACAGGGCTTTATCCAACTGGTAGTAGATGCTTCTTCGGACAGGATCATCGGATGCCAGATCATGAGCGCTCATGCGTCCGACCTTATCCACGAACTCGCCCTGGCCATTCAGATGGGTATCACGGCGGAACAGATAGGAAGGACCGTGCATGCCCATCCCAGCCTCGCGGAGGCCGTAATGGAGGCCGCCGAGGCGGCTCACAACCGTGCCATACACGCGGCCCCGGCGCGCAAGTAAATCCCGTATAGCACACCGCCGGCGGTTGCGATATTATGTCATAGTCGTGTTTGAGAAAACTGGAGGTGAAGCATATGTACCCTGACGACCTCAAGTATCATGCAGAGCACTGCTGGGCCAGGATCGATGGCAACATCGCTACCCTGGGAATAACCTATTACGCCCAGGACCAGCTTGGAGAGATCGTCTTCCTCGAACTGCCTGCCGTGGGAACGGAAGTCACGGCTGGCAATCCCTATGCCGAAATCGAGTCGGTGAAGTCTGTCTCCGACGTGTACAGCCCGCTAAACGGTGAGATTGTGGAGACAAACCAGGAAGTGGTCGAGGCACCGGAGATCATCAACGAGGACTGCTACAAAGAAGGCTGGATGGTAAAGGTGGAGCTCGGCGATCCCTCCGGGGTTGACGACCTGATGGACGCCGCCGCCTACGAGAAACTGGTCTCAGAGGAATAGCGTTAATGCATAAAAGGGGCGGGATCGGTCCCCGCCCTTTTTTGCTGTTCTCGTTTCCGGGAACATCTCGCTGCGCTCACGTTTTTCTCTATTCTGCAGGCATGTCTTCCAGCAGCTTGTCGAGGTCTTCCAGGAGTTGATCGGCGTCCAAATCCTCCAGGTCCTCCAGGTTTAGGTCATCGGGGAGCATTTCCTCGAAGTCCATGTCCTCCAGATCCATGTCCTCGAAATCGAAATCGTCGAGGTCTACGTCGCCCCCCATAGAGCCCGGCATGGGATCATCGGTCAGATACCATTTGCCGTCAACCTTAACCATATCGAAGACCATGGGCTCGTCCGCCAGATCGTATTCCTCTTCGAATCCCATGCTCGAGATGAAAAGGGTCCCTTCGGTGGTCACGACCTTTGCCTTGTCTCCGCTCTCCGACACCAGCTCCAGGCCATATCCGTCGAACCTGAATTCGGAGAAATCGAAGGCCATCTCGATCATCCCCTTGACGTCCATTCCCATTTCCTCCATGAAGTCGAATTCTTCCATGGAGAAAAAGTCCTCTGTGAAACACTCGAAGTATGCATCGACGTCGCCCTCTTCCATTGCGCTGATGTATTTCTCCGCCAGGGATATTGGGTCGCCGCTTCCCGCTTCTCCGCCACTCCATACGGTCAGCCAAAGCACCAGCACCACTATGCCCGCTACTACAAGGATACCCCCTATCAGCCCCAGCAGCAGCGGCGCCTTGCCGCGTTTGACCGGCGGCGCCGGAACCATTCCGGGCATGGGCGTCTCGGGGGCGCCTTCTGCGGCGGGAGGAGCCGGCGGCGGAGGCCCCGGAGGAGGGGACTCGGTGCCGGGAGGCCCTGCCGCGGGCGGATAAACGCCTGCTGCGGCTGCCTCGGGGGCGGGGAGGCTGGCCCCGCAATTAGTGCAGAAAGACGCTCCTTCCTTGTGAGGCGCGCCGCAACTCGGACACGTCTTCTCGTTTTCGCCTACCATATCTTACCTCCAGTCTTACATTTTTCTGGCTTCTTTATGGCTCTTCCTCCAGGCTGCGCAGCAGCATCTCGTTCACGAGCTGCGGGTTTGCCCGACCCTTTGTCTTGCGCATCACCTGCCCGACCAGGAAACCGAGGGCTTTTTCCTTGCCCTTGCGATAATCTTCGACGCTGGATGGGTTTTCCCTTATCGCCTCCTTTACGTGTCCGACCAGTTCATCCTCGTCGCTTATCTGGGTGATGCCCTTTTCCTCCACGATGATCTGTGGGTCCCTGCCGCTCGCAAGCATCTCCTCGAAGACCGATTTGGCGATCTTCCCGCTTATGACCTCTTTTTCTATCAAGCCGATCATCTCCGCCAGCTGTGAGGGCGTTACGAACACCTCGGATATCTCGATATTTTGAGCGTTGAGGTAAGCGGAAAGTTCCCCCATCATCCAGTTGCTGACCGCCTTGGGGTCCGCGCCAGCGGCCACCGCGGCCTCGTAGAAATCGCCTATGGCCTTGGAGGAGGTGAGGACCCTGGCATCGTGGGCGGGCAGGCCGTGATCCTCACGGAAGCGCTTTTTTCTCTGCGAGGGCAACTCCGGAAGGCCTGCCCCCACCTCGTCTATGAAGGATCTGTCCAGCTCCAGCGGGACCAGGTCCGGCTCGGGGAAATAGCGGTAGTCGTATGCGTACTCTTTCGTACGCAGGGTCGTGGTCATATTGGCGTCCGCGTCCCAGTGACGGGTCTCCTGTGCGACCTCTTCCCCCGAGGACAGCACCTGCTCCTGCCTGGCGATCTCGAAATCCAGCGCACGATAAAGGGCGCGGAAGGAGTTCATGTTCTTGACCTCCGCCTTCACCCCGAAGTGCGAAGAACCCGGCGGACGCAGCGAGATATTCGCGTCACAGCGCAGGCTTCCCTCCTCCATCTTGCAGTCCGACACCTCTAGGTGCTCCATGATGCTCTTCAGCTCCAGCGTGAAGGCGCGCGCCTGTTCTGGCGTGCGGATATCCGGTTCCGTGACTATCTCGAGAAGGGGCACCCCGGCGCGGTTGAAGTCCTCCAGGCTGTACTCGGAGGCATGTATCCTTCCGCTTTCGCTGGCATGTACGCTCTTTCCCGTATCCTCCTCCAGGTGAACGCGCGTGATGCCGATGCGCACCGTCCCTTCCTCCATTTCCAGGTCGAGGTATCCCCCTATACCGAGCGGCATATCGTACTGGGATATCTGGAAGTTCTTCGGCATGTCCGGATAGAAATAATTCTTGCGGTGGAAAATGCTCCGGGGGGCTATATCGCAGTGCAGCACCATGGCGAGCCTGGTCGCAAGCTCCACCGCCTTGCGGTTGAGAACCGGAAGCACACCCGGAAACCCCAGGCAAACCGGGCATGTCCTGGAGTTCGGCTCCCCGCCGAATGAGGCGTCGCAGGAACAGAACATCTTGGACAGGGTCTTCAGCTCCGCGTGGATCTCCAGGCCGATGACAGCCTCGTATCCGCTCACGGCCCCACCCCCTTTGCGGCGCCGGGCCTCTGCGTGAAAGCCAGAGCTTCCTCCATCGCCCGCGCTGCACGCAGGACGCCGACTTCGTCCAGCACCCTGCCCATGATCTGCAAGCCTACGGGAAGCCCGTCTTCGAGGCCGCAGGGGATGCTTATGGCCGGTATTCCCGCAAGGTTCACCGGTATTGTGCATACATCCGAGAGGTACATGGACAGGGGGTCCTCTACCTTTTCGCCCAGAGCGAATGCCGGAGACGGTGAAGTCGGGCTCACGAGGATATCGTACTTCTCGTAAGCGGCGTTGAAATCGCGCACGATAAGGGTTCTGACCTTTTGGGCCTGGCCGTAGTACGCATCGTAGTATCCTGCCGAAAGAGCGTAAGTGCCCAGCATGATGCGCCTCTTTACCTCGGGACCGAAGCCTCGGGCACGAGTTTTTCCGTACATCTCCATCATGTCTTCGGCACCTTCCGCCCGCAGGCCGTAGCGCACGCCGTCAAAACGGGCCAGGTTTGAGCTGGCCTCGGCAGGAGCGATTATATAGTAGGCGGAAAGCGCGTAATCGAGATTGGGGAGGGAGGCTTCATCCACGATCGCGCCCGATTGCTCGAAAAGATCAAGGCACTTCTTCACCGCCTTTTTCACCCCCGGCGTAATTCCTTCCTGCATGAGCTCGCGGGGTACCCCCACTTTGAGGCCACGTATATCGCCCTGTATGGCCTCCAGGTAATCGGGGACCTCGAGCTGCAGTGATGTGGAATCGAGTGGATCGTGTCCCGCTATAAGAGAGAGCAGCAGCGCACAATCCCGCACGTCGCGGGTTATGGGCCCTACCTGGTCCAGGGAAGAGGCGAAGGCGACCAGTCCGTAGCGGGAGACCAGGCCGTAGGTGGGCTTCATGCCCACCAGGCCGCAGAATGACGCCGGCTGGCGTATAGAGCCTCCCGTATCGGAACCGAGGGCCCAAACCGCCTCTCCCGCCGCGACCGCCGCCGCGGAACCCCCGCTCGAGCCGCCGGGAACGCGCTCCAGGTCCCAGGGATTGCGGGTGGGGCCGAATGCCGAATTCTCGGTAGATGAACCCATGGCGAACTCGTCCATGTTGGCCTTGCCCACCATCACCAGGCCCTCGCGGCGCAGTGCGTCCAGTACCGTGGCATCGTAGACGGGTACGAAATCCTCCAGGATGCGGGAACCGCAGGTAGTGCGGATGCCGCGCGTGCACAGGACGTCTTTTACCGCCATCGGTATTCCCGCCGCCCTGCCCGTCTCGTCTCCCCGTGCCTGCAGGCGATCGGCTTCTCCCGCCGCCGCCTCGGCGTCCTGCCCCGTGAGGCAGAGATAGGCGTGTACGCGGCCCTCTACATCATCTATGCGGCCGAGGACCGAGCGCAGCACTTCCCTCGCCCTCACCTCACCCCTCGCGAGCATATCCCGCAGTCGCCATGCCGAAAAGCTGTACAGTGGTTCCAATTATCGCTCTCCTTGTACTCTCCTGGAAGTAAAACCCGTTATCGGCCCGGTCACGCCCCGCATTATCAATAGGGCACCTATGAGGTTGCCTATCTCCTCTAACGGTATACCGGGGTCGATGGACGCCTTCACCCATCCTCCCGCCGCCACCGATGCGAACACCAACAGCAACCCCGCAAGGACAAAGCGGAAATTGCCCAACTCCTTCTTCTGATCGTGAGACTTCAAGGTCCTGTAGAGCATTGCGGCGTAGTAGATGGCGAGTAAGGAATAAAAGGCATTGATGGCGAAAAAAATGGCGGTGGCGGCATTGTACTCCTTGAGCACCCAAAGATCTCCATTGCGATAAAAGAGGCTTTCAGGCTCCATTAGTATCAGCGCGATGTTGAACATCAGGGGTACAGACCAGTAGAAAAGGACGTGGCTCGCGTCCACGTTGAAAGAGCGCGCAAAGCCGAAGATAAGCGCAATGCCCACCGATAATGCGAGGGAGGAGGCCACCCATAAGCTCTGGCTGATGGTCATATCGCCGACCCAGTAAGCCGCGGCTCTTGACGCATAGCTCAACGCTATGGCTACCAGCCATACGAAAAACCAGACGGAAGGCTCCTTGCGGTCGTAGCGATAGATCAGGAACCAGGCGGCCATGCCACCGAAGAGAACCGCTATCAGGACGCGAAGAATGGGGATCACGGGGTCTCTCTTTCTCCTCCCTCTATATTATGCGCGGTACCTTGAAATAGCCCCTCTCACTGCTGGGGGCGTTGGAAAGTGCTTCGTCCCGGCAAAGACACGGCCGTATCACGTCCTCGCGCATGACGTTTTTCAGCGCTATGGCGTGGGAGGTCGGCTCCACGTCCTCTGTATCCAGGGACCTTATCTTTTCCGCATGCTCCAGGACCTGTGCCAGCTGGCGAGTGAACCTGTCCTTATCTTCCTCGCTCAATTCCAGCCTTGCCAGCCAGGCCACGTATTCCACGTCTTTTCTCTCTATCATCTCTCTCCTTCCGCCTCCATCGCGCCCTCCAACATGGCGATGAGCTCTCTTTCTCCAATGATCTTAACATCCAGCTCCCTGGCCTTGTCATACTTGCTGCCCGGATCGGACCCCGCTACGACGTAATCAGTCTTACGGCTCACGCTGGAGCTCACCCTGCCCCCTCTTCCCTCTATCGCCTGCCGGGCCTCGTCCCTGCTCATCGAATCCAGCCCGCCGGTGAGCACGAAAGTAAGGCCAGCGAGGTAACGCGGACCTTCCTCGACTTCCTCTTCCATATTCACACCGGCCTCCTGCAGCCGCCTGATCAGTTGAAGATTTCGTGGCTCCTCGAAGAAGGCTTTTACGCTCTCGGCGATGGCGGGCCCTACCTCCTTTATATCGCAAAGCTCCTCTTCGCCGGCGGAGGCCAGCCTGTCCATGGATGGAAAGCGGCGGGCCAGCACTTCGGCAACGTGCGATCCCACGTGGCGAACCCCCAGGGCGTACAGCAGATGCGCAAGGGGCTTTTCCTTACTCTTGCGTATGGATTCCATCATGTTCGCCACGGACTTGTCCTTGAAGCCGGTGAGGGCATAGAGTTGCTCCTCTTCCAGATAATAGATGTCCTCTACGGTATTTACATAATCCTTGTCCATGAGTTCCCGGATAGTGGCCGGCCCAAGCCCATCTATGTCCATGGCGCCGCGCGATGCGAAATGCAGCACGCTCTCGAAGAGCCGGGCCGGACAGTCGACGTTGATACATCGGGATACTACCTCTCCTTCGGGACGGTATACCTTCCCGCCGCAGGCCGGGCACTGCACGGGCATGACGAAGTCCCTCTCCGTACCGTCCCGAAGCTCGGCGACGGGCTCGATCACCTCGGGTATGACATCTCCCGCCTTATGCACCAGCACCATGTCACCGATCTTTATCCCCTTGCGCCGCACTTCGTCCTCGTTGTGCAGGGTGGCACGGGAGACGGTGGATCCCCCTACCGAGACCGGCTCCAGGATGGCGGTGGGCGTGAGGGCGCCGGTGCGTCCTACGTTGATAACGATATCCAGGAGTCGTGTGGTCTTTTCTTCGGCGGGAAATTTATAGGCAACCGCCCAGCGCGGCGCCTTGCTGGTCGCCCCCAGCCTGTCGCGCAGGTCCAGGCGGTTGACTTTGACCACCGCTCCATCCACCTCGTAAGCAAGCTCTTCGCGCACAGACATCCATTCCCTGTAGAATTCCCTTATCTCCTCTACTCCCGCAGCCGCGGTCCAGTGCTCGCTGACGTGAAAACCCCAGGAAGCAATCTGCTCCAGGACATCTTGGTGAGTACTGAAATCCCGGCCCTCCACGTAGCCTATCTCGTAACATATGAGGTCGAGGTTGCGGCTCGCCGTGATGCGGGGGTCGAGCTGCCTGAGGGAACCGGCAGCAGCATTGCGAGGGTTAGCGAAGGGCGGCTGCCCCAGCTCCTCCCGCTGCTGGTTGAGCTCCAGGAAAGACGCCTTGGGCATGAATACCTCGCCCCTTATCTCCAGGTAAGTCACCGCGCCTGCTTGCAGCAGCCGCAGGGGCAGGGCTTTGACGGTCTTGAGGTTCCCGGTAACATCCTCGCCGGTGATACCGTCCCCCCTGGTAGCTCCCCGCACCAGCAAGCCATTTTCGTAGGTGAGAGCTATGCCCGCTCCGTCTATCTTGAGCTCGCATATGTAATCCGTCTTTCCCACCTGGTTCTCGACTCTGCGTATAAACGCCGCCAACTCGCCTTCATCGAATACGTTATCCAGGCTCATCATGCGCGAACGGTGCCGTACCGGTTGAAAAGCTTCGCCGGGTGGAGCACCCACCCTCTGGGTGGGTGAATCCGGCGTAATGAGCGACGGATATTCCTGTTCGATCCTCATGAGCGTACGCATCATGGAATCGTACTCCTCGTCCGAGATTATCGGGTCGTCGAGCACGTAATAGCGGTAGCTGTGATAGTTGAGCTCCTCGCGCAGTTCCGAAGCCTTCCCGCGAGCCTCTTCCAGGTCCATTACCAGTATCTCCCGCTTCTCTATGCGCCCCGCCACCGGCCTAAACCGCGCCCATCATGTAATATAGCAGGTTCTCCTGCGCAAAGTCTGGGCCGGTTCGCCACGTTTATCCACACTTCGCAGAGAAGAACGGTATAATACTACTTAAAATCTGACTCGCAGGGGGCCGATCTCCATCCATAGGAACGGTGGAAAATTGAAACACAAGATTATCCGCGAGATAGCCCTTTCCGTGATCGCCGCCGGGGGGGCGGAAAACATCATCCGGTCCCTGGTGGAAGCGACAGCGAGAGGTATGGAAGCCAAGGGTTGCTCTTTGCTCGTCCTGCAGGAAGAGGGCAGGCACATGGCGTCGCGCGTCAGCTACGGCATCGAAGAGGGCGTATTGAGGGAAGGACAGCTGCTCGCCGACGACGCATTGAAACAAGTGCTCAAGGGAAACCCCCTCTTTATCTGGGATGCGGCCAGAGACCCCCGTATCATGCTCAAGGAGGAGCTGCGGCGCGAGGGGGTAGCTTCCCTGGCCTTCCTCCCCTTTCGCGATCGTCAGAAGGTCCGGGGTATCATGCGCATATTCTTTCCGCAGACCATGAACTTCGACCGCGAAGACCTGGAGTTCCTGGAATCCATCGCGGAGCTCGGCGGGAGTATCCTGCGCAGCGCCGAGAACCAGGAACGCCTGGAGAGGGATGCGGAGCAGGCACGGCGCGACCTGGCACGCATAAAGGACGAGCGCCGTCATTTTCTCAGCTTCCTCTCCATGGTCACTCACGACCTGAAGTCACCCCTGGTGGCCGTACAGGGATACCTGAAGTTGCTGCTGCGCAAGAGCGTGGATTGCCTCGATGAACGCATGGTCAGGGGCATATACCGCAGTATCGAACGCATTGACGGGATGATGGAGCTGATCAGCGATCTTCTGGAGCTATCCCGCCTGGAGAGCGGGCAGATCGTCGCGGAGTTCAAGTCAGTCGCATGGGAGGAAGTGTTGGGTGCCGCGGTGGAGATGGCCCATGAGCTCGCTTCGCTCAAAGGGATCACGGTTACCACCGAGATCCACCGCCCACTTCCAGAGGTGTTCGCTTCCGATATTCGCCTGCAGCAGCTCATACTGAACCTGGTCTCTAATTCAGTGCGCTATACGCCGCGGGGCGGCAAGATAACCATCCGCGCGCTGCGCGACAACGACGCCGTTACGGTGAGCGTCGAGGATACCGGGAGCGGGATAGCGCCCGAACATCTGCCCCGTGTCTTCGAGGAATTCTTCAAGGGAGACCCCGATTCCCTGGAGGGCACGGGATTGGGGCTTTCGATATGCAAACGCATCATAGATATGCATCACGGATCCATTGAGGTGATCAGCCCGGCGCCGGAAACCGGCCTTGGGACGCTGGTTTCCTTTTCCATCCCCATTGGGGTCACGTGCAAAGTAGATGACCGTTACGTTATCGCAGAGAGCGCTGCCGAGCGAGCGCCTGGAGGCGCCGAAACAAATGGGACGGCCTGAGAAACCACTGGAGGTAAACGATGGGCAAGAGAATACTGTTGGCCGATGATGATCCCGACGTCATAGAGGTAGTATCGATGCTTCTCGAAGATGAAGGGTACGAGATAATAACCGCAAAAGACGGGGCGGAAGCGCTGGAGGAGATAGAAAAGGGGGACCCAGACCTGGTCGTCCTGGATCTGCTCATGCCCCGCGTAGACGGTTTCGCCGTGATCAACACCCTGCGTGAGCCGCGTTACGAACGCTGGTCCGGCATGCCCGTGATCGTCCTGACATCCGTGCGCGAGGAAGTCAGCAAACGCCGTTACGAACTGGAGACCGGCCAGAGCATGCATTACGACGCTTACCTCGAGAAACCGGCCGATCCCGACGAGCTGCTGAAAACGGTCTCTTCCCTGCTCTCCGGGGGCTGACCGACCGCCAGGGGTCAGCCCTCCATTTTCAACAATGAGGGTCAGGCCTCAACAAGACCCGCGCTTCCCGATCATGTTATCTATCATTCAACGCCAGGGGTCAGCCCTCCACATTAAACATGATGACTTGCGAGTGCGATCAGATGAGATGCTTTCGGGATCAGGTTGAATGTGGAGGGCTGACCCCTTCGAGTTCCAGGTCGCCCCGCACTCCGAGGTCCTCTCCCACGATCACCATGCAGCCCATCACGCCTTCTATGGCTGCCACTTCGCTCATCGCGGGCTCGATATGCCCGGGGCTCTTTACCCGGTTGCCCAGGGCGCTGGCCGCCGCGTCCGCAAGGGCCGCGCTCTGCGCGACAACCAGGGCCGAATCTGCGCTTCCGGCGCTGTAGGAAGGTCCTACCGTAGCCGATGACGTGCATACTCCCAGCCCCTCCAGTGGTGCAGGAGGAATGCGCAGGACCAGGCGGCCGCTGTAAGAGGACCTGGCCGCGAAAACCCCTACACGCCTCGTACGGCCGGAACGGATGTATATATCCCCACCGTTTTCTACGATTGCTTCCTGCGACAGGGGTGCCAGGTCTTTACCGACAAGCTCCGCGATGGCACCGGCTACGGCGGCCATGGGGCCTACCCCCACCCTGGCAGCCGCTTCCGCCATGAGGGTCACCACGGGCGGAGAACCTTCGGGAACCGCATAAGGCTTAAAGGATGTCCGAAAGCGCGGCTGACGTGCTATGAATTCCTCCAGGTCGGCGCGGTGACGTAGCAGCGAAGCACGAGTTTCGCTGGAGAGATCGCTTGCGGCGAATACGAAGAGATCGCTCTCCTTTATTATCACTCGAAAGGAAACCAGGCCCTCCGCATGCATGGACTCCCGGTAGAAACGGCGCAGGTATTCCCCCATGCTTCCGTAGGGACTACATGCCCGTCAGGGAAGAGTAAGGCTGGAGCGCCAGGATCATCCAGGAGATGTAGGCCACGTAGAGGAGCAGCCCCAGTGCCAGAGTGCATGCCTGCGCGAGCAGGAAGGCATAGCCGAGGTTCAAGGGCTTCTTTGTTGTCTTGGGGCTGCGCTCAGCGCTCTCCTCCTCGCCCTCCTCCATCACGCCCTCGTCTTTAGCTCTGGCCACCGCCTCTTTATCTTCCACCTCTTCCTCGGGCGGGCTAATAAAGTTTGCTATCCCGGCGAGAACCGACAGGGTCAAAAGTATCCAGGACGCGAACAACAGGTAGCGTGTCCACTGGGCTGTTTCGAACTGGTAGTTCAAGCCCCAGGCACTCGACACTACGGCGAGAACCGACAGGGGTATCAGGATGACGGCCAGGGCAGCCAGCCACCGGGAAGCAGTGTTGAGTTTCTCATCCATGCGATGTCACCATTCCTTTCCAACCACACCGGTTTCCATTGCGTTGCCCGCAAAAGGTTGACACATCCGCAAGGCATGCAGGACTTTTGCAGGCCAGGATACACGTAAGGCGATGCGCTATCCCTCGCGACTCTCTCTCTCCTCTTCTCCGGACTTCTTCCTCGTAGTTATGACCACCGTTATCACGGCCGCCATTATCACCAGCCAGACAACCGCGATAATGATGATGAGGCGCAGGCTGCTGCTGCCCTCTTCCTTGGTTTTCCCTTCCTCCTGGGCCAGCGCCGGGGCAAGACTTCCAAATAACAATAGCATGGCCATGCAGAACACCAAAAGAGGTATCGCTTTCTTCATCATCTCCCCCTGTCCTCGTTCGCAGATCCTGAGTACTCCCGATTATCCCGCATGCTGTCCCCTCTATGTCAGGCTTATCACCAGCAAGGCCACAAGGACGATGGCTATCGCCAGCGCCCCCAGTGCGACGTCGCGATTCAGTCGCCTTACTGCCTCCGGCAGCTTGCTGCGCGTCTCCTTGCGCATCTTACGCCAGTTTCCCTTTGCCTTCACCTTGGCCTGCTTCTTGGCCTTGGCGTAACTCCAGCCCCCGCTGGCGAGATAGGCTTCCAGTCTCCTCGCCAGCCTCGTATACCAGTACTCGACTCTAGCTCCCTTGGGCAGCCTGAATGCGTAGGGGTCGAATTTAAAGAACTTCAATTCGAAGAGGTCGGACGCCGCAGCGTAGAGCAGAACGGCAATGCCCGCCAGCGCCGCCACCAGGACCGCGAAGAAGTCCCTGCTGGCCCCTGCCTCGACAACGCGCAAAGACGATGTGAGCAGTAGCAAGCCTCAGCGCTCCCGGCTTGTCCAATCATCATGACCGCTTGTGGCCATCCGATCTTTCCTCTCTAACAACCTAAAGCAGCCTCATAATCAGGAATATGGTAAGTGATACCGCTATCACGAGTGCCCCCACGGCTATGTCGCCCTGGTATTCCCTTATGCTCGGCATAAGCCTCTTGCGCATCTCCTCCAGCAACTCAAACGCAGCCTCCCGGGAGCGATGGTACGGCCTTACCGTGAGGGCGGGATAGATAACGTCACGTATCGTATGGACGGTCCCGTAGGCCCCTTGTTTAAATATAGCCACCACCCGCGTCTTGATGGGAGCATACGCTTTCTGCCCGGCGAAGAGCAGCGCCAGCGAGCCCTTTGCCCCCTGTACGTACCAGTAGTCCACGCCCAGCCAGCGCGGCAGGCGGATGTGGAATACATCCGGCCCTCGCCGCCTGGCCCTGAAGAGATCAGGCCAGGCTCCCATGACGAAGGCGGAGATGCCGATGGCCAGCGGGAGGAGGATCTCCTTGAAGTTCTCCCATATAAATATGGGGACCTCCGCTACGTGTGCGGCCATGTGGGCATCGAAACCGGGCACCGTCTGCACTGTCGGACCCACCAGCCTGCTCAGCAACACCCCCGGGAACAGGCCGTTGAAAAGCACTCCCGCCGCCAGGAGCCCGGTGCCCGCGAGCATCCATGCCGGCGCCTCCTTCACCTGCTCGATATGGTGTGCATGCTCGGCATGCGGGCGGCGGAAGAAGGTGTAATAGGTCATCTTGGTGATATAGCCGATGGTCCCTCCACTGGTGATCACGAACATTATCTCTGCCAGCTTCACCCATCCGGCCGTTGCCAGGGTGGCCCCCACCGCGAACTCGTGCGATTCGATTACGGCGTGGTGCAGGAGGGTCTTGGAAACAAAACCGTTGAGGAAAGGGATCCCCATGATGCCCAGAGCCGCTATACACCAGAATATGGCGGTAAGGGGCATGCGTCTCCACAGACCCCCCAGCTTGAACATGTCCAGTTCGTGAGCGCAGAAGAGTATCGAGCCTGCGGCAAGGAAGAAACATCCCTTGAAGAAAGCGTGATTGATGATGTGGTAAAGGCTGCCTCCCATGCCCATAGCGCCTTCCGCCCCCAGGTAGGTCATGCAGCCGATACCGAAAAGAATATATCCCATCTGGCTTACGCTGGAATAGGCAAGGGTGCGCTTTATATCATTCTGCACCAGGGCCAGCAGCATCCCCCCGAACATGGTGATCACTGCTATCCATATTATGGCAAACCCTAACATGCGCACGTCTCCGGCCAGCCCTGATGCCGCATGCACGGCCCCCTCCGCGGCGTGACCGCCGCTGACCACCTCCGCTTCCGCGCCGTGTACCGCAGGCTGCTGGAAGAAAGTGAGCGCGGTCCTCAATATGCCGTACGCGCCCGCCTTGATCATCACCCCGGAGAGCAGGGCGCTGGCGGGAGAGGGCGCGGCGGGATGGGCGTCGGGTAGCCATATATGCAGCGGTATCATACCCGCTTTCACGCCGAATCCGGCGATGAGGCAGATCAGTGCGAGAACCCTGAAGGGGCCCGTGAGCCAGGTGCTGCCCGCCAGGGGCGTGAATGCCACCGTTCCCGCGCCCCCCAGGTAGAGGAAGATACCCCCGATGAGGCTCAGGCCCCCGACCACGGTCATGCATATGTACTTGGCTGCCGCGGAGCGCGCCTTGTCCGTCTCCGAGTGTATGACGAGCATGTATGCCAGAAGCCCCATGGCCTCGAAGAAGAGGTAGAGGCTGAAGTAATCCTGGACCATGAATACTCCCAGGGTAGCTGCCTCGGTGAGGAGCATGAAGAAGAAGAAGCGCGTGCGCTTGTGTTCGTGATCCATGTAGCGGAAAGCGTGTATGGAGGCGGCGAACCACAGGATCGCGCTGAAAAAGACGAAGAAGGCTCCGATGGCATCGACTTCCAGGTTGCATACGTAGCGCCCAGCGACGCGCATGATATCCAGGTTGAAATAGACAGATCCGACGGACAGCACCTTCACCAGTATGAGCACCGCCACGAGCAGCGTCGCTCCGCTGGCTACCACCGCAGCCCAGTTGCGCAGGCGTGCCCTCCTCTCACCTGCCGCCGCGGCCACCGCCGCTCCTGCCACCGGAAGCGCCAGCGCGATCAGGGGCAGTATAGAGTAAGCGAGTATCGCTACCTTCGCCTCGTGCAACCTTCTACCTCATCTCGTCAGTCTCTGACCAGTAAGGCCTTTTCCACCAGCACATCCTCTTGCGGTGTGACCTCCACCCCCCTGATCGTCGTGGAGCCGACGGCGGAAGTCCCTGTCGGTGGTATCTCCTTGATCTCGTACGTTCCTTCCTCGACGCGCTCGAAGACATACAGTCCCTCGGCGTTGGTCTCGGCGCTCGCCACGACCTCTCCGTTCAGTATCAACTCAACGGTGATTCCTTCCGCGCCGGGGTCGTCTTCGTCGTAGACAGCGTTGTCGTTTGCGTCTTCGTAGACATGACCCGATACCTCGCTGCCGTAGATGTCCTCCACCGCGGGATTCACCAGTGAATACGGGAACCCGGGGACGGTCACCCATATGCCCACGATGATCGCCAGAGACGCCAGGATAACCAGCGGCACCACCAGTTTGTGGTCGGCCTCCTTGCCGAATACGAGCTTCGGACGCTGAGCGCCTTCATGGCCCTCTACGTGACCCTCTTCATCGTCTCCCTCCCAGCGGAAGAAAGCGATATATACGATGGGCAGGAAGTAGGCCGCGTTCAACAGGGCGCTCACCAGCAATATCACGATATATACGGGCAACCCCGCCTGGAGTGATCCGCTTCCCAGCAGCCACTTGGTGATGAAACCCGCCGATGGCGGCGTCCCCATCATCGCCAGGGCGCAGATGGTGAAGCAGATCATGGTTATCGGTAATCTATAACCCACTCCCTTCATATCGCTGATGTTCTTCTTGCCCGTTACCACCAGGATGACCCCGGCACAGAGGAACAGGCAGCCCTTCATGAGGGCATGGTGCGTCAGGTGCATCACTCCCCCCAGGGCACCGTCCTGTGCAAGCATAGCCAGTCCCAGGATGATATACGACACCTGCCCTATGCTGGAGTAAGCCAACCTGCGTTTAAGGTTGTCCTGGGTGAGGGCGAACACGGAAGCGACGACGATGGTGATGCAGGCGAGCACGGCCATGACTATGAACACGCTCAACTCTCGCATGAGGTCCACCCCGAAGACGTTGAACACCACCCGTATGATGCCGAATGCGCCCGCCTTAAGGATGACACCGGAGAGCAGAGCGCTGGCCGGCGAGGGAGCCGCCGGATGGGCATCGGGCACCCATCCGTGCAGCGGCATGATGGCCGCCTTTACTCCGAATCCGGCCAGGTATGCGAAGAATATCGCAGTCAGCGCAGCACGTCCTGCGAAATCCAGGCTCAATACCCCGTACTGACCGAAACCCAACTGGCCGTCTCCCCAGAAATAATGCGCGATAACGGCAAAGAAAAGCACGGCGCCGGCCGCGACCGCATAGACCAGGTACTTATATCCGGCCCTGCGGGCCATGGCCGTTTCCTCGTGGATGATCAGGGGGTAGGACCCGAAGGTCATCATCTCGTAGAAGATGAAGTACGTGAACATATTGGACGAGAACGCGCAACCCAGAAGAAATGTTTCGCACAGGGCCATGAAGGCGAAGAAACGGTTCTCCTTATGGTCTATATAGGAGATAGAGTAGAGGGTAGACAGCATCCAGATGAAGGCCAGGATGAGCGAGAAATAATAACCGAGCGTATCCACGGTGAGGCGCATCTCCAGCCCCTGTACCACGCTGGCCAGCTTGATGGTATAGGTGTTGCCGTCCAGGATGCCGGGCAGTAGCGAAAGTATGACACCCAAAGAGGCAAGTGAGCTCAGGAAGCACACCCATAAGCGCAGCTGCCTCGCCTTCTTGGGTATGGCCAGGATGATCACCAGCGATACCAGCGGAAGCAGCATCGCTATGAGCGGTATTATCGAGAATGTACTAGAGTCCGACATCGACTACCCCCTTTATTACTCACATCAGAAAACCTGCCGCATCGAGCAGCGGTGGTATCAACAAGTAAGAGAATATACCGAAAAACAGCGTTCCCAGCGAGAGGGCCCACACGGGTGAGAGCATGGAGGGCGCAGCATCCCTGGGGTTATCCTCCCACGCCCCCTCCTCCCCATTCTGAAAAAACATGTAATATATGACACGCAGGCAGTATACCGCTGCCAGTACGCTGCCCACCAGGAGAACTGCGACATACAGGTAATTTCCGGCCTCGATATTGCCCAGGATCAGGTACCACTTGCTGATGAACCCTGCCGTAGGAGGGATACCGATAACGGATATGGAGGCCAGGGCAAAGGCGAAACAGGTCCAGGGCATCTGCCGCCATGCCCCCTTCAGCTCGTCGATACGCCGGTAGCCTTTGACGTAGATGAAACACCCGGCACACAGGAAGAGGCAGGCCTTGGCCAATCCGTGGTCGAGCATGTGGTACATCGCCCCGGTGATCCCCTCGGCGGTCATGGCCGTGATCCCCAGGAAGATGTAACCTATATGGCTGACAGTCGAGTAGGCGATCATCATCTTGAGATCCTTCTGCATGATGGCCATGATCCCCCCGTAGAGCACCGCCGCAGCGGCGAATATGCTTACGGCGTCCATGGTGGCCCCTATGAGGTTTTCAGCACTGGTAGTGAAAACGGAGAAAGTAATGCGCAGGATAGCGAAGGCGCCCACCTCCACCAGTAATCCGGAGAGAAGCGCGCTTATGGGCGAGGGCGCGATGGAATGGGCATCGGGAAGCCACATATGCAGGGGGAAGAGGGCCGCCTTCACGCCGAACCCGATGACAAAAAGTATAAAGGATACGATAAGCACCACGGTATATCCGGACTCCGCAATGTGTCCCGCCATGTCCGCCATGTTCAGCGTCCCGGTGGCCGAATAAGCGAAAGCTATGGCCAGCAGAACCATGATGGAAGAAGGAGCTCCCATGAGGACGTACTTGAAAGCGGCGCGTACCGCATCGCGATTGCCGGTGATAGCCACCAGAGCGTAGGAGGAGAGGGCCAGGATCTCCATGAACACGAAAAGGTTGAATATATCCCCGGTCGCCACGAAACCGAGCATGGCTCCCGACATGAGCAGGAAAAGCACGTAATATGCGGTCAGGCGCCCGCCGGAGACCTCTTTCTCGATATAGCGCCGTGAGAACACCAGAGCCAGGAGCGTGATGGCGCATATTACTATCATCAGAAACAGCCCCACGAGGTCCACGCGCAGCTCGATACCCCACGGAGGTGCCCAATTCCCGAGATGATAGGAAAGGGACCCGTCCGCGGGTATCTTGCCGATGAGCAGAAAGCCCAGTACGGTGGAGGCGATCAATGGGATGAGCGCAGCCCAGGCGACCCACTTGCGTCTCAGGTATCCCAGGAAGGGCAGGAGCACCGCGCATACCAATGGTATGGTTATCATCAGGATGGGGAAATGGCGGTAAGCGCCCATCTAGGCGGCTCCCCCCTCGTCCCCCACCGTTTCCTCCTCCGCCTCCTCGCCACGGAAAAGGCGGTCCACGTCAAGGGTGCCGTACTGGCGGTAGAGGAGAATTACCAGGGAAAGGGCCAGAGCGGTGACGCTGACCGCCACCACGATGCCCGTAAGGATGAGGGCCTGGGGAAGAGGATTGACCATGCGTGAGGGATCTGCACCGCCCGCTCTAACGGGTGCGATGCCGTTCTCGAGATACCCAAGGGAAATCAGGAAGAGGAAAACCGAGGTTTCCATGATGTTCAATCCTATAAGTTTCTTGATGATGTTACGGCGCACGATCACCGTGTACAGCCCTATGCAGAAGAGAAGCATGGCCACTATGTAATGATAGTTATGGAACAACCGCAATCTCTTCCTCCTCCCGTATCATGCTGAAGAGGATGGATATCAGGACCATGGCGCCACCCAATCCGATACCTATCTCTACCAGTACGGTCAGCCAGACCACCAGGGAAGGCTGCAGGTTCCCGGCGATATTCGGCCATGCAAGGGTCAGGAAGTTCCCTCCCCCCACGAGCCCCAGCACTCCGACGACGAAAAACGTGACCACCGCGGATCCCTCCAGGGGCAGGCGCAGTTTCTGGGGGATGCGCTGAGAGGATTCGTATAATCCGAAGATGGTGGTGAAGATAATCATGCTGCCGCCTACGATAGCCCCACCCTGGAACCCGCCTCCCGGGGATATCTCGCCGTGCAACATAGTGTAGATGGAAAAGAGGATAATGAAGGGCACCAGGAAGGCCACCATGGTCTTGACTATCACCGAGGGTGGCACCTTGGAATGGTCGGCATATGCATATATCCTGCCGCGTTTCTCTCTTCCCAGGACGGCAAGGACAGCGGCGAGGGCGCAGAAGATGACCGTTACCTCTCCCAATGTGTCGTAGCCCCTGTAGTTTATTATGATGCCCGTGACCACGTTGTCGGCATGCGTCTCCTCCTCGGCTTTTTCCAGATAACGCTCTATCACTTCGCTGGAGTTGGTGGGGTTCTCCGGGTCGCCCATGCGAGGCATGTTTGCCACCACGTAGAGGAGGAGCGCGAGTAAGGCAGCCATGAAGACAAGGGATACGGCTTTCTTCATTCCTCTTCCTCCTCCCTCCTGCGCGTCTTGAAGATGGTCACCACGAAGAGGACCGCCGTCACTCCGGCTCCGACCGCGGCCTCCGTGAGGGCCAGGTCGGGGGCCTGCAGGCGCTGCCACATCAAGGCCATGATCAGGCTGTAAACGGAGAAGATGATCACCGCCGCCAGGAGATCCCGCGCGAAAACCGCGAGGAGCGCGGTGACTACCAGGAGCGCGAGGAAGGTCAGGTTAAGCGCCGTGCCCATCTTCCACCGCCTCTCTATCCTTTCTCCAGCATTTTATCCCTCTCTTGAGAGCCGAGCGTCCGATCGCATGTCCGCAGGTAGCGCTGGACAGCAATACGAAACCCGCGATGAGTATGAGCTTGAGAAGGTCCCAGGACCATCCGCTGTACACGGCCATGCCGATGATGACGGAACACGCGCCCAACGTATCGCACTTGGTGGAAGGATGAAGCCGGCTGAAGACGTCCGGCATGCGTATGAGGCCCGTCGTGCCGACCACGAAGAAGAAAGCGCCTATGCAGCAGAACGCGCCGGCAACGATGTTGACCGCCATACTACTTCATCTCCTCCCATCCCTCGGCCTCCAGGTATCGCGAGACGGCCACGGTGACCACGAACAGGAGCAAAGCGTAGACAATTGCCACGTCCAGGAAGAAGCTCTCCGCCTGGATGAAGGTGACCAGCACCACCACGACCAGGGTCTTTGTTCCTACTATGTTCACTCCCAACAAGCGGTCCTGGGTGGTGGGGCCAACCACCGCCCTGTAAAGGCAGATAACGGCGTTAATGCTGATGAGCAGCGCGATAACGGTGAGGAAATCATCCATGTCTCTTCACCCCGAACAACCATGCGACGAGCTTCTCCAGACCGGCAAGGCCTTTCTCGTGATAGGGACAGAGGCAATGTACCTTCAGCAGATCTTCCTCCAGTTCCACCGTGACCGTGCCCGGTGTGAGCGTGATGGAATCGGAAAAGACCGTGCGTGAAAGATCATCGGGCAGGTAGGTGCGGTATTCGACTATCATGGGATCTATGGGCAACCTGGGATTCAGGATGATCTTCGCCACGTCATAATTCGCCTTGATTATCTCAAATATCAAGCGCAGCATGAACCACGGCAGCCTGATCAGGACGGTTGGCGTGATACGCGGATTGAGAGCCGTTCCCAGCAGGCTTACGGTTATCACCGCTACGAAAGCCGAACACACGGCTCCCAGAACCAGGTCGTACAAAGCGAGGGTAGCGGTTAATGACACCCAGAAAGCGAACAGCAGGATGCACAGCAGCAGCTTCTTACCTAATGCATAACCTCCGGCCAATGCCTTGTCTCCCGAAAACGACTGCGTTTTACCCCGGATTAACAGTCAGGACAGCATTCCTAAAAGTACATCGCCCGTACTCACGAAGCGAAGGCCTCAAAATTAACGTGATTCTAGCACACGGCGGGAAGGGAAGTAAATTCGCAACCAGCTGAGGATACTCGCTCCATCGCGTACACGAGCCAGGTTAAAACCTGGCATTGTTCAGGATGCCGCTTAGAGTTGCTCAAGCGGGGTTTCACCGCTTTTCCTCCACCGTTTCAGAAGCAAGAGCCCCGTGACCAGCAGGATCACTATCGCCAGTGCACCCCAGCCCAGCCAGCTTATGACCTTGTCTATCGCGCGCCAGTTCTCGCCGAACAGATAGCCCAGTATACAGAAGGCACCCGACCAGATCATCACTCCGGGGATATCGTACGCCATGTACTTCCAGCGAGGCATGCCGTTCATGCCTGCGGTCACCGGAATAAACGCATCTACACCGGATACCATGCGTCCAAAGAGCACCGTTACGCCGCCATAGCGGTCGAAAAACCTCTGGCTTCTCGCCATGCCGCGGCGGATGCGTGGAGTCCCGCCGTATCTCTCTATTACCCCCATTCCCATCCTTCTGCCGATAACGTAACCTATGTTATCTCCCAGAAGCGCCGCAACAACGCTCGTAGTCAATATCATGAAGATGCCAAGCTCCCCTCTGGCAGCGAAAAAGCTGCCCAGGAGCAGGACGGTCGTACCAGGCGCTATCCAGCCGGTCAGGAAGATACTCTCGAAAAAAACACCCGCAAAGACGATGAGATACCCCCAGTTTGCAAAGAGGGGCATCAACCAGTCCAGCAGCTGGTCTATAAAAGAAGACACAGCCCTTCTCCCGTCATTCCGTTAACACCTTCACCCGATTCTACCCTATCCGCAGCTCATCCGCGCAGCCCCGCAGGGAGGAGAACCTCATATGTCTGAGCACTACGGCGCGATAGCCTGCATCGCGTAAGCGACAGCGGCACCCGGAGGGTGACGCGGCGGTGCCAGCCGCCTATATAGAAACCACTGCCCGGGGACTGCGGGGTCAGTACGAAGCGAAGCCGTCTGCGCTGCCACGCACGTTGTAGAACCCCATTCGTGTGAGCAATAACGCCCAACGGTTTGCATCGCGTAAGCGACAGCGGCACCCGGAGGGTGACGCGGCGGTGCCAGCCGCCTCCACATTTCCATGTGGAGGCCTGGCACGCGTGATCTGCGCACCTACATGCGATGGCGAACCCAATGCGTCTGCGCCCCCACCTGCCCGGGGACCTACCGGGTCGGTCGCAGCGAGCGCGCAAGTGTAGTTGTGGTTTCCTCTGTTTATCCCGCGGATTGCGCGCGGAGCGAGACCGCTACCAGGAGGCCCCGGGCCGGAAAAG
>CAZGWK010000057.1:0-21989 GCA_964529285.1 uncultured Actinomycetota bacterium
TGACCCCCGATGTTGATAATGGAGGGCTGACCCCGGGTCAGGGGAGGGCTTTTTTGATCACTTCCATTACTTTGTCGGGCTGGAAAGGCTTGGTTATGAAGTCGATGACGCCCTCCTGCAGGGCCTCTAACATTAGTTGTTTCTCCCCCAGGGCGCTGCAGATGATTATGCGGGCTTGCGGGTTCATGCTCAGGATGCTCTTGGCCGCGGCCATGCCGTCCATCTCGGGCATGTTGATGTCCATGATGATCAGGTCGGGCTTCCAGCGCTCGTAGGCCCAGATCGCCTCCGCTCCCGTCTCCGCTTCCACGATGGCGCTGTACCCGTTATCCGACAGGATATTCCGCAGCATCATGCGCGTGAACAACGCATCGTCCGCGATCAGTATGGTCTGAGTCATCTTCCTTTTACCGGCTCTCTTCTCCTGGTTACCTTCCCTCCGCGAGCTTTTCCGGGCGGCGGCCTCTTTAACCATAGCCTCATACGAGCCGGGCCGCAACAACGCTTAATCTATCGGTCAATAGCCCTGCCTTGTTGAGCCTCTCCCAGGGTGAACTCGAAACGCGCGCCGCCTTCGTTGCGCACTTCTATCTCTCCGCCGTAGGAATCGATTATCTTCTTCACGATGGCAAGCCCCATCCCGGTTCCGCCGCCCGTGCCCTTGAACAGGGGGGCGAAGATCTTATCCAGGGCGTCCGGGGATATCCCGGGACCGTTGTCCCACACCCAGTAGCGGTGCGTCCCCTCCTCCATCTCCGCATGACCGACGCTCACGCTGGGATCGGGGTTGTCGTTGTATGCCACGGCGTTACCGATGAGATTACTGAAGACCTGATAGACATGAGTGGGATCGGCCGTCACCCTGCCCAGGTCGCTGTCCGCCGTGACCTTTACGCCCCTGTCCCTGATAGCTCCGGACTTCTCCCACAATACCCGCCTTACAACCTCACCCACGTCAACTTCCGCCATCTCCTCCGGCGACCTGCCGGCCTGGGCCAGGCTGAGGATGTCCTCTACGAGGCGGCGCGCGGCGTCGCCGCTGCTTGCGATGATCTCCGCGGCCCGCGCCATCTGCCTGACGTTCTCCTTGTCCATGGGCCTGCGGAGCATCTCCTGCAGCGTCATGCTCGCCGAGATCACGATGGAGATGGGGCCCCGCAGGTCGTGGGAGACCACGTAGGCATAGGTGTCCAGTTCCCTGTTTATCCTCTTGAGCTCCAGTTCCGCGAGCTTGCTCTCGGTTATATCCCTGATGATGCTGCCCATCATGTCGCCCTCTCTCGTCCGGATGGGGAAGACCACGGACTCGATAGTGCGGCGCTGACCGTCCGGTCTCTCTATCTCGTTCTCGTACGCACGGCCGAACCATTGCGCCCTTCCCGTCTCCCGGTGATCGAGGAACATCCTTTTCAAGGAATCGTATGCCTGCGGCGTACTCGCTTCCCCCACGGCCAAACGGTGCTGTACGTCCCAGAGGTACTGCCCCAGTACCTCCTGCCGCTTTATGCCCGCTATCTGCTCCTGGGCCTGGTTCCACTCCACGATCGCCCCGCCGCCGTCGACGAGCACTATGCCGTCGGAGGACTGTTCGACGACGCTGCGGAACTTATCCTCGCTGTCGCGCAGGGCTTGCTGCGCTTTCTTGGCCTCGGTGATATCCCTGGCCACGTTGGTGAAGGCGATTACCCTGCCGTCCCTGTCGTAGAGGGGCGCTCCGGTCACGTCGCAGACGGCAACCGATCCGTCCCTCTTGATAAAACGCAGTTCGTCGTTGACGACCTCCCCCCGGAACAACCTCTGGATGTCGGACATGGTACGCTCGATATCGCCGGAGTGCAGGATGCCGAGCTCCATGGCATTGCGGCCCAGGAGCTCCTCCTCGGTGTAGCCGATGAACTCGCAGGCCCTCTTGTTGACCCCGATGAGAGTCAGCTCGGTATCGTAGGTGTAGATCGCCTCGCCGGAAAAGTCGTAGATGAGGCGGTATCTCTCCTCGCTCTCCTTGAGCGCTTCCTCCACGTGCCTGTGCTCCAATTCCCACCCGATCCTCTCCGCGAGAGCCTTGACGAGGTCTCTCTCTTCCGCGAGGAAAGGCCCCCCGTGCAGGCCCGGCGCATGTTCCCCGCAGTAGACCTCCAGCACGCCACTCTCCCCGCCGCGGACCTCTATGGGGCAGGACAACACCCAGGCAGTCATCGCGAAGCCGGCGCTGCGGTATTCCCTATCGCCCAGGATCATCCTGGCACAGGTGGATTCGGGATGATGCCAGCCGGATGGTATTACCTCGACCGCTTGCTGCAGTACATGTTCAATGGGTATGTCGTGCCTTGCCAGTACGCTGGAGACACCGTACAGGCATGCGAGCTCCTTTACCCTTTCCTCGAGGGCTGAAGCGTACGCGCGCAGAGCTTCCTCGTCCTTTTCGTGCCGCGCGGCCAGGACGGCGCCGGCTTCCCTCTCCCCGGCGAGGGCTTCTTCGAGCTCGGCGATGCGGCGGCGCAGCCTCTCCAGCTCCAGGGCCGTTCCTTCTTCTCCCGCGCGGTTCACAACCTCTATCTCCTCCCGGTCATATACGAGCATGTATGCGCTTAACTTACAACGCCAGGCGCATCGGCGGCAATCTACTCCCCTGTCTACATTCCCACCTTCTCGCGGTTTTAACTCGGCGCTGCGCCCGGGTGCGGTGTTTTTGCATCCAGAATAAGGTAAAATCTTCTTAACGGCTCATCCCACAAGGCCGTTCAGGGCGATAAGTGCACGGAGGCCGGGGGTTGATGGACACAAACGAGACGAGCGATAATCCGCGCGAGGGGACGGCTCGAGAAGGAAGCGGGGCCGCCCGGCGCGAGGACGCTGCAGGCCAGCAGGCAGGAGCGGGCGAGCCTTCAGCCTTGCAGGACAGGTATTACCGCCACCTCATCGACAGTACCTTGGACATGCTCACGGTCCTCGATACGGAGGGGCGCATCGTCTTCAACAGCTCGTCCATACGCAGCGTACTGGGATACGAACCCGACGAGCTGAACGGCAGATACGCCTTCGAGCTCGTCCACCCCGACGACCGCGAAGCGGTGCTCGAATCCTTTATGAAAAACATCAAGGTGGCCGGGCCGACGGAATACAAGGAATACCGCTTCATGCACAAGGACGGCACCTGGCGCTTCCTGGAGTCCATCGCCAACAACCTCCTGGACGACCCGGAGGTGGAACGTTTCGTGGTCACCTCCCGGGATATCACGGAACGCAGGCGCATGGAGGAGGAGCTGAAGCAGCGCGAGGAGCATTTCCGGGCGGTGGTGGAGAACACCATGGACCTCATCCTCATAATCGACGAAACCGCGCAGGTCAAGTACGCCAACCAGGCCTCGAGGACCCTGCTCGGCTACAGTCCCGAGGAATTGAAGGGCTCCGCTGGCCTCATGCTGGTCCACCCTGAGGAGCTGGAATGGGCGACAAAGATCGTGAGTACCGCCGTCCATGACGATACCTTCTCGCCCCTACTGGAGGTACGCGTAAAGCACAAGGACGGGTCCTGGCTGCACATGGAGGGCATCGGCAGGAACTTCCTCGAACACCCCGCGGTAAAGGGGATTGTGCTCAGTTTCCGCGACATAACGGACCGCAAGGCGGTGCAGGAGGAGCTGAGGGCGTCCGAGGAGATGCACAGGTCGCTGGTCGCGGCCTCTCCCGACGCCGTGACCATGACGGACCTGGAAGGGAACATCGTCTACGTATCCCCACAGACCCTGCAGCTGCACGGATACGAAAGCGATGACGAGCTGTTGGGAAAAAGCGCGCTCGACCTCATCGCTCCGCAAGACCACGCCAGGGCGATATCCGGCCTCCAGGCCACGTTGACCGAAAGCTCCGTAAAGAACCTGGAGTTCACCTTTCTACGCAAGGGAGGCAGCCGTTTCATCGCCGAGCTGAACGCCGCCCTGATCAGGGATGCCGACGGGAACCCCTACCGGTTCGTCGCCTACACGCGCGACATAAGCGACCGCAAAGCGATGGAGAAAGAACTGCGGGACCGCAACGAGGAACTGGAGGCATTCGCCCATACCATCTCCCACGACCTGCTCACGCCCGTGGCCATCGTGGAGGGATATACCAAGGCCGCGCTGGAGGCGGACGCAGAGGGAAGGACGCAGGCCGAGAGGGAATGCCTGGAGGCCATAGCCAGGGGAGCGCAGCGCATGAGCGACCTCATCAACTCCCTTCTGCAATACGCGCAGGCGGGACACGTGGGTTTAGAGAGCCACAGGGTAGACCCCGAGGAGATACTCATGGAAGTGCTCGTGGACCTGGAGGAGGAAATCAGCGCCGGGGGGGTGGAGATCTCCGTGGAGAACGAACTTCCTCCCCTCCGCGCAGATGCCGTGAAGCTGCGCCAGGTCTTCACCAACCTCATCGGCAACGCCGTCAAGCACATGGGGAACCACCCGGAGCCAAGGGTCGAGGTGGGCGTGAGCCTGCAGGGCGGAAAGGCGGTATTCCACGTACGCGACAACGGCATCGGCATACCGTCCGAACTGCAGAATAGGATCTTCGAGCCATTCAGGCACTTCTCCCTGGCGGGATCGCCGGGATTGGGCATAGGGCTTTCCACGGTTAAGCGCGCCGTTACGGCGTGGGGCGGAGGTGTATGGGTGGAATCGCAACCCGGTGCGGGAGCGGCTTTCTTCTTCACCGCCCCCCTGGCGGAATAATACATTCATACATTCGCTCCCGGGATCTTAAAAACGTGCGCGAAGCCGGTTGCCTCGGGGCACAATACAACCGGACAAGCGATTGTGGTTTAATCTAAGCGTTATCAATGGGAGGTGATAAGCCATGTCCGACAAGCACGACAGGGTGCTCGCGGCACTGGAAGTGAGAGAGCCGGACCGCGTGCCTACCTTCGACCTCATGCTCGAGTACGCGACGAACAACACCATCCTGGGCAGGAAAGCGCATCCCTTGCACAGGGCGATCGCCGAGGAGAGGCTATCCGGATTGCTCGACCGCTTTTTCTCCCGCGTCAAGAGTTACTCGCTCCTGGACATCGAAATAGAGCGTTTCCTTCACCTCGGCGCAGCGGCGGCCGAGAAGATGGGCTACGACGCGGCTTGGCTGACCTTCTTCCCGGTGCTGCGCATGCAGGATTCCAAGACCATGGTGGACATGAACGGGCGTCTTAGCGACGTGGTGGTTGACGCCAGCGGCAACCTCGGCAACCCCACCTACCGCAAAGGCCTCATCACCAGCCCCGACGATTGGCGGGCATGGGACAAGAAGCCGCTGCTGCGCCTGCCCGCCAAGGTCAACCGCGCTTTTTCCCGCCTGCGTGAGAAATACGGGGAGAAACTGTTTATCTTCGCCTTCTGCTCCTACGGGATTTTCGAGAACACCTGGCAGCCGCTGGGATTCGAGCGTTTCGTAGTGGCCACGCGCAAGGAACGGAAGTTCCTGGAGCGCATGATCGGGTTCCACGCCGACCTCTACTGCATGTTGGTGGAGGCCGTGGCCGATGCCGGCCTCCCGGCCATGGTCTATGCCGACGACCTGGCCTTCAAGTCCGGCCCCATGCTCAACCCCCGCCTCATCGAAGAGCTCTTCGGAAACTCCTACCGGCGTATCGTGGAGACGGCCCATTCTCAGGGCATGAAGATCATCATCCATTCCTGCGGCAACACCACAGCGCTCCTGGAGTGGTTCGCCGACTGCGGGTTCGACGGCGTGCATCCACTGGAGCCCACGGCCGGCATGGACCTGGCCACCGCCAAGGAACTGGTGGGAGAACGCATGTGTCTCATCGGCAACCTGGACATAACCCATATCCTCGTCTCCGCGAGCAGGGAGGAGGTATTCGCGGCGGTAAAGCAGGCCATACACGATGCGGGCTACGGAGGAGGCTACATCCTGGCCCCCGACCATTCCCACCCCGAGATATCCGTGGAGAGGCTGCGCTGGATGGTGGAGGCCGCACACGAATACGGGCGTTATCCCCTCACGGTATGAGAGCTTGAACCCAAGCGCATTTCCTGGAACCTGCCCCCCCCGGTCACCTGCCCGGGGCCACGATCGGCCTGGAACGTGGAGGCCTGACCCTCGTTGTTGAAAATGGAGGGCTGACCCCAGGCTAAAGGAGGTGTTTGGGTACGTGCGGGTCGACCAGGGCTATCTTTTTTCCCTTGTAGGTGAATATTATCCTCGTGCCCTCGGCCAGCTCCAGGGCGAACTCCCTGCGGTGCCGGTCGACATAGGAGATGCTCCTCACTACCACCTCGCGGGGCATCCGCGCGCCCTGCGAGAGCGGCCTTATGATCGCAATGGGCTTACCCTGCTTGATGAGCAGGAGCTTGTCGCCCCGCAAGAGATGGTCGCGCACGTCGAGAGCGCGGCAATGCAGGTCGTTCATCTTGACGACCACGAGATCTTTCCTGCAAACCATGTTCGATGCAACCTCCAGTGTTGAGGACGCCCTCATCCTTCCTGCCAGCTTACGGGCGCATTCGTATATTCTAACACCCTTCCACCGCACCGGAGACAGAGCCTGCGTGCGGCCATGCCCGCACGAACAAGAAAGGGAAGCTCGCCGCCCCGATAATCTTGGTGCGCGCCGGGCGCATGCGGGTAAAATGGACGGAGAGCGTTTGCGGATAAAGGAGAGGGTGCGTGGAGAACGAAAAGGGCGAAGTGCACGACATGCTGCGGGGAGAGGTCTATGCCTGCGTGAACAGGGGCATGCGCTCCCTGCGTTCCTACGAAGTGATGGACACGGCCACCATGCGCGAGAGGATCAGCTCCATGGCCGCCTCCGGCTACCTGGGAATACTGGTACCGGTCGAGGCGGGCGGGGAAGGTGGAGGCTGGCAGGAGGCCGCGATAATCGTGGAGGAGACCGCCAGGGCCGAAGCGCTGCTGGCCCTGATGCTGAGCGCCCATCTCTCCTGCTGTGACGGCATCATGCTCTGGGGGGGAAGGGAGCAGGCGGAGCGCCTTCTGCCTCCCCTTGCCCGCGGAGAGGTCCTGGGAGGTGTCGCGCTCACCGAGCCGGAAGCGGGCACCGATTACGACGCGGTAAGTACCTCGCTGGACGTAAACGCAGAGGACCTGGTTATCAACGGCAATAAGTGCTTCGTGACCAACACCGGGCAGGAGATGGAGTGCGCCATCCTCGCGGTGGTAAGGAGCCGGGCCGGCCTGGCCGCCGTCTACGTGCCCGGGAGCTCTCCCGGGTTCCACCTCGTACACCATTACCGCTTCGCCGGGTGGGACAACCTACCCAACCACGCGGTACTGCTGCAGGACTGCAGGGTCCCCTCCGGCAACCTGTTGGGGGACGGGCTGCAGCGGGACGGGCTGCGGCGGCTCCTGGCGGGAGGCAGGCTGCTCACGGCCGCGCTCGCTGCCGGGATGGCCGCTGCATGCCTGGAGGAAGCCTCCGGCTACGCAAAAGAGAGGGTGCAGGGAGGCAGGAGGATCGTCCAGCACCAGGGACTGTACTTCCGCCTCGCGGACATGGCGACTTCCATAGCATCCATGCGTACCTGCCTGCAGCAGGCGGCCGCGTCCCTGGACGCAGGCAGGCCCTGCGTAGAGGAGATAAACATGCTCAAGCTCTTCAGCACGAGCCGGCTCGAGCAGATAGCCTCGGCGGCGCTGGAGATGGCCGGCGCCTACGGCTACACCGTGGACAGCAGGCTCTCCAGCCTTTACCGGGACGCCAAGGGGCTGCAGCTGTACTGGGGATCGCGGGACCTGATGCGCATGGAGATAGCCGCGGACCTGGGAGTGTCCGGCCTCTAGGCCGTATCACCCCACGTCTTTGTCCGCACCATAAGGATCTTTCGTGCACCTCTCGCCGCGCCTGGAATGGTGCACCATCTGGGGATAATCCCTGAGTCCGTCCTTGAGATAGGCATCGACGGCCTCTTCGACGCCCGAGAGCGTGGTGATTATGGGCAGGACGTCCCGCCGCAGGAAACCGACGTATGCGTTCTCGCCCATGCCCGAGGTTATCATCACCTTTACGTCCGGAAGCAGGCCTTCTATCATATCCCAGCAGTCGCCGTGGCTGTCTTCCCTCATGCGCAGAAACTCCTTGCGGTTTTCGCGCAGCTCCCTGCAGGTTATCTTTCCTTTCCTCACCGTGCATACCAGGAAGTAAGGCGCGCAGCCGAAATGAGATGCTATGACCTCGCCATCGACGGTCGCGACGGCCACCTTATGCTCGTGCTGTAGAGGCATCGGGCTGTCCTCCCCATTAATGTTATTATACATATGCTATTTATTATAGTACCCCATGCCGCCCTTCCGTTCAAGGGCCCGCGCCGCCGCGACGAAATCTTTCGTGCAGGAACCGGCCCTGCTCACGACGGAAAAAAAGCGCCGGGACAGGTTGCCCGGCATTTAAGCTAGAATATGTATATAGGAGCCTTCACATCAAAAGGAGTAAGCGTTGCCCAGGCCCGCAAAGCCAAAGCTGGTGCAGGAGTCGCCCAAGTCGGCGTACTTCAAGCCGCGCGGCATTCCCATAAACGAGCTGGAGGAGATCGTCCTGAAGATCGAGGAACTGGAGGCCTTGCGCCTGGTGGACCTGGAGGGGATGTACCAGGAAGATGCTGCCAGGGAGATGGGAGTATCGCGGCAGACTATCCAGCGCATGCTGGGTGACGCCAGGGCTAAAGTCATCAACGCCCTCTTCGCGGGCAAAGCCCTGCGCATCGAGGGCGACAGCTACATAATGCAGGATGGAACGGGCAGATACCGCTGCGGCAGATGCGGCGACGCGGTACCGGCCGAATCGGGCCGCAACAGGCAGGGGTGGAAATGCCCCAGCTGCGACGAGAAGAGCGGAGAGGAATAACGCCCTGCCGCGCCTCGCCGCTCTCTTAGGCTTGCATGGAAATAGCGCAGAAGCATGGAGCACGTATGGGCGAATACGGGAAGCTGGACTGGCGCGATATCGCGCCACTTATACCCGGAAGCGACGACTACGCCTGGAAACTCTACGAGAGCGATCCCCTCAGAAGTTCATATATCCTCGACGCCATCGCATGCCTGCAGCTTGCGGCGGGGAGCCGGGGCCTTGACGCGGGATGCGGCATCGGCCTGCAGACCATGCTCCTAGCCGACGCCGTGGGGGCGGACGGGCACGTGACCGGGCTGGACATATCGCGGGATTTCCTGGATTACGGCAGGGCGATAGCGCTAGAGGCCGGTTACGGAGAGAGGATAGATTTCAGGGAGGGGAATATCTACAAGCTTCCCTACGAGGATCGCGTCTTCGACTGGATATGGAGCGTGGACTGTGCCGGCTACCCGGCCCGCGAACCGCTAGAGCTCATAAAAGAGCTGGCCAGGGTGGTCAAACCCGGCGGCACCGTGTCCTTGATGGTGTGGTCCTCCCAGCTGCTGCTCCCGGGGTACCCGCTGCTGGAGGCGCGCCTCAACGCGACCGCCTCCGGGATCGCCCCCTTCACCATGGGCACGTCTCCGCAAAAGCACTACATGCGCGCCCTGGGCTGGTTCCAGGCCGCCGGCCTGGAGGGCCCACGCGCCCGCACTCTCATCGGCGAGTTCCAGGCGCCCCTGGAGGAGGATGTGCGCGCGGCCCTGCTGGCCCTCATCGAGATGCGCTGGCCGGACGTAGAGCAGGAGCTGGCGCCGGAGGACCGGGGACTATTGCAGCGGCTGTGCGACCCCGCTTCCCCGCATTTCATACTGGACGTGCCGGGTTACTACGCCTTCTTCACCGAGACCCTCTTCTACGGCAGGGTCCCCGCCTGAGCGCGCTCAGGCGCCGGCTTGATCGAGCTTGAAGGCCTCTACGAACATCACCGTCGCCGGGCTGGTTATCGTGGGGTCTGTTATCACGTTCACGCATGCCGGCCCCCCGCACTCCAGCGCCCGCTTGATGGCCGGCAGAATATCTTCGTCCTTATCTACGAACTCGGAGTGGCCGCCGAAGGCCTCCATGACCTTCTCGTAGTGGATGACCCCGAGCTCGGTCCCGCACACGCGGCATTCCTCGTAATAGAGCTCCTGGTGGTGCTTGACCATGCCCCAGGCCTGGTCGTTGCTGATCACGGCCAGGATGGGGGCGTCGTGGCGGCACGAGGTCTCCATCTCCATGGCGTTGAGCCCGAAGGAGCCGTCCCCGGTGAGGAGTATTACGGTCTTATCGGGTCGGGCCAGCTTGGCCCCGATGGCGAAAGGCACCCCGGTGCCGAGGCACCCGAAGAGTGTCCCGCTGCCTATGACCCCCGACATCTCCCTGGCGCGCAGCCCTATCATGCCGAAGTAGACGGTGTCGCCACCGTCGAGGATGAAGATGGCGTCGTCGCCGGTGGCCTCCCTCAAGGCCCTGGTGATGCGGAAGGGGTGGATGGGGTCGGCGGCTGTCTGCATGGCTTCCTTCTCCCCCGCTGTCAAGGCGGCGAAGGTGTTCTTCAAGGTATCCAGCCAGGCGCCGCGATCCTTCTCCTCGATACCCCCGTCGATCATGCGCAGCGCGACCCCTGCGTCTCCCACCAGGGCGACGTCGGCCGCGCGGTTGCGGTCCACCTCGGCGGGGTCGATATCAACCCGGATGACCTTTGCGTTCGCCAGGGGGTCCCCGAAGTTGAGCACCCAGTTGAACCTGACGCCGACGGCGAGGACGACGTCGGCCATGGAGGTGGCAGCCAGCACGCCCATGAGCCCACCGTCCCAGAGGGAGAGGGGGTGCTCGTCGGGGACGGCGCCTCTTCCGTTGTCGAAGAGCAGGGTGGGGATGCCCGCCTTCTCCACCAGGGACTTGACCTCCTCCGCGCAATCGCTGTGCGCTATACCGCTGCCCCCGACGAAGAGGGGCCTCTCCGCGGCGTTGAGCAGCTCCACGGCTTGCGCGACGTCGGCCTCGGCGGGGGCTACCGCATATCTGGTGGCCGCCCTGTCCGGGTAGCTTATCCCCTCCTCCTCCACCGCGAGGTAGAGGGCCTCGGGGGCTATCTCCAGAAAGACTGGTCCCGGCCGGCCGGTCACGGCCTGGCGGAAGGCCGTATCGAGGTACTCCGGGATCCTGCCCGTCTCGTGGCATCTCCCCGCCCATTTGACCACCGGCTTTATCATGCCCTGCTGGTCCATGTCCTGCAGGGCTCCCTTGTCCAGGTCGCGTATGGCCACCATCCCGCTGATGATGACGACGGGGACGTTCTCCATGTAGGCGTTGACCACACCGGTGAGGGAGTTGGTGAAACCGGGTCCTGCGGTTACCAGGCACACCCCCGGCCTGCCTTTGAATATGGACCATGAGTGGGCCATCATCACCGCAGCCTGCTCGTGGCGCACGTCGATGATGCGGACGCCCAGGTCCAGGCACCCATCGAATATGGGCGCTATGTGCCCGCCCGAGAGGGCGAATATGGTGTCGATCCCCTCGACTTTCTTCAGGTATTCCGCTACTACGTGGCCTCCGTGCACCTCACCCATTGGTCATACCTCCCTGTTGATCGCTCACCTGGTTCTCATCCGGATGTACGCGTGCCAGGCCCGGACATTCGGAAATGTCCAGGCGCTGGGACACCGCCGCGCCGCAATCGCTTGCATCCTCATCCCCATGTACGCGTGCCAGGCCCGGACATTCGGAAATGTCCAGGCGCTGGGACACCGTTGCGCCGCAGACGGCGCTGTCGCTTACGCGATACATACTGTCAAACGTTTGTCTTGTATTCCGTGCGTACCCATCTCTCTATTGCGGCCTGGGCCTCTTCCCAGGGGATGCGGGTCTTCCAGCCCAGCTCCTCCCTGGCGCGGCGGTTGCTGACATCGAGGTCCCTGCCCAGGACCCCCACCCCCAGGGCGGTGATGGGCGGACGTACCTTGAACGGTAAAAAGGCGGCCTGCACCAGCCAGGACAATCTCCACGCGAGTTTGAAGGGGAGCGAACCGAAGGGCTTTTTGCCGATGAGACCTCCCAACCATTCCTCGTATTCCCCCCAGGTGATCTCGTAATCGTCCCGGATATTGTAGGTCCTTCCGCGGGCTGTATCGCTGTCCATGGCGGCGATTATGCCATCCACCAGGTTCTCCACGTAGACAAGGCTGGCGCTCCACTGCCCGCCGTCCATGAGCGGCAGCGGTCCCTTACTCATGACGTCCAGGATCTCCCTCACCCACACGCTCCCCGGCCCGGTGACGTTGGAGGGCCGGATGACGGTGGTGTCCATGATCTCCCGGGCCGTATACGTACTGACGATCTGCTCCGCCTCGGCCTTGGCGTCGCCGTAGTGGATACCCGTCTTCACCAGGGGCGTGTTCTCGTCGAAGTCTTTCATGTGTACGCCCAGGCCGTATGCCGCAACCGAACTGAGGTAGACGAAGCGCTCGACCTTGCCGGCGCATTCCTCGAGGATATTACGGGTTCCGTCCACGCCGATGGAGAAGAATTGCTTTTTCGTGCCCCAGTCGAGCGTGCGGTTGGCGGTGTGGATCGCCTTCTCGCATCCCTCTGCCGCTCCCCGGATGCTGGAGAGTTCGGTGAGGTCACCCCGCAAGACCTCCATGCCCGCCGCCTCGAGGCCGCGGTCCGCCTCCCCGGGCACGAGCAGTCCGCGCACCTCGTCTCCGCGCTCGAGCAACCTCCTGGTAAGGTTTGAACCGATGAATCCGGCAGCTCCCGTGATCAGAACTCTCATGGCCATCCCCTTCCGTGTGGATACCAGCCGCGCACCCCCTACAGCGGCTTCAGGTATATCGATTATATCCCGAACCCATAGCGCCCGAAACCTGGAGCTGGCATTATGACGGCATCGCGTCTGGAAGCGAGGTTTTCCGCGGGTTTATGAAGGGTATCCTGTAAGTTATGGTTAACAGGATCGCACTGCGCTCGGGGAACACGATACCGGTCATTGGGCTGGGTACCTGGCAGATGACGATAGATACCGCGGACACGGTATTGTACGCACTCGAACTCGGGTACCGGCTCATCGATACGGCGTGGGATTACTATACGCAGCCGGCCATCGGCGAGGCGGTCAAAGCATCGGGGATGCCCAGAAGCGAGTTGTATATCGAGACCAAGGTGGAAGAGACGGATGACGCTTTCGAGGCCTCACGCGCATACGTCAAGGAGATGGACCTCGACTACGCGGACCTGATACTCATACACCGGCCTCCTCCGGGAGGGCCGGGTGTAGAGCTGTGGGAGGGGCTGATAAAAGCGCGCGACGAGGCGCTGGCCCGCGACATAGGCGTGAGCAATTACTCGATAGCACAGATAGAGGACTTGATAGCGGCGACAGGAGAAGTCCCGGCGGTACAGCAGATAGAGTGGAGCCCGTTCGGGCACAGCAGGCGTATGCGCGACTACTGCGAAAGGAATGCCATCGTCATCCAGGCATACAGTCCGCTCACCAGGACCAAGCGCCTGGACGATGAGAGGCTCGTCCGGGTTGCGGATAACTACGGAAAGACCCCCGCCCAGGTGCTGATGCGCTGGAACCTGCAGTTGGGTACGATACCCCTGCCCAAAGCGAACCAGAGATCACACCAGGAAGAAAATCTTGATGTCTTCGACTTCGAGATCAGCCAGCAGGACATCGAATTCCTGAACGGGCTCAACGAAAGATACTCCTCTCTGGGAACTTTGCCATATGGATAAAGCGGATGTCTGATAAAGCGCAGGTGAGTAAGGAGGAACGTAAGATGGAAAGCGACTGGTGGGTATTTCCCGGGTTCGAGATGGAACTGAAGGCAGAGGGGCTGCATCTGCCGGTGAACATCGTATTCACAGAAGACGGAAAAGGCAAGGCGCTTGCCTACGTGACGGAGCTGTACGGGCGCATAGCGGTGATCGACAGAGATTGGAACGTAAGCGCATTCGCAAAAGACATCCTCAATTTTGACGCCAGGGCGGACATGCCCGGCGAGGGGGAATCGGGGGTCACCGGGATCTGCACCGATCCGAAAGGTCACGGTGTGTTCGCATCGATGATCTACAAGGATAAAGACGAGATAAAGAACAAGGTCGTCCGGATGAAAAGCGATGACGGGATGAGAGCGAACGATACTGAGGTGATCATCGACGGCATACCCTCGACCCGCAGGGCCCACCAGATCCAGGATGTGACGATAGGGCCGGATGGGATGCTGTATGTCAACGTCGGAGACGGCGGCGCATGGGAGGACGCGCCCCAGGACGACAACGACCTGAGAGGCAAGATCCTGAGGATGAACCTGGATGGTTCGATCCCCGACGACAACCCGACGAGGGGGAGTTACGTTTTCGCGAAGGGCTTCAGGAATCCTTTCGGTGCGGCGTGGCGCAGGGAAGACGACTCGCTCTACGTAACGGTTAACGGTCCGGCCACCAACGATGTCCTGGCCCGGGTGCAACCCGGCTCCAACCATGGGTGGTATCCAGATATGCGCCGTAACGCCTTGTTCTGGTGGCATTTCACGCAAGCCCCCACAGCTCTCGCCTTCATGCAGGAAGGACAATTTCACGAGAAGTACACAGGCGAGCTGTTCGTCGCGTTGTTCGGCAACTCCTACCAGGAGGGCCGAGACATAAAGGGAAAGAAGATCGTGAAGATGCGCATCAACGAAGATGCCACGGGAATAAAATCATATGACGAGTTCGTGACCTATATCGGCGACGGACCCGGAGCGCCTGCAGGCCTGAGCTTTGGACCGGGAGGACTGTACTTTACGGATCTGCACGAGGGGTGCGTCTATCTGGTCAAAGCGAGGCAAGACTTCGACTTCGACAAAGAGGACGAGCACGTCTTCTGATCCCTCCGTCAGGGATCCGCCCGAGACAAAAAAAGGCAGAAGGCTTTCACGCCCGCCAGGAAAAAAACTCCCTGGCGTCCTTTCCCGATGACCTCGCAGGGCATTGCTTGACCATGCATGCATGTTCTGGTTAACGTCGTACGTTGCGGCTAGGATATAATGCTGAAGACAACGGTGCCGGAAGACAACAACGGAAGGGAACGACATGGAGACCGACCTCAAGAAGATAAAGAAGAAGGCGGCGGAGCGCGAGGATGAAGTCGACGCTTTCCTCGACTGGCTGAAGGTATCGCGTGTCTCCGAGCGCAAGCTGGACGCTCGCCTGAAGAAACTGATGCGGGAGATCATGCCCCACTTCGACTGTACCAGGTGCGCGGCATGCTGCAAGGAGGCTTACGTGGTGCTGGAGACCGAAGACATCGCGCGGCTTGCCGAAGCCCTGGGCATGAAGCGCTCCGAGTTCCGAGCCAGGTACGTCACCAGGAACGAGGACGGAGACACGTGCCTGAACGACCGGCCGTGCCCCTTCCTCAAAGACGACATGTGTACCTTGTACAAGGCGCGCCCCGACTCCTGCCGCGAGTATCCCTTCTCCCTGGCGGTTGACAGCAAGACCAAGCTTGACAACATCAGCGCCAACTACCTCGTCTGCCCGGTGCTCTTCCACGCCCTTGAGAAACTGCGCGACTTTATCTAAGGGTCACATCTTTATTTTTGAATTTACAACCATTATATGGTAATTAGCGTTCTGCCTTTCCAATGATAACGCTTATTGTTGAGCTGTGAAGGCCAAGGTGATTTGCGATCTCCACCTGTGAATAGCCATATTGATTGGACGCGACACGGATCTTCCTGTTTCTGTCTTCCTTGATATGAATATCTTCCCGTTTACTGAATATATCTTCGAGTAATGGGCGGTCACAAAATCTTTCCTTGCGCGGAATATCTTCGATCTTCCGATTCCTCTCAAGATACTGTTCTATCTTATTCAAGAAGCCATCCCCTCCCAATATTACTCCCCTGATGGGTTGGGGAGGTTTTGCATCAAAGCCTGAATATACAAATTCTTTATAGAGTCGCCTGGCCGTCACTATGTTCTCGGAGAAGTGAGACAGGATGAAATCCGATTTCAGAAACTTCGATGACCTCCTCATGCCCATCATCTCTCTATAACTGCTCCACTTATAAGAAGCTGGTTCGTCGACGATTCCTGCTCGTACTGGGTTAAGCACAATGTAACGGGATAACTCCAGGAGGTATTCCTCCTTTTCCACAACGAATGCTTTGTATCTGCCTTGAAACAGGTGTCCTACCCTTTCGTGTCTCTTGTTGTATCCAATAGCATAAGTGCTGTTAAAGTTCTGCATGCCCTTAGCGAGGTTTCCATCGGGTGTCTCCAGAAGAAGGTGATAATGATTTTTCATTATGCAGTATGCATAGAATATGAAATTATATCTGCCGGTAATCCTGGTGAGAAGGCGCATGAATGAATCAATATCTTTCCAGCCTTGTATGATATCCCTCTTTCCCACACCTCGAGAGATCACATGATAGCATGCGCCTGGATATTCGATCCTTAGTGGCCTAGCCATGACTTATCGGTTCGCCTGTGAACAATCCGCTTCCAGAAATCAGAATACAATATTATATACTTATTAACAATGTTATATATAATATATTACAATATCATTATTTTGGGCGGTCTTCAAGTCTTGATATCTATATGATGCCGCTGAAAAAGATAACCCTATTGTCTGCGACATTTTGGAAGTGCACGCAGAGGCTGGAATAATAGCTTGTAGGAGATTCAAATGTTATATTATGGAAAGGAATTCAAAAATAAAGATTTGACCCCTTGATGCGCTCCGCGAGTTCGCAGGCCTCCCGTTGAAGCCCGGACCTTACGGCCGTTCCGTTCCCCAGCTCCAGGCTGAGATCGGTCCGAGCATGGTATGCCGGCCAGTTGGGCAGCCCCTTGCCGTTAGGGTCTCCGCTGCGGGCGAAGTTCACCCAGTAATCCATGATGGTACGCGAAAGCTCCCTGTCGTCATCCTCGTATCCCCGGGCGGGATCGAGTTCACCGAAGACGTACGGGATCTCGGAACCGTGGCATGCGCACAGGGCCCTTCCCTCCTCGGTGGGGGGAACCCGGTCGAAATGGTACAGGTATGCGTTTCCTCCCGCCTCGCTTAAGCACCTGGCGAGAAACCGGCACGGCGCCCAGAACTCCAGGGCGGTGACCATCTCGCTCAAGGAGCTCTTCGCTTCCCCGCCTTCCCCCGGGGGAAAAAGGCGCAGCACCTCCTCCGCCGCTCCACCCGCCATGCGATGCACGAACTCCGTGTAGTCAGAGCCGGAGCAGTCGAGGCCGGCGAGGAAGAAGTTGGCTTCGTCGCGGTTGCATCCGGCGATGAGATCGACGTCATGCTGCTTTCCCTCCAGGTAGAGGGCCTCCGGCCGGTCCGGGAGCAGCGACCCGTCCACTACCGGCCCGAAATCCATGCCGCCGGGCAGCAGCCCGATCTCCAGGCGGGCGGCGGACAGTAACTCCTCCTCGCTCCTGGCGCGCATGTCAGCCAGGATGTCGGCCGAGCCGTCACTACCCAAGGCCTGCGCTAATCTCACGCCCACCTCCTCGGCCCTGGAAAGAGAGCGGTATGCGGGAGGAAGGAGGTGCCGTATCCAGAAGGGGGGGCTCTCGGCTATGGCGCCCCGGAAGAGGCCCTCCGCCGGCGGGCTGACCATTAGGTCCAGGATGCTGGTGGCGCCCGCCGACTCCCCGAAGAGGGTGACGCGCGAGGCATCGCCGCCGAAGCCGCCGATGTTACGCTGCACCCACCGCAGGACAGCCAGCTGGTCCAGCAGACCGTAGTTGCTGGACACGCCCTCGGGGGACTCGCGGGAGAGCAGCGGGTGCGCCAGGAAGCCGAAGGGTCCCAGCCTGTAATTGATGGTGACCACCACGGCGCCGCGCCCGGCCAGCCCGCGCCCGCTGTAGAGGGGCGTGCCGTGTTGAAGCTCGAGCGAAGTCGAACCCGTGAGGAAGGCACCCCCGTGTATCCATACCATGACCGGGAGCGGTTCCCCCGCCTCCCCCGCCGCCACCCATACGTTGAGATACAGGCAGTCCTCCCCGAGGCTCCCCAGACCGTACCAGGCCGCCTCGGGCTGCGGGCATGAGTCGCCGAACTGCTTACAGGGCCGCACGCCGTCCCAGGCGGGCACCGGCCGGGGCGGCCGCCAGCGCAGCTCGCCGGTGGGCGGAGCCGCGTAGGGGATGCCGAGGAATTCCCATATCCCCTCCTCAAGCCTGCCCTCGACCATCCCGGCATCGGTGCTCACGACACACCTGCACGGGCCGGTCTCCTGGAAATCCATGGCGACGGTTCCCTTCGCAGCCTTCCCTCGGAATCTCATCTCGACGCTGACACCATGATATGACATAAACCGCCGCTGCGGGACCGAGATAGCGATCCAGCGTGCCGGCAATGGCCGGCCCGATGTATCCTTAGGTTCAATGTTACTCCTGCCGGCCGACGTATAAAGCATGGTCACAACGCGCGTGGACAACTGCTGCAATCCTTCAGAAATGCGGATAAGAGCAGTATGGACGCACAGAACAGCGCCAGGCCAAATACGCCCGGGCCTGCCCTCCGGATGATAAAATATTGGCACCTTATCGCATATACGGAAAGGGCGCGCCTGCAGCGATAGCCGCAGCATGGAAGGCATGGCGGTGGATCCCACTAGCGAGGGAGTGATTCGGGACATGGAGCGAGAAGCCATCCAGGACCAGTGGCCGGAGGCCGGCATGTACTGCTGGGGTTGCGGCGAAAAGAACGAGCACGGGCTGCGCATTAAAAGCTACTGGGACGGCGACAGGGACGAGACGGTATGCACCTGGCAACCCGAGCCCTACCATATCGCGTTTCCCGGTTACCTCAACGGCGGAATCATCGCGACTATCATAGACTGTCACAGCGTGAACACCGCATGCGCGGCCGCATACCGGGCGCAGGGAAGAGAGGTGGGAACGGAGCCGTACCTCATGTACGTAACCGGCTCCATGTGCATCGAGTACCTGCGGCCGACACCCTTGGGCAAGCCCGTGACCTTGCGGGCGAGGATCAAGGAGATGGGGGAACGCAAAACGGTGGTCATGTGCTCTCTCTACTGCGATGGCCAGGAATGCGCTCGGGGCGAGACCGTCGCTGTGAAGTTGAACTCCGCCTAGACTTACCTTTACTGCAGATGAGCAGCCAGGCCGTCACTCGACGCAAAAACCAGGCCCAGGGATAAATCCCTCGCGGACCTGGTTTTATGGTGGTGGCGAGAGAGGGATTTGAACCCCCGACGCCAGGATTTTCAGACCCCCCTCTCGATGTTTATCCTAGTATATCTTGTTCCATCTTGATCTCGCATGTATTGCTTAAATACCGATTATACCTGGGTTTGATGTGTTTACTGGTTGATGTTCCTATTTCCTATTAATTCCTGCTGCATCCTGTTCAGTGGTCATATTGTGGTTGCGGATCCGCAAGATCAAAGCGGCTTCCATTCTTTAAATGGAACCACCAGCGAATAATACCTATCCAATAGACTAGCTGTTAGAATAAAGATGATAAGGGATATTTTGTGGGTGGTTACATTGAGAAAGTTATTTGTGGTCATCTTTATTACCCTGCTTCTTCTAATTCCATTGGCAAGTGGTTGTGGAGGCGAGGGGAGTGTGTGTATTGAGGATGGAAAAGATACCTCTTCCCCAACAGACCAAGAAGAAAACAGCGATTCTCTGGACGCACGAGTGGAGGAACTGGCGGCTGGTGAACGAGTACCAGGTGTGGTCATGGTAACGCTAAAAGATGGTGTAGCGGAAGAAGAAGCCTATCAGATATTCGCTGCTCACGGCTTTGATAGACAAGATGTAGAGAAGCGGTATGCACCTCAGGTATATGCATTATATTTCTCTGAAGAAGAGAGGGATATCGAATCTGTTATCAGGGAGCTCGTACTGGATTCCAATGTTGTGAACGCCTCGGCCAATATAGTTGCTGAGGCTACGGAAAGATAGATTGTTATTTACTATTCTAGACTATATAGATATCAAGTTTCATACCCTAAAACATCATGACCTCCATCGCAGCCACAGTTGTTAAAATACATGGGCCGCTCCACGATTATTTCAGTACCGTTGACAACCTTTACATAGGTGGATAACTGGTAATTGGGGCCGGCATCTTCATTGACCATGATAGTCTTCCTGGTACCGGCAGGGACGTTTATCTCCTTGGGGGACAGGGCTCCCTCCTCCTGGGTAAAGTACTTTATCTGGACGGTGGCGTCTTCGGTTCCCGGGTTCTGCAGGCACAGCCACTCCTGAAAACCCTGCAGGGTGCATCCTTCTGCAAAGAACCACTCAGAAGAGGGGGCGGAGGCCCCTATAACGCAGTGCCCACCTTGAGCCGACAGTCCGTCAAAGGTATAAGAGAAGTAGGTGGGTCGTTCCGCCAGGAAACAATCCTTGCTTGTTATTTCTATCGATACATCCTTGCCCACACCTACCTCCTCAGGCACGTATACGGTAAGCCTCTTATCTTCTTCAATGACGTATGTCTTCTCGATGGGATCCCCCTGGCCTTCCCCTAACTGGAATGTAGCCTGAACCTCTAAGGGACCTGAGTCGGGATTCTGCAAACATAGCCACTCCTCGAATCCCGCCCTGGTTGTGCCCTCCGCGAAATAATACTCATGAACAAGGCTATTGATCCCCATGACGCAGTGGCCCCCAGTCCAGTGGTGGTCTCCTAGGCCCGCATAGTCGAAATACATGGCTCGCTCAGCCACCACCTGGCCGTTCGACATAAGCTCTAAGGAAGTCTGGTAGGCTGTTCCCCCAAGAAGTTCGTTGACCTTGAAGGTGGAACGAGAACGAGGAGGAACGAAGTGGTCCTTGATCTCTATCAATCCTACCTCCTGGGTCTGGAATGAAAAGGTTAGATAAGTATTTCTATCTTCAAGATTCAACACACAGATGTACTCCTCGAAACCGGGCCCGGTGTAACCTTCTGCGAAACACCAATAGTTATCCGTAGATGTTGCCCCTAAGCAACTATGGCCTCCGGTCCATATGCCTTGATAGCTGAAGTACATGGGCCGCTCGGCCACGATCTCTCTATCCGATAGAACCTCGGCCGAGACCTCCTTATCCTCCCCTACACAGGAATTGACATCTACGGTGATTCTCGACGATGGGGGGACCTGGATTATTTGCTCTTCGGTGACACCATCTCCGAACATGTAGGTGATGATCACCTGTGCCGTCTCTTCTTGGGGATTTCCCAGACAGAGGTACTCCTGGAAGCCCTCCCCTGTATAACCCTCGGCGAAGAAATACCTGCATTCCTTTCCGCCCCCTGTAGTATATGTGATGGTGCCGTTTTTCCCCACCGCCCAGGCGATGTCTGAATCAACAGCGGATACACCATAGAGGTTCCACTCGTGCCCTGTCGCCTGGGATTGCCAGGTCTCACCGCCATCAGTGGTCTTCAATGTAACACGGTTCAGATCAGTTAAAGCCCCTTGGCCGCCCACCGCCCAGGCGGCCTGGGTATCCACCACCGCCACCCCGAGTAGGTCCCAATGAGTTCCCGATTCATGGGATGTCCATGTCGCTCCCCCATCATCGGTATTTAATATACTGCCACGACTGCCCACCGCCCAAGCTGTTTGCGCATCCACCGCCGCCACAGCATACAAGCCAGTGAAAACAGATATATCCTGTATTATCCAAGTGGCTCCTCCATTGGTGGTTTTTAACACACCGCCGCAAGCAGCCCAGGCTACATTCTCATCAACGGCGAAGATCTCATTAATTGTATAAATTGTACCGGAGGTTTGAGAGTTCCAGGTAACACCCCCATCGATGGTTTTTAATATAGTCCCGCTATCTCCCACTGCCCAGGCAATACTGGCATTCACCGCAGATATACCGTGTAAGAGGACACTAGTACCTGATGGTTGAGATATCCATGTCGCTCCCCCTTCCTCAGTCTTGAGGATAGCGCCGTTATCTCCCACCGCCCAGGCGGTTTTTGAATCCACAGCCACCACTCCCCTAAGGTAATCCGTGACCCCCGATTTCTGAGAGTTCCATGTAACACCTCCATCGATGGTTTTTAATATAGTCCCGTTATCTCCCACCGCCCAGGCAGTATTTGCATCCACAGCAG
>CAZGWK010000058.1:0-21978 GCA_964529285.1 uncultured Actinomycetota bacterium
ATTGCCCGTATATGGAAGTTGATGACCTGAGCTTATACCCCGTGAAATATCAAGGTTTAATAATATACCCAGCGTTGGTCTGAGGTAATGGGGAATGTGGTCAGGTCTTGGCATTTCGCCCCGGATCTCAGCGGGAGGATGGGATGCGAGCAAGGCGAAACGCAAAACCTTACCCCACCCTACGGGGAACAGATCGCGGCGTTATGATATAATCCCCTCGACCGGTATGTCAGGCGGCCCGATGCTGATCGGGTCGGCACCCAGCCGGACTGGCGCGGCTGGGTTTTTGTTTTTCCGCAAAGAGGTGATGGGATGGCGGGCGGCAGGATACTCATGATAGACAACTACGACTCCTTCACCTACAACCTCGTGCAGTTCCTGGGCCGGCTGGGAGCGGACCTGATGGTCTTCCGCAACGACCACAGCCGCCTGGAGGAAGTAAAGGAGATGGAACCCGCGGGGATCGTCATCTCGCCGGGCCCCAAGGCCCCCCGCGACGCCGGCCTCTGCAAAGAGATCATCGCCGAGTTCGGCCCCCGCATCCCCATCCTGGGGGTGTGCCTGGGGCACCAGTGCATCGGCGAGGTCTACGGCGGCAGGGTGGACCGCGCGCCCTACGTCATGCACGGCAAGACCTCCCGGGTGTATCACGACCGGCAAGGCGTCTTCGCCGGGCTTCCCAGCCCCATGGAGGCGGCCCGCTACCATTCCCTGGCCATCCTGGAGGACGGGTTCCCCGCCTGCCTGGAGGTTAGCGCCCATACGCAGGACGGCATGATCATGGGAGTGCGCCACCGCGAATATCCGGTGGAGGGCATCCAGTTCCATCCCGAATCGTTCATGACCCCGGGGGGGCTCTTCCTGCTCCGCAATTTCCTGGAGGTATGCAGATGACCACGCCGGCAAGGAAAAAGGGGACGGGCTTGCGCCTGGAGACGGTCGAGCTGACGGACGCCCCGGCCATGGAGGCGATATTCGACCGCCTGGCGGCGAAGCCCTATTCCTGCTTCCTGGACTCGAGCCTGGCCATGGAAAGGCTGGGGCGCTATTCCTTCATCGCTTTCGATCCCCACCTGGTGCTGACCACGCGCGGCCTGGACTGCCGCTGGTGGCGGCGGGACGGCGGCGTGAGCGAGACGCGGGAGAACCCCTTCAACGCCCTGCGCACGGCCTTGAATGAATATCATCTCGAGGAAGGCGAGGAGGGAATGCCGCCCTTTCTCGGCGGGGGGATGGGCTACCTGGCTTACGAGCTGGGGCGCTATCTGGAGAAGCTGCCGGAGACCGCCGTGGACGACTTGGGCCTTCCCGAGCTCTGTTTCGCCTTCTACGACCGCGTGCTGGCGCACGACTACCGCGAAGAGAGGACGTGGCTGGCGGCCGTACACCCCGAGGACCCCGCTATGGTGCTGGAGGAAGCGCGGCGCTCGCTGCAGGCCGAGCCGCCCGCATATCCTTCTCCGCGGCATGCGGGCGAGGCGCGTTTCGTCTCCAACTTCACCCGCGAAGAATACATGGAAGCGGTGCGCAAGGTGAAGGAATACATCTTCGCCGGGGACATCTACCAGGCGAACCTTTCCCAGCGCTTTCAGGCGCCCCTGCGGGAACACCCCTGGATGCTCTACCGCCGCCTGCGCCGGCTCAACGCGGCCCCCTTCGCCGCCTACTTCAACGTGGTGGACGGCCAGGTCTGCTCGTCCTCGCCGGAGCGTTTCGTCAAGGGGGAGGGCAGGTGGGTCGAGACGCGCCCCATCAAGGGGACGCGCGGCCGCTCGGACGACCTCGCCGAGGACCAGCGTCTGGCGGAGGAGCTGCTGGCCAGCGCCAAGGACCGCGCCGAGCTCTCCATGATCGTGGACCTGGAGCGCAACGACCTGGGCAGGGTATGCGAATACGGCAGCGTGGAGGTGGAGGAGCACGCGGTCATAGAGCACTACGCCACCGTGCACCACCTGGTATCCACCGTGGTGGGGAATCTCCACCCGGACCGCGACGTGGTGGACCTGCTCAAGGCCAGCCTACCCGGAGGTTCCATAACCGGCGCGCCCAAGATCCGCTCCATGGAGGTCATCGACGAGCTGGAGCCCACGGCGCGCAGCGTGTACACGGGAAATATCGGCTACCTGGGATACAACGGCAAGTACGACCTGAACATCGCCATCCGCACCATCATCGTCAAGGGCGACACCGCCTACTTCCAGGTGGGAGGGGGAATCGTCGCCGACTCCGATCCCGAGGACGAGTACCAGGAGACCCTGGACAAAGGGAAGGCAATCTTCGCCGCCCTCTCCGGCTAGAGAAACAGCTCTTTCTTCACCAGGACGCGGTAGGCGGCCGCGAGTCGAAGGGTGATGGATCCGGGACACCTGAACCCGACAGGCGAGCCCTCGACCTCGGCAACAGGCACTACCTCGCCGGTGCTCAGCGATATGAAGGCTTCGTCGGCGTTCAGCAGGTCGTCCAGGGTTAGGAACGCGGTCTCGCAGATCAGGCCGTGTTCCTCGCACAGTTCCATGACCGCCTCGCGAGTGACGCCCGGCAGCAGACCGCACTCCACACCCGGTGTGGCCACCTTGCCGCGGCGCACCAGGAAGAGGTTGGATGAGGTGGCCTCCGTCAGGAATCCGCCGGAATTAAGCATCACCGCGTCATCGGCGTCCCTGTCTTTCGCCTCCTGTTTGGCCATGAGGTTGCCTAAGTAGTTGTTGCTCTTGATGCGCGAGAGGGGCGAGCCCTCGTTGGTGCGGACTCCGGAGACGACCACCCTCATGCCGCGCTCGTACCATTCCCGCGGGTACCCTTCGAAGGGCTTCACCATTATGTATACGTTGGGTGGATTGGACCTCTGCAGTGTCCTGTTGCCGTCGAAGAGACCTCCGGTAAGCGTGATGCGCACGTAGGCATCGCCGCTGACCACGTTGAGCCGGTAGAGTTCTCCTGCTGCATCCACGATATCTTTGTCTGAGGGAACGCAGGACAGCCTCAGGTCCCGGCAGCCTGCGTGCAGGCGCTCCAGGTGCCGGTCCATGCGGAAGGGTTTGCCGCTGTAGGCCCGTACCGTCTCGAAGATGCCGTCGCCGAAGAGCACCCCCCGATCACCCGCGGGGATCAAGGCCTCTCCCTCATCCGTTATCGCGCCGTTGAGATAAACCTTCATGTCCTGATGTGTACCCCTTTAACGCGAAGATTATACCATTCCGGGGTAAGGGCTCACACCGCCTTCACGAGACCCTGTAGGAAACCGGCGGCGCGCTGGCGGCGCAGGATAATCGCAATGCGGCTGGAAAAAATGGGTGCCGTCATATCTCTGTGCGAGGGCCGATAGCAAGACACACCGACATGATCACAGTCCGGGATGTTAATATCTTTACACGGGTGCTCCGAGATTGGACAGGGGGGCTGCGAGAGAGGAAAGGGGGAACTGCGATGGACGGTGCCGGTAAAGGTGTAGCGAGAAAGATAGGCGATTACCCCGCGGTGCCGAAAGCACACCTGGAACTGGTCAAGTCCTATTCCAGTCCGACGCTGCTGGGCCCAGACATCTGCGATGAGCTGGTGGCACTGGTGGAGCATATGTTCAGCGAGGAGGAGGCGGACGTAGCCCGCCACATAAAGCCCTGGAGGCCGAAGACCGCCGCCTTTATAGCGGCGGTATCCGGCAGGCCGCTCTCCGAGGTGAAGAAGATACTGCACGTGCTGGCCCACGAAAAGTACGTCTTGGCCTCCTTCGGCCAGGGAGAAAAAGAACGCTTCATCATATTGCCCATCGTCCCCGGCACGTTTGAGCACGTGCTGGTGCGCAAGTCACCCGAAAGCGTCACCCCCTGGCACCGGAAATTCGCGGAGCTCTTCGAAGACCTTTTCCGCACCGGGTTCACCGCCGCTTATAACAGAAAACCCGTGCATGCTGTGCGCTACCTGCCGGTGGGGGAGGCGGTCGAAGCCCTGCCCATGGCCCTCCCCTCGGACCGCCTCGAGGTGATCATGGAGCGGTATGACGATTTCGCCGTCGCCGTGTGTCAATGCCGCCTCACCAAGGAACTGACCGAGGGATCGTGCGGCAGGATGCTCGAGACCTGTACCGTGATGGGCGGCTTCGCACCATTGCTGGTCAGGGAAGGGCGTGCGCAGCAGGCGAGCAGGAAGGACGTCCTGGAGATAAAGGCGGCCGCAGAGAAGGAGGGGCTGATCACGTGGATGCTGAACGACGAAAGCGCGAAGTTCTTCCGCTGTTCCTGCTCCTGCTGCGGATGCTGCTGCGACGCCCTGCGCCTGATCTCCGAGTTCAACGCGCCGGGTTTTATAGCCCCTCCTCATTTCATGCCGGTCATCGACTATACCGCCTGCGATCTCTGCGGTAAGTGCGCAAAGGCATGCACAATGAAGGCCATGGAGATCTCGGGGGATGGGGAGGACAGGGTACATATATACAAGGGCGAGCGCTGTATCGGCTGCGGCGTCTGCGTGGTGGCATGTCCGAAGGGTGCGCTGAGCATGAAGGAGGTGCCGGGATACGATAAGCCGCCCTCCGGCTATGCGGCATACCTGGCCAAATATGGGCGCAGTTTCATCGCCAACAGCCTGCGTGTCTGGGCGGAACGCCGCCGCGCCTGAGACGCGGCGGATGGGGAGCGCGACTTAAACGGACACATATGTTCATTTTGTTTGCAAATCCTTCACTCGGGCTCGCATTCCTGTTACCCTTAAGCGGGAGGCTGCATCAGGCTGCGGTTCACATTCCACGCAGCTTCTTGCAACACAAGCCGGCTTGCTTGCACTAAGGGGGAGAAAAATGACTAGCACCCTGTCTCGCCGCATCCTTATCCTGTTCCTCATCGTTCTGATGGCGTGCTTCTGGATGGGAACAGCGGCGCCCGCGGCCGTGAAAAACGGTGAAAGCGCACCCGCGTCGCCCTCGTACGAGGTCGCGAGGATCAGCGAGGACTGGACCATGTGGGACGGCATCACCCTTCCCGTGGCCGTCTATTATCCGGCGGAGCCCGCATCGGGAGAGACCTTCCCGGCCATACTCGTCGTCCACGGCTGGGCCATGGACAAGGCCATGTCCGAGTGGGCGGCGGAGTACTACGCCTCGCGGGGATATATCGCCCTGGCCTTCACCGCGCGCGGCTGGTTCGGCGCGGGCGGAGAGGTCGGATGCATGGACCCCGAACACGAGATGAAGGACGTCAGCTGGATCATCGACCTGCTGGGGCAGGACGAGCGCTTCCCGCTGCTCTGTGACGACAAGGGACCCGTGGTGGGCATCACCGGAGCTTCCATGGGCGGCTGTTTCTCCTATCTCATGGCCCCCAGGAAGGACCCGCGTCCGGGGGATCCGGGAGACGAGCGCATCCGGGCAGTGGTTCCCATGCACGGCTCCTTCGACCTGCAGTTCTCCCTCTATCCCAACGACGTGCTCAAGTTCTTCTGGGTCACCAGCCTCATGGCCACCACGTATATGGGCGAGCTGTCGGGATTCATGATGAACATGCTGGCCATCTCCATGGACGAGAGGTCGGACGGCTGGCAGAAGATGTACGCGGTCATCGACGCCGTGTGGAAGCTGGTCCCTCCCATAACCAGTGTCAACGACGATCTCCCCTACGTATATGGGATCGCCATGCAGCGGCGCATGGAGGACGAGGAGTTCGCCCGCAGCTGGCTCAAGCAGCGCTCCGCGAGATACTGGTGCGACGAGGAGTACGACGGGGTGGTGGAGCACCCCATCACCGCCCCCATCCTCATCCTGGCGGGCTGGAACGACGACCTCTTCTACGCCAACGAGGGGCTGATGGCGTATGAATACACGGAAGCACCCAGGCGCATCATCATCACCAACCACGGGCACCTGGGCTGCTACCCCGGCCCCTACCCGGTAGAGGGCCTGGGGAGCCCGGAGAGCGCGTGGGTGATGGAGCAGGTGGACAGGTGGTTCGACCGCTACCTCAAGGGAGTGGACAACGGCGTGGAGGACGAGGCGCCGGTGGCCTTCTACCGCGACCGCGCTCCCGAGGATTACGGCGAGGCGGGGGCTTACCCGCTTCCGGATACGGAACAGGTATCCCTGTATCTGGGCGGAAGGGGGGCGAACGGCTGCGGCAGATTGACCGCGGCCGCACCCGCTGCTTCCTTCGGCTACGACTTCATGGTGAACATAGGCATAACCGGCTCGCTGTCTCTCTTCTATTTCCAGGACGCGCCGCAGCTCATGGGGGGCGAGGCCATGGATATACCATACAGGATGGAGCTCCTGGAGCTGCCCTTCACCGAGACAGGCTACCTCAGCGAGCCCCTGGAGGGGGACATCACCATCATGGGCCCGCCGCTCTTCGAGCCCTACTACCAGTCCTCGTCCGTTTTCGGCCAGCTCATACCCTGGATTTACGAGGTAACCCCGGACGGCGAGGAGATACTTGTAAGCCGCGGCTTTTACGAGGGGCATAATCACGAGGGGCTGGACGATGCCGGGAAGGTATGGAAGCTGATGAGCCCGCAGGCCCCGGTGGAGATGCAGGCCTGCTACCACCGCTTCCCGGCGGGCAGCCGCATAAAGCTGGAGGTGGCCACGGCGGACCTTATCTCCTGCTGGCCGCACTGGGGGTTCAGTTTTATATTCCTGCAGCGCCGCGCCGATGCGGCGTCCCGCATAATACTACCGGTGGTGCCGAATACCTATTAACGTCGGGTGTGCAGGTCACGCGCACTTTATTTCGGCCCGAGCCCGGGGGTAACGGTCCTCGCTCCCCGCTCGCAGGTTGCATATCCGGAGCGCGGTCCTTCTCTCGCACATACTGCTCGCGACGGTCGCTTCGCACCGACCTCCGGTTCTCGGGCTGGTCGGTTTCATGCGTATGGGGTTCGCCTTCCTGGGTAGCAGCGCAGATTACACGTGCCGGGCTCTGGCATATTGCTAAAGACCCATGAACATGATGACGGCGGACCCGCCGCCCAGCAGAAGCGCAGTTGCCGCGATCACCACCACGTTCAGTATGCTGCGGTTGCGCAGGCCTTTTCCTCCCTCGCGGGCGAAATCCAGGATCTGGGGCCGCACGAAGCATAATACTACCCCCCATATCACCGCGATAACGCCCATGATCAAAGCTTCCCAATCCATGACCCAAGCATCTCATCGCTCTAGCTTTGAAAACAAGCCTCTTCCGAAGCGCCTTGCGCGCGTAGAAGTATAGTTGGTATGCATCGGGGTCCAGGGTTTGCGGCACCCCGCCCCCCGTATCCTTTCGCTTTTAGCGTGAAACCCCTCACCTCTTCGAATAACCAGCGCATCGATTGGCTTGAGGAATAAACCGCTTGACTATAATATATAATTATATTAAGTTATATAAGATAGTAATGTAGAGAAAGGTTAGAAAATGGTCGGGCGGACGTTGGCGGACAGGTATCGCATAACCGAAAAGCTCTGCGGGGGCGAGTATCTCTCGAGCTACCTGGCCATGGACACGGCGATAGGCGTTGAGGTCGAGGTGGACGTACTGGAGTGCCGGATGTCGGAGTGCGCCATACCGGCTCAGCGCATACAGGAGATCCTCGAGGCTTCCCTGCACCTGCGTGGCCCCCATATCTCCAACATGCATGGTTGGTGGGAGGCGCGGGAGGAGGGGTTTATCTATGTGGTCAGGGACAGGACCGACGGCGTAACCCTCGCCGAGATCCTTTCGGGCACGGGGCATCTGCCGCGGCAGCAGGTCAGCGAGATCGTCCGCGCGGTGGTGGAGGTCCTCGCGGAGTCCTACGGAATGGAGCTTTTCTACCTGGGCCTCAACCCGGGCCAGATCCTCGTCGGCGGCAGGGGAGACGTAAAGCTCTTCCGGGTCGGTTTCGCGTGGATCCTGGAGGATATGGAGCCTCAGATGGCTTCGCGTATTTCACCTTACCGGGCGCCGGAGACGGACGGCGCCAGGGAAGGCACCCGCACCTCGGATGTATATTCACTGGCGGTGATGTTGCGCGAGATGACGCCGGCAGGCGATACGCCCGACCGTCTCGCGGCTCTTCTGGATATGGCGGTGGATCCGTTTCCCAAGCGGCGGCCTTCCTCTCCCCGCCTGCTGCTGGAGGAGTTGGAGGCCGGGAGCGATGACGGCTCGTGCGGGCTGCCCGCGGGCGAAGGAGAGGGGCCCGGGAGCGTCTCCAGGGCGGGAGGCCTCGGCTTCCTGGAGAGCGATAATGCCCCTTCTTATGTTTCACTTGCGCGAAAGCCGCGGCGGCGCACCCTCCGCAACCTCCTGCTGATGGTGGTGGGGGGCCTGGCCCTGTGGCTTGTTTTCGCCGCCGCCATCGGTCTCCTTGGCGGTAGAGACGATGGTTTGCATCAACCCGTTGTGGAGCACGAGGAAGATATTATCCTGCCCGACCTGCAAGGGCTGATCGCGGGCGAGGCGGAGGAAAGCCTCGAGGAACTGGGATTGAGGTGTACGTGCCGCGAGGCGCCTTCGCGCCTGTGGTCCGCTGGCCGGGTGGCCGCCCAGGAACCGGGGGAAGGCTCGCCCCTGCGGCCGGGCGACACCGTTCTCCTGGTTATCAGCAAGGGCAGGGAAGAGGCGGACCCCGTCGAGGCGGCGAGCGATCAGGAAAGCGGGGCAACGGCGATACCGGAGGACACCCCGGAACAATCTCCGCCCGCGCCCGCCGGGGAGGCCCCGACGGCGTCGCTTCAGGGCCCAACGGCCCCCTCTGCTCCGCCGGCCGAACAGGCACCCCGTGCCGTACCCTCGCTTTCATCCCACGGAGGCCCGGCACCGTTGTACGTAGTCATGGATGCCAGTGCCTCGCACGACCCCGACGGGGATATCGTGCGTTACGTCTGGTACTGCGGCGACGGTACGGTGCTGGAGGGTATAAGAGCTCAACACGTTTACGATCCCGCGGTGATACCCGCGCGTTTCCAGGTAGTCCTGGAGGTATACGACTCCGGCGGACTGAGCCATTCCTCCGCGCTAACGCTGGAGGTATATTGAATTGATCTTCACCCGGAAGGAGAACCGCCCCGAGAGGCCGGCCTGCGAGGGAAGCCCGCACGGGTCTCGCTTTGCAGCACTCTGGCCATGGGACCGGCGGGCTTTCCAGGCCTCTCGTTCGCAGGGTCGCCTGGCAGCCGGCCGCGGGGGCGGCAAGGCACCCTTCATAAGCCGGGCATCAGCCCTGCCCCTCCTTATCTTACCCCTCCTCACCCTCCTCTTTATCTCCTTCCACCCGCTATCCCCCCCGGCCGCTGCGGCCGGGGGGGTGGCACCCTCCTTCCGCTGGCCTGCCAGGGGCGAGGTGCTGTGCTCGTTCCGCCCGCCCAGGGGACCCTACGGAGCCGGCGGTCATGCCGGCATAGACATAGCACTGGCGCGAGGGAGCAGCGTCCGGGCCTCCGCCCCCGGTATGGTGAGTTTTGCAGGGGGCACTCCCGTCGGTGCTTGCGTGAGCATCACGCACGAAGGCGGGTTCAAGACAACTTACGTCTCGCTGGAATCGCTGGCGTTGCGGCGGGGAGAAGAGGTGCGGGCGGGACAGGTCGTTGGGCGCAGCGACGGTTCGAGGGACCGTTCGAGCTCAGCCCCTCACCTGCACTTCGGTATGTTCTTGCACGGCACGGCCATAGATCCACTGCCTCTTCTCGAGGGCCGGTCGCTCGATCCCGGAGAATGCCTTTTCCTGGGACCCTGGGAGGACCAGAAAGCCATAGAGACCTACTTCGGTTATCACGAAGAGGGAGGTTTTCTGGACTGGCTGGGAAACGGTTTCAAGTGGGTGGGCAGAACCGTGGGAGGCGCCTGCAAGGTGGTGGGTAATGCGGCGGGCAGGGCAATCGAAGCCGCCTGGAGATTGGTTTGCCGTGCTGCGGATGCGCTTGCCGGGATATGCGTGGATTTCTACCGAACCTGTATCGCCCCATGGCTCATCCCGACTTGCAGGGGCGTTATCGAGGTGGCACGGGCGGTTTTCTCCAACCGCTACGTACAGGCGGTCCTGGCCGGCCTGGCCGCGGCAGCGGTTATCTGCCTGGCGGTGGCGGGCATAGCGCTCGCCCTCGGGCTCTCGCTCGTCACGGCCGTGACGGCGGCGGTAGTAGGCAGCATTGCGGCCATCGGCTACAGTATTTACTACGCTTTCACCGCCGGAGAATCGTTTACTTTTGCGGGTTGTTTTACGGGTTCCTTGAGCGTGGGAGCGGCGGCGGCGGGCACCTGCCTGCTGCTCTCCTATCTTGCGCCGCTCATCGGCGCCGGGTGGTCGAGCCTGGGTTGGATGGGATTGAGCAAGGCTTTTCTCGTCCACGGCTGCGCCGATTCCCTCGTCTATATCGCGTTCTGCTTGTGCACCGGGAAAAGGGTGTCGCCCCTGGGTGTCCTCGCCTCTTTCCTCGTAGGAGGTATCACGGGTGGAGTGGGCAAGCTGGTCACCACGGGCTTCCTGTCCCAGGGAGCGACCATGGCAGCGGGATGGTTGTCATCGGGTGGGGCGATGCTTACGGGAGAAACCGCCGCTTCGCTCTCGGCTTATGCATGGGCGGTAACCATGCGCCTTGCCCACAAGGTCGCCTATGTCCTCTTATGCGGTTGCACGGCTGTTCTTGGTGACGTGATCATCAGGGCGGTGAGCGGAGGTATACCGTCCATCGCCGAATCACTGCTCTGTTTCGGCGGAGGAGCCCTGGTCGGGGCGATCAATCTTTCGGGCAGCGGCGAGGGAATAGCTGCCATCATATCGCGCGTTACCAGGGGCAGATTCAGGATATCCAGCGACCTCCTGCGGGCATTGATGGGCAAATCGTTTTCCAAGGGGTTGAAGGAAGGCTCTTCCAGGCTGCTGCGCTGGCTTACGGGGAGGGGAAAGAACGCGCGCGAGAGCATGTGGAGCCTGGAGACGGGAGGTGAGAGTTGAGATGAAGGAGACCATGCCCACGTGGCCTCAGACCTTTCTCACGTGCGCATTCGGCGCGGCGGCTATCGTAATGGGTTATTTCCTCTCGCGCATGCGCGGGGACTGGGGGGCTTCGGCCTGGGCCGTCCTCGCCCTCTTCGTTCTCGCCGGGGCGGGTTTTCTTGTGACGGTCATGCTTTTCTACATGCGCCCCCAATACGCGGCACGGGCATTGCCTTTCCTGGTAGCTTTCCTCTTGGGCCACGCAGCAGTGGTTGCGCTCATGTGGAGGATCGGGCTGCTGGGCAAGTGAACCGGATCCTTCAAGCTAAAGAGCCTGACTCCAGGGCGAGCGGGAAGGTTCTTCCACGCGTGGAGCTGCGCGCGTTTTTTTTGGCATGCCGGGTATGATAACAGCCAGAGCCCAGAAGACGAGCAGTAGGGCACAGGAGACGGCGAACGCGATCAGACACCAGGTCTCTCCGCTTATCAGCGTGGCCGCTCCCCATATCGATGCGAATACTGTGAGCGCCGCCATGATGCGGCTTCTTCTCACCGCCGCGCTCGTGCGGCGAGGGTTGCGTGCGGGGGCCGGGCGGAGCCGGCTTTCCCGGCCGGCTCTCGCCGCTACCATGTATCCTTCCGGCCTCCTGCCGCTGAACTGGGATCTTTCCAGGCTGCTGCCAGATTCTATGGAATTGGCCATCTCCTGCATGCTGCGCTGGAAATTTTGCGTGGTGGAGAGGGGCGATTCGTCCAGCTTCCCCCGGATAATGGGGGGGACTATAGCCAGCATCGCTATTAAACCGAGCAGGAGCAGGGCCAGTATTTCCAAGCCGATCCCCCCTGCAATACAGATCCTCGCTGCGCCATTGCGGGACCAAGAACGCTACATGTAGTTTTAAATGTAGTCCTCTCTACTCTATATAATGTATTTCAACCACTCTGCGGTTTTTCCTTTGTCGCGAGAGATTTCCTGCGTGCGGTTTGCAGGTGCGAGCGGACATGCCGGTGGCGGGGGCTATAATGGCAGTATCATGAAGGGGATGGACGAAGAGAGGATATATACGGTCGGGGAGGTAAACCGGCTGGCGGACAACCTCCTGCAGGGTGTCTCCGTCTGGGTGGAGGGAGAGGTATCGAACCTTCGTCCCTATCCCAACTATACTTTCTTCAGCCTCTCGGACGAGGACGCCTCCCTGCCCTGTATAGCTTTCCGCGATGCCATGCGGGGCATGGGGTTCGAGCTGCGCGAGGGCATGAGCGTCCTGGCCCGGGGGCGCCTCGGTGTCTACGTGCGCAGGGGGCAGTTCCGCCTCAACGTATTCGAGGCCCAGGAGTCCGGGGAGGGAAAGCTGCGCCGTGAGTTCCTCGTGCTCATGCGCAAGCTTTCCCGGGAAGGCCTCTTTGAAGAAAGGATGAAGAAGCCCTTACCGGCATACCCGGATGTGGTGGGACTGATCACGTCGCTGGAGGGCGCGGCGGTACGCGACGTGGTGACCAATCTCACGCGGCGCTTCCCCTGCAGCCGCCTGGTGGTGCGGGGAGTGAGGGTGCAGGGTGAGGACGCGGTCGCGGACATCGTGGCGGCCATAGAGCTCTTCAACCGCGCTTTCCCCGTCGACGTGCTCATCCTGGCCCGCGGCGGGGGATCACTCGAGGACCTGCAGCCTTTCAATAGCGAGGAAGTCGTGCGGGCCATAAGGTCTTCTTCCGTACCGGTTGCGACGGGAGTGGGCCACGAACCCGACATCACCCTCTCCGACCTGGCCGCCGATTTCCGCGCCAGCACCCCGACGGGAGCTGCGGAGGCCGTGGTTCCATGCGCGCCCGAACTCCTTACCCTGTTGCGGGAGCGCGAGGTGTCGCTGGCGGCGGGGCTGCGGCGCCGGCTGCACCGCATGGAGAGGGATTTCGGCTGGCTGAGGGGAAGGCGACCCTTTTCCGAGCCCGCTTATATCCTGAACCAGGCCGTGCAGAGCATTGCGGATAGTGAGGCGAGGCTGTCTTCCTCCGTGCGCGTATCAATGGAGAAGATGAAGCGCGAGGTGGAGGCCGCGTCCCTGGCACTGGCGCGATATCCACGCGAATACCGGGAAATGCCGGAGAGGATCAGTGCGGCGGAGCGCAAGTTGCGCAGCGCGGCAGCCTCCTGGTTGAGATGGAGGAAGAGAGAGCCCGAACTGCGGAGCAAAGAAATGAGGTCGGCAGCGCTGGCCATGCTGTCCCGCGAGGAAGGGCGGGTGCGCCTGGCTTCCTCCCGGCTCGAGGCGCTGAGTCCGCTGGCGGTGCTCGCAAGGGGATACGCCATAGCGACCAGGGAGGGTGAGACCAGGCCGCTGACGGAGAGCGCCGCTGTTGCGCAGGGTGAGTCGGTGGACGTCCGCCTGCATCGCGGCAAGCTCCGCTGCGAGGTGACGGATGTGGAGATAGCGGGTGATGGCGAGGAAAATGAAAGGGGGTGATATGGTGAGCGAAATGACCTTCAAGGAGATGATGCAGAGGCTGGACGAGATCACGTCAACCCTGGAGAAGGAGGACCTGGAGCTCGAAGAGGGACTGCGCCTCTTCGAGGAGGGGGTGGGCTTGATAAGAGAGGCGAGAAAACGCCTTAATACCGCCAGCTCAAAGGTGGAAAAGCTCATCGGCTCAATGGAGGAGGGGCTGGATACCGTGGAGTTCGAACTGGAGGCAGGAGAGGAAGGCGATTGATAGGGCAGGATCGCGTGGCCTTCCTGGCATGCGTAAATGCGCTGGGCGGCCTACCCGATTTGCGTTACCTTCCCATATAATATTGCTGTTCGAAAGGCATGGAGGATGGATACACCGTCCGAGAATCGGAACAGATCAGGGTTTGAGATACGTCCAATCGGCATATGAAAAGACAGGAAAGGCTCAAGATAAGAAAGCGCAGGAGGAGGCAGACCATCGTCAAGATGGTGCTGGCCTTGCTGCTCGTTGGCGGCCTGGTGGTCGGCATCATGAATTTCGATGCCGTAAAGACCTGGGCCAGCAAGCATTATTTCCGCTTGCGCTGGCAGGATACGCAGTTCGACGAAGAACAAGAGAAAGAGATCAAAGAGGTCACCGATCCGTGGGAGGGCGTTACCCTCAACGTGCTCTTCATCGGCATCGACAAGGGCAGCGTGGAGGGGGAGGAAGGCTATACCCGCTCCGACGTTATGATCCTGGCCTCGGTGAACGTCGAGGAGAAAAAGGCGGTGTTCGTCTCGTTTCCCCGCGACACCAGGGTGACCATATCAGGATACGGCACGGAGAAGATCAACGCCGCGCATTCCTACAAGGGCCCTGCGGGAGCCATAGAGGTGGTTGAGGAGCTCTCGGACATTGATATCAACAATTACGCGGAGGTGGACTTCGAGGCCTTCGAGAACATCGTAGACGCCATAGGCGGGGTCACCCTCCACCTCGACTACCCCATCCTCGACCCCAAGGTAGGAGCCCTTCCCAAAGGGGACGTCTTCCTCAACGGCGAGGATGCCCTCGTCCTGGTCAGGAGCCGCGATCTCCCCCGCGGTGACCTCGATCGCATAGACAACCAGAAGAAGTTCCTCAAGGCGGTGATGCAGAAGGCGGTCGAGATCAGGGACCTGCAGGCACTTCTCAAGATACTCGATGCCACGGTCAAGTACCTCGATACCGACCTGGACCCGGATACCATCTTCGCCCTGGCCGAGGCCCTGCAGGGCATGGAGGTGGAGGACGTGGAGTTCGTGACTCTGCCCGGAGACGATCCCGTACCTGCGGCCGGCCAGCCCTGGTATTATGTGCCCGATACGGAGGCCGCCGCCGAGCTCTTCTATAACATCAGGAACTACTGCAACACCCTCTCCCCGGAGGAGCTGGCGGCCGAGGGGGCCAAAAGGCAGCAGGAGGAGGAGCTGTCCCAGACGGACATGGATGTGAGTCGCTCCGAAGTGGAGCTGGCGGTGCTCAACGGCGTGCGCTGGGAGGGCATGGCCGCCCAGCTCGCCGAGATAATGGAGAGCAAGGGCTACCAGAATATATCCTTAGGGAATACCGTCAACCCCTACGATGAGACCACGGTGTATTACGCCCCCGGACACGAGGCGGAAGCGAAAAAATTGGCCCAGGACCTGAACTCGCGCGCGGACTATGTCATAGAGGAGGACGCCGACGTAGCCATCACCTACGACGCAGACGTCATCCTGGTCATCGGCAAAGACTACGTCGACGAGTAGGGGTCGGCACTCCACGTTCCACACAATCATGCGAAGGCTTCATGCGATCACATGCATATAATATTGTGTTGATAATGGAGGGCTGACCCCAGGCACGTTATAATCGGCGCAGGTATTCAAGGCGAGTAAGGCATTATACATGAAGCGCGGCGGTTATCTTCTCGTCCTGGGGGCGATAGTACTCTTCAGCACCATAGAGGTGGTTTCCAGGTATCTCCAGTCCGGTGAGGGCGCCGCCGGACAGGTCGGACCCCTGCAGGTAGCGACGCTGCGTTTCGTATTCGGAGTAGTTTTCATGCTCATCCTCCTCGCGGGACGGCGGCAGGGAAGGTTTATCGCCGAGGCATGCAGGAAGGACGGACTGCCCATAGCCATGCTGGGAGCGGTGGGAGTTTTCCTCACCTTCTTTCTCTTCCACGAAGGCCTGGAGTCGACCAACGCTTCCACGGCGGCGGTCATCTTCTCCATGAACCCCGTGTTCACCGTGCTCGTCGCTTCCCTTGTGCTGCGCGAACGGCTGGGCGTAGTGGGCTTGCTGGGGGTCGGCCTGGGACTGGTGGGTGCATTCACCGCGATAACCGGATTCCAGTTCTCCGGCCTGCTCTCACGGGAGGATTTCCTGGGAAGCACGCTCGTGCTGATCTCAGCCGTGACCTGGTCTGTCTACACCGTGTTCGGTAAGAGATACTCGGAGCGCTACGGCAGCCTCACGCTCTCTTTCCTTACCATGGCCGCCGGGTCAGTGCTGCTGGCATTGCTCCTGACCATCCAGGGCGGTTGGGGTGAGATGGCGGACTACGGCCTGCGCGCGTGGGTATGGCTACTCTACCTGGGACTGTTCACCGTGGGTCTCGGATACTTCCTCTATTTCGAGGGATTGAGGCGCGTGCCCGCGTCCCGGGGCGCGAGCCTCTTCTACCTCAAGCCGGTCCTGGCCCTGCTTTTCGCCCATTTCGCGCTGGGTGAGCCTATTTCTTATACCCTCCTGCTGGCATCGGTGATGGTGGCGTCGGGGATACTCCTGGTCACCGTGCCCAAGTATCGCGGAGAGCGGTGATAAACCGCCGCGTTGAGAGCCTGGCGGTTTGCTATAATGGACGCGAAATGAAGGCTGAAACGACGCATCTAACCATGAACGGAGCTCATAGATGAAAGCCAGGCCCCACCGGCTTTGCGCAGCCACCCTGGTATGCTTACTTTTCTTGCCCTCGCTCTTTGCCTGCTCTTGCGGCTCTTCACAACCGACTTACCGCGTGGCGTTGGTGGGCTTCGCGGGAGGCGAGCACGGCGAGGAACGCAATGCTCTGGCCGAGTACGGGCAGCGCAGGGTCGAGGCGGAGTTGGGCGTCGACGTGGACTTCATCCTTCCAAGATCGGGAGTGGATCTCGAGGACCTCTTCACGGTCAGCGAGGACGGATACGATCTCGTGATGTCTTTAGGCCAGGATTCCTCGCTGGACATGCTCTTCGCCCGGCCGGAGGATTGCGAGGTAGCGGTATGCGCTCTGGACTTCGCGGTACCGCAGGAGGTGCCGGGAGAGGATGAGGCGACCCTGGTCCGCTACCGCGTTGAAGAGGGTTCCTACATCTGCGGTTACCTTGCCGGATGGTTGAGCGGGCGCACGGACCACCCGCTTACCAATGCCATGCCCCTCGTCGCCTTCATCGGTTCACTGGACGACCCGCTGGTGGTCTACTATAACAGCGGCTTCACCCGGGGGGTGGAAGCCGGCTCCGACGCCGGGGGGGCCCACAGCTATTTCCTGGAGACGGACGAAGACGCGCAGCAGGCCAGGGCCTACGCCGAGGAAGCAGTGGAGAAAGGCGTGGACATCATCTTCTGCTCGCCGGGGCCCTTCAACGCCGAAGTCCTGGAGGTGGCGGAGGAGGAGGATATCCTGGTCATCCTGGTGGGCGCCGACCGTTCTTCCGAGTCGCCGCAGCACGTACTCACCTCGTTATTGCTGCGGGACGATAACGCGGTATTCGCCGCGGTGAGAGCCGCCCTTGACGGTGACCTGGAGGCAGAACGCCAGGTCTGGGGCATCGAAAAGGGCACCTGGAGCCTGGCCCCGTTTCACGGCAACGACCCCTATATCCGCAAGGAGATCAAGGAAGAGCTGCGCGAGCAGGAAGAGAAAGTATCTTCGATCGAGTTCTCCTGAGATGAGTCCCGATAATGGGGTCAGCCCCGGACATGGGACAAAAAATCAACCTACATGCAACCGCAAATCAATGCAAAGAAACCTGTTTTACATGAATTCTTATCTGTATTGGCCAATAGCTTATCGCAAGGATATGCAAATTACATTTACCCTCTGTTTCGACTATTAAAAAATGTCCCATGTCCGGGGCTGACCCCATTATCGGGACATGTCCGGGGCTGACCCCACTTCCTGATTTGCCCACCTGGTGTTGGGGTATAATAAAAGGGTTCCAAATCATAAAAACGCTTCGTAAGGAGGTCAGATAGTGACGGAGGCTTTCTGGAACCAGGATGAATACGACGATTTCTTGGATAGGCGCGGCAATATGGAGCGCTATTTCAGGCACGTAGCATACTGGAAGAAGCCCTCCGCCGTATTCGAGAAAGCCTGGAAACCCCTATGTGATGTCTACGAATGTCCCGAGCACTTCACGGTCGTGGTTGAGTTGGCCTGGGTCGACGAAGACAAGGTCGAGGTTAACCTGCACGGCAGGATATTGTCCATACGCGGCAACCGCAGGCGGTTCAAGCCTGCGGACATGAACAATACATATATGCTGGAGATAAACTACGGCGCTTTCGAGAGGGTACTGGAGCTTCCCACGGACATCGACGCCGACGCGACCCGTGCCATATACCGCAGGGGCTTGCTGGAGATCATCCTGCCGAAGTTGAAGCGCGATAAATTGCGCGGCGTTGATATCCGCGACGAATGACGCCCGGAAAAGGACCGATTACACAGGAGGTTTACTTTGCCAGATAACGATTTTCCCATGGGCATGACGGAGCCCTATATACCCGATATCCTTCCCGTGCTTCCCTTGAAGGACACGGTCATATACCCGCACATTATCGTGCCTCTGCTCATAACCAGGGAGGAGCACGTCAAGCTCATCGACGACGCGCTCACGGGCGACCGGCTGGTGGCGGCCATGGCCAGCAGGGAGGAAGTTGAGATGCCGGATCCGGAGCAGATATACGCTATCGGGACGGCCGCGGCCATCATCCGCATGTTGAAGATGCCGGACGGTTCCATGCAGCTCTTCGTGCAGGGCGTGCAGAGGATACACACCGTGGAGTATGTCGAGCGGGAGCCCTACCTCAAGGCGAGGGTGACGAAGGTAAAGGAGATAGTGGAGGAGTCGGTCGAGCTCGAGGGTATAGCCCGTAACGTGCTCACCCAGTTCAAGAAGATGGTCTCCCTGGCTCCTTACCTGCCTAACGAGATTTTCGTCGCGGCCATGAATATTGGAGAGCCCAACAACCTGGCCGATTTTATCGCCTCCAACATCAATATCGAGCTTGAGGAGAAACAGGAGCTCCTGGAAGCCCTGGACGTAAAGGAACGCCTGGAGAAGCTGACGGTATTCCTCAACAAGGAGATAGAGATCCTGGAGATCGGCTCCAGGATCCAGTCAGAGGTGCAGACAGAGATGTCCAAGAGCCAGCGCGAGTACCTGCTGCGCGAACAGCTTAAGGCTATCCAGAAAGAACTGGGCGAGACGGACGAGCGCACCATGGAGATCAACGAGTTCCGCGAGAAGATGGATGAGAGCGGCATGCCGGAGGCGGCCCGCAAGGAGGCCGAGAGAGAGCTGGATCGCCTGGCCAAGATGCCGGTGGCAGCGGCGGAATACACGGTTGCCCGTACCTACCTGGAATGGCTCACCAGCCTTCCCTGGAACGTGAGTACCGAGGACAACCTGGATATCAAACAGGCCAGGGAGGTGCTCGACGACGATCATTACGACCTGGATAAGATCAAGGACCGCATCATCGAATACCTGGCGGTACGCAAGTTGAAGGAGGACATGAAGGGGCCCATACTCTGCTTCGTGGGGCCGCCCGGCGTGGGCAAGACCTCTCTCGGACAGTCAATAGCACGTGCCCTGGGACGTAAGTTCGTGCGCATCTCGCTGGGCGGCATGCACGATGAGGCCGAGATCAGGGGCCACCGCCGCACCTATATCGGGGCCCTTCCAGGCCGCATCATCAGGGGCATCCAGAGGGCCGGTTCCAACAACCCGGTGTTCATGCTCGACGAGGTGGACAAGATAGGGGCCGATTTCCGCGGGGACCCCGCATCGGCTCTGCTTGAGGTGCTGGACCCGGAGCAGAACCACTCCTTCTCAGATCATTACCTGGACGTGGACTTCGACCTCTCCAAAGTGATGTTCATCACCACGGCCAATACCCCCATACCCATCCATCCCGCCCTGCTCGACCGCATGGAGGTTCTGGAGCTGGTCGGCTATACCGAGGTAGAGAAGGTGCACATCGCCCTGGACCACCTGCTGCCGCGCCAGTACGAGTTCCACGGTCTGAAGAAGAGCCAGATCAACATCACCGAGGAAGCCCTGCGCGGCATCATCCGCAATTACACGCGCGAGGCAGGCGTGCGCAACCTGGAAAGGGAGATCGCGACGGTATGCCGCAAGGTGGCCAGGGATATCGCCGAGGGGAAGCGCAAGAGCAGGAAGATAAGGGAAAAGGACCTGCACGAACTCCTCGGCCCCTCCAAGTTCCGTTTCGAGGTTCTGGAAGAGGAAGACGAGATCGGCGTGGCCACGGGGCTGGCCTGGACGGAGTCGGGCGGCGACGTTCTCTTCGTCGAGTCGCAGGTCATGCCCGGTGAGGGGGAACTTATCCTCACCGGGAAACTCGGAGACGTCATGCAGGAATCGGCCAAGGCGGCCCTCACCTATTGCCGCAGCGTCGCGGATCGCTACGGCGTGCAGCCGGATTTCTTCAAGAACAACGATATGCACGTGCATGTTCCCGCGGGGGCCATACCCAAGGACGGGCCCAGCGCGGGGGTGACCCTGGCCACAGCGCTCATGTCCTCCATCACCAGGAGGAAGGTGCGCAAGGAAGTGGGCATGACCGGGGAGATAACCCTGCGGGGAAAGGTCCTGCCCATCGGCGGCCTGAAGGAAAAAATCCTCGCCGCGCACCGCTCCGGCGTGAAGAAAGTGATCATCCCCGAGGAAAACCAGAAGTACCTGGAGGAGATACCGGACTTCATCCGCAAGGACCTCAAATTCGTCCCGGTCAAGCATATCGAGGAGGTCTTGAAGGTGGCCCTGCACCCGGACGGCAAGCCCCCCCGCAGCAAGGCCGCTAAGCCCGCGTCGGCCAGGAAGTCGGCTGCCAAGAAAGCAACCAAACCGGCCGCGAAAAAGACCTCCAGGCCGGCTAAAAAGAAAGCCGCAAAGCCTGCCGCTAAGAAGACTTCCAAACCGGCTGCCAAGAAGACCGCGGCCAAAAAATCTTCCAGGCCGGTCAAGAAGGCCGCAGCAAAGAAGGGAAGGACGCCGGGTCGGGCCTAAAGTGTGGGGTTTTCGCTCTCAATCTCGATTTCCGGGTACCACATCTCCACGGTCTCACTTAAGGCTACCTTCCACTTCGAGCCCACGCGCTGGCTTACGTAGGGGAGGTCCACGCACTGTTCATCCCAGCGGAAGCGCACTATAACCACCGCCCTGTCCTCGCCCACCTCAGTCTCCACTTGCTCGATTTCAAAGGAGACGTCGGTGGCGTAGAGGAAAGGCTCACCGCCGATATAACCGGTGAGCTCCTCCTCGACGGTGAGTTCCGCCGCTCTTGCCTCATCTCCGGCTATGCGCGCCGAGATGAAGTCGCCTACCGCGCGCTGCGGCGTGGAGGCGGAGCAGCCTGCGGCAAGGGCGGATAGGCACAATACTGCGCCAAGCGTTGCGAGCACTGCAAAACTGCCTGGCCTCGCAGCACCGCGAGGGCTCCTTTGTCGACTAGATCGCCTGTTAACCAAAACTCTCCTTCTGTCTCGAGGACCATGCGGGGCACGCTGCGCCCGTTACGTCAGAAGGGCAGGAAGCCGTCCTCCGAGATCAACTCGGTGACGTCGTAGTTCACTCCCTCGATGAGCCAGCTCCCGCTCTTCTTCTCCACGTAGAACACCAGGCCGGAATCACCGAGGTCGATGAAGCCGGAGGGCGGTCCCTCACCGTCGCTGCTGTATATAGTGAGTCTCCCGCCCCTCAATTCGACCTCCGCTGCTTCGCCCTCCGCCCGCGTCGCGAAGCTCAAGGACGAGAATTCAAGCCTGTATTGCTCCAGGAGGTCAAGGACAATATCGCGCATGCCCTTCGCGTTTTTCTCCCACAGCCGTCCCAGCTCTCCCTGCGGATCTACGTATTCCATCAGCCCTTCCGCATCCCCCTTTTCCACCATCTCGAAAGCCCTCTCCACCGCAGCCTGGGCGGCGTGGGTGCGGAATATCGTGAACAGGCCGATCACTGCTGCCACCACCACGAGAACGGCCACGAAGGCCCATTTGACTGTTTTTCCCACTTTCCCCCGCTCGTCCTGTTCCATGATAATAAGTATATATGGTTCTCCTGCCTTCAGGCCTAGGGGTCCGAATTTCGGCCTGAACTTGCTACCAGATTTAGAGCACGAAGCCGTATATGGGTAGACCCGTACGTTTATAGGATGTTCATCATACAGGAACGCACTTCGGGAATGATGGATAAATCCCATTTGAAGGCGGCATCGACGCAGGCTATAATTCCTCAGGTGAAGGGCGGCCATTACGACCTTGGACATACAGAGCCCCTGTAGCTCAGTGGATAGAGCGTAGGATTCCTAATCCTTGTGCGCGAGTTCGATTCTCGCCAGGGGCTCCATAATTTCAGC
>CAZGWK010000059.1:0-19741 GCA_964529285.1 uncultured Actinomycetota bacterium
TTTGTATTAAGCAAGCGTTAATATTCTATAACTTTTGGGATTGCGCGTCACCTTCAACATCAGGCCGGGGGGTCAGGCCCGGAAACAGGCCTGAGTTGATCCAGTCAATAAGGTAATCAATAAGACCTTCGTCTATCTGCCCCAGTTATATTGAACACCTTTGACTTCAGGCCTAGGGGTCCCGGCTTTCGGCCTCAACTAACCGGTTGTCAGGCCGAAAGCCGGGCCTGACCCCCAGGCCTGGGTTAAAGACCGAGGCGGTCGGCCATATCATTCAAACCATAATTTTCCAGCGTTGCGCGGGTAGGCATGCCGTCGGGCGTCATGCCGCGGTACGCGTAGAACTCGCGCAGCATGGTCTCCATGTCCGGCACCGAGCCGGCGATGCTGCCGTCCTCCACCGGGGTCATGATGCGCTGTCCGATGCGGTCGTCCGCGCCCGTCGCGCCCCATATATGGCCGAGGCAGCGCTGCATGAACCAGACGCGCCCACCTGCTTCCATCATCTTCTCCAGGCCCCATTCGTAGCCGGCCACCGCGCTGAAGAGCTCCGCCCACTGAGTGACGGTGAATATCGTGCCGGGAAACTCGCACCAGCAGGCGGAATTGAGGATGCAGCCGATGTCCGCGGTGAGGGCTACAGCCTCCGCCCTGTCCTCCGTGGACATCTTGGGGTAGTTCTTGTCCAGCCCTATCTCCGGGTATTCGATGGCACCCCATTCCAGCAGAAAAGTCATGTTCGATACGTGGCAGGCGCCGCGTATGGAAACGGCATAGGCGAGACCGTCACCCCAATCGCAGCGCGGGTCGTGCATGGGCGCCTCGAGGCCCTTGGAATCGCTGAGATAAGCGTCGGCGCCGTTCCCCACCTCCTCCGCGGCGGCGCGGGAGCCCTTGGCGAGCAGTTGCGCGAGCTTGCCCTCCCTGGCGACGATGCTGGGAAGGAGCTCGATGACCGTGTCGATGCCCCCCCATTCCAGCTTGATGCCGTCGTAATCCTCGGCCCTCATGATGCCCTGCTCGTAGCAGTCCATGGCCCAGGCGAAGGTGGACCCCAGGGTGATGGTATCCATGCCGGCGCGGTTGCAGAAATCGTTGATCTTGCATACCGCCCCCAGGTCGGGGTTGAGGAGCATGGTCCCGAAAGAGGCCTGGGTCTCGTACTCCGGGCCGGGGCCCGGCGGCATGGCGTAAGGCCCCTCCTCGACCTCCACCACCGGCTTGCAGCGCACGGCGCATCCCCGGCAGCTGGCGTGGTCCACGACGAACGAGTCGGCAAGGGCGATGCCCGAGAGTTTCTCGCCTCCTTCCTCCCACAGGCCCTGCCCCCAGTTGCGGGTGGGCACGTCGCCCTCGAACATCTTGGCCTCCAGGTTGGCGCCCGTCCCGAAAGCGGAGAGGGCACCGCAGAAGATGTTGTCCTTTACCTCATCGCGGTGCATTTCCTGCATGGCCTTGACCTTCTCCGGGTCCTTGTACTCCGGCTTCTTGTCGCCCTGGGCCACGATGGCCTTGAGGTTCTTGGAGCCCATCACCGTGCCCATGCCGGAGCGCCCGAAGATGTGGCCGTAATCGTTGACTATCGCTCCATAAGGGATGAGGTTCTCCGAGGCGGGGCCGATGGCCAGCACCTTGGCCCCCTTGCCGTTTCTCTCCTTCAAGACGTCCGTGGTCTCGTAGGTGTCCATGCCCCAGAGGTCCTCCGCGGGCAGGATGTCCGCGGAATCGTTGCCCAGGAGCAGGAAGACCGGCTCCTCTGCCTTTCCCTTGAAGATCAGGGCGTCGTAGCCGCAGCGCTTCAACTCGGGACCGAAGTTGCCTCCGCAGGAAGCCTGGCCCCAGATATCGCTAAGAGGAGAACGCGCTCCCACCGAGAGACGGCTCGAGCCGGAGAAGCCGATACCCGTCAAGGGTCCGGTCGCGAAGATGAGCAGGTTGCCGGGATCCAGGGGTCCGGCGTCGAGGTCACCGCGATCGAAGAGGAGCTTGGCGGCAAGCCCTGTCCCCCCGATGAAATCGCGATAAACCGCTTCGTCGATCTCGAACTCGGAAACCGTACCGGAGGTAAGGTCCACCTCGAGCGCTTTACCCATGTTGCCGTAAGCCAATGCGATCACCCCATCTTTCAGTCTGAAGTCCTATGCCTGATGCGTGAAGAATGGAGCAGAAGCCAAGGGCCGTAATGAACCCCCCTGCGCTAACGCCATCCCCTGTAATCCCGGGCCTTATCCCGGGCGTAAGGCGATACGGGCCCTTCCTTCATTTCCTCTCATACAAATATATCATTGCGAAAGACGGAACTCAGTTAAGGGACATGATCTTGGTGAGGCGGTTCAAGGCGAAATAATGGGTGAACATGCCCTTGATCTGGAGCTCTCTCTTCAGCAGTTTCTTGACGATCGCCATCCCGGTCTCGTCGAAATAATAGGGCATCCCGAACTTGATGTTGATGTTGGCGAGATCGAGCAGGGTTGCCGCGTCGGTTATTATCGAGATATCGGGAACACCCTCTTTGCCCCCGTACACCATCAGGCTCCCCCTGTCGAAGACCATGGTCATCTCGGTTTCGGCATCCCTGGCGTTGATATATACGCGAGCCTTGAGCTTGTTGAAGTCCTTCAGCTTCTCTGGCTTCTCCAGGTTGGCCTTGAGCATGTCCGCGAGCATCACGGCCATGGCTACCTCGTCGGCCCCGGGCGCCAGCTTGACATCCGCCATCTGGGTACCTCCTTTATATCTGCGGCTACAATCTCAAAACAGCGATGCGACGGTGCCTAAAAGGCTTTCTTGAAGACCTCCAGAACCTCGTCGGCCTCGAACACCATCTTGGGGTTGTAGACGACCGACCCGTCGCATAAAGCCATCTCCGAGGCTTCAGCCAGGCCTTCCTCCTCGACCCCGACCTCCCTCAGCGATTGCGGCACCCCCAGCTTCTTGGTGAACTCGAAGATCGCGTCGACGGCAGCGCCACCCGCCTCCTCATCGCTCATCCCCTTCTCCTTTATGCCCATGGCCTCTGCCACCAGGGCGTAGCGGTCCGCCGCCTCGTCCATGTTGTACATCATTACGTGGGGCAGGAGGATGGAGTTTCCTATGCCGTGGGGCACCTTGTAGAGGGCGCCCACACAATGGGCCATGGCGTGCACCAGCCCCACCTGGGCGTTGGAGAAGGCGATGCCGGCCATGGTGGCAGCCAACTGCTGTTGTCCCCGTGCCACCAGGTCATCGCCGTTCTCCACACAGATAGGCAGGTATTCCATGATCCGCCGGATAGCTCCGAAGGCCAGGGTGTCGGAGATGGGTTCGGACTGCAGGGCGTGGATGGCCTCGATGGCGTGGGTGAGGGCGTCCATCCCCGTCATGGCCGTGACCATGGGAGGCATGCTCGCGGTCATCACCGGGTCGAGGATGCCGGTGTTGGGCATGAGGTAGTCGTCGCCGTAGAGTAACTTCTGGTTCTTCTCCCAGTCCTTGATGACAAAGGCATAGGTGACCTCGCTGCCCGTACCCGCGGTGGTGGGGATGACGATGTGTGGTGTGATGGGGTGAGTCAGCATCTGGAAGCCCTGGTAATCCTGGAGGTTTCCGCCCTCCGATACGACGATGGCTAACCCCTTGGCGGTGTCGATAACACTGCCGCCTCCCACGCTGACCAGGCAGTCCGCCCCCGCTTCCCTGACCGTCTCGGCCGCCTCGTTGACGATGTGATATCCGGAGTCCTGGGGCACGCCGTTGAAAGTCCCTATATACCTGCTACCCAGGGCCTTCTCGACCTTCTCGGCAAGGCCTGCTTCCTCCACTCCCTTATCGGTAACGATATAAGCCTTGGAGCACTTAAGCTGATCCACCTCCGCCCCCACGTCCTTAACCGAGTTGATCCCGAAGACCAGCCTGGTGTAGTTCTTGTAGATGAAAGAGAGGTCCTCATCATAGGCCATTAGAAACCACCTCCGTTTTGCATCCCTGAGATATATATCCCGGGGTCTTACAATGGGAACAGGACCGGCCGCGCGGCTTGCATGTACCGGTCATGGTCGCTGATTCCCGGGAGACGAGTCCCGGGAATCCAAGGGTTCTTATTCCACAGACCGGTTCGCCTAAATCCCCAGTTCGTCCTCGGCCCTCTTCAGCAGGGCGCGCAGCTCTTCCCTCCCGGCTTCGTCCAGCTCATCGGGGAACTTACACTCCGTGGAGGCGGAGAGGTCCACCAGGCGGGCGGATGCCTTGACGGCGCGCACGATAGTAGGGAGGTCTCCCTTCAGCTTCAGCTTGCCCTGCATCATACCCTTGATGGTGTCCAGCTCCTTGGCCATGACCGAGCGCCAGCGCTCGTACTCGCCGGTGATGACGTAGTCCGCGGACTCCCCGACGTCCGCCGGTACGATCTTCACGAAGTTGCAGTCGCCGTGCCACAGGTCCATGAACATATAGAGGTCCTTGTCCAGCCCGATCTCAGGCTTGGCAAGGATCTTGATGACCACCGAACCCTCCCAGTCCTTGGCGGCTTCCTTGTATTCCGCATCGTTCTGGATGAGCTCCTCGTACTGTGCTACCCATTCCGGAGTGCCCATGATATAGGGCTTGGACTGGCCCTCCAGCCTCTCCTTGACCAGAGCCTCGTAGGCCTGGTTCCACTCATCGGTGCCGTAGGTCAATGCCATGCTGAATCCCCTCCTCTGATTGATCGAATCGCCCTGCATTTCCTGATCCGATATGAATCTACCGGCATGAACAAATAAAATATATAGAGTCCATATACCATTATGCAATAAACATGCAATAAATATCCGATAAATCGCGAAGAAAATACGTTGCATATACCGAATACCCTCGCAGCTACGCACTCCAAGCGTTTTTTCATGGTGCACACGGCCGCCGCACGGCGTGTCTATTCCAGGTCGTAATCGTCCGGGATAACCTTCATCCTCACCAGCTCGGGGTCGTGTCCCGGGATGATGACGTCAGCCATGGCGTCCAGTTTGGCCAGGGTGCGCATGATGTCGCCCGGATTGAGGATGGAGGGCCCGAAATACCCTCCGTACCTGGCGTTGAATACCCGGCTCAGGGTCTGCTGCACCTCGGGATCGCTCACATCCAGCTCCTTTCCCGCCACCCCGCCCTTGCCTATCATCTCCATGAACTGCTTGGGAAAGCGCTTGGCCATTCCCGCATACATATATGCTGCATCGCCCAGAATGATCGCCTTGCCGCGCGAGGTGTTTACCGCTATCGCCTGGTGGCCGGCCGTATGTCCCGGTGCGAAGACCAGATCGATGCCCTCCTGCACGTTGAAGTCGCCGTTGACCAGCCTGAACTTGGGCAGGAGATCGACCCATTCCTCCGGCGCACAACCGACCGCCTGGTAGCCCATGGGGAAGTAGGAGTTCAGCACCTCCTCTTCCTGGACGTAGAGGTCGGCGTTCTCGAAGAGATGCAGGTATCCGGTATGGTCGTGGTGGAGGTGAGTAACCAGGACCTTCTCTATCGACAACGGGTCCACGCCGTACGCCTTGAGGACCTCCGGCACCTCCAGGTCGGCGGTGCGGTGCGGCCCGAAGATGAACTTGGGAACGTGATCGTGCTGGTAACTGCCGTCTACGATGATCTGTTCGCCGTCTTCCCCCTCGATCAGGAACATGAACACCGGGAGGTCGGCGAAATAACCGGATGCCAGGGGGCTCATGATCAGTCCCCAGTTCATGTTGAACCAGCCGGTGAGAAGAGGCTTTATCCTGTACTCCTTCATGGCCGCTCCTTTCCCTTTCCCGGGCTTCTCAGGTACGTGCAGCGGGGAGGGTGATCTCCCATGATGGAGACACCTCCAGATGCCGGAAGAAAAATGCCGAGAGCGAGATAATTATAGCATGCGATAGAGCAAGGGGATCACATCTCTGACCCCGGCAGGTCTATGTTGTGTCAAACGTTCTTCCCGGCACGGGTAAAGGCCTCCTGGTGTTTTCTATCTTAAGGCACGGTATCATTTTTCATCGGCGTCCGGGATTTATTATTATAAACGAGCGATTTCCTGTGAGCGGATATGGAATAATGATGTTGCCCTGAGATGCGACCAAGGAGGGAGAAATGTTTATCGAGGAGAAATGCGACCTGTGCGGAGACTGCATATTCATGTGCCCCTTCATGGATTACGACCGCGAGCAGTCCATCGAGCAGTTCCGGCGGCTGATGGAGGGGGAGACCCCTGAGATAGTCAGCCAGTGCGTCACCTGCGTGGCCTGCAACGAGTTCTGCGATAAGGGTGCCAACCCCTTCGACCTCATCCTCGCACGCCAGGAGGAGACGGGGGTTTTAAACATCCCGGAGCAGAACACGGAGATGTTCCGTAACCTGCCCAACGCTCCCAGCCAGGTGATACCAGGCGACGCGGATCGGCCTGCCCTGGCATTGTGCAGCGTCGGGGACCTGATACCGAACCTGTTCGATGGGCCTCTCTTCGAGGGGATGACCGTGCTCAAGGGCGGGGACTATTTCTGCAACGTGGGATGGGTGCACCTGGGATACGAAACCCCGGTGCGCGAGGGCGCGCAGCGGGTTGTGGACAACCTCGCCGCCAGCGGTGCCTCGGAGATAGTCTGCTACCACGACGACTGCTACGCGCTCCTCGCGTCCATGGTCAAGGATTACGGGATCGAGGTCCCGTTCCGTCCCGTGCACATCATCGAGTTCCTGCTGGATTACGTAAGAGAGCGCTCGGAAGAGGTGAAGCCGCTTGGCGTCAGAGTGGCCTACCAGCAGCCCTGCGCCTCGCGCTATACGCCGTGGAAGGACGAGCAACTCGACGAGCTTTTCCGCCTCATCGGGGTAGAGAGGGTGGAGAGGGAGTACGACCGCAAGTTCGCCCTCTGCTGTGGTTCACCCATGGTGCCCAGGGACCGCGACAAGGCCAACGAGATCAAGATGCGCAACATCGAGGACGCGGTGGAACACGGCGCCCAGGCCATGGCCTACCTCTGCCCCCTTTGCGTGCTCGGCCTGCGCAAACGGGCCGACGCGGCAGGCCTGGAGAACTACCATATCATAGAGCTGGTCAAGAAGGCTCTCGATAACGCCTGAACGTGATGCGCTAGGACCGCTGCGGCCGCTTACCCTGGGCGGCCGCGAAGTCAGCGCAGGGGGTACTTGCCGTAGACCTCGGCAGCCCGCACCATGGCCCTGGCGTTGGCGAAATCTATATTGGGCGGGTACTCGCATCCCGGCGCAAGCACGAATCCTCCGCCGTGTCCAAGCTCCACGATCTGTTTCCTTGCCATCTGCATGATGGAACAAGGGGGCTCGACGTAAAGGGCGTCCGTGGGGATATAGCCGATGAGCGCCACCTCGCCGCCGTACTTGCGCTTGAGTTCCGCGGGGCTCGCGCAGTCGTCGGGCATGTATGCGAAGGTGATCGCGACGGGCTGCATGTATTCTATCTGCAGGTCGAAATAGGGTCCGTGTCCGCAGTTATGCAGTGTGACCATGGCGTTGCAGCTGCGTATCTCTTCGGCAATGCGGCGCGCGTAAGGCCCTTCCATCTCTTCCCACAGGGCTCGCGACATGCCCGACTGTGAAGCGTAGAGGGTATCCAGCATCACCCCGTCCACGCCCGCGTCGAGCTGGGCGCGCACGAAAGCGACCAGCACTTCGGTGACGATCTCCAGGCCCGTTTTGACCTTCGCCGGATGCCTCAAGCAGTCCTTGAACAGATTCTGCACCCCCCGCATCATGCCCAGCACGCCCAGGGGGCCGAATACGAACCCCGTAACGGCGTAGCGCAGCCGCGCCATGCTGGACAGCCTGCGCCCGAGCTCGATGACGGCTCCCATGCGGGGGGTTTTGCGGGGGTCGAAGACCTCCAGCCGCTCGTAGTCGTCAACCGTTTTTATGCGGGGATTGCGGTAATCGGGGTGTACGGTGCTGTCGGCCGGATAGACCATAGCCTGCCCGAAGTCCGCCGCTTCCACGGAGAGGTCGACCGCGCTGTAGAGCGCGTCGCCGCCGATGACCTGCAGGGAGGCCATGTACGCCTCGGCGGTCTTTTCCGGGCGCAGCGCGAAATCCCGGTAGGTGATGCCGGTCAACCTGCGCGCCGCGCCCTGGATGAAAGGCGCCACCGGAACGCGGTCCGGCTCGTGATGATAGACCGCCGCCAGCACGCGCTCCAGTGGGGTCAGCTCGCTCACCCTCCCCCGCAGCGCCGCAACACCCGCGGCCTTTGCGACCAGCCCTGAGGGAGGTCTGATCAGGCGCCCCCTGATACGTGGATACATGGACATCTTCTGCCCTCCGTACCTCAGGGTTGCGATACCGGCAACCCGGTTGCTTTTACCATGCTATCCCGGCCGAACTTGCCGGCAGCCGCCTACCCCAGCAGCGAGCGGATCAGTCCGGGTGCCTTGGCGGCGTTGTCCTCGCAACCGTCGGCCCCCATGTCATCCGCCAGGGCCTTGGACAGTGGGGCCCCGCCTACGATGATCAGTGGTGGGGAGGCCAGGGAGCGGGCCATCTCCACCGTCCTGCGCATATTGGGCAGCGTGGTGGTCATCATGGTGGAAAGCGCCAGGACCCGGGCGCCGCTGGCCTCCACTTCGCTCAAAAACCTCTGGGGAGCCACATCGTATCCCAGGTCGATGACGCGGTGGCCGTCCGCCTCCAGCATCACCCCCACCAGGTTCTTACCGATCTCGTGTACGTCACCCTCCACCACGCCGAGGACCACCGTATCCAGCTCATCGCCGTCGTCCGCGCCTTTCAGGTAGGGCACGAGCATATCTATACCGGCATGCATGGCCTCCGAGGCTATCAGGAGTTCCGGGAGGAAAAACTCGTTTCTTTCGTATAGTTCGCCCACCTCGTGCATTCCCCGGCAGAGGCCTTCCCTGATGATTTCGCGAGCCCCTATCTTCTCGGCCAGGGCTTTCTCGCACAGGGTTACGGTATCTTTCTCATCCCCTTCCTTCACCGCCGCGGCGATGGCATCCAGTATCTCGCTGTTACCAGGCATGTTTCTCACCCTCACTTGATCGGGTATTTACCGTGGATCTCCACCGCCCTTATCATGGCCAGCGCATTGGTCAGGTCCACGTTGGGTGGATATTCGCAGCCCGGGACCAGGACGAAACCTCCTCCCGGCGCCAGGATCCGTATCTGCTCCCGTACTATCTCCATGATCCTCCACGGGGATTCCCTGCAGATGGATTCGGTGGGTATGAATCCGGCAAGCGCGGTCTTTTTCCCATATTTATCCTTCATCTCCACCATGTCACGGCAGTCGTCAGGCATGTAGGCAAGGGAGACGAGTACCGGCTCCATGTATTCGAGCTGCAGGTCGAGATAGGGGCCGTTGCCGCAGTTATGCAGGGAGACCAGGGCACCGCAGCGCCTTATCTCGTCGGTGATGCGCCGCACGTAAACACCTTCCATCTCCACCCACAGCTCGCGGGAGATGCCGGACTGGGAGGCGAAGAGGGTGTCCAGCATCACCGCATCGACTCCCGCGTCGCATTGGGCGCGGACGTAGTCGATCAGGACCTCGGTTATCACTTCCAGGGCGGTCTTGACCTTCTCGGGATGTTTGAGGCAATCAACGAACAATCTCTGGGCGCCGCGCATCATGGCCAGCACACCAAGGGGCCCGAAGGAGAAGCCCATCACCGGGTAACGTATACCGGCTTTCTTGGAGAGTATCCTGCCCAACTCTATGCCCATGCTCATGCGCGGCGATTTGCGGGGATCGAAGACCTCCAGCCGTTCGTAATCGTCGACGCTGGCTATGCGGGGATTATGATAATCGGGGTATGCGGTACTGTAAGCGGGATATACGATCTCCTGCCCGAAGTCCGCCGCCTCTACCGAGAGGTCGATCACGGTATAAAGGACGTCCCCGCCCATTATCTCGTTCGCGGCCAGGTAGGCATCAGCCGCCATTTCAGGGTCGCGCGAGAACTGCTCGTAGGTAATACCGGTAAGCCTGCGCGCCGCGCCCAGCAGGAAATGGGTCACCGGCACCCGGTCGGGTTCCTTGTGAAAGATGGTGCATAGTATACGCTCGAGGGGCAGCAGCTCCCCGACCCTTCCGTGCACGTGGAAAAGCCCCGAGGCCATCCGCATCAGGCCCATGCCGGGCCTGACCAGCTTTCCAGCGATGCGCGGATAAACGGACACGTTTTCTTTCCCACCCTTGGTCTGCACCGAAAACAGTGCCGTAATAGTACCATTGTCTGGGCAGGCAGGGAAGTTATGCGCACAGGGAGGGGAATGACCTCCCTCGTGGTATGAGCGCTGTTGATATGATAGACATGAAACCGCCGTCCGTTAAAGCCTTCGGAAAGGAGTATCAGCATGAAACCGGTCAGATGTTCTGACTGCGCGGCACCCCTCTGTTACCTCAACGTCTTCGACCACGCCCCCGCCTTCTGCCCCTCCACCAGGTACGAAGAGGAGATAAGGGAGGCAAGCAGGGAAGTGATCGAGGGCGACCTTGCGGAGGTGGCCAGGGTGTCCAGCGTGGTGGAGGCCGCCGGCTACTGTAAAAAGACCAGGGTAGAGGAGACCATGGATTTCGCCGGCAGGCTGGGCCTGCGCAAGCTGGGCATAGCCTTTTGCGTAGGTTTGCGCAGGGAGGCGGGCATCCTCGCCGGCATACTGGAGGGAAACGGTTTCGAGGTGGTATCGGTCTGCTGCAAGCTCGGCGGAATAGCCAAGGAGGAATTCGGTCTCGAGGACGGCGAGAAGATCAACCCCGGCACCTACGAGGGAGCTTGCAACCCCGCCGCACAGGCCATGGTGCTGGAAAGAGAAGGCAGCGAATTGAACATCCTGCTGGGACTCTGCGTGGGCCACGATACCATCTTCTTCGCCACCACCAGGGTATTGACCACCGTGCTCGCCGCCAAGGACCGCGTCACCGGGCACTGTCCCATGCAGCCGCTCTATCTCGCGGACTCCTATTACGGCAAGGTCAAGAACCCGCAGTAGCAGGGCGAGCAGGGACATAAAGCCAGGCCGGCATCGCCGCGGTCTATTTCATGCGGAAGTCGCAGGGGGATTTCAAGTAGGTGACGCCGATACCGATATCTAAAAGAAAAGCGGGACAGCATCCGGCATAGAGACATCTCGTTCAAGGGGGGCACCTTGCGCAGACCCGTATATATCGCCGCCGCCTTCCTGGTCCTGTTCGCCCTTTCGGCAGGGGCCCTGCCTGCCTCTACGGGCGCTAAGCCTCTCGACGTCGCTGCCGGGAATGAGCCCGTGGGCGAGAGGTTCGGAGCGGCGTCCAGCCATATAAAACTCTACGATGCCCAGGTCATGGACAGCGAGTTCGAGGCCATGTCCGCGGCGGGGGTAGCCTGGGTGCGCTGCGATTTCGCCTGGTCCGACCTGGAGCCTGTACAGGGCGCCTGGAACTTCGCCGGCTCGGACGCCGTCGTGGAGAAAGCGGAAGCGAACGGTGTGGAGGTCCTGGGGATCCTGGCCGCCTCTCCCCTCTGGGCCAATGGCGGAAACGCATGGAATTATCCCCCTACCGACGTGGAAGCATGGAGCAACTACGCGCGTACCGTGGCGTCGCGCTACGCGGGGAGAGTGGCGGCCTGGGAGATATGGAACGAGGAGAATATCCACGCGTTCTGGCAGCCCGAGCCGGATGCGAACCATTACGTGGACCTGCTCGCCGCGGCATCCCCCGAGATCCGCGCCGCCGACCCCGACGCAACCATCGTCATGGGAGGGGTGGCCGGGCTGGGATACGATTACCTGGAACAGTGCCTTTCCCTGGGGGCGGCGGATTACGTGGATGCCGTAGCCTACCATCCCTACGCCGAGACCATCGGGATGGAGGGGCAGCCGGAGGAGGACCTGCTCAGGCCCAAGGAGTGGCTCTGCAGGGTCCTGGTGGAATTGGTGCACGGGCTGGTGGCCATATACACCACCAGGGACCTCGAGGTATGGATCACCGAGGTGGGCTGGACCACTTGCGCGGAGACCCCTCCCGGGGTGGACGAGAACACCCAGGCCGCCTATATGCTGCGCACCCTCATCAACTATGCCACGACCGACGTGGACCGGGTCATCTGGTTCAGCCTGCGCGATACTCTACTGAACGACTGGGACCGTTACGGCCTCCTGAGCCACGCTTTTCTTCCCAAACCCTCCTACTGTTACTACTCGACCTTCAGTGACGTGTTCGGCGCGGCCACGGCGGTGGACGACGCGGCGGTCTCCTTCGCCTGCGATGACCCCTCGACCCTGGAGGCCCACTGCTTCCGGCTTCCCGACGGTAAGATAGCCCTCGCCGCCTGGAAGAGCGATGACGGGGACGACATGCTATCTTTCAGCGTGAACGATCCCGCCTACCAGGCGGTGCTCGCTGTGGACCCCCTGAGCGGCGAGCGGACCCCGCTCCAAGGCATAACGCGCGACGCGCAGGACAGGATAAACGCCCATGGCCTTGCCGTGGGCAAGACCCCTCTCATCATCGAGTTGGGGACCGGTTCTCCCCCGGTCACGACCTGCTATTTCGCGGAAGGCTACACCGGGGAAGGCTTCCAGGAGTACCTGTGCCTGGGGAACATGGGGGAAGGCGACGCCGAGGCGGAGATGACTTTCCTCTTCCCGGATGGGAGCAGCAGTAGCGCCGGGGTGGCCATCCCGGCGGGTTCCCGCGCCACCGTCGACGTAAACGCCATGGTGGGCCCCGGCAGGGAGGTAGCGATAGTGGTCACATCGATGCAGGACATCGTATGCGAGCGCCCCATGTACTTCAGCTACGGCTCCGGATGGACGGGGGGGCACGTCGTCGCGGGGGCGCGGGAGCCATCCCGCGTTTTCTACTTCGCCGAAGGGTATACGGGGGAGGGCTTCGAGGAGTGGATATGCGTGCTCAACCCCGGCGATGAGCCGGCGGATCTGGCCTTCCGTTTCCAGACCCAGGAGGAAGGCGAGAGAGAGGTAATGGGATTCAGCGTAGGCCCCCACTCCCGCGCTTCTTTCAAGGTGAACGACATCCTGGGCAGCGACCTGCAGGCCTCGTGCGTCGTAGAGGCGAGCCGGGAAGTGGTGGTAGAAAGGCCCATGTACTTCGACTACCGCGGAAGGGGAGGCCATGGCTGGCAGGGCGGGCACTGCGTGATGGGGGCAACCGCCCCGTCCACGAGGTTCCTCTTCGCCGAGGGGACGACCCGGGCCGGCTTCGAAGAATGGTTGACCATCCAGAACCCGTTCGCCTCGCCCATAGAGGTCAAGGCTCTGTACAGTTTCGGGCCGGGACAGGGAGATAACATCGCGAAGAGTTACCGCCTGGACGGGAGGACCAGGGTCACGCTCTTCGTGCCCGACGAGGTGGGAGGGGACAAGGACGTCGCGGTCGAACTCTCTTCCAGCTCCACTTTCCTCGCGGAGCGCCCCGTGTACTTCGACTATGCGGGAGATGGTGCCGGCCGCTGGCAGGGCGGCCACTGCGTTATCGGCGCTCCCTCCGCGGCCTCCACGTGGCATTTCGCGGAGGGCTATACCGGGGAGGGCTTCCACGAGTGGCTGTGCCTGCAGAACCCCGGCGGGGAGAGCTCCACCGTGAGGATAGACTACCATACGCAGGAAACGGGAAACCTGCCGGCGAGGTGGGTGGAGGTACCGGCGGAGTCCAGGGTCACGGTATTCGTCAACGACGATGCGGGTCGCGGCTATCAGCTGGGAGCGGGATTGACGGTCACCAGCGGGCCTGGCATCGTCTGTGAACGCCCCATGTATTTCGACAGCAACGGGTTAACGGGGGGACACGACGTCGCTGGCTACGGCCCGTGAATGCGCTTGCGCGAGCAACGAATCTCCAGCCTGGTGTAACCGCTTTACGTGCAACAGGCTCAAAGCTCACCGTAAGGGATGACGAACTCGAACCCTGCCTTTGCGCGGGCGCGGCGGCCTGTTCCAGCTTTGCTCCGCGTTACCGACTGGACGGCGATAACCGGACATACAATATTGTCAGTAATGTCGGTTCCGTGTTAGCATGGTTGTCAAAGGGTAGGCGGGGTAGACGAGGTTGAAATCTTCGTGAAAATTGCCATCATATGGGAATTATTTGATAGATGCGATAGATGAAAGCCGGGGGATAGCATGTTTGGGGGGATCTCGCGGTGCCTGCACGGGTGCCCCTCCGGGTTAGCGGCGGGATCTCTTGTATTACGATCGGTGATTCACCAAAGATCGGAGGTCAAGTCGTGAAAAACCGTTGCAAGCAGAGGGCGGGAAAAATGATCATCCCGCTGGTCATCCTGGCGATGACCCTGTTGATGCTGGCGGGCTGCGACCCACTCCCGGTTTACATGGAACCGGTGCCCGGCACGGTGTGCAGGTGGGACTTCCCCTCCTCTGCGGACGGGTTCGGCATACCCTGCAGCGTCTATCTTCCCAACGGCTATAACCCCAACGTCGCCTACCCGGTCTGGGTCGAACTCCACGCACTCTACGGCATTCCCCTGATAGACAACGACCCATACAACCCTTTCTCGACCGAACTCAAGAGGCTGGCCAACGAAAAGGGCTGGATAATCATCGCACCCTGGGGCAGGAACCTGCACAGTCTTTTCGTGGACGGCATCGATAAGAACGATCCTCCATCCTATTACGAGCCGGACATATACGATGATTTCTCAGGCGGTGCCGGCTCGTGGCAGGTGATAAACGGTACTTGGGCGGTGGCGGACGGGCGCTACGTGCAGTCGGACCGCATGCCCTACTGGAAGGAAGCGGTGCGCCAGGACTCGGAGGGCAAAGACTACGCAGTGCGCGTCAAAGTCCGGGACCTCACCCAGGAGGGTACCACCAGCGCCTTCGGGGTAAACCTCCGCCGCGCCGACAACGGCGACTGCTATCACGTGGACCTCTACCGCGGACTGGACAACAAGAAGTACGTGCGCTTCTACAAGCTGGTGAACGGGGAGTGGCAGGGCATATCGACCATGGCCTACGACTGGAAACCCCTCAACCCCCTCGATAACTGGATATACCTGAAGGTGTCCTGCTACGAGGACTACCTCGAGGTCTACGTGAACGAGAGGATCGTCAACATGCAGCCCGGTTACGACGCCACGCCCTACGGATACGGCTGGGACGTCCCCGGTACTCCCCTGGAGCCCGGCGAGGTGAGCCTGTGCAGCTTCGGGGGCGTGCACGAGTTCGACGACGTGCGCATCCAGAACGAGTACGAGTACGGCGAGCGCGATGTGCTTGACTGCGTCCTGGGGGCCATGGAGAAGTACCGCATCGACCCTGCGCGCATCTACGTGGCCGGCCATTCCCAGGGAGGGCTGGGAGCCTTCAGCCTGGGCCTGCACCACCCCGACCTCTGCGCCGCGCTGCGGCCCGCGGACGGGTTTACGGACATCTACTACGACTACAACTGGTTCAAGGAATACTATCCCCCCAATCCGGGCCCGCCCTACGCGAACATCAACGACGGCAGGCTCACCGAGTACATGCGGGTACTGGCGGGGGGCGAGCCTTCGGGACACCCGGAGAGGATGAGCGTGCTCAACGGCAGCAGCGCCCGCTATATCCTGGAAAACGGCGTGAACAACTACTGGCGTATCGTGCACGGCACCCCCGACTATAACGTGCCCAACTCCTACGATCCCGTAACCATATGTTGGTGGGCGCCGTGGATGTTCATGTGGGGCCAGACGGCCGCACCGGAACCCTACAAGACCGCGACCTCCACCTACGCCAACGGCAAGGACATGGCCGACCTCCTGCAGGCTTGGTCCTCGCCGGGCAGGTATTACTGCGACTACATAACCAGCGCCACCGTGGGACACGGCTTCCTCGAGCCCTACGGCGCGACCGCCAATTTCTTCGTCGGCAAGACGCTGAACCGGCGCCCCAGCGAGGTCGCCTTCAAGACCTACGACGACGTGAACAACGGTGCCTGGTGGCTGCGCATTGAGATACCCGGCCCTGGCCGCAACGAGCCGGGGATGGCCAGGGTGAAGGTGAACGCCGCGGCCAACTCCGCCGCCGTCCACGCCCGCAATCTCTCGCGGCTCCGGCTGGACCTGGGTTGGATGGGCATGGACAACGGCGCGGGCAGGACCATGACTTTCTCGCTGGACGACGATACCTCGCCCAACGCGTTCCCCATAAGCGACAACACCGGGGATGTGGACCTGGAACTCATGGGAGCCTGGACCGCCGTTTCCGCATACGAAGTGCGCCTCGACGAAAGCCTGCTTACGCCCGGCGTCGATTACACCATTGACGGCACATCCCTGGTCCTGCCCGGGCTGCCGGTGAGCGGCGGCCATACCCTGAGCGTGAAATCTCCGCCGTCGTTACCCCCCAATCTCGCTCCCAATGCCGGGGCGGAGAGCGACGCTGGCGGAGGTTACCCGGCGGGCTGGACCAGTGAGGTACAGGGCGGCGGCAACGCCTACATGCTCTGGGATGACTTGGAGATACACGGGGGAGCCCGCTCGCTGAGGATTAAGGACGCCTCTTTCTCCACTGCCGGGGCCAGGGCGGTGTGGAAGTCGAACACCTTCTCGGTGGCGGCGGGCGAGCAGTACCTGCTGGGTGCCTTCAGCAAGGCCAGGATGCTGCGGGGAGCGAACCCAGTGATCGGCATCACCTGGTACGACGCCTCCAGGCAAGTCATCTCCACGACCTGGATGGAATCTCCGGGTACGGAAGACTTCGCCTTGAACAGCGAATGGTCGGCGATGCGCATCGAAGAGAGCGCCCCCGCCGGGAGCTCTTACGCCTCCATCCAGGTGGGCATGGAGGGAGACTACGCCGGTCAGACCGGCGGCAGCGTCTGGTTCGACGACATCTCCTTCACCCCCCGCTAACCGGGGGTCAGCCCTCCATTTTCAACATTGAGGGTCAGGCCTCAACACCGTGCGGCAGGGAATGCCGCCGTCCGAACCTTTGCCGCCGACCTGCCGCTTCCGGAAGCATGCAGCAGTTTAATGCAGACCGGCGGCCGCGGCTTGAAACGCATGGTATGCGCAATGATCGGGACTAACTCAATCCGTGCAGTTGTCGATTGATTTGTATGCCGCTTGGGGCTACCCTTTAATCAGGTGTTAAATATGTTGAGCCCATTTCGTATGCTGACAAAAACCGGCTGCGGCAAGCCCGGCGCTCACCTGTTCGCTTTTTCCCTTACCCTCGTCCTGGTCATCGGCATGGCCGTGCTGTTGATCCTGGCCGGCGGCCTGGCAGCCGCCCCGGCCCTGGCGCATAGTGATGATTATGGCGAGGGCGGCGAGGCTGCCCCCTTTTCCGCCGTCCCCCTTGACTACAGGCCAGGAGAGGTGCTGGTGAAGTTCGAAAGCCCCGAGATCTCCCGGCGGATCGTCGCTTTCCTGGACGTCTTAGGAAAAGGCGGCGCCGCGCAGCAGATCTTCCGCGAGGGCGAAGAGCTGCTCGCGCTGCTCGAGCTGAAAGCCGGTTTGTCGGTGGAAAATGCCGTAAGCCTTCTGGGCTCGCTCGCCGGCATCGTCTACGCGGAGCCGAATTATATCTACCACACAGATTATGCTCCGGCAGACCCTTTTTACACCGATCAGTGGGGGCTGAACAATACGGGGCAAAGCGAAGGAACCCCCGGAGCGGACATCGGCGCGGAGGAAGCCTGGGATATCGAAAAGGGATTCGCCAACCCGGTCACTGTGGCGGTCGTTGACTCCGGCATCGATGCGGGCCATCCCGACCTGGATGGGAAGATATGGGATACGGGATACAACTGGGCCGGCATAACCCAGAGCCGTTACGGTTATTACAACAGCTCGCTCGAGCAGAGATATATAACCATGAGATTCATGGGGCACAGCGACTATCCCGACCGGAAATGCGCGCAGGCCATACTTGGGACCGGCAGGGAGTTGTCCCACATAGGCCTTATCCTGCAGAAGGTCGTCGGTTCTACGGAAGAGATGGAAGACGTGATTGTTTCTTTGAGATCTGACCGTGGCGGCGAGGATATAGCAACGATTACTATAACTCCGGAAGAGATAGACGAACATTCAATATATATAGATCCCATAAACAGCGAGGTATACAAGCCACTTCCATCCCCGGTCACCCTCGAGACAGCCACTACTTATTACATAGTGGTAGAAACCGCGAATAATAGCGATAGCAACTTTTACTATCTCTACGAGAACAGAGGGACCACTAACCCCGACACCGATCAGTACGACCCCTACCGAGATGGCCACAACTCCGTATGGAGCAGTTCGGGATGGGCGGAGTACGCAGACAACGACCTGTATTTCCGCACCAACGCCAATGCCAATCCACGCGACGACAACGGGCACGGTACCCACGTGGCGGGCATCGTTGCCGCCGAGGAGGGCAACGGCGAGGGCGGCGTGGGCGTCTCCTTCGGCTGTGGGCTCATGCCCCTCAAGGTCATGGACTGCACCGGCAGCGGGTATAACGACGACATCACAGCCGCCATCTACTATGCGGCCGATAACGATGCCGGGGTCATCAACATGAGCCTGGGCGGCACTTACTATTCGGATTCCATGCAGGACGCAGTGGATTATGCCCGTACGGAGGGGGTGGTGGTGCTGGCCTCTGCGGGCAACAGCGGCGACGGCATCATGCACTACCCGGCTGGGTACGACGGTGTCATCGGCGTCGGCGCCACTACCAACAGCGACACCAAGGCGAGCTTCTCCACCTTCAACTCCAGCGTCGACCTATCCGCTCCCGGCCAGTATATCTATTCCACCATGCCCACCTACCCCGTCGCACTGAACGAATGGTACGGGCAGGACTACGACTACCTCTCCGGCACCTCCATGTCCGCGCCCATGGCCTCCGGTCTGGCCGCGCTTCTCCTGTCGAGCGGCCCCGCGTTTTCACCGCAGCAGATAGAGTGGGCGATGGAGACTTATGCCGAAGATCTGGGATCGACCGGGCGCGACGATTACTTCGGCTACGGGCGCATCGACGCCTTGGCTTCCCTGTACGCGGCAACGACCATTTCCCATATCGACAGCATCGATCCCACATCGGGCCAGGTGGGGAGCGAGGTGACGGTGGGAGGCACGGATTTCGGGGCCGCACAGGGTGCTTCCTATGTCTCCTTCGGGGGAGTCCAGGCGTCCTCCTACAGCTCGTGGTCGGATACCGAGGTGGTATGCCTGGTACCGCTGGGAGCCTCCGGCCAGGTGGAGGTCATGGTAACCACCGTCGTGGGATCCTCGAACTCCAAGACCTTTGCCGTAGAGCCGCGCATACAGAGCCTCGCTCCAAGCTCCGGAGATGCCGGCAGCAGGGTAGATATCGCCGGCTCAGCCTTCGGCGCAGTGCGGGGAACCTCCTGCGTCTCCTTCGGAGGTACCCCCTCGCTCATCTACGAAAGCTGGTCGGATACCGCCATCTCCTGCTACGTACCGGCAGGCATATCGGGCCGGGTACAGGTCACGGTCGTAAGTGCCGCCGGTACGTCCAACGCCATGTACTTCGATGTTGCGGCGCCCGCATATACCTGGTACCTGGCCGAGGGCGCGACGGCGGGGGGTATGGAGACCTTCATCCTGGTACAGAACCCCGGGGGCAGCGAGGCCGAGGTGAGCCTGACCTTCAACACCGCGGACGGGCCCCGGGGCGGTCCCACCGCCGTCCTGCCGCCCCGTACCCGCAGGACCTGGAAGGTCAACGACTACGTCACCTCATACGACGTCTCCACCACCGTGACCTCGGACCAGCCGGTGGTGGCGGAACGGGCCATGTACGGAGC
>CAZGWK010000060.1:0-18777 GCA_964529285.1 uncultured Actinomycetota bacterium
TTTGATTTTGAGGCAACGAATCCGTTTGGAGTAGATTAATTATGAGTCAATTCGCCAGCTTGACAGCTTTCACCTGCATAGCCTAACATTTTATGCGTAAGCTGCACAAAGGCGTGCACAATATGACGATGTCGTCAGGAACGGCGTCGTCTTTTATTTTTCGGACAAAAGGAGTGGTGAGCATGGAGGTCATTTTCAGCCCGACGCTTACGGCCATCAGGAAGCACGGCATGGGCAGAAGCAACCTGATACCCATACTGCACGAGATCCAGAAGGAGTACCGGTATCTGCCCGAGGACGCTCTGCGCAGCGTGGCCGAGATCATGGATATCCCCCTCGTGGACGTCTACGGCGTGGCGACTTTCTTCACTTCCTTTTCCCTGGAGCCAAAAGGCAAGCACCAGGTGACCATGTGCATGGGGACCGCCTGCCACGTAAGGAGGTCCGGCAGCGTACTGGAGGAAGCCAAGCGTTTCCTGGAAATAGAGCCGGGGGAGACCACGAAAGACATGCTTTTCACGCTGGAGACCGTTAACTGCCTGGGAGCATGCGCCATGGGGCCCATCGTGGTCATAGACGGCAAATACCATGGCCAGGTCACTCCGGCCAGGGTGAAGCAACTGCTGCAAAACGTGGCGGACGCGGAAAGGGTCCCGGAGTATGCCGAAGATAGAATCGCTGCAAGCATTTGATCGTTACCGCAAAGCCATAGAATCGGAAAGAAACAAGTACCAAGCCTGCGTCTCGGTATGCGGCGGGACGGGCTGCCATGCCCACGGCTGCGGGGATGTCTACGCTGCATTCGAGAGCGAGGTAAAGGGCAGGGGTTTAGCCGATACCATCGAGCTTAAAATGACCGGTTGCCATGGTTTCTGCGAACTGGGCCCGCTGGTTGTGATATGGCCCCACGATATCTTCTACAAGCAGGTAAAACCCGAGGACGTTCCGCAGATCGTAGAGAAAACGCTGCTTGGCGCGGGAGTGGTGGAGGAACTTCTCTATCAGTTTCCCGGTAATGGGAAAAGAGTCGCAAAGCAGGAGGACATTCCCTTCTACAACCTGCAGAGGCGTATCCTCATGCAGGACAACGGAAGAATAAATCCCAGAAATATCGACGATTATGTCACTCAGGGTGGATATACGGCCTTGGCAGGAGCCCTGTTCGAGATGGAACCCGAAGAGATCATAGACAAGGTGGAAAAGGCCGGCTTGAGAGGAAGAGGGGGTGCGGGTTTTCCCACGGCGAGGAAATGGCGCTCCTGCCGCAAAGCGAAATCCCGCGACGGCATCAAGTATGTACTCTGTAATGCCGACGAGGGGGATCCGGGAGCATACATGGACCGCAGCCTTCTGGAGGGCAACCCCCATGCGGTGTTGGAGGGGATGTCCATCGGCGCTTATGCCATCGGCGCCAACCAGGGCATCATCTACGTGCGGCACGAATACCCCCTGGCCTTGGAGAATCTCTTTGTAGCCCTGGAGCAGGCGCGGGAACTCGGCTTTCTTGGCGTGAATATCCTTGACTCGGGCTTCGATTTCGATATCAAGGTAAGCGTAGGCGGCGGAGCCTTCATATGCGGCGAATCCACGGCGCTTATATCATCGATCGAAGGGCATATAGGCGAGCCGAGGGTAAAACACGTTCACACCGCAGAAAGAGGCCTCTACAATCGGCCCACCAACCTGAACAACGTGGAGACATGGGCGAACGTACCCCTGATCCTAAAGAACGGGGCCGATGATTTCGCCGCCATCGGAACGGACACAAGTAAAGGTACCAAGATCTTCTCGCTCGTGGGTAAGATAAACAACACCGGCCTGGTCGAGGTCCCCATGGGAACTACTCTGCGAGAGATCATCTACGATATCGGCGGGGGTATGCCAAACGGCAAAGCCTTCAAAGCGGTGCAGACCGGCGGTCCTTCCGGAGGATGCATCCCCGAGAGCCTCCTGGATACACCCGTAGACTTCGACCGCCTTTACGACGTGGGTTCGATGATGGGCTCCGGAGGCATGATCGTCATGGACGAGGATACCTGCATGGTCGACATCGCCAGGTATTTCCTCACCTTCCTGTGCGACGAATCCTGCGGAAAATGTGTACCCTGCCGCGAAGGCCTGAAACAGATGCTCTACATCATAGAGGACATCAGCGAAGGCAGGGGATCGCTTCAGCAGTTGGAGTTATTGAAGGAACTGGCAGAAGTAGTCCGGGATACTTCGCTCTGCGGCCTTGGCCAGACTGCCCCCAACCCTGTTCTCTCGACTATCCGCTATTTCGAGGACGAATACCGCGCGCATATCCTGGAGCACAAGTGCCCCGCGGGTGCATGCAGGGAGCTCATCACCTTCGAGATCGACCCCGAAGCGTGCACGGGATGCATGAAGTGCCTGAAGTCCTGCCCGGTAGGAGCCGTTACCGGCGAGAAGAAGGAGCCGCATTCCATAGACCAGTCCCGCTGCGAGAAGTGCGGGATATGCCTCGAAGTCTGCAAGTACGACGCCGTGATAAGGAAGTGAAAGCTGATGATAAACCTGGTGATAGACGGTCAGTCCGTCGAGGCTGAAGAAGGCTGGACCATCCTCGAGACCGCCCGCTATTACGGTATAGAGATACTGACCCTGTGTTACGAAGAGGGGCTCTCGCCCTACAGCGCCTGCAGGCTTTGCACGGTGGAGATAATCAATGGCGGAAGATCGAAGCTGTCCGCCTCCTGTTCCTTCCCGGTGCAGGAAGGCATAGAGGTACGCACCAATTCGCGCAGGGTGCGCGAGGCGCGAAAGATCATTTTAGAGCTCATGCTTGCCTCGTGCCCCAACTCCCGCACCCTGCAATGCCTCGCTTCGAAATACGGTGTTTCGAGAATACGTTTTCGCTGCGAGGACCGCGGCTGCCTTTTGTGCGGACTGTGCATACGCATGTGCAAGGAACAGATGCAGGCGGGAGCCATCGGCTTCGTGAGCCGCGGTACGGACCGCAAGGTGATCATGCCTTTTCACACCCGTTCGGACCGATGCAGGGAATGCGGCGCTTGCCTGTATATATGCCCCGTCTGCGAGCTGCCCTGCCAGGGCCCCATGCGGCCGGGCGAGCTCTGCAACGCCTGCCTGGACACAGTGCAACTGGAAGCGTTCCCCTGCAAGGATTAGACGATGAAGGAGGGATATAGGAGATGACCATGACCAAGCTGAACAGGTCCGCGGCGACCCTGTCCAAGAACCGCACCCCCGACAGCGTGAGCCCCTTCAGCGGCATGTGCGCTACCTGCGTCGAGGGCTGCATCGGCATGTGCGAGATAGGGAAGTCTGCCTACCGCGGCCCGGAATTGATCTACCCCCAGCCTTTCGGGATAATGACGGCGGCTTCGGAGAAAGACTACCCCATCGACTGGTCCCATTTCAGCATCATGGGCAGCGCATGCGGTGCGTACGGTGTCCCCGCCGACAGCGAGCATGCCGTTTTTACCAACGTTGACCTGGAGACCACCATCGGCGACAAGAACCCCCTCAAGTTGAAACTTCCCATTATCGTCCCCGGGCTCGGTTCCACCTACGTGGCAAAGCGCAACTGGGACGGGCTGGCCATCGGAGTCGCCATCTCCGGCTGCGCCCTGACCATCGGCGAGAACGTCTGCGGCATGGACGACGAATCGCTGATCGAAAAGGGCCGCATCGTGAGCTCCCCCGACATGGAATCGAGGATCAAGGCTTACCGGGACTGGCAGCTAGACGGATACGGAGATATCGTGGTGCAGTTCAACGTGGAGGATACCAACCTGGGGGTGCCGGAGTACGTGCTGACCAGGCTGGGCATTGAAACCGCCGAATTGAAATGGGGCCAGGGGGCCAAGGATATCGGCGGAGAGGTGAAGCTGAGCACCATCGAAAAAGCCCGTTCCATGAAGAGCAAGGGTTATATCGTGCTTCCCGACCCCGACGACCCGAACGTAGAAGAGGCTTTCAGGGTGGGAGGCGTGAGGGAATTCGAGCGCCACTCAAGGCTCGGTATGGTTACGGAGGAAGGGTTCGCGGCAAGCGTGAAGGAGCTGCGGGACATGGGCGCTAAGCGCGTCTTCCTGAAAACCGGCGCCTACCGTCCCGCGGACCTGGCCAGGGCCGTAAAATACGCCTCCGACAACCGCATAGACCTGCTCACCGTGGACGGCGCCGGAGGCGGGACCGGCATGAGTCCCTGGAGGATGATGAACGAATGGGGCATCCCCACCGTAGAACTCTGCAGCCTTACCTGCCAGTATGCCGACCACCTCGCGAAAAAGGGCAGGTACATACCGGCCATAGCCTTCGCCGGGGGCTTCACCCTGGAGGACCAGATGTTCAAGGGTTTTGCGCTGGGCGCACCCTACGTCAAGGCTATAGGTATGGCCAGGGGGCCGCTGTGCGCGGCCATGGTGGGCAAGACGGTCGGTAGCCGGGTGCTCGAAGGCAACCTCCCCGTGTATATAGAACGCTACGGAACGAACATGGAAGAGGTCTTCTTCTCCGGCGTTAGCCTGAGGGAGAAGTACGGCCGGGATTTCGAGAGGCTTCATCCCGGCGCTATAGGCGTTTACACTTATTTTCAGAGGCTCTCCCAGGGCCTCTCCCAGCTCATGTGCGGAGCGAGGAAATTCAGCCTGGATTACGTAAACCGCAGCGACCTCGCATCGCTTACCCGTGAAGCGGCGGAAGTATCCGGGATCCCTTACGTCACGGAACTGGATAAGGAAGAGGCGCTGCAGATACTGGATAGTTAAGAGGATCCAGGCTTATTCTTACAAAGAAGAGGAGACGAAAGCCAGGGACAAAGCCCTCGGGAAACCGGGGGCTTTGCTGCATCTCACTCGCTCAGGTCCGCGAGTATGATCGCTTCCGCGACCTCCCGCATGCTCTTACGGGTGTTCATCGATTTACGCTGCATGCGCCGGTAAGCTTCCTCCCCGGATACCCCGTTATTGCGCATGAGGATATCCTTCGCCCGTTCCACCAGTTTGCGCGTCTCCAGTTCATCCTGTATGATACGCGTTCTCACCAGCAGCTCGGTGTTTTCGATAGCCACCGCGGCCTGGCTCGAGAGGGCAGCCAGCAAAGCCGTTTCCTCGCGCGTGAATTCGTGGGGAACAGAGGTATAACAACTAATCGCCCCGATCACCTTACCCCTTACGCTCATTGGAACGCTCAACAGCGAACAGAGGTTCTCCTTCTCCGCGATGCTCTTGTTGAAATAGCGGCTGTCTTTTCTCACGTCCAATACCTGTATCGGCTTGTTCTCCTTTGCGGCCCTGCCGGCGATGCCCTCTCCCAGGTTCAAGGGAGGCTTGTTCAGGTACTCGCTGCTGACCGCCTGCGTCGCCTTGGTCTCCAGCTTCCCGGTAGCCTCGTTCAGGAGCATTATTGAGACGATATTCGAGTTCATGATCTCCGCGGTGACCAAGACGATCAGCTTCAGTATATCCTCGAGGTAGAGGTCGGATACTATGGCCCGGCTCACCTGCGTGAGCGCCTCTACCTGCTTTCTGTACTGTCTATCGCTTGACACTTATCTCTCCCGAAGCACAAAACGACCTCTGCTGCACAAGGCTGCTATCAAAGGCTATTCAAGGAAACACACGGCCTTTTGAACCCGAGGATCGGCCACTATCTGCGCGTGGAGGCCGTCCGACATGGACGGTACGTCTACAACGAGGACGATTTCCTCGAATTGCTCCGACCCCGGAAGGAGCTCGTGCAGCGCATTCGGAGCTTCCTTGAAAAAAGCGTGGTTGAACTCGCTATCGGGCTTATCCGGATATACGGGCAGGTAGATCGTCTGGTCCTCTACCAGGTCCTGGAAAAAATGCGTCCCGTAAGATACCTCGGGTACGTGACCACCTTCCTCGCGCGCTATCTCAACCAGGGCTACGGTATTGTGTATATCTCCATAACTCACGTTGACCCCGAGATTGATGTTGCTGCTTCCCCATCTCCCGGGACCCATCATCATCACCCTGCCTTCCGCTATGCGGGGATGCTCGTTTATCCTCCCCACCAAACGCCCGATCTCCCTCTTTATATCGAGCGTGGAAATATCGCTGTACCTGGCGGGGTCGATGTATACGATAAAGCGGATGTTGCGGACGACGCCGCCATTTATCATGCGGTCGGATCTGAAGAGCACTCTCGCATCCGACTTTATCTCCGGCACGAACAACTGCCCCGAGGATCCCGGCAGGAACAGGGGGCGGCATTGCAGCAGGTTCACCTTAACACTGTCGTCATGCCTGATGGAGGCGGTGAATTCGATGTCGACGGGATGTCCGTAGGCCGCATCAAGACGGGAGAGTACGGCCCCCATTATGCGGCAGAAATCCGTCCGCTTTATGAGGTTGTTGAAGGTCAGCACGTAATCCCGCGGGGAACCGTCCAGCAATCTGCTTACCGGATCGACGGGATAGCCGTCCGAAAGCACCGAGACCAGGAGGTAAAGCCCAGGATAATCCTTCCCGGACAGCAATTGCGGCAGGGACAGGCTGGTGAACTCGTTGGCCTCCAGGTCGAGCAGATCGACACGATGCTGGGAATAGCGTGCGATCTCCGATGCTGCTTCCGGTCTCAGTTCCGGTTCGCTCACCGGGATCATCCTGGGATAATCATTTCCCACGCGCTCCACGGCGCGCGTCCCCAGGCCGAAGACGAGCCTGATGATACCTCGTTCGGGATCGATGCGGCTGCTCCAGGCATAGAGGTTCTTGGAGAAGGCAACACCTGCGAGGCAGGGGAAAAAGTATCTCTTGTACGGTATTCCCGATACGCGCTGCACCAGGATGGCCATCTGCTCGTCGCTCTCTCCAAGGCCCCGTTTACGCCTGTAGGACAGGGCGTCCGGGTTCAGGGCGCTGGCGTAAACCAGCTTCACGGCCCGCAGGAATACTTCCATGCGTTCCTGCGGGCTTCCCTGGTTGGCACAGAATTCGCTGCGGTACTTGCCGGCGAACGCATTCCCGAAACTGTCCTCCAGCAGGCTGCTCGACCGGACGATAATGGGAGCCTGTCCGAAATAATCCAGCATATTCTGGAACTGCTCCATCACGGCGGGCGGGAACCTGCCGGCCAGGAAACGCTCCTCTACCTCCTCGAATTCGTCATAACTCAAATGGGAGTTGCTGGTAAGTTTCAGACGCAGCCGGAAGAGGTCGTTGTCCACGAGAAAGGTGAAGAACACGTCCGAGCCGATGTAGAAAGAATCGTGGTCCTCGAGCAGCCGTGAAAAATCAAAGCCGCCGTTTTCGCCGCCATCTTCGCTCTCAAGTATTCTCCTGGCCAGGAGCATGCCGGCCGCTTTTCCACCTATTCTTCCCGTTCCGATAAGGCGGTTCCTTATGGTAAACAGATCGTCAAGCGTGAAATACTTACTTGCCAGTTGGTTGAACTCGGGATGGTCTCCTATGAGCATGCGCTGGAATTCATCTCGCAAGGCCAGGAGCTCCGCGTCCTCTTCAAGGGTCTTTGCTGCTTCCTCCTTATAGAAGACCAGCTTATTGAACACGCGGTCCCAGGGCGCGATGGAGTGCCCCGCGCCGGCGAGAGTAAAGTCACCGGCGATAGACGATATCGCGGCCGCATCCCCGCTCTGGTTTATAGTGGACCATTCTTCTCCTGCCACTTCGTGCGGGAGGAACATCTCGGGCGTATAGCGGTCCCATACCTTCAATGGATGGATATACAGCCTCCCCTCGACGTTAAAGACGTCGAGGAGCACCTGGGTGGTGTCCCTTATCCTGGCGATTGCGCTGTTCGAATGCTTGCCGCGCGTAAGCGCGAAGTAAGCAATGGTATCCAACTCGAAAAGAAAGGGGCATGCTACCTGGAAGAAGTTCGCCAGCAGCTCGTCGGTAGCCCATTCGACTACGAGCGACGAGATGTTGTCGAAAACGTAAAAGACTTTCTTTCCACGCCCTTCGATGACATTGTTGACTTCCCTGCTGAAATAATCGAAGCCCTGACTCGGGTCTATCTCCACAACTTCCAGCCCCGCGCGGGGCTGCAAGACCGGGGGGTGGGGAGCGAACCTGATATAAAGGCATTCCCTGCCTTCGCCCAGCGCACGCTCTATAAAGGGTTCGGCGAAAAAAACGTAGTCCTGCAGATCGTCGACCTGCCAGACCACGTTGTCTCCCAGGCGCAAGCCTTGTATTACCTCATCGAGGCCCTCTATCCCGCTGTGAACGTACATCTCCCTACCAGGTTCTGGGTCAGGTCTTGTTTCCTGCATTCCATATTCTGCCATGTACTCTAAAAGCCTTAATAACGCGCTTGTTATTCAACCAACTAAGCCAACATACCGGAGTATGCAAAAAACAAGACCTTACCCCATAGTTTAGATCCAACCTCTCGCTCTCATCGCCTCCACCACGCGTTTGACGGCGATGACGTAAGCGGCCTGCCGCATGTTAATATTATATTCCTTCGAGGTCTCGTAAACCGCATAGTAAGCCGCGGTCATCTTCCTGTCCAGCTGCTCGTAGACCTCTTCCTCCATCCAGTAGTACATGTAAAAGTTCTGTACCATCTCGAAGTAGGATACGGTGACTCCGCCGGCGTTGCACAGGAAGTCCGGCAGGATGTGCACCCCTTTCTCGTGCAGGATATCGTCGGCCTCGGGGGTGGTGGGCCCGTTCGCCAGCTCGGCCACGATCCTGGCCTTTATCCGAGGGGCGTTCTCCGCGGTGATAACGTTCTCTAGGGCGCTGGGGCAGAGGATGTCCACGTCCATCTCCAGGAGGTCTTCGTTGGTCATGCACTCGGTTTCCGGGTAATCGATCACCGAGGTCGTCTCGGCTTTATAGGTGCAGACGGCGTCGGGGTCAAGCCCGCCCGTGCAGCATATCCCGCCCTTGCTGTCGCTTACCGCGCACACATTGCAGCCCAGTTCGGACCTCAGAAGCCTGGCGATATAGTACCCGGCGTTTCCGTAGCCCTGCACCGCCGCCGTCGCCTTGCTGAGATCCAGGCCTTGAGTCTTGGCGGCCTCGCGGATGCAGTACAGGGCGCCGCGGGCCGTGGCGTCGCCGCGTCCTGCCGAACCCCCCAGGTTGAGCGGCTTGCCGGTGATCACGCCGAACTGGTTCTTGCCGCTGATCTTGGAATACTCGTCCATCATCCATGCCATTATCTGAGGATTGGTGTATACGTCGGGAGCGGGTACGTCCATATCCGGCCCGATATACTTCCAAATATTATCTACATAGGCCCTGCTCAAACGCTCCAGCTCTCCCTGGGACATCTCCTTGGTGTTGCATATAATGCCGCCCTTGCCTCCGCCGAGGGGGATATCCATGAGGGCGCACTTCCAGGTCATCCATGCCGCAAGCGCACGCACCGTATCTATGGTCTCGTCGGGATGGAAGCGGATTCCTCCCTTGGTGGGTCCCCTGGCATCGTTATACTGGACCCTGAAACCCTTGAAGGTGCGGATGGTTCCGTCATCCATGCGCACCGGGAGGGATGCATGAATCTCTCGCTTGGGTTCCCTCAATGCCGCCAGGACATCGGGCTCCAGTTTCAGGATCTCTCCACACATGTCCAGCTGCTTCTGTGCCATTGCGAACGGGTTGATCTCAACCATTTTCTCTCCTTGCGCTATGTGCTCACATTTTATGATGCGCCGTTCTACTCCAACCTACGCTATGCGTGCCGCCGTGCAGTCTATTTAGACATCCGACAACTGCGCTGCGCGTCAGACTTCTCCGATCCCGCTTGGGAATATCTATTCTAGATTATGTCCCGGGCTCTTGCTACATTTTTATTATGCGCGGTGCCGGGTAAATCTATACAAGTGGATGGTATGCGGGGGGTCTTCAGTTCTCCTCGACGTCGCCGATCCTGGTTTTCTTGCCCGTCTGGTCCATGCGCGCCATCTTCCCGTAGAGTTTATCCGTAGTCCAACCGATGAGGGTAAGGCAGATTATTCTAACCCATGCTCGAGTTGAGCTGGCCGAACCAGGACGGTAAGTCGATCTTCTTGGTGCGCTGCTCCGCCTTGAACTTCAGCGAGAGCAGGTCCTGCGATGCTCTCTCCTTCTTCACGAGCACGGCGTTGGCGCAGATCTTAATGGGAGTGTCCAGGTTGCTGGCGTAGGTCATCATGTCTTCCCAGCCCTCGGTATCCGCCCCGACCTCATCGAAGATCTCCTCCAGTGCGGATACGATGCTCGGGATAAGCGGGCAGAACTTCTGCTCGAAATAGGTGCTCTGCTGCTCATTGAGTGTGCATAAAGGAGTATCGAGGAAATTCACAACCGATTGGGGAACATCCACTCCCTTTTGTCCCAGCTTGTTCGTAAGCCTCCGGGTGAAGAAACTCGTCTTTACCGCGAGATTGGGAACGTTTTCTTCGCTGCCTGCCGTGTGGGCCTCCATTTCTCTGCCTCCCCCTCCTTGTCAGCATCTTCCATGCAGTGGTTTACCTCAGCTGTTTCAGAAACCCGGCAATCCCTATCCTGTGAGGAAACGGGGCTGTTGTGCCGCGTTGCGCATCCCATTCCAACCAGGCCTACATGCTTGTTTTGCTGGTAATATAATAATTACCTACAGGTAACGCATCGGCAAGGCCTGTACACATCTTTAGTTGTTGTCTATAACTGAACAAGACTGTTTAATAACGAGCGAGGTGAGCGTATGGAAGATTTCATGGCCGTCCTTATATCCGGGGTTACAGGCCTATTATTCATAGGCTTGGGGCTGCCCCTGGCCAATGGAAAGGTCCCGCCCAACCACTGGTACGGCTACCGCGTTTCGCCCTACCAGTTCGAGGACGACGAGATATGGTATGCCATAAACAGTAAGGGAGGCCTGCATCTCGTTTATGCAGGACTGTGCTGTCTGGTGCTTGCCGCCCTATCCGTCTTGTTCATCTCTAACCTGAGCGCCCAGCTTTTATTGCTGGTTGTTCTCACCGTTTTGCTGACGGCCTTTATCGTCTACGAGATATATTGGTCCGTGCGGGAAGCGAGACGCATGGCCCGCGATAAGGGTCTTGCCGGAGACAGCAAAACGGACCGGGGCTAATGCGGTGGCGGGGTGGATATGAGCCGCGAGAGGGCGCGGCGCGTGCAATATGGGATGAATCCCTGTTCGCGTGACCTGGTATATACTTCTGCGGCATACTCCGCGGCATACTCGCAGTCGAACACGGGCAGCCCCGCCTCCATGTAATCGCCTAAGTCCCTCAGGTATTCCATGGTCAGCTGCGGGTCAACGGCTATGTCAGCCGCAGCAGGGTCATCCCAATCGTCGAAGGCTTCCCCGTCATACCATATGGCTTCCTGTGCGATGGCATCGATGCAGTCAAGTACCTCGGGGACCTCGGAGGCCAAGGCGGCAGCGTTCTGCTGCACCACCAGGAAGTCCGGGTCTCTCTCTTGCGCATACTCACGGATTTCCTGGATGAAATCCACCATCTCCTGCGTGGGGTCGAGGTCCTGGCGCAAGGCCTCCAGAGCTACGGGGATGTATTGATAGCCTTCGACCCAATCGAGGTACACGCCGTCGAAACCGTCGCACAGTATCTCGTCCAGGGCGCTGCGATAGTCGCGATCCGGATGTGAGCTCGTGTTCTCGCCGTAGATGATGGTGTCCTTCCAAGCCGGCTCCCAGTAGGCCACGGGATAATTGCCTTCCCAGCCGTCCGGATCGGGAGCAACGATGAAATCCGGCCAATCGGGCGGGAACGGCTCTCCCGGCTCCCAACCGCGGGACCACGTCCAGTACCAGCGCCAGTCCTCCGCCTCGCCGATGTCCAGGTAGGCCAGGACCAGCTTGCGGTGTTCGCCGTCGCCAGCCGTTGAGGCCTTGAGGGACTCAACCATGGAGGCGGTGTCGAACTCGCGGTCATCCGAGGACCAGTCGGTACGGGTGGGCTCGAGCACCAGCATGTCGTATTCTGATTCCTCGAGTTCGCGCACTGCCCCTGCCTCGCTCAAGCCTTGCAACTGGTATGCCCATGTCTCGACTTTGTCGATGGGAAGAGGAGCCTTCCGTGCATCGTCCGGTGTATCCGTTGTGGTCTTACCGTCACCGCAGCCCGCCTGCAGGCACAGAAGGGCTATCATGCTTACTGCGGCGATCAAGATGGGGGCGTTCCTGATCCGGCTCTGCAGCATAAGACCGTCCCGTTTCCTATTCCAGTCGCTCTCCCTGCAGACTACCCAAGTCATACCGCTCCTGTCCATTGCCAGCCGGTAGACAAACCACTTCAACCACCGAGCAGTGTTCTCCCTGAACGCTTCCTCATCAATCTTTTCCCGTATATTTATGAAGACTCAATGTTTAAAACGCCGTTTTCCTCGAGAGGTTGTACCCCACAGCGTGGTATCATATAATTTGAAATCACGCATAAGGCGTGAAAATAAAATAGCAGGTAGAAATACCTGTAAGGAGTCCGTTCCCCGGTAGCTCAACAGGTAGAGCGGATGGCTGTTAACCATTAGGTTGGGGGTTCGAGTCCCTCCCGGGGAGCCAGCAAACCAAGCGAGGTCGAAAGGCCTCGCTTTCTAAGTCCCTTAATCTAGATATCCCTATTGAATAAATATATACTCCGCAGAGGTTGTAGTTTCTGGTACCGGCAGATTATCTTCTATCAAGCCCTGCACATGCATTTCGATCGCATCATGCATGTTCTTCTCGACCTCTTCCCGAGTCGATCCTGTGGCCGCACAACCCGGTAAATCCGGTGAGTAGGACGAATATCCGTTTCCTGTTTTTTCGATTACCACCAAAAATTTATGCATCCCTTCGTTTCTCCTTCAACTGGGCTTGCTTCAGAATACTGTTGAATGTTCCTGGTGCAAGATCATCATTGGCATGTCCGGCTATCGTTACCCTTCCTTCTTTCGTCTGATGCTTATACTGCCTGTGACTTCCTTTGGTCGCCACGAGATACCAACCATCGTCTTCCAACAACCTGATGATATCACGCACTTTCATAGCCTTCCAATCCGCGGTTTCTCTGCCTAATAGCAGGCAAATCAGCACATATTTGCATTATAGGCTTGGGTAGAGACATCGTATGTGGAAGACTGGAAGCTCTGTCGAAGGATAGGATCCTGGTTCTAACTTCGTCCACTACGGGGAGCCATCAAACCAAGCGAGGTCGCAAGGCCTCTCTTTATATGTTCTGCCTATTCAGGCATTACTTATTATTGCCTTTCGTTATTGCTTTGCGAAGGTATTTCATGGGGCAGAAATCTTTGCCGCACTTGCCACATGAGTTGTAATGAATCGAGCTAAACGCTCCATCGGCTGATTCAGTAATTTGAACGCGAATTCAAAATAATGAATTACCAGCCTCTTACTGAGCATCTCAAGGTCATTCTGACATGCTAAAATGAGGGCTAGCGGAAGGAGTCGGCTATATGGAGATCAGTGCGGGCAAATCACAGGATGTTATTCTTGATGAGATAGTCAACCGCCTCATCGAAGCTTATAAACCTGAGCGGATATTTCTGTTTGGATCAATAGCCAGGGGGGATGCTGGACCTGACAGCGACTATGATTTATTGGTTATCGTTCCAGATGATGCTCCCTTGGAGCGCAGGCGTAGTCGCCTGGCCTACGAAAGGCTGTGGGGTACTGGCGCAGCGGCAGATGTACTGGTCTGGACCAAGAGCTATTTCGAAAGCCGCCTGCATCTCAAGGCATCGCTGTCTGCAACTATCGCAGAGGAGGGACAAATCCTGTATGCCGCATGATCCAGTCAAGATCGAAGAGTCCAAGGGCTGGTTATCAAAGGCCAAAGTAGATCTGAGGGCAGCAGAATATGAGCGCACCGCGGATCCGCCAATAACGCCGGATATTGTTTTCCACGCACAACAGCTGGTTGAAAAATCGCTGAAGGGCTTCTTGTCCTGGAATGACATTCCTTTTCGGAAGACCCACAATCTCGTGGAACTGGGAGAGCAATGCTCCAAACTAGATAACACCCTGGAAGCATTGCTTCAAAGAGCGGCAGTCCTAACTGAGTATGCGTGGAAGTTCCGTTATCCCGGCGAACCTGAGGAGCCGACGGTGCTCGAAGCTGACGAAGCTTTGGCGCTTGCCAAGCAGGTATACGAAGCGATTCTAGAGCGCCTCCCTGAAATCCTTAACCCAGAATAACCGGATTTATGATGCTGTGACACCCCTGTTCAGGCCTAATCCTGGTTCTAACTTCGTCCACTACGGGGAGCCAGCAAACCAAGCGAGGTCGAAAGGCCTCGCTTTATCGATATCCCTTCGAAACCAAAACGCTGATTTGCAGGAAAGCCTTCGTCAACTCCGCCTACGATGGATCAGCGGATGGAAGAGTTGAAGGGGGCTTGCTCCAAACTCATTATCCGTTGCTTGCAACGGAGTTACCATAGACTGATTGGAGAACCTCTTCCATGCGGGCTATTTCCTCATCTGATAAGGCAGCAAAGTGACTTGCTCGTTTCCGTACGGAAAGTCGCCCATTGTTCTGAAGACAGAAACGGATGAAGAGGTCGATCTGCCGGTCGGGCATATCCACGATCTCCTGGATGCCTTTCTTGGCAGCGTCATAGTTAACCAGAAATGCTAATTCACCGGCGAGTTCCGTCTCGATAGTCTGGTCTATGAAACGGAAAAGCTCCTCTGCCTGGGTCGTCATATCGATATATCGATACCATATTGCCGTATCATTATACACACTCATGTGGCCATCTTCGTCGAGCGAGTATTCAACGAGAGTCATTATATGGCGGGAGAATGCTTCCAGAGAAGCATTATAATCAGCGATTTTCTTTAGCATGGACGCCGAGACGGGAAACATAAGGCCTTCAGGCGTAAAGCCTCTCCGGGCAAGGATGTTGTGGATCAGGAAGCGATGTATGCGGCCGTTGCCGTCCTCAAACGGGTGTAGAAAAACAAATCCGTAGGAGACAGCAGCGGCGTGAACCACGGCGGAAACGTCCCCAGCATCCAAGCGAGCATGGGAGGCCAGCAAGCCATCCATGAGGTCAGCCAGGTCTTCGGGCTTCGGGCATACGAAATGTATCTTCTCTTCTTTCCAGGCAACAGTCTCGCCGACGTAGTTCTGACTTTGCCGATAGTCGGAGTCGCGAAACCGTGCGTCAACAATGCGGTTATGAGCCTCTATCAGTAGCGGTTTTTGACAGAAGTCTTCTTGCTCTGCCATTTGAAGCAGCGCCACGAAACGCTCGGTACGTGTCGAAGTGGGTTCTATATGTTCGATTTCAAAGGAGGATCTCGTCTCTTTAGTGTAAAGATATCCGAGTGCTCGCTTCAGCAATCCAGGTGAATAGCCGGATACCACTTCCCGGCAACGCTTGGGAAAGTCCAACGCTTCGAAGTCGCGAAGAGCATCCGTTCGGCGTACGCTCGGGCAGAAGCGACGATCACCCAGCAGATTGTCATTGACCCGTTGTCGTCGGACCTGGCGTACCGGAGCGACCGTATAGTACTTACTCGGCTCTAGTAGATAGACGTAATTGCCCCGCTTAAGGTCAGCCAGAGGAAGAGCTACCCCGGTCAGGAACTCATATAGGAACCACACCCGCCTGGCATACTTACCAGTCGGCTTGGACCGGATATACTCAAGAAGGTCCTCCTCGGCCGCCTTCCGAAACAAACAGGCAAGGATTTCCAGGTTTGTGCCGTCATACTTGAGCGCGAACTCAAGATGATCGCCCAGTAAATCCCCTGGCCAATACTTGGTCGGGTAAACCTCCTCGACGATACCTCCTCTTGAGTCCATACGGTGAATACCGCTAGTCGCCACAAGGGATCTATGCCAGTTCGGCATGACATCGAGATCATACCGCTCGATGAGCAATGCATACCCTGCGAGCCTGTCATTCGACCCCTGCCGCTCTCTTTCAACCATAGCTCCCCCCGGAAAAACTATTACATTATAAGAATTTGTGTTATATTGTAGCATATAACTAGTATTTTAAGTATGGTTAAATGGTGCTTGCCGTCTCCAGCAACCGGAAAAACAATTACATTTGTAGATTTACGTTTATATATAGTCTCTTGCCCTGAATTTTCATTACCATTTTACATATCAAGAACTCAACGGCGGTATACTAATTCACGTGCCGGCGTGGGCATCTCCGCCATGGTGGTCACCATCTCCCGTAGCATATCCGCATCCGCATCCTCCAACTGCTTGCGCAACCAGTCCCCAAGGTCCATATTGATATTGGCCATCGTGTTCCTCCTTTGTCTCTCCTTTACACCTTGAGAAAAGGATGACACGGTGGTCCTTGCTTTGCTAGGAGGTCTTGGACTTATACACCACTACCGGGTACTCTAACTTTTTGGAGGCAGCGAAAAAACTCGTTAGCGATATTTGACCTATATAGATGCTTAACAGCCAAATAACACGTCTTGAATCACAATTTCCCTGTTCAGGCTATATATCCTAGTTCGAACTTCGTCCACTACGGGGAGCCAAAGCAAAACAAGCGAGGCCTCAAGGTCTCGCTTTGCTTTTATCCTGCCGCTTTCGCCTCCCCGGATATGTATGAATACCTTGAAGAGGGGAAAGAAGGAAACCACTGCTTAGACGCATCAATATGCTCACTTGTTGGTAAAATATCAGCATCAGGAGGTGCACATGAGAAATACCGCCGTAGGTAAGTCAGCATCCGGGAGCAATTGTCTATGGACCTGCGCAAGCTGGTCTTAGACTACTTCAGGTTCCCCGTAAGTCCGGTGAGGCTGGCCCGCAGGTACCGGCGCGCGCTCCGCTGGCTGGGAGGGGTCTGGCCGGTGGGCCGCATCAGCGCCTCCATCATGCGGGGGAACACCTTCAGCTGCATCCCCGTGGGCGAGAGCGTAACGGTGCCCCCGGACTCGTCCGTCCCCGAAGCGATAGTGGAGGGCTTGATCGAGCGGGCCTCGCGGCGCTTTATCGTGGACCACTGCTTCTGCCGCTCCTCCTCGGGCTGCACAGAACACGACCCCGGCATCGGCTGCCTCTTCCTGGGGGAGGGTACCCGCCAGCTGGACCCGGCCATGGGGCGCGAAGCCAGCGTTGAGGAAGCCCGGGAGCACCTGCGCAGGGCGGTATCCTCCGGCCTGGTCCCCTGTGTCGGGCAGTCCTGGGTGGATGCCCGTGCCTTCGGGGTCAGCGACTACCGGCGCTTCATGACCGTCTGCTTCTGCTGCTCCTGCTGCTGCCTTATCGGCTTGCTGCCGCACCTGCAGCCCGAGGCGATGCGCATAATGGTAAGGCTGGAGGGGATCCGCGTCGAGGTGGGAGAGGACTGCGACGGCTGCGGGGTATGCCAGGATTCCTGCATCTTCTCACAACTCCGCCTGGAGGGCGGGCGCGCCGTCGTCGGGGACGACTGCAAGGCCTGCGGGCGCTGCTCAGCCGCCTGTCCCCGCGGGGCCATCCGCGTCAGCGTGGAGGACCCGGATTATGTCCGCCTGTACCTGGAGCGCATGGGCAAGCGGGTGGACATCGGCTCCGCCAGCTGAAGAAACGGCCGAGGGAATGAATACACCCTCAATAATGATATTATTCTAGCACCCTACAACGTCTCCCATCAGAGGTCCTCGGGCTTTACTATATCCCTTCGGAATCCTAAATTACCTGTTCAGACCATATATCCTGGTTCTAACTTCGACCACTACGGGGAGCCATCAAATCAAGATGTGCAAGCATCCGCTTTATTTTTTCTACGAGTCGGAGTTTCCTTACTGGAGGTATAATAAGGCATGTTTGACCATCTTGAACGAATTACAGAACGCCCAGAGCCGTTTGAACAATATTCGGCAAGTGAGCTATGGACCGATGAATATACATCACAGAAAATGCTTTCCTTGCATCTGAATGGAGATATTGATATTTCATCTCGAAAAACGGCTTTCATCAACCGTTCAACCGAATGGATAATCGCTCAATTTGGGGTCGGGCCAAAGGTAAAAGTCGCGGATTTCGGTTGTGGCCCGGGGTTATACACAACGAGGCTTGCAAGAACGCAGGCGGAGATAACGGGAATTGATTTCTCACAACGATCTATCCAATACGCCCGGGAAGTCGCAAAAAGTGAGGGCTTGAACATCAACTATGTAAACCAGGATTATCTTGGGTTCGATACAAGTGACCGTTTCGACCTTATCTTAATGATCATGTGCGACTACTGTGCTCTCAATCCGGTTCAGAGAAGGGATATGCTTACGAATTGGCTTACTCTTCTTAGACCAGGCGGCTCGGTTCTATTCGACGTATATTCGTTGAAGGCGTTTGTATGCAAGGAAGAAAAGACATCGTTTGAAATAAATCTATCTGATGGTTTCTGGAGCCCTAACAAGTGCTATGTTTTTCTCAACACTTTCAAGTACGAGAACGAAAAAGTAATCTTAGATGAATACACGATCATTGAGGCTGGTCGCATACGGAATGTCTACAACTGGCTGCAATATTTCAGCCCCGATTCGCTTGAACGAGAACTAAAGGCTAGCGGCTTCATGATTCAGTCAATATTTTCTGATGTCGCCGGAACTCCCTTCGAACCCGATGGCAGCGAGTTCGCAGTTATCGCGAGGTTGCTTTAGCATCGTTGGGATATTAGGGTCGTATTCATGATCAGCCAGCCTGGTTCTCTTTCTTGCCAAGGATGATCCTGATCGTTTGATGCCGGGTATTTGCGATGGCTATGATAAGCTGGAAGTTAACGGATCAGGGTACTTTGGTGATTATGATGAATTCAATATTGTAAGGAGATTTTCTGCATTGGATATTCCACGGATCTTCAACATCACCGAAAGTGC
>CAZGWK010000061.1:0-3378 GCA_964529285.1 uncultured Actinomycetota bacterium
CCATACCGGCCTGGTGATGAGGCTCACGCCCTCCCAGTCGCCGGGCACGGCGAAGTCGCGGTCCTCCGCGGTGAGGGCGCGGGTGGGGATGACGATGATCTCGTCCGCATAGGCAACCTGGGTGATGGACATCTTGAAGCCGCTGACCACGATGCCGTCCTCGCGCTCCTCCACGATGTGCACGTAGGCGTCGGGGTCCGGCTGCTCGCTGGGCCGCTTCAGCCTGTCGCCCTTGCTGTCCGTCTGGGCGCAGCACCCGTCCAGGTCGCGGTCGTGGTAGTCGCGCAGCCAGTCCAGGAAACGCTGGTGGTAGGAGGTCCCCTTCTGCTCGTCCACCTCCCTGGTGTAGATGGCCAGGGCGTTCACGGCGTCGTGGCCCATGCAGCGCTGGATGCATCCTCCCACCCGGCGCGCGGCCAGGCGTATGAGCTTCTGCTTCTGCAGCAGGTCGCGGGGGTTCTGGGGCAGGTGGGACCATCGGTTGATCTCCTGACCGGTCACGGGAGATACGGCGGTGGCGATCCCCTTCCACGCCGGGTCCTGGGCCAGGTCGAAGGTGAGGTCCAGGACGTTTATCCCCGGCCGCAGGCGGTGGTCGTCCCTCCCCACCCGCTCTCCCCCTATATAGACGTTGGGCCTCATGGCGAAGAGGTCCTCGTGATATTGCTCGCTGGTGCGCAGCATTGTATGTCCCTCCTTTATCTGCCGTAGAAACTCCCAGGGAACCCCAGTAATGGACATCTTTGCCTCGCTACCCAGTATGCCATATTTCGGGTTCGGCACAAGGGAAAATGTCAACATTTTGGGGTCAGGTCTCAAATGTTGACATTTCGGTCTGCCTGATCCCCATGCCTCGGGCCGAATTCCGGGCCTGACCCCCCGGCCTGAGGTTACGATTTAGCGGTTCAAGGGAAGGTAATATAGGAGTGCTCGGAAAAATATGAAAAGTAATTATGGATGGCTATCCGGTTTGCGGATTAACGGGGGTGGTTTGAGATGAAGCGCAAGGCAGCCGCAGTAGTTTTTTCCATCGTGCTCGCATCGACCTTTCTGCTGGCCATGTTCGTCGTGCCGATGCCGGCACCGGCGCAGGCGGCGTCCTGGACCCAGTCCTCCACCGGCGGGGGCATCGACGGCAATTTCAACCACATGCAGACCACCGCCTCTTCCATGGCGGTATACGGTTCGCTGCTCTATATCGGCACCGAGGAACTAACCAGCGGCTGCGAGGTGTGGAGCCACGACAGCACCAGTGGGGCCTGGACGCTGGTGAACACCCCGGGCTTCGGCGATGCCAACAACGTCAATGCCTCCTCAATGGCCGTGTACGGGGGGAACCTCTACGTGGGCACAAACAACAACGTCACCGGCTGCGAGGTGTGGAAATACGACGGCAGCAGCTGGAGCCAGGTCAACGCCGACGGCTTCGGCTCGGCGCAGAACATCGACATCCCTTGCATGCAGGTCTTCACCACCGGCGACGGGTTCCTCTATGCGGGCACCGGCAACATGACGGCCGGCTGCGAGGTCCACCAGTACAACGGGACCGCATGGACGTCAGTCTCGGTGGGAGGGTTCGGGTCCGGCGCGGCGAACTACAAGGCCTCCTCCATGGCCGATTTCCAGGGCGACCTCTACGTGGGCACGGGGAACTCGACCACGGGGTGCGAGGTCCATTACACGACTTTCCCGGCCCCGGCCTGGGTCGAGCTGGTGGGCCCGGCGGCCCTACCGGCCCCCCACATCCCATCGGGCTTCGGCTACGGCAACGCTAACATAGACTGCACGTCCATGCAGGAGTACACGGGAGGGACGGGCTTCCTCTACTTCGGCACCCAGAACTTCGCCACCGGCTGCCACATACACGAGTTCACTGGCCTTGCGGCTCCCGTATGGAGGGAGATCGTGGGGCCGGCGAGCGCTCTGGTCCCACCGGTCGGCGCGGGTTTCGGCAACCCCGCCAACTTCGAGGTCTCCTGCATGGAGGTCTTCACCATGACCGGACCGGGCCTTTTTGGGCTTTACGCCGGGACCACCAACGCGGCAGGTTGTGAGCTGTGGGTCTGGGACCTTCCCGTCACGGCTACATGGATCTGCTGGTCCGGGGTGGGAGGCATGTTCCCGCCGGGTCTCCACAACGCCAACAACATCTCCCTCGCCTCCATGGAGCCCTACGGTGCCGCCCCCGCCTTCCTCTACCTGGGAACCCAGAACTACGCCGATCCCGGCTGCGAGATAAGCGTCTGCGACGGATTGGGATTCCTCAGCTTTCCCCACAACGTCCCCGGCTTCGCCCCCAACAACAACGTCAAGGCCAGCTCCATGGCGGTGTACGGAGGGGAGACGTACGTGGGCACCCAGTCGGCGAACGGCTGCCAGGTATGGAAATACGACGGCAGCTCGTGGGCGGAGCTGGTGGGGGCATCGGGCGTCGGCATCACCGCCTCCGGTTTCGGTGTACGCGTGAACCGGGAGGCGGCCAGCATGGCCGAATGCGGCGGCAACCTGTACGTGGGCACGCGCAACCCGGCTGGCTGCGATGTGTATGAATACGACGGCTCCAACTGGATCCCGGTGGGCGCGGCAGGCCTGGGCAACCCTTCCAACTTCACCGCATCAGCCATGGCTGTGCACGGCGGCAACCTCTTCGTGGGGACGGTCAATCCGGCCGGAGGCTGCGAGGTATACGAGTACGCCGGGGCGGGCGCCTGGACGCAGGTATCCGCGGGTGGGTTCGACGGCGCGGACAACCCCTTCGTGCTTTCCCTTGCCGAGTGCGGCGGCCAGCTGTACGCGGGAACCTACAACACCAACACCGGAGCCGAGGTGTGGCGCTATGACGGCGCTCCCCTCTCCTGGACCAAGGTGGGCGACAAGGGCTTCGACGGGGCGGGAGACAACGTGGGTGCTTCCTCGATGGCGGCGTTCGGGGGCAGCCTCTATGCCGGGACGGAGAACAGCAACACCGGGGCGGAGGTGTGGCGCTATGACGGCACCCCCCTCTCCTGGACCAAGGTGGGCGACACCGGGCTGGGCAAGGCCGCCAACGCGGACGTGCCCTCCCTGGTCACCTACGACGACGGCTACGGGGACAAGCTCTACGCCGGGACTTGGGACTTGACAGGGCCGCCTTCGGCGGGATGCGAGGTGTATGCCTACAGCGGCACCCCCCTCTCCTGGACCTGCGAGGGCACGGGCGGGCTGGGCAATACCGACAACTTCGCGGCCACCGCCATGGCGGTCAACGGGGCCGACCTCTTCGTGGGGACCTTCAACCGGATGAGCGGCTGCGAGGTCTACCGCACCCGCGGACTGGCCGCCGCCACCTGGTACCTGGCCGAGGGGTGCACCGAGGGTGACTTCGAGACCTTCGTCTTA
>CAZGWK010000061.1:3478-14116 GCA_964529285.1 uncultured Actinomycetota bacterium
TCTGCGAGAGGGCTGTGTACGGGGGGAACCGCACCTGGGCCCACGACTCGGTCGGGGTGACCGCACCGGCGGGCACCTGGTACCTGGCCGAGGGGTGCACCGAGGGTGACTTCGAGACCTTCGTCTTAGTGCAGAACCCGGGGGGTGCCGCGGTCAGCGTGGACCTCACCTTCATGACCTCGTCGGGAGCGGTGCCCGGTCCCCAGGGGTTCTCCATCCCCGCGGACTCCCGCACCACCTTCAAGGTGAACGACTACGTGACGGACTGGAACGTCTCCACGAAGGTGACGGCGACCGGCGGCGACGTCATCTGCGAGAGGGCTGTGTACGGGGGGAACCGCACCTGGGCCCACGACTCGGTCGGCTACGCCCCCTGACGGGAGGCCGGGGGGTCAGGCCCGGCTTTCGGCCTGGGGCATTACTGTTATTGCAATCGCAGCGAAGCGATCCCCTGAAAGAAGATGCAGGGCTGCGGTCCAAAGGAGATTGCTTCGTCGCAAACTCCTCTCAATAACAATGAGCGGGGAGTAAAGGCCCAGGGGCCAGGCCTCGCCTGGTCCTTGGAAGTTGCCTGCGGGGGCTACATCATCAGGCCTAGGTGTCAGGTGTCAGGCCGATTTCCGGGCCTGACCCCCCGGCCTAGGGCGTGACGCAGTGGCCTCCCTGCCAGCCGCCAACGCCGTAGTCGAAGTACATGGAGCGTTCGGCCACTATGCCCGGGCCCGAGAGCACCCGCACGCGGCAGGAGAGCTGATAATCCGGGCCGGCGCCGTCGTTCACGCGCAGGTTCAACCTGGTGCCGGCGGGCACTGTCGCCGTACTCGCGGGCAGGGCGCCCTCCTCCTGGGTGTAATAGTTGATCTCCACCACGGCATCGGCATCCCCGGGGTTGTACAGGGTGAGCCATTCCTGGAAGCCCGCCCCCGTGTAGCCCTCGGCGAAGAAGCATTCCCGCACCGTTTCCGTGGACCCGATAACGCACGAACCGCCCGCCCATCCAGGTTCCACTCCATTGACCGCGATGCTGCCGCCGGCTCCGAAGCCGTTGTAATTGAAATACATGGGGCGTTCGGCCAGGAAAAGCGAGTCGGAGGTGAGCCGCACCGAAACGTCCTTGTTCGGTCCAATCTCATCGTCAACGCAAACCGTGTACCTCTTTCCCGGCTCAACCGTGTAGGAAGCCTCTATATTGTCCCCCTGTCCGGGAGCGAACTGATATACGGCGTCCACGGTGATGGGCTCCGTGCCGGGATTCTGGATGGTGAGGTACTCATCGAAGCCGAAGCGGGTACTGCCCTCGGCGAAAAAGAAGGTGTCGGATAGTGAGGTGGCACCCACCACGCAGTGCCCTCCCGTGCGGGGGTTTTCGATCAAAGCACCCGTGTAGTACTCGTCTGGAGAGGATTGGGCGGTGAAGCGCCGCTCCGCATGATAGTCGTATTGGAAATATATGGATCGCTCGGCCACTACCGGTTGGCTCGATTCCAGGGCCAGCGAGCACTGGTAGTCCGGGCCCAGGATGTCGTTCACCTTAAGGGATATGCGTGAGTTGGGCGGCACGCCCCAGCCGGTCACGGTCTTCTCGCCCTCCTCCCGGGTCTGGAAGCGCAAGGTCAAGTAGGCCATCTCGCCTGAGGGGTTGAGCACGCAGATCCATTCGTCGAATCCCTCCCCCGTATAACCTTCCGCGAAGTACCAGTCGTTGGCCGGGGCTTCGGCTCCCACCACGCAGTGGCCCCCCGTCCAACCCTCGGGGCGGTAGTCAAAATACATGGGCCGCTCGGCCGTGATGACCTGGCCGTTGGTGCAGGTGACCACGGCGCCGAAGTCGTGGGCAGCGTCGTCAGCGCTTCCCAGAACGGAGGCCGCGGGAACGGTGGCTCGGGACGCTGCAGGCACGGCCAGGGACTGCTTCTTCCGCGTGCCGTCCCCCAGCATGTAGTCGATGGATACGATGGCCTCCGCGTCCCCCGGGTTGGCGATGCACAGGTAGGGCTCGAAACCCGGACGGGTCGTGCCCTCGGCGAAGTAATAGGCGGAGGGTCGCGTGAAGGACACGGCCTGCAGCGCAATATCCAGCTCCAGTTGGTTCACCCAGTTCTTGCCGCCGTCGGAGGTGTGCTCGACGATGCCGGCGGGCTTGGCCGCCCCCCCTCTGCCTCCGGCCGGTCCTGCCGCCCAGGCGGTGTTGGCGTCCAGGGCCCGGATGCACACCAGGTAGTAGCTGTACTTACCCTTGGCCGGGTCCTGCTTCACGAAGTCCTTGGCGTTGTCGCTGCGGAAGATACCATCGGCGTCGGTGGAAACCCACACGATGTCCTCACCGATAGTGGTGACGCTGTTGGTGTCGTAGAAGTCCACGAGCTTCTGCCTGGTCCATGTGGCGCCGTTATCGAAAGTGTACACGACCGAGTAGGACGGGCTGCTGGGGCTGCCGCGCGAGGCTATCCAGGCCGTGTCCTCGTCGGAGGCGTGCACGTCCAGCAAGGCGGCGTCGGGAACGTCGGCCGCCGAGCCCTTCCTGTGCCAGGAGGCCCCGCCGTCGGAGGTGCGGAAGATGGTGCCGTAGCCGCCGTCTATATCACCGGTGACCCACACGTTGTCTGCGTCCAGTGCGTACACCCCTTGCAGGAGTATGGGAGGGATATCGGCGGTCTGCTTCTGGGCCCAGTTGCGCCCGCCGTCCTCGGTGAAGAGGATGGTGCCCGGGGTCCCCACCACCCAGGCGGTGTTTCTGTCCAGCGCGCTTATCTTGGCCAGGCCGGCATCGGGGATGGTGGCGGGCGAGCCCTGGCGGACCCAGGTGGCGCCGCCGTCCTCGGTGCGCAGGATGGTGCCGTAGCCCGAGTCCCTTTCCCCTACAACCCAGCAGGTGAGTGGGTCGAGGGCGGCCGCGTCCTCGAGCATGACGTTTGGGATGGTGGCGGGCGAGCCCTGGCGGGTCCAGTTGGCGCCCCCGTCCACGGAACGGAAGATGGCGCCGTAGCCGGAGTCCGGTCCCCCCACTGCCCAGCCCGCGTAGTGTTCGGAGGCAGATGAGGCTTGTGTCAGCTGGGTGGTTGGGAGGGCCTGGGATTGCTGGGCATAGGTAGACGCTTGGAAGAGTTGCGTTTGTGACGATTGCAGCGCGGTGATGCCTGTCGATGGGAGTTGAATGTCTTGAGAGCCTTGAGGGACCTCAACGGCAGCCGGAGTATCTCCGGGCATCGCCAGGATGCACAGCGCGGCCGCCAGCAACGTTGCGACAATAATAGTGGTGGTTTTCCTTGCGGTGGTTTTCCTTGCGGTGGTTTTCCTTGCGGTAGGTTTTCTCATGGATACCACTCGCCTCCTCTCGCTTGTACCATTGACCAATTATAACTCAGTCCCGCGGCCCCGTACTTTTTGTCCCATGCACGGGGCTAAGTCAACATTTTGGGGTCAGGTCTCAAATGTTGACCTTCCCTGCAAACCCGGAGAATGAAGCCCGAGGGAAGCAAAGGATCGGTCCCGGGCGGAAGCGAAGGGTGAGGCCCGGCACAGGCCCAGCCATGGAGGAATAATGAACGAGGCTCCGGGATCTCGGTGCTCACCTTCTGTTTCGATGCACTCCGCAAAGACCACTTGTACAGTTTTGTCCCTTTTCCGGGGCTGACCCCATGATCGGGACATGCGTTACTCAAGAAAAGCGGCGTATAATCAACAATAAAGCGAAGCAACGTTCATCCCTTGGGGGGTTCGCGGGGGCGCGCGAAAACAGGAGACCTGTAAGGCTTGGCTATGTTATCGGACCAACCTGGTGGGGAAAGGGGTATCGGCTGTGAAAATCATGTCTAGGGGGATCTTCAGCCTGTTCTTTATCGTAGTGCTGTCGTTATTAGTGGCCGGTCTATGGTTAGCGCTGGTTCCGGAGCCGGCGCTCGCAGCCAACTACACCGTCACTAATACTAACGACTCCGGCGCCGGCAGCCTGCGGCAGGCCATCATCGACGCGAACACCAATCCGGGTGCGGACACCATCGATTTCAACATCACCGGGGGCCCGAACACCATATCCCCCACGTCCCCGCTCCCGAACATCACCGACCAGGTCACCATCGACGGTTACACCGAGCCCGGGGCAGCGACGGCCAACGGCGGCGCCGCCACCATAATGATCAGGCTGAACGGCTTCTCAGCCGGCGCAGGCGCTGATGGCCTCTACTTCACGGCCGGCAGCGACAACAGCCAGGTGCGGGGCCTGGCCATAACCCTGTTCGACGATTACGGGATCGCCGTCGACGGCGCAACCGGGGTGACGGTGGACGGCTGCTACATCGGCACCGATGAAACGGGGACCATCGACCGCGGCAACGGCATGGGCATATACGTGACCAACGGGGCCAACAACTGCACCATAGGCGGGACGGCCGCCAGCGCGCTCAACCTCATATCCGGCAACAGCCAGTACGGCATCTATATCACTGGCTCCACCGGCACCACCATCCAGGGCAGCTTTATCGGCACGGATATCAACGGGACCGCACTGCTGTCGAACGACTCCAACGGCATCAACCTGGAAAACGGCGCCGACAACACCGTCATCGGGGGAACGGCGGCGGGAGCCGGAAACCTGGTATCGGAGAACGGAGCCAGCGGTATCCGCATCACCAACAGCACCGCATGCACCATCCAGGGCAACTTTATCGGGACGGATATAAGCGGCACCGCTTCCCTGCCCAACACCTTCAGCGGCGTGGTCCTGCAAGCCGGCGCCGACGGGAACACCGTGGGCGGTTCCGCCGCGGGAGCCGGAAACCTCATCTCGGGCAACGGGGGCGACGGCATATCGATCAACGCCGCCGACGGGAACACCGTGGAGGGGAACCTCATCGGGACCGACGCGGCCGGCACGGCGGCCGTGGCCAACGGGGACGACGGCATCACGGTCATCGCCACCTCCACCGGCAACACCATCGGCGGCGACACGGCGGAACAGCGCAACGTCATCTCCGGCAACACCCGCAGCGGGATAAGCATCGATGGGGCCACCGGCAACACCGCGCTGCGCAATTTCATTGGCCTCAACGCGGCGGGCTCGGGCGCCGTGCCCAACGGCCGGCGAGGCGTAGCGCTTACGAACAACGCCAACAGCAACACCATCGGGGGAGGCGGCTTCGACGGCAACATCATCTCCGGAAACACTCAAGACGGCGTATATGTCTCCAATGCCTCGAACAACGACATCATCGGCAACTTCATCGGCACCGATTCGAGCGGGAGTGCCTCCGTGCCCAATCAGTCATCGGGTATCCTGCTGCAGTTCAGTGCGAACAACAACTTCATCGGCGGGACCGGCGCGGGTGAAGGGAACCTGATATCCGGCAACGCGTCTGCCGGCGTACGGATATATGACTCAAGCGGCAACACCCTCCACGGCAACGGCATCGGTACCGACGAGACGGGGACCGCCGCCCTGGGCAATATGTACGGCGTATACCTCAGCGACGGCTCCACTAACAACACCATAGGCGGCAGCAATACCGGCGAGGGAAACCTCGTCTCCGGCAACACCTTTCATGGCATAATCATCGATTCTTCCAACGGCAACACCGCGGCGGGCAACCTCATCGGGACCGATGCTACCGGCTCCGCCGACCTGGGCAACGGTGCCTACGGTGTATATATAGGGAGCGCGGCCGACAACACGGTGGGCGGTACTACAACAGGCCATCGCAACGTCATCTCGGGCAACGATTGGGCTGGAGTTTGCGTAAGCAACTCAACAGGCACCACCGTCTCGGCCAACTATATTGGTATCGATGCAGCCGGTACCACGGCCATGGCCAACAGCGACACCGGCGTGAGCCTGACTGGCGGATCGACAGCGAGCACCGTCGGCGGCACCACAGCCGGGGAGCGCAACGTCATCTCCGGCAATGGAGACAACGGCATCTATATAGACAGCTCGACGGCCAACAGCGTTGAGGGCAACTACATCGGGGTGGACGCCGGGGCCGGCGGCTCCATCCCCAATGCCCTCAACGGAGTGGAGATAACCAGCGGCGCCGACAGCAACACAGTGGGCGGCTCGCAGCCAGGCTCCAACCTCATCGGGTTCAACGGCCAGGACGGGGTGGGCATCACCTCGAGCACGGACAACGTGGTCAGCCACAACCAGATAACGGACAACACCGGCATCGGGGTGGTGGTCTGGAACGCCGCGGCCATCCGCAACGAGATAAGCGAGAACTCCATCTACGGCAACGGCGAACTGGGCATAGACCTGGGGGGCGACGGGGTGACCCCCAACGACGGCGACAACAACAACCCCGCCAAGCCCAACCGCGGCTACAACTTTCCCGAGTTCTCGGCGGCCCAGTACCCTCTGAGCGGAGGCGACGTCACCGTCTCCGGTACGGCTCCCCCCAACGCTATGGTGGAGCTCTACTATGTGGGTACCGCGCCGGACCCGAGCGGCCACGGCGAGGGACAGACCTATCTGGACAGCACCACCGCCGACGGCAGCGGCGACTTCTCCGCCACCCTGAGCGGCCTGGCCGGCGGGGACGAGCTCTCGGCCATTGCCATCAGCCCCGCGGGAGACCCCTCCGGTGAGGGGAACACCAGTGAGTTCTCGGAGAACGTCACGGTCATACAGACATATACCATCAACGCCGTGGTATCGGGAACGGGCGGCGCCGTGGACCCGACGTCGCAGACCGTGTTCGAGGGAGATGACGCCAGCATAGACATAACACCCGACGCCGGTTACCACATCGAGAGCATCACCGACAACGGCGCGCCGGCGGCGGCGGCCGATCCATACATCATACAGAACGTCCAGGAAGACCACGACGTGGTGGTGACCTTCGCCTCCGACGTGCAGCCCTCCGTCTTCTATTTCGCCGAGGGTTACACCGGAGCGGGCTTCCAGGAGTTCCTCTGCCTGGCCAACCCCGGCGACACCGGCACGTTCGCCACCATCACCTACATGTTCCCGGACGGCACCGCGCAGGAACAGGAGGTGGAGCTGGGGGCCGGCTCCCGCCTCACCGTCAACGTCAACGACGAGGTGGGACCGGACAGAGAGGTCTCGGCCGTGGTGGGATGCGACCAGCCCATCGTGGCAGAGAGGCCCATGTATTTCTCATATCAGGGCAAGTGGGCAGGGGGGCACGACGTCATCGGGGCCACCTCCACCTCCGGCACCTGGTACTTCGCGGAGGGATACACCGGGGAGGGCTTCGACGAGTGGATATGCGTGCTCAACCCCGGGGATAAGATGGCCGACCTCACCTTCCGCTTCCAGACCCAGGAGGAGGGGGAGAAGGTGGTGACGGGCTTCGCCGTGCCGGCGCACTCGCGGGCGTCTTTCAAGGCCAACGACCTCCTGGGAGGTGCTTACCAGACCTCCCTGGCCCTTGAGTCCACCGCGCCGGTGGTGGCGGAGCGTCCCATGTACTTCTCCTATTCCGGCACCGGGGACTGGGGCTGGACCGGGGGCCACTGCGTCATGGGCGCCCCGTCCCTCGCGAACCAGTTCTACTTCGCCGAGGGCACCACGCGTGGAGGCTTCGAGGAGTGGCTGACCATCCAGAACCCGGGCGCGGTCCCCATCGACGTGAAGGCCACTTACATGTTGGGGACCGGTCAGACCGTGGACAGGACCTACGGGGTGCCGGCAGGCGAGCGCTCCACCGTTTATGTCCCCACAGAGGTGGGAGCGGACCATGACGTATCTGTATACCTCTTCTCCACCTCGCCCTTCCTGGCCGAGCGCCCCATGTACTTCTCCTACGGAGGGATGATGGACTGGGGCTGGACGGGAGGGCACTGCGTCATCGGGGCCACCGCGAGCTCCACCGCGTGGTACTTCGCCGAGGGATACACCGGGCCCGGCTTCGAGGAGTGGCTATGCATCCAGAACCCCGGCACCAGCGACGCCGTGGTAACTATAAACTACTACCCCGAGGAGGGTGCGGCCCCCATCACGCGGGTGCACGAAGTGGCGGCCGAGTCGCGCTTCACCGTACCGGTGAACGTGGACGCAGGCACCGGGCTGACCATCTCGGCCGAGGTGACCTCGACGCATCCGGTGACCTGCGAGAGGCCCATGTACTTCGATTACAACGGCACCTGGCCGGGAGGCCACACCGTTGTCGGCTTCACCCCTTAGCCTGGGGTCAGCCCTCCATTTTCCACACTGGGGGCCAGGCCTCAACGGGCCGACCTTTTCGACGGCGGGCCTGGTTCAATCACGGACACGGGACAAGACAGACTGTTAGTTGATGTAAAGGGATTAAAGAAAAGAGGGGGTCCCCGTAACGATCGGGGCCTCCTGCGGTGTATTGGGGGCTGACAAATCGTTCTAATCACCGCTTTATCCCATTTACGGGGACAACAAACCAGTGAGATGTTTTTGTCCCTTTTCCGGGGCTGACCCCATGATCGGGACAAAAATGTCCCGTGTCCCGGCTATGCCCAAGGCACGAGGCGAGGCTTGACCTTTGTGCCTGGACCGCTCAGGCCTTTATTCTAAGTGAGTTCCTCCAGGACGTCCTGGTGCACGGCCAGGTCGCTGTCTCCGAAGAGCACGAAGCGCACGAGCTTGACGTTTTTAAGCGATGGAGCCGTATCTATCACGGTGGAGATGGCGACGCGGGCCGCAGGCTCCACGGGATAACCGAAAGCGCCGGTGGATATCGCCGGGAAAGCCACCGCGGATAGATCCCTCTGGTCCGCCAGGTGCAACGCGTTGCGGTAGCAGTTTGCCAGCAGCACGTCCGAGGGCTCGTCCCTTCCGTAAACAGGGCCGAGGCAGTGGATAACATAAGGGTTGGGAAGGTCGTGTCCGCTGGTTATCACCGCCTCACCTGGCTTAATGGGAGCGAGAGGACGGCACTCCTCGGCCAGGCCGCCGCCGGCCGTCCGGTGTATAGCACCCGCCACTCCCCCGCCCGGCATGAGTTGAGCGTTGGCGGCATTGACGATGGCGTCCATATCGGGCTGCCGCGTTATATCGCCCTGGACGCACTCTATTACCAGATCTTCTATCCTCGCTTCCATGACTTCCCTCCTTTTCCCGGCATCTCACAGCCCCCATCAGGCAATTTCGGGGACCTTTCTTTCGAGTATCTCGACGAGACCCTGGTAACGGCTGCGCAGTTCCTCGACATCGTTCTTCTCGCCCAGTGATTCGGTGCCCCCGCGCAGGATCATCTCGCCCTGGCGGCGGATGGCTTCCCGCTGTTCCGGGGTGCGGATCTGCACGGCGATTATCTCCAGTGCCTCCATCAGCCGGATGGCCACCGTCGCGCTCGAACGCCCGTACTGCCGGATCTGGTCGAAGGCGGAGTTGACTACCCCCGTAAAGGTCACGGGCTTGGAGATCACCCGCAGCTTTCCCTCGTCATCGTAGAGGTAAGGGAGGGGGAACTCCCTACCGCAGAGCAAACAGAGCGCCGAACCGAGCCGGTCGATACAGGAGATGGCCGTATAAGGGTCGTTTATACCAGGTGAAAGGGCGCGTACGGCGATCTCGACCAGCTGGCGGACGGCGAACTCTGGGTCCTGCTCCGGCGAGCGCTGTGAGCCCACAATAACGGTGTTCTCGAGCTGACGGGCAATGCTTTCTCCTATCTCCTCCTTACCCTTCGCGGTTATGAGCGTTATGCCGGCCGCCACGAAATCACCCGGACGATGCGGAAGGAGGACCAGGAGGTCGTTCCTGACGGCTATATTGAGGAGAGTGTACTGGTTAACGGCCTGAATGTAGCCGCTGCTTTTGACATTGACATAAATGCTCTGGGGATATTTCCCCTCCTCGACCTGGCGCTGGGCTTCGCCGTCCACGCTCTCTCCCAGGTCATCCCTCCACTCCTCCGGGAACAGACGACGCATCTTCTCTTCCAGCTCGTTGTACACGGCCAGGATGATCTGATCAGCCTGCATGGATGCGGAGACATGGTGGATGAAATAGATGAGCACGGCGATACCCGCGAGCGCGAGGACGACCGCCACCGCCACCGATACGCTTGGTATGAAGTACTCCCCCTCCTCGGTATGGACCGTGCGCAGGACGAGCAGGCAGTAAGCGAAGGCGGCGATGAACGTACCCAGTACCACCTGGTTGCCCGTATCGTGCATGAAATTGCGCAGCAGGCGCGGGCCGAACTGCGAGGAAGCCAGGGTGAGGGCGACGATGGTGATGGAGAAGGTCACGCCCGCCACGGTGATCATGGAGCCTGCGATGGTCGACAGGACCAGGCGCGCCCCCTCGGGTCCCCCGCTGTAGATGAACCCGAAGATATTGGCATCGGAGCCGATCCTTCTATCTATGTAGACGGTGAGAAACGACAGTGCGACGGCCAAGGCGGTCATAACGGCGGGAAGGAACCAGAAGCTGGTCCGCAGCGATTCCCACAGGTTGAGCAGCCGTATCTTCATGTTACCTTTATACCCTTTTCCACAGGATAAAAGCATAAAACCCCGCTAAGCACCCCCCGAAACAATGTCCCGATCATGGGGTCAGCCCCGGAAATGGGACAAAAACTTGAGCGTGTCGATTGAACAGGTGACTTCATGTGGAGGGTTGCCATATAAGAGGTCTGACCCTCAGTGTGGAGGTCTGACCCTCAGTGTGGAGGTCTGACCCTCAGTGTGGAGGCCTGACCCTCA
>CAZGWK010000061.1:14216-17977 GCA_964529285.1 uncultured Actinomycetota bacterium
GAGGTCTGACCCTCAGTGTGGAGGTCTGACCCTCAGTGTGGAGGCCTGACCCTCAATGTTGAAAATGGAGGGCTGACCCCAGGCCTCCGCCGCCGGGGGTGCGGATCTCTATCACGTCGCCCGGCTCGACCTTCAGCTCCACCTTGGAGGGCAGCCTTTCCCTCGCGCCGCGCCTCACCAGGTGGTCCTCGCCGGGTTTTCCCTCCTCCCCGCCGGAGAGACCGTAAGGGCCCCTCTTGCGGCGGTCCGAGAGCAGCGTCACGGTGCTCTTCTCCAGGACCTCTATCCTGCGCAGTATGCCGTCGCCGCCTTTGAACTCTCCCTCCCCGCCTGTGCCCCCGGCCACCGCGTATTCCAGCACGCGCAGGGGGTAGGCGTATTCCAGGGCCTCCACCGGAGTGTTCATGGTGTTGGTCATGTGGTTGTGGGTGGCGCTCATCCCGTCCCTGCCGGGTCGGGCGCCGCAGCCCCCGGCGACGGTCTCGTAATAAGCGAAGGTGGCCGGCTCCCTCCCCCCTATGGCCAGGTTGGTCATAGTACCGTAGCTGGCGGCGGGAATGCGCTCCGGGAGGGCCTGGTGCAGCGCCCCCAACACTACGTCCACCACCCGCTGCGAGGTCTCCACGTTGCCCCCAGCCACCGCCCGCGGCGGGGACGCGTCCAGTAGAGAGGGATGAGGGGTTATCACCTCGACCCTGCGCAGGCACCCCTGGTTGAAGGGAGCGTCCCGGGTCAACAGACAGCGCAGGACGTAATAGGCGGCCGATAGGGTCACGGAGCGGGGACAGTTGAGCGGCCCGTCTACCTCGCCGCTGCTGCCGGTGAAGTCAACCACCATGCGGGAATCCCCTATGGTGATGCGCACCTCGATGGGGATGTCCGCGGCATCCACGCCGTCGTCGTCCATGAAGTCGCGGAAGCCGTAGACGCCCTCGGGTATGGCGCCCAGGGCCTCCGCCGCTACCGCCTCCCCGTAGTCGAGGAGGTTCTCCATGTAGCGCAGCACCTCGCCGGTTCCCCTCTCCCGCGCGATCTCCGCGAGCCTCCTCTCGCCCACTCGCAGGGCGCCCATCTGGGCACGCAGGTCGCCCCTTCTCTCCACGGGCGTGCGCACGTTGGCCAGGATGAGCGCCTCCGCGTCCTCCACCACCCGGCCGCCGCGGGCGAAGTGGAGCATGGGTACGATCAATCCCTCCTGGAAGACCTCCTCGGCCAGGGGCATGGAGCCGGGGGATATACCGCCCACGTCGGCGTGATGGGCGCGGTTGACAACGTAGGCGATGACTTCGCCCTCGTGATGGACGGCTGAGGCCATGGTCATATCCGGGAGGTGCGTCCCGCCGTGGAAGGGGTCGTTCCAGATGATGACGTCCCCCTCCCCCAGGGCCTCGCCCCGGTCATCCAGCCAGCGCACGAGGTCAGCCATGGAGGAGGGCACGGCCCCCAGGTGGACGGGAATGTGCGCGGCCTGGGCTACGAGGCGGCCGTGCCGGTCGCAGAGCGCGCAGGAGAAATCGCGCCTCTCCTTGATGTTGGGGGAATAGCCGGAACGACCCAGCACTACCCCCATCTCCTCTGCCACCCCGCAAAGGAGGTTGGAGAACACCTCCAGCTTTGCCGCATCCCAGTCCCCGGTTCTTTCTCTATCCATGCGTGCTGTTCTCCCTTTTCCGGAAAGTTGTGGAGGCCTGACCCTCATTGTTGAAAATGGAGGGCTGACCCCCGGTCTGACCCCTGGTCCCGCTCCAGCACGAGGTTGGCCATGGCGTCAACATCGCCTCTCCAGTCCGGCGGCACCACCGTGGTGGCATCCTCCTCCAGGACCAGGCACGGTCCCCGCAGCCGGTCGCCCTCCTTCAGGTCGCTCCTCTGCAGCAGCCTGCAGGACACCTCGCGCAGCTCGCCTTCCACCACTCCGAATACGGCCCCTGTTTCCTGCGGCATCTCCCCTACCTCCCCCGCCGGGTTGGCGCGGGGGACGGGAACGGCGGAGAGAACCTTGGCGCGCAGCCTTACGTTCACCAGCTCAACCTGCGCATCGTCAAGGTGGTAACCGTATCTCCTGGCATGGGCCGTGTTGAAGATGCGCCTTAGCCGCTCCGCGTTCCACTCCTCCCGCCCCGCGCCGATCATCAGTTCGTAGGACTGACCGGCGTAGCGCAGGTCCAGGGCAGGCTCGAAGACGGCCTCCTCGCCGGCGCGGCCCCAGGTGCGCATGACATCATTTGCCATTTCTTCCAGCGCCGCCCTCGCCGCCGCCAGCGACGACTCCTGCAGCGGCAGCATGAGGGTGCGGGACGCATCCCGTACCCGGTCGGCAATGATCAGCCCCAGGGCCGAGAAGGTACCCGGGCAGGGAGGCACGAGGACGCGGCCGACCCCCAGCAGTTCCGCAAGTTCGCATGCGTGCATGGGCCCAGCCCCGCCGAAGGCCGCCAGGGTGAAATCGGCCGGGTCGTACCCGCGCTCCACGCTTATCACCCTCACCGCCGCAGCCATGTGCGCCAGGGCCACGGAAAGCACCCCGGCGGCCGTTTCCTTCAGTTCCCATCCCAGCCGGCGGGCCAGGCCCGAGACGGCGTCCGCGGCTCTCGTGGAGTAGAGCTTCATCCTGCCGCCCAGGAAGTTGTCCTCCAGAAGCCGGCCCAGAACGACGTTGGCGTCGGTCACCGTGGGCAGCGTCCCCCTGCCGTAGCAGGCCGGCCCGGGGTCCGCCCCGGCGCTCTCCGGCCCTACCTTGAGTGCCCCTCCGGCATCCACCCTGGCGATGCTGCCCCCTCCCGCCCCTATGGAATGGATGTCGATCATGGGGAAGCGCAGGGGAAGGCCCGCCGCCTCACCCTCGGCGGTCAGGCTCACGCCCCCGTCAACCAGCGATACGTCCGTGCTGGTCCCTCCCATGTCGTAAGATATGACGCGGCGGTGGCCGGAAGCGGCGGCGACTCGCGCGGCGGCGACCACTCCGCCCGCCGGGCCGCTCATCAGGGTGCGGGCGGGGATAAGTATCGCCTCGCTTGCGCTCATGGTGCCCCCGCCGGAGTGCATCACCTCCAGGGCGGTCTCCGCCAGGCCTTCCTCGAGGCGCGCGATATAGTCCTCCATAACCCCGGAGACGCAGGCGTTGGCGGCCACCGTGCTGGCCCTCTCGTATTCGCGGTACTCGGGAAGGATGCGGGAGGAGAGGTGGGCCTTGAGGCCTCGCTCCTCCAGTGCCCGCCCCAGCATCTCCTCGTGCTCCGGACGGGCGAAGGAGAAGAGCAGGCACACGGCTGCCGCCTCGGCGCCGCTCTCCGCGACCGCTGCGGCCAGCCCGCGCGCGTCCTCGGGGTCCAGGGGTATGAGGACCTCTCCGCGCGGCCCCGTCCTCTCCCGCGCGCCGAAGCACAGGCCGGCGGGGACGAGCGGGGGGTCCTTTTCCACCATGAGGTCGTAGAGGCGAGGGCGGGTCTGGCGGCCGATGGCCAGCATGTCCTCGAAGCCTGCCGTAGTTATGAATGCGGTCCTGGCGCCCTTCCGCTCCAGGAGGGCGTTAACGGCCACGGTGCTGCCGTGCACAACGCGCTGGGCGCCCAGCATATCCCCTGCTTCCATGCCGCTGAAGAAGGCCTCGTCGGGGCTCCCGGGGGTGGAGGGCAGCTTGTAGATGCGCAGCCTGTCTCCATCCCAGTAAACCAGGTCCGTGAAGGTCCCACCTACATCCACGCCCGCCAGCATCTCCATATCCACCTGGGGTCAGCCCTCCATTTTCAACATTGAGGGTC
>CAZGWK010000062.1:0-17853 GCA_964529285.1 uncultured Actinomycetota bacterium
CTGTCGCTTACGCGATGCAAACCGTTGGGCGTTATTGCTCACACGAATGGGGTTCAACAACGTGTGCGGCAGCGCAGATGTATGGGGTTATGTCTTCCATATTGTGCGATAATTACCGAGGTGTATAAGAATGGATAAAAACAGGATCAGGAACTTCTGCATAATAGCGCACATAGATCACGGAAAGTCGACCCTGGCGGACAGGTTTCTTGAGATAACCGGGACGGTGCCGCACCAGAAGATGTCCGAACAATATCTTGACCGCATGGAGCTGGAGCGGGAAAGAGGAATAACCATAAAGGCACAGGCCGTGCGCATGCACTATTCTCCGCGCGAAGGCGAATACTACCGTCTCAACCTCATAGATACGCCAGGACACGTCGATTTTACCTACGAGGTCTCGCGCAGCCTTGCGGCATGTGAGGGAGCGGTACTCCTCGTGGATGCATCCCAGGGCGTTGAGGCCCAGACGGTAGGCAATGCCTACATGGCCGTGGAGGCGGGATTGACCGTGATACCCGTGGTAAACAAGATCGATCTTCCCTCCGCGGACTACGAGGAATCCGCCATGGAGGTGGCCGACCTTCTCGGCGTCGATCCATCCGAAGTCCTGGCGGTGTCGGCAAAAACCGGAGAGGGCGTTGAAGCACTCCTCGTGGAGATCGTTGATCGCTTGCCGGCCCCGGGAGGCGAGGACGATCTGCCCCTGCGCGCGCTGGTATTCGATTCGAACTACGACCTCTACAGGGGCGTTGTCGCTTTCGTGAGGGTAAAGGAGGGAATGGTAAAGAAAGGTATGAAGGTCCGATTCATGGCCAACAGGACCCAGGCCGAGATCGATGAAGTTGGTTATTTCGCCCCGGACATGATCTCCTGCGAAGGACTCGCAGCGGGAGAGGTAGGCTACGTCATAACCGGCATCAAGGATGTTACGCGCATAAAGGTCGGAGACACGGTTACGGACAAGAATAACCCTGCTTCGGAGCCACTGCCGGGTTACAGGGAACCGAAACCCATGGTCTTCGCGGGGATCTACCCGGTGGATTCGGACGATTTTACGGACCTGAACGATGCCCTGGAGAGGTTCAAGCTCAACGACGCAGCCCTGACCTTCGCAAAAGAGACCTCCAAGGCGCTGGGTTTCGGTTTCAGGTGCGGCTTCCTGGGCTTACTACACATGGAGATTGTGCAGGAACGCCTGGAACGGGAATACGGTCTTGACCTGGTCATAACCGCACCCAACGTGGTTTACGAGGTAGAGAAGCTGGGAGGCGAGCTCGCTTATGTACGCAACCCCTCTGACATGCCCGACATGGGAGTGGTCGGCGAAGTCAGGGAGCCGTACGTACAGGCCACCATCATGGTGCCTCCCGATCACATGGGCGCCATGCTAGAACTGATCAAGGAGAGACGCGGAATATACAAGGATATGGCATACCTGTCAGGCCGCCGGGTCGAGATACGCTGCCGCCTGCCCCTGGCGGAGATCGTGGTTGACTTTTACGACCTGCTGAAATCACGCAGCCGCGGTTATGCATCGCTGGATTACGAACTGGCCGGGTTCCTGCCCGGAAACCTGGTGAAGTTGGACATCCTCATAAACGGAGAGCCTATAGGTGCTTTCTCGTCTATCGTGGACAGGAGACGCGCCTACGATTACGGAAGGCATATTACCCAGAGGTTGCGAGAGCTTATACCGCGGCAGCTGTTCGATGTGCCCGTACAGGCCTCTGTCGGAGGGCGCGTAATAGCACGCGAGACCATAAAGGCAAAACGCAAAGACGTCATTTCGAAATGCTATGGCGGGGACGTAACCAGAAAGAAAAAGCTCCTGCAGAAACAGAAGGAAGGAAAAAAACGCATGAAGATGGTGGGCAAGGTAGAGATACCGCAAGAAGCCTTCATCTCCGCTCTCCGGGTGACCAGGGAGGAGACGGGCAGGTGAGATTGTATATCCACTGGCCTTTCTGTATATCGCGATGCGCCTATTGCGATTTCAACTCCCGGGTTGCGGAGGAGCATATCATGCGTTCTTACGGGCAGGCCCTGGTGAGCGAGCTGGAAGCATGGGCCCGGATTATGAGCGAGGAAGAAAGGGATCTTGACTCGGTGTATCTGGGGGGCGGGACACCATCCCTGCTGAGCGGAGGCGAGGTCGCCGCGTTGCTCGGAGAGGTGGCATCGAGGTTTCGCATGCATGGCGAGACAGAAGTCACAGTCGAGGTAAACCCTGCCACATGGACGCGGGATGACTTCGAGGGTGCAATTGCAGGAGGCGTGAACCGTGTGAGTATCGGGGTGCAGTCACTCGCAGACCGGGACCTGCTGCTCCTCGGCAGGGCACACGACGCAAGCGCGGCCAGGAGGGCGGCGGCGTATGCACTCGATTGTGACGGCGTTTCCGTCTCGCTGGACATTATTTACGGCGTGCCGGGCATGAGCGTAGCATCGCTTGTGAGCTGCCTGCACGAGGTGCTGCTCATGGGACCGCAGCACCTGAGCCTTTACGCCTTGACTCTGGAGGAAAGGACGCCGTTGTACAAAGCCGCCGCGTCAGGAGATATCGATCTTCCCGAAGAAGACGAAGTAGCGGAACAATACTTGGCCGCCGCCGGCCTGCTGCGGGAGCATGGATACGAGCATTACGAGATAGCGAACTTTTGTATGCCCGGGCACCACAGCAGACATAATCTGGCCTACTGGAAAAGGGAGCAATACCTGGGCATCGGCGCAGGTGCCCATTCCTTACGGGGGAGATGCCGTTTCCGGAACACCGATTCGGTCCTTGCGTACGTGCGCATGCTTGCCGGGGGCCAGCTGGCAGTTGCGGGATGCGAGACCCTGGACGCTGACGAAGAGCTCGCGGAGGAGATCATGCTCGGGCTGAGGACCAGCTCGGGCGTATGCGATGCTATATTGAGTGTGGAGGATGCGTATGTAGAAGCTCTTGCAAGGGAGGGCATACTGATCAGGGAAGATGGACGCATACGCCTGACGGATGCGGGGATGATGGTATGCAATGCTTTAATACTTGAGTTGCTGCCGGCTTGACGCGCGGTCACGGAACCCGATAATTTATTGTAGGGGTAGCACTCTAAGGAGGAGAGTGCTAAATGCTGGATAAAAGACAACAGAAAATATTGAAAGCGGTGGTTTACAGGTACATAACCACCGGTACGCCCGTTGGCTCGAAATCGCTCGCGGCGAGTCTGAACCTTGGCGTAAGCGCTGCGACCATACGCAACGAGCTCAGCAAGCTGGAGGGGATGGGTTACCTGTATCAACCGCACACATCGGCAGGCAGGTTGCCCACCGACTTGGGATACCGCTTTTACGTGGACAGCCTGAGCGGGCGCACGCGCCTGCGCGAGGAGGAGAAAAGGGCCATACTCACGCTCTTTTCGCAGAAAACGCGAGAACTCGAAAACCTGCTGCAAGAGACAAGCACGCTGCTTTCGCGCCTTACCAGCGCAGCAGCCATGGTAATCGCGCCGCGGCTGCGCCGCAACACCATCAAGCACGTGGACCTCGTGGACCTGGCGGAGGACGTAATACTGCTGGTGATCATCACCGATACGGGCAGGGTCGAAAAGAAACTAATCGACATAAAAGCAATCGCCGAGGCAGTTGACCTGGAAGAGATGCAATCTTTCCTGAATCGCAACCTGCAGGGAAAGGGACTGGACGAAATAGCCACCCTCTTGGATAGCCCGGAACTCGGCGCGTTGAAATCTCCCCAGCTAGCCGCTAAGGTAGTGACGGTTATCATGGATATCCTTTCCGAAGACGAGTACGAGAAGGTATTCGTGGGAGGAACGGTTAATCTCTTGCGTTACCTTGATGACGAGGGCGCGAAGAGGATAGAGGGCCTGCTCAAGCATTTCGAGGAGCAGTATTTTCTGCTTAACATGTTGGGCGAGGCGCTGGGGTCCAAGGAAATGCTCGTGCGCATAGGCGACGAGAACGTCTACGAGGAACTACAGTCGTTCAGCCTCGTCGCTACGCCCTATGCAATCGGAGAAGAGATGATGGGCACGGTGAGCGTTCTGGGCTCCACCCGTATGGATTATGCAAGGGTGATACCGACGGTAGATTTCATCGCCAAGTCGCTCAGCCGTACGTTGGAGATGCTCAAAGGATAAGAGGGTTTACAGGATAAGATGAAGGATTTCTATGCCGTACTCGGCTTGGGGAGGAACGCTTCCCAGGAAGACATTAAACGGGCTTACAGAAAACTCGCACGGCTTCACCATCCCGATGTGAGCGAAGAAAGCGCCGATGCGGGGGCCCGCTTCAAGGAGATCGGCGAGGCTTACGCGGTGCTGAGCGATCCCGAGCGCAGGAGACGATACGACCTCTTCGGCGAGGTGGAGCCGTCTTCGCACTTATCAGACAGGGGTTTCGACGCGTTTTCGGGGCCTTTCGGGGACATATTCAACCTGTTTTTCGGGCGCGGGCAGTCCCGGACTGCGCATGCACCGCAGAGGGGAAGCGACCTGCTCTTCACGCTGGAAATACCACTTCAGGATGCTTTCGAGGGCATGAAGCGCAACATAGAGATACCGCGGCACGAGCAATGCCAGGCATGTGGAGGCACTGGCCTCGAAAGTGGCTACGACCACGATCTGTGCCCGGACTGCGGTGGTGAGGGAAAGACGACCCACATGCGGCGCAGTTCCTTCGGCACCTTCAGCTCAACGGTCACCTGCCGGCGGTGTGGGGGCAGCGGGGAGATAAACACCCATCCATGTCATGATTGTGCGGGAAGCGGAGTTAAGCACATCGTTGATGAACTGGAGGTGACCATACCCGCAGGTGTAGGCGATGGAGACCGTATGCGTATATCGGGCAGGGGAGAGGCGGGATACAGGGGAGGCCCCCCGGGCGATCTTTATATAGAGATAAGGGTTACGGAGCACGACTTGTTTTCCCGGCATGGCAGCGATCTGCATGCCATGGTTAGCGTGGACATGTCCGAGGCGGCCCTGGGTACCGATATCGATATACCGACTTTGAACGGAGAAGAGAGGTTGCATATTCCCGCAGGAAGCCAGCCGGGCGACGTTTTCAAGCTGCGGGGAAAGGGCATGCCTCGCATTAACGCCCGCCAGGCTGGAGATCTCTTTCTCACGCTGGAGGTGGAGGTACCGCGCAAACTGAACGCCGAACAGAAGAAGCTGCTCAAAGAGTACCAGCGCCTGGAAGCGCAGAAAAAAGAATCCCCAGGTATAGTGGCACGCCTGCGTAAGGCGATGAGAACACCTTGACCACTGCCAGGTTCTATGTAGACCATGCAGCGCTCCTGGAGGGGATGCTGAGCATCGAGGGAGAATACCATCATCACCTCAGCCGGGTTCTCAGGATGCGTACCGGCCAGGTCCTGCAGCTGATGGACGGAAAAGGTCATATTGCAAGGGGTTCCATACTCGCCATATCTTCGAACCATACCTCCATAGCGGTCGATGAGATAATCACGGTGGAATGCGAACGGCCGCGCATGGAGCTCTTCCAGGCGCTGCCGCAGGGCAGGAAAATGGACGATGTCGTGCAGTTGAGCGTTGAGTTGGGGGCTGCTTCCGTAGTGCCGTTTTCCTGCCGGCGTTCTCGCCCTCAGGATGCAGCGACGCGTAAACGTCTGGAGAGATGGCGCAGGATCGCCCTGGAATCGTCGCGCGTAGCGGGAAGGCCTTATCTTCCGGAGATAAGGGAGGCGCTCACCTGGGCGGAGTTACTCGCAGAGACGGAATGCCGAGATATCATGGTCGTTGCGGACGAGAAAGGGGGAAAGCGGCCGCAGGACGTCCTGCCGGCTGCGGAAACGGGCGAGATAGGGCTGGTGATAGGTCCCGAAGGAGGTTTCGCGGAGACGGAGAGAAAGGACCTGATAGAAAGGGGAGCCAGCCCGGTGTCGCTGGGCCCTACGCTCTTGAGGACACAGACAGCCGGTATGGTGCTCATGGCCGCGGTCAGATGCCACTACGGGATTTTATGAGGTCGACATATGGCTGAGGTTGCAATATATACGGTGGGCTGCAAGGTGAACCAGGCGGAAAGCGAGGAACTGAGGGCGGGCCTGCAGGACATAGGCCATGGCCTGGTCTGCGATCCGGCCGCAGCGGATCTATGTGTCGTAAACACCTGCACGGTGACAGCCGAGAGCGATCGCAAGTGCCGCAAACTAATACGCTCACTGGCAAGGCGCGGCGCTGGATCGATAGTTGCGGCTGGATGCTATGCGGAAGTGAAGCCCTGTGAGCTGGAGGAGCTGCCGGGTGTAACCCGCGTCTTGCCGAACAGGCGCAAGGACGGCTGGTTGCATGAGATAGATTCCATGCTGCCTCCGGGAGGGCGGTCGCAGCGTGAAGCGGGAACGCGAGGCACGCGTTCCTTCATCAAGGTACAAGACGGCTGCGAGAGAGGGTGTTCGTACTGCATAATACCCCTGGCAAGGGGCAGGGAGAGGTCAAGAGCATTAACTGAGATCGTGAGCGAGGTGAAGAGGAACACCCGCAGGGGTTCGCGTGAGATAGTGCTTTGCGGCGTCAATCTGGGAAGGTATGGCAAGGAAACAGGGGAGGACCTGGGCTGGCTGGTGCGGGAATTGATCTCCGCCGGAGATGATTTCAGGATAAGGCTGAGTTCCATAGAGTTGGAAGACCTGCACACGGACTGGATACGTGAATGGGCGCGCTCGCAGCGTCTCTGCCCCCACCTGCACCTGCCGCTGCAGAGCGGCGATGACGGCATCCTGCGCGACATGGGAAGAGGATACGGTACGGAAGATTTCAAGGCAGCCGCGGCATCATTGCGCGCGATATGGCCGGGCGCCGCTCTGACCACCGAGGTGATCGTGGGATACCCCGGTGAGGATGGGAAGGCGTTCCGGCATACGTTAGAGACCCTTTCTCAGGTACAGCCGGCACGAGTACACGTGTTCAGGTTTTCTCCGCGTCCCGGAACCAGAGCCTGGAACAGAAAGGACGAGCCGGATGGGAACGAAGCGGAGAAGAGGTCCTCCATACTGCGGGAACTGGCGGAAGGCTGGCGTTTGAAGTACATTGAGGAGCGCAGGGGCGAGTTGCGCAACATGCTGGTAGAAAAGATCGTTGTAAATGACGGATACAGCATGGCTCTGGGGACCACCGAGGATTTCATCAAGGGAGCGATCCCTTGCCAAGCGTCCGGGATCGAACAGGGTGACATCGTTTCCTGCCAGATATGCGGTATTGCAGGGACCAGAGCAGAGCTGGTCGCGCTTGAAGAGGTAAGTTGAAGCGCCGTACACGAAAATTGGAGGATTTGCATGGAAGATTGTATTTTCTGCAAGATAGTAAAGGGAGAGATGGACTCGGAGATCCTGTATTGCGATGAAGAAGTTATAGCTTTTCGCGATATCAACCCGCAGGCACCCGTGCATTTTCTGGTGGTCCCGAAGAAACATATCGTGTCCGCGCTCGACCTCACCTCTGAAGACGCTGCATTACTTGCCAGGATATTCGAAGCTATAAGGGAAGTTGCAGAGAAAGAGGGAATAAACGCCAGCGGCATGCGTATTCTTACTAATGTGGGGAGGTCGGCCGGACAGGCGGTACTCCATCTGCATTTCCATGTCCTGGGAGGAAGAAGGCTGCACTGGCCTCCAGGATAAGAGGCGGCAGGCGGTTAACGGTCTCAAGACAGGTGGTGGATTAAAACGGAAGAAACGAGGCAGAAAGAGCTGAAGATACTGGTTCCGGGCAATCAGCCTATGGTAGGGCTTCTGGGAGAACGGGACGAGATACTGAAGGTGGTGGAGAAGGCCTTCAAGAGCAATATCCTGGTGCGGGGAAACGAGATAACCATACGCGGAGACGCCGACGAGATGGAAACGATAAGCAAACTCTTCGAGGAGCTGTTGGAGCTGCTCACTTCGGGAATGGTGCTGACCCCCGAGAGCGTGGAACGAGCGATAGAGATGCTGATGGAAGAGGGAGAATTGAATCCCACGCAGGTCTTCACGGACATCATCATCTCCAGGCGGGGCAAGGTGATACGGCCAAAGACACCGAACCAGAAGCGTTATGTGGAGGCAATGCGTTCCAACACCATCGTCTTCTCCATCGGGCCGGCGGGAACCGGAAAGACCTACCTCGCCATGGCCATGGCAGTCAAGGCGCTCGTCGCCAGGGAGATGGGGAGGATAATCCTGACCAGGCCGGCGGTGGAGGCCGGAGAGAAACTCGGGTTCCTGCCCGGAGATCTTTACCAGAAGGTTGATCCATATCTGAGGCCCCTGTACGATTGCCTCTACGAAATGCTCGAGGTGGAGAAGTTCTCCAAATATATGGAGCAGGGGATAATCGAAGTCGCACCGCTGGCATTCATGCGGGGACGCACTCTTAACGACTCTTTCATAGTGCTTGACGAGGCGCAGAATACATCTCCGGAGCAGATGAAGATGTTCCTTACACGCTTGGGATTCGGCTCTAAAGCAGTGGTCACCGGGGATATCACTCAGATCGATCTGCCGGGAGGGCAACGTTCCGGGATGAACGTGGTAAGGGAGATCCTCAGCGATATCGACGGGATAGAGTTCGTTTATATGGACGAGCGTGACGTAGTGCGGCATAAGATCGTACAGGAGATCGTACGTGCCTACCGACGCTACGACGATTACCGCGGCGGCGGAGGAACCAGCAGCGAGAAATGATGTAAGCGCGACGCCCCGGCCTTGGCGCCGCATGAAGGGAGTGGGCGGACGCAGCGTCTGACCGTATTCCCCCTGCGTTGTTGTATAATTGAACAGATCGAGGATATGCAAGAAAAAGAAGAGCTAAAAGGAAAAAAACCCTGGCATAGATCTTTTATCCCAGAGAGTGGGGCAAAGCGGTCATTCCTGATATCTCTAGCTCTCCTGGTAGGCGTACTTTTCATGCTCGCAATGGAGTACGTACCCAGGGTAACCCGCTTCGAGTTGGGCAAGCCCAGCACTGAAACGGTGATCTCGTCGCGCGATTTCAGCGTGGTAGACGAGGAATCGACGCAAAAGGCCAGGGAGGTCGAGCGCGAGAGGAAACAGGACCTTTTTATCGACAACGCCGCTCTGTCGGGCGCCATTGCAGACCTGGCAGGTTTCTTCGACATGGCGCGAGACATCTCCAACCAGGATAAGAGCAGCGCCAGCAAGATCTCGGAGATCCTGGAAGCCCACGAAGGCCTCGATATCAGCGTCAAGGCAGTCGAGACGATCCTGAAAGCATCGGAAGAGGAGTCATCGCTTATATATACCACGGCGGTAGAACTCCTGGGAAATGCGATGTCAGAGCCGGTGGCCGTAGACAATCTCGACGCGAAAAGAGCGGAGATCGCAGAACGTGCGGAGGAAATGCCGCTCGACAACGCTGAAAAGCGCGTTGTAAATGAACTTGCATCTGCATTCCTGGTGGTGAACACACCATATTCGATCGAGACTATCAACCTTGATATCGAGACGGCGCTCGAAGTGATAGAGCCCGTTATGGTCAACTACAGCGCCGGACAGAAGATCGTAGAGCAGGGAGAGATCATAACCGAATTGACGCTCGCATCGCTCGACGAGGCAGGTGCGTTGTCACCGGTTGGAAACTATCAGCAGGTACTGGGGATAGGCCTTCTCGTTCTCGTGCTTTACGCCATGGCAGTCATTTTTTTCAAGCGTTACCGGCCGGATATCGTAGTTAACTGGAAGATAGTGGCCATGATCTGCCTGGTTTTTCTGATCTTCTGCATGGCCTGCCGCGTATGCGCGGTATTCATCGATGAAAACCCCCTGTGGGGATACCTTATCCCCCTGGCGCTGGTCGGCATGACCATGGCGATACTGCTGGACCGGCTGGTTGCCGTGTTCATGGTAGTCATGGGGGGCGTGCTAACGGGCCTCTTCGTCAAGGGCAATATATACCTCACCATAGCGGCACTGATGGGTGGGTTGGCCGGAGCCCTGCTGGTTACGGAGATAAGAAGCCGGCAGGATATAATGCGCATGGCGGTCGAGGTGTCGTTGATAATAACCGTCGTGTCGATGATCACCGCCGGGCTGATCAAGGACCTAAGATTTATACTCTTCGCCGGCTTGCTGGGCCTGGGAAACGGAATCCTTATCTCCATCGTCACCATGGGATCCCTGCCCGTTCTGGAGAGGATATCCGGCATCATCACGCCCATGCACCTACTGGAGCTTGCCTCACCCGACCAACCGTTGATGAAGGAGCTTATCTCGAAAGCGCCCGGAACCTACAGCCACAGTGTTATCGTCGGAAACCTGGCCAATGCGGCGGCACAGGAGATCGGCGCGGATGCCCTCCTGGCAAGGGTGGGGTCCTACTACCATGATATCGGCAAAATAAAGAGATCGAATTTCTTCGTGGAGAACCAGCCGCTGGGGTTGAGCAGCCACGACAAGCTCAAGCCCAACCTCAGCGCCCTGGTAATCACGGCCCACGTAAGAGAGGGCGTCGACCTGGCTCATAAGTATCACTTGCCCAGCGAGATAACCGCGATAATAAAGCAACACCACGGAACGTCCCTCGTACGCTATTTCTACGCGCGGGCACTCGAGCAGGGAAGCGGCCCAGAGGCCGTGCCCGAAGGCCGCTTCCGCTATCCGGGAGAAAAGCCGCAGAGCAAAGAGGCGGCCATAGTGATGCTGGCGGATGCAATAGAGGCGGCCGCCAAGGCGCTGGAAAAACCAGCACCGGCAAAACTCGAACAGCTGACGCGCATGATCATAGCCGAGAAGCTGCAGGACGGCCAGTTGAACGCATCCAACCTGACCATGGGCGATCTCGAGAAGATAGAGAAAGCCTTCGTGCGCATCCTCTCGAGCATGTATCACGAACGGGTAGAATACCCTGCCCTGCTAAGGCAGGAGAGCATATCATGAGGGTTAGCGTGAACCGCGGCACAGAGCACCGTATCGATATCAGGGCTGTGAGAAAGGCGTGCCTGAAAGCCATGAAAGCCGAGCGCGTCAGGCGAGATGCCGTGCTCTCGCTATCCCTGGTGAGCGAACGGGAGATGAGCGAGTTTAACCGACGCTATCTCGGCAGGGAGGGGCCCACCGACGTGCTGGCCTTTCCCATGCAGGAAGAAAACGCAAGGGGTTATCTGCTGGGCGATGTGGTTATCTGCCCCGAGTATATCCTGGAGAACAAGAACCGCTACGATGTAAACGAGGGAAAGGAGTTTGAACTCGTGGCCATCCACGGCGTACTTCACCTTCTGGGTTACGAGGACGAAAGAGATGAGGACGCTCTCGTTATGGAGCGCAGGCAGAGGGAGATCCTAGGTGTCGCCGAAGAGGTAAAGCGATGAAGGTTTATATGTTTTACGCGGCGGGGGTCTCCATGAACGTGAGCGGGGCCGAACTGTCGTGGCGGCTGATCGCCCTTGCGCTGCTGCTGGTCGCCGCGGCCTTCCTGTCCGCAGCCGAGATATCGCTGGTAAGCGTCAACCGTTTCCGCGTACGCTCACTGTGCGAGGAGGGGAACCGGCGCGCCGAGACGCTGGCAAAGCTCCTGGAATACCCGAACCGTTTCCTGTCAACCATCCTCATGCTCACCCTGCTGGTGCAGGTCGGGGCCTCGGCCATAGCTACCGGCCTGGCGTTGAGCATCGGCCTTCCCGTAGCTGCCGCCATCGCCACGGGGGTTATGACTTTTCTTATCTTCATATTCTCGGAGATGGCGCCGAAAACCTATGCCACCAATCATCCCGAACGTGTTGCCACGGCGGTCGCGCCAATCGTGAACGTCCTGTCTATGATCTTCTATCCGCTGGTGAGAGTGTTGATACTCATATCAAACGGAGTCATACGCATTTTCGGTGGGAAGACGATCAAGGAAGGCCCCTTCGTTACGGAAGGGGATATCAAGGCCCTGGTGTCGGAGGCCGAGGAGCAGGACGTAATAGAGGAGGAGGAAAAGAAACTCATCCACTCGATCTTCGAGTTCGGCGATACCCTGGTGCGGGAGGTCATGATACCTCGGACCGACATGATCATGCTGGACGAGGATTCCGGCCTGGAGGAGGTTTTAGAGATCATACTGGGTTCCGGGTTCTCCCGTATACCCGTGTACAGGAAGGACTTCGACCATATCGTCGGAGTGCTCTATGCAAAGGACTTGTTGCCTTACCTCAAGCGCGGCGAGAGCGACGTAAGGCCGAGGGAGTTCATTCGAGAGGCGTATTTCATACCGGAGACGAAGAGGGTCAGCGAGCTGCTAACCGAGATGCGCAAACTGACCATCCACATGGCGATCGTGCTCGACGAGTACGGAGGCACGGCTGGATTGGTGACCATAGAAGACCTGCTGGAGGAGATCGTCGGAGAGATATTCGATGAGTACGACAGCGCTATGGAGCTTTACGAAAGCCTGGGGAACGGGAGATATACCTTCGATGCACGTATATCCATAGACGACCTCAACGATCTGCTCGGCACCCAACTGCCGGCTCACGAGTGGGATACCCTGGGTGGACTGATGTACAATCTCATGGGTAAGATCCCTAAGCAGGGTGAGTCGGTGGATTTTGAGAGATTACGCCTTACGGCCCAGAAGGTAGTCGGCAGACGTATCTACAAGGTGCTTTTGGAGGTCTTGGAGCAGGAGGAATGTGACGGCTAGTGAGCATTCCGGAGGAAGCGCGGGGGTAAGCGGCGGCTGGATAGATGCGGGTTGCCTGCTGGGAGAGGGGATGGGGCTTTTCTTCACCGACCGCAATGGGGGCACGAGCCCACCACCTTTTGATTCACTGAACCTTGCCTATCATACCGGCGATGACCCCCGCAATGTGCTCAGCAATCGTGAGAAAGTCGCCAGCACCCTGGGAACGACGAGGCAGAGTTTCGCCTACCTGGAACAGGTACACGGGTTGCGGATCGCAAAGGCCACAATAACCGGAACGCTGCGAAAACACAATGAAAACGAGACGGTTTTCACGGCAAGCGACGGAGCCTATACCTTACAGGCGGGAGTCGTGCTGTCGGTACTTAGCGCGGATTGCGTAGCGATCGCTTTGGCGCTGCCCGATGCCGGCGCCGTTGCCATGCTGCACGCTGGCTGGAGGGGGACGGCAGGCAACATCGTTGCGTCCGCAGTGGAGGCCATAAGAAGGGAAATTGCGTTCGATAGCGGGGAGATGCGCGCGGTGATGGGGCCGTCCATAGGGCGCTGCTGCTATAAAGTCGATGAAGGCAGAGCCCGCCTCTTCGTCGAAAAATATGGAGTAAGAGGGGGAGTGGTGACGGGAAGCGATATGCGCAGGGTCGATCTCGTCGAGGCGAACAGGATCAACCTGATCGAGGCCGGCCTTAACGAGGAGAATATCAGCAAGGTAGGAGGTTGCACCTGCTGCGAGGAGAGGTATTTTTCGTATAGAAGGGATGGCGTTACCGGCAGGCAAGGAGCTTTCGTCTTCAGGTATCAGCAGGAGGGCTGCATCGGGCCGATATGGAGGTAAGAGCACGCGTTACGGTGTCCGGCAGGGTCCAGGGGGTGTACTACCGCTCTTACGCCCTGGACGAAGCCAGGACGCTCGGGATAAAGGGATGGGTCCGCAATACCCGGGAGGGGCAGGTTGAGGCAGTCCTCGAGGGAACCGAGGAGGCCGTGCGTAAGATGTTGGAATGGTGCCGGAAGGGGTCAACGTCATCCAGGGTATCAGACGTAGAGGTTGAATGGGAGGAGCCGACTGGGGAATTCACGGACTTCTCCGTTGTTTACGGAGATCGAGGTGGAAGATGACCGAGACTGAACTGCTATTGAGGTTGCTGGTTGCGGTCGCATGCGGCGGGTTTATCGGTATCGAGCGGGAGCGGGGAGACCGACCGGCTGGTTTCAGGACTTATATAATGGTATCTCTGGGCGCTGCCCTTTTTACCGCGCTGTCGCTTATTGCTTTCCCGGCCGCCGATACGGCGAGGGTGGCTGCACAGGTCGTAGTGGGAATCGGTTTCCTGGGTGCCGGCGTGATCGTAGTATACGGCGGTACCCATATCGTGGGCATAACCACGGCCGCTACCATGTGGGCGACGGCGGCAGTGGGGATGGCCGCGGGAGCGGGTTATCTGGTCACCTCCCTGTATTGCACGGGTATTATACTGGTCATACTTATCATCCTCCCGTGGGTGGAGAACAAGATTATAGCGAGGTTCCAGACCCGGAAACTGTATTTCACCATTCGCAGCAGGTCCAGGCCCGGCCTGGTAGAGGAAGTAGAGGCGACATTGGCTCAATACGGCATACCACACACGTTATTGAGCTACCGGCAATGCAGGGATGAGATTCAAGAGTGTTCGATACTCCTGCGGGCAAACGTGTCCGCCAGGACGGATATCCTGGAGGTCATGGATACCCTCTATCAGATCTACGGCGTCAATGACGTCAGCTTCGAGGAATAGAAGGGCAGGCGGGGAGGAAGCTATTGGGCAGCATCGCGGAGAACCTGGAATCGGTCTGGAGACGTATAGATAAGGCGGTGTCGATTTCCGGAAGGAGTACGCGGGAGATCAAGCTTGTGGCCGTGAGCAAGGGAAGATCCATTGAGGCCATACTGGAAGCAGTACATGCTGGCCAAAAGGTGTTCGGCGAGAATCGCGCCCAGGAACTGCGGGATAAGCTCGGGCATCTGAAGGAAGAGCTCGCATGGCATTTTATTGGCCATCTCCAGCGCAATAAGGTTAATATGGTTGTAGGCAAGGTTGCCATGATTCACTCCGTTGACAGCGGGCGCCTGCTGGAGGCAGTGGCCTCCCGGGCGGGAGAACTTGAGATCGTTCAGGATATCCTGCTGCAGGTAAACGTATCCGGCGAGGAGAGCAAGTATGGCATGGAAGAGGAGAAGGCCGGGGGTATCCTCGCAAAGGCTTTGAATCTGAACGCTGTGAAGGTGCGCGGCTTGATGACCATCGCACCACTCGGCTCCGAGGAGGAGGCCAGGACATGCTTCAGGCGTTTGAGGGAGCTCAGGGACAAGCTCACGGGGGATTACACCGCGGCACATCTTGATATTCTCAGCATGGGAATGACGCAGGATTTTGAAGTGGCGCTGGAAGAGGGAGCAAATATGGTGCGCATCGGGACGGCCATATTCGCCACATAAAAATGTCGGGAGGTAGCGACATGGCAGGAATATTTCGCAGGGCCCTGATTTACCTGGGGCTCGTGGAGGACGACGAGTTCGAGGAGATGCTTGAATACGAAGAAGGCCGCATGGAGGTCGCTGAGCCCGTGACATCGCGGAGGGCACAACGCGAGGAAGCAAGAGTAGCTTCGATCCAGGCTGTTCCAAGCAAGCAAGTACGTATGCACATGGTGGAGCCGAAGTCCTTCAATGATGCGGAACAGATAGGGCAGAAGTTCAAGTCGGACATCCCGGTTATCATCAACCTGCAGCAGGCCGACGCGGAGCTGGCGAAGCGGTTGATCGATTTCTCCAGTGGGCTCACCTACGGGCTCGATGGGGGCATACAGCGCGTGGCAGAGAAAGTATTTTTGCTGTCTCCCCACAACGTTGAGGTTTCCGCGGAGGACAAACGCTGGCTGCGAGAGAAAGGTTTCTTCAACCAGTCCTAAGCGATAGAGGTCCGGAAATATTATTTCAGGAGTTGGATGATGAGAAAAATCGCCTTTATAGGCGCCGGCAAGATGGCCGAAGCAATACTGAAAGAGCTGCTCCGCGCAGGATGGGTACAGAAGAATGACGTAATCCTCTCCGACGTTGATCACGAGCGAAGGGGGTATATGCGCTCGCAATACGAAGTGGAGGTCACATCTTCAAATGCCGAAGCTGCTAGCGGAGCGGAGATCGTCCTGCTCGCCGTAAAGCCCCAGATAATGGAAGAAGTGCTGCTCGGGCTGAAGGGGGCAGTAAGCGCAGAACAGATAGTGATCTCCATCGCCATGGGAAAGAGCAGCGAGTTCATAGAGGCACTGTTGCCGGGGGGCATCCCGGTAGTAAGGGTAATGCCGAATAACCCGGCCATGGTGGGAGCCGCCGTCTCGGTAGTCAGCTATGGGGAGTACGCAGGCGAGGAAGTGCGCGCGAAGGCCCGTGAGGTTTTCTCGTGCCTGGGGGAGGTCCATGAACTCGAGGAGAGACTGCAGGATGAGGCGATGGCTATTTCCGGCTGCGGTCCCGCATACTTCTACGTGCTCGCCGAAGCCCTGTGTGATGCGGGCGTGAGGCTGGGGCTGGAACGCTCTGTGGCCCTCAAGCTCGTAACCGGGACCATGATCGGGTCGGGCATGATGATAAAAGAGACGGGACAGCATCCAGCGCAGCTGAAAGACATGGTAACGTCGCCCGGCGGCTCCACCATAGCGGCCCTCGAAGCCCTGGAGGAAGCGGGGCTTCGTAACGTATTCTATAAGGCTGTTTTAGCTGCATGGAGGAGGGCTAAGGAGGTATGAGGTGGAGGTAGTCGGTGATATCCTGTGGTGGATATTGCTGGCCTATCTGATCGCAGTATTCGCTAGGATCATAATCGCCTGGTTGCCGGTACGATGGCCCAGCAGTATCAGGCCCATAGTCGTTTTCATCTACGATATCACCGAACCGTTGCTATCCCCGTTGCGCCGCATAATACCCATAGTACCCCTGGGCGAAGGAGCAGGACTTGACCTTTCGCCCACCATATTGATATTCGCGATAATCTTTCTGCAATGGCTGGTGAGAAAGGTGTTTGGCTAGTGAAGACGCAGGTTAACTTGTTAGCCGAAAGCCCCGATAAACCTTATACTGATATGTAATGGATGAATCTGTTCAGACAGTCGGTGTGGCGTGTTTAAAAGGAGGCGGTTGAGTTGGCTATCAGCCCCATGGATATCCATCACAAGGAATTTGGTACGGTTCGCGTGGGAGGATACAACAAGGAGGAGGTCGACTCTTTCCTTGACATGGTCGCAGATGAACTGGACAGGCTGCTCCACCGCACCCAGGAGCAGTCGGAAATGCTCGAATCAATGCGGCAAAAAGCAACCCAGTTCGATTCCATGCAGCAAACCTTGCAAAACGCCCTCATCAATGCGCAGAAAAGCGCGGACAGCATAGTCCAGGAGGCGCAAGGACGGTCCGATGCCATGTTGAAGGAAGCCCAGGAGCAGAGCTCTCGCATCTTGGAAGAGGCTCAAGCCGAGAGTTCACACATATCCCAGTCATTTGCCGAGATACGAGACCAGGTTTACAGATACATGGCGACCATGCGAGAGTTGCTGGAAAAGAACCAGGCGATGATAAAAGATTACGAGGGCCGGCTGGCGGCGGCCGAGTTGAAAGAACAGCCCGCCCCGCCGACCGCCGCGCCATCACCCGAACATCCGACTTCGGCACAGCCTCCGATGCCGGAATTCCGTCAGCAACCTTCCTTGCAGGAAACAGCGCCCGCCGGGGTGGAGGCTCCTCCACCTCCTCCGCTGCGTGAGCCGGTGGATTCGTTTATGCGTGATGAGCAGGCTTCTCCCGCCATGCCACCGCAAGAACAGAGAGTGGAGAGACGCTATGAGCAGCCGGTGGCTTCAGAGCCGCAGGTGGGGCCTGGCGTTTCGCAACTCGAGGACACGGAGAAGCCGTCGCTCAGCGAGGAGAAACCGCCACCGCCTCCCGCGCCTGCCTATTCTCCGGAACAGGAGATGGAGATGATGCGGGAGACTTTAACGCAGGAAGAACGACCTGCGGCAGCACCGCGGGTAGAGGTAGAGCCAGCGGCCGAACCAAAGCCGGAGCCAGCCGCGCAGCCTGTAAGCGAGCCCGCCGAAGCGGCCGAAGAAGAAAGCGGCGAGAAGCATTTCTTCTGGGAGTAAAGGTGCTTTGTTAGCGAGCCCGCAGTCTCCGGGC
>CAZGWK010000063.1:0-8510 GCA_964529285.1 uncultured Actinomycetota bacterium
GCTGGAGGGGTCGCATCTTTATTTTTGAAAAAGCAGCCAATTTATGGAAGAGAATTCAGAAATAAAGATTTGACCCCGTTTTGGCCCTTCCGCGCGTCGGTGCCTTTCCCTATAATATATTGAGGCTTGAGGACGAGAGGCGAGGCCGGTAAACGCGTTCTTTAATTATGAACGCGACAAGCTTCGCGATGGATAGCGGTAGCTGGAGGCTGGTAAATCCGGAGAATGAATAAGGCTGTCATCCTGCTCGAGGACGGTAAATACTTTACCGGTACCCCCTTCGGAGCGCGGGGGACGCGGACGGGTGAATTGGTTTTCAATACCAGCATGACCGGCTACCAGGAGATCCTCACCGACCCCTCTTACCAGGGCCAGGTCATCACCATGACCTACCCCCTCATCGGCAACTACGGGGTCAACGCCGAGGACCTGGAATCCCCGCACCCGCACGTGTCGGGCTTCGTGGTGCGCGAGTGCTGCCGCTATCCTTCGAACTGGAGGGCCACCCACTCTTTGGACGAATACCTGGCCGAACACGGCATCGTGGGCATCGAGGGGATTGACACCCGTGCGGTGACCAGGCATATCAGGTCCCTGGGAGCCAAGATGTGCATCATCTCCTCCGAGGATACGGACCTGGCGTCTCTCAAGCGCAAACTGGACGAGGCCCCCGGATACGTGGGCGTGGACCTGGTGGCCGAGGTGACATGCTGTGAGCCATCCCGCTGGGAGGATGCGCGCATCCCGCCCATGGGCAGGGGGGTCATGCCGGATGTCTCCGGCGGGGGGGAGCGTCCTTTACGGGTGTTGGCCTACGATTGCGGCATCAAGCAGAACATCCTGCGCATCCTCGCCAACCTGGGCTGCGAGGTCATCGTCGTGCCCGCGGACACCACCGCTTCCCGGGTGCTGCAGATGGGACCCGACGGAATCTTCCTCTCCAACGGGCCGGGCGATCCGGCGGCGGTCACTTACCTCATCGGCGAGGTATCTAAACTGGTGGGCGTGAAGCCCATCTTCGGTATCTGCCTGGGACACCAGATATTGGGACTGGCACTGGGAGGCACGACTTACAAGCTCAAGTTCGGCCACCGCGGAGCGAACCAGCCGGTAAAGGACCTGCGACGCGGGAACATACTGATAACCGCCCAGAACCACGGCTTCTGTGTGGACCTGGAGGCGGTGGCGGGTGAGACCGAGCCTACCTTCATAAACCTCAACGACGGCACCCTGGAGGGTTTCCGCCACCGTCGCTACCCGGCTTATTCCGTGCAATTCCACCCCGAGGACTCGCCGGGTCCCCACGACGCCGTGTACCTCTTCGAGGATTTCATCCGCGATATGCGCGCCGTGAGGGGTGGCGGGCATGTCTAAGCGTAGTGATCTCAAAAAGATCCTTATCATCGGCTCCGGCCCCATCATAATCTCCCAGGCTTGCGAGTTCGATTACTCCGGCACCCAGGCCTGCAAGGCCTTAAGGGAAGAGGGTTACGAGGTGGTGCTGGTAAACTCCAACCCCGCTACCATCATGACCGACCCGGAGATGGCCGACCGCACCTATATCGAGCCCCTAACGCCTGAAGTAGTGGCGCGAATCATCGAGAAAGAGCGGCCAGACGCACTGCTCCCCACCCTGGGCGGACAGACCGGGCTGAACATGGCGGTGAAGGTGGCCGAGATGGGAGTGCTCGACGAGTTCGGGGTGGAGATGATCGGTGCCAGATACGAGGCGATCAGAAAAGCGGAGGACCGCAAGCTCTTCCGGGATGCCATGGCCTCCATCGGCCTCGACCTGCCCCGCTCAGGCCTCGCCCATACCATGGAGGAAGCTCGCGCGGCCGCGGCGGAACTGGGTTTCCCGCTCATCATACGCCCCGCGTTCACCCTGGGAGGAACGGGGGGCGGGGTGGCCTTCAACGCTGAGGAGTTCGAGCGGATCGCCTCTGCCGGTATTGAAGCCTCCATGGTCGACGAGATCCTCGTCGAGGAATCCGTGCTCGGCTGGAAGGAATACGAGATGGAGGTGATGCGAGACCTTAAGGACAACGTGGTCATCATCTGCTCCATAGAGAACTTTGACGCCATGGGTATCCATACGGGGGATTCCATAACTGTTGCTCCGGCTCAGACCCTCACGGACCGTGAGTACCAGCTTATGCGGGACGCGTCCATCGCCATCATCCGGGAGATAGGGGTAGAGACCGGAGGGTCGAACATCCAGTTCGCCGTGGACCCGCGTGACGGCCGCATGGTGGTCATCGAGATGAACCCGCGCGTATCGCGCTCCAGCGCCCTGGCCTCCAAGGCCACGGGCTTCCCAATAGCCAAGATAGCCGCCAAGCTTGCAGTGGGCTACACCCTAGATGAGCTCCCCAACGACATCACGCGCGAGACCCCGGCTTCCTTCGAGCCGACCATAGACTACTGCGTGGTGAAGATACCCCGTTTCACCTTCGAGAAATTCCCCGGTGCCGACCCTACCCTGGGTATTTCCATGAAATCGGTGGGAGAGGTTATGGCCATCGGGCGCACTTTCAAGGAAGCCCTGCAGAAGGGTATCCGTTCCCTGGAGATAGGGCGCTTCGGCCTGGGCAGCGACCGCAAGGAACTCATGGACCCGCGCAGCGCGGCTACGCCAGAGGAACGCGCGGAAGCGCTGGAGGTTGTGAGGGGAAAACTCACCACTCCCAACGCGGAACGCCTCTTCTATATACGCTACGGATTGAAGTTGGGCATGAGCGTGCACGAGATGTACGAGATATCCTACATCGACCCCTGGTTCCTCGAGAACATCCGGGAGATAGTGGACATGGAGGATGGACTGCGCGGCCGCCGCCTGGAGGACATGGACGGAGAGGAGATCTTCCGCGCCAAATCCTTCGGATTCTCGGACGTGCAGCTTGCCGTCCTCACGGGGAGCGACGAGGGGTCCGTGCGGGAGCGGCGCGCACGAGCAGCAATCCGCCCCGTATACAAGCTGGTGGATACCTGCGCCGCGGAGTTCGAGGCTTACACGCCATATTATTACTCCTGCTACGAGCAGGAGGAGGAACCCCTGGCCGGTTCCCATGCCTCGGCTGCCGGTCCCAAGGTGATGATCCTGGGAGGTGGGCCTAATCGCATCGGGCAGGGCATCGAATTCGATTACTGCTGCGTCCACGCCTCCTTCGCACTGCGCGATGAAGGGTACGAGTCGATAATGGTCAACAACAACCCCGAGACGGTATCCACCGATTACGATACATCGGACCGCCTCTACTTCGAGCCCCTGACCCTCGAGGACGTATTGGAGATAGTGGAGCGAGAGAAGCCCGAGGGTATCATCGTGCAGTTCGGCGGCCAGACGCCCCTGAACCTGGCCGTCTCCCTCAAGCGGGCCGGCGCACCCATCATCGGCACCAGCCCGGATTCCATAGACCGTGCAGAGGACCGCGACCGCTTTAAAGCCCTGCTGGATACGCTCGGTCTGCGCCAGCCTGAAAACGGCACCGCCAGGTCCTTCGAGGAGGCGCTGTCCGTAGCCCATCGCATCGGCTACCCGGTGGTGGTGCGCCCCTCCTACGTGCTGGGCGGCAGGGGCATGGAGATCGTCTACGACGACCTGTCCCTGGAGGAGTTTATGCTGGGGGCCGCCGAGGTATCCCCGGACCACCCGGTGCTCATCGACAAGTTCCTGGAGGAGGCGGTGGAGATAGACGTGGATGCGGTATGCGACGGCAGCGACGTGATAGTGGCGGGGGTGATGGAGCATATCGAGGAAGCGGGCGTACATTCCGGGGATTCGGCCTGCGCCACCCCTCCCTTCTCACTGGGGGAGGCCATGGTGGAAGAGGTGAAGAACGCCACCTACGCCCTGGCAAGGGAGTTGGAAGTGGTGGGGCTTATGAACGTGCAGTACGCCGTGAAGGACGAACTGCTCTACGTGCTGGAGGTAAACCCGCGCGCCTCGCGTACCGTGCCCTTTATCTCGAAAGCGACGGGCATGTCGTGGGCGAAGGTGGCCACGAAACTGATGCTAGGAAAGACCCTGCGTGAAATCGGTATCACCAGTGAAGTGGAGATAGACCATATAGCGGTGAAGGAAGCTGTGCTCCCCTTCAACCGTTTCTTCGGTGTGGACACGATCCTGGGGCCGGAGATGCGTTCCACCGGCGAGGTCATGGGTATAGACCGCGACCTGGGTATGGCCTATGCAAAGAGCCAGCTCGCAGCCGGTTCCCTGCTGCCCAGGGAGGGCAACATCTTCGTAAGCGTCAAGGACAGCGACAAGAGGGACATCGTGCACATCTCGCGCCGCCTCTCCGAGTTGGGCTTTCATATCCTGGCCACGCGGGGTACGGCCGAGGTGCTGCAGCGCAACGGCATCGAGGTCGAGGTGCTGAACAAGATGCACGAGGGACGGCCCCACGTGGTGGACTACATGAAGAACCGCGAGATGCAGCTGATCATCAACACGCCTTCCGGAAAGCGGCCGCGTTCGGACCAGTGGTCCATCCGCAGCTACGCCGTTCTATACAATATCCCCCTCATCACCACCATGAGCGCGGCGCGCGCGGCGCTGCACGGCATGGAGTCGCTGCTGGAGCGGGGCATGGAGGTAAAACCGCTGCAGGACTGGCACTCTTGATAGCCCGAAGTGCGAAGCCCCGAAAGATCATTCCTCCGCCGGGTTGAGCAAAGTGCTCAGCATCAGCGGGGTGGTCGGGTCGTAATATTCGAGGCTCAAGTGGAAATCGTCCCAATCCTCGCCGCGCGGCAAGGTCTCTGCATAGAAGACCAGGGTCACGGAACGGACCGCCCCCGCCGGAATCCTGGACAGGCTGGCGGGTGCTTCGTCGCAGTCGGTAGTGTAATTCATGGGATTGTATACGCGCCGCGGAGGCAGGGAAGCGGTCGGGTTTACATTTTCGACGAGAAGTAGCTGGAAGTTATTGGGATTAAGATAGGCATCGACCGAACAGACGTTCTTGCCCTCCATCTCCACGATGAGCTTTCTCGTACCGCTTTCATGCGTGATGCGGGACGAATTGATCGAGAGCTCAACCTCCACGGGGCTTACCAGTACCCCACCCACCTCGACGTTACTGCGGTCTATTTCGGTCGTGGCAAGAAACCAGAGGAACATGCCCACGATGACCAGGGGTATGAGGAAGATGATGAACGTCCTCGAGGTAAACAAAAATCCCACCTCCCGCTCTTTGTATCCATGGAGTGTGGGCTTGTTTTTGCAACCCTTGTTGCCATGCCGCATTATCGTCCTCTCATCCCATTATACTACCTTACCGGGGGATTCTCCTTCGGGGTTACTCTCCACGGTTTATCTCAGGTAAGGTAAATCAGGCCTTGAGTTTGCGTTAATGCGCCACAGGTGCAAAACGCGATGCCTCACCGGCCCCAGGCACCTGGCGAGGCCTGACCCCGGTGCCTGGCCGTTTAACAGATGCAAGCGGTGGGAATCCTGTACTTATGATAAAGGTCATTTGAGCGTACCGATTTTTTACTGGGATCGAAGCCCGTCAAGCATCGACGAACGGGAGGCTATGAAAGAGATCCGCGTGCACGGCCGGGGAGGCATGGGCAACGTCACCGCGGCGGAACTGCTGGCGCAGGCCGCTTTCGCCGACGGCAAGTACTCCCAGGCCTTCCCCAGCTTCGGGGCTGAGAGGCAGGGGGCCCCCGTGATGGCCTTCGTGCGCATAAACGACAAGCCCATACGCACACGCCAGCAGGTGTACGAACCGGACTATCTCATCGTGCAGGACCCGGGGCTTCTCTACTCGGATGACATCATGGAGGGCTTGAAGCCGGGCGGCGCCTTAGTGGTCAACACCAACCGGCCCGGTGAGGAGCTGCCCATCGCCGAGGGGTTCAAGATATATACCGTGCCCGCGCTGCAGGTGGCCTACGAGGTCATCGGAAAGCCCTTCTTCAACGTGGTCATGGTAGGCGCCTTCGCTTGCGCGACCGGCCTCGTCCGGCTGGAGGCGGTGGAGGCGGCAATTCGGGAGAGGTTCCCGGGAGAGCTTGGGGACAAGGAGGCGGAGGCCACTCGGGTGGCCTGCGACCGTATAGGGGAGTGCGGCTGATGCGCATCTTCGTGGGACGCAAGGGCAAGCCGGGGGCCAGCCTCGAGAACACTACCAAGGCCTGGAGGGGAAAATATCCCGTTTACAAACAGAAGGACTGCATCGGATGCCAGAGGTGTTTCCTCGGATGTCCGGAGGGGACCGTTTACCAGATAGACAAGAAGAAGTTCGACGTCAACCTGGACTACTGCAAGGGATGCGGCATCTGCGCCCACGAGTGCCCGGTGGACGACATCGAGATGGTGCTCGAGGAAGGGTGCGAGATGGCCGAGCCGGAATGACGGCGCGGCGGTGAGGAGGATGTTGGCGTGAGAGTTTTCATAGAAGGCTCCAAGGCGGTGGCCGAGGCGGTGCGCCTATGCCGTCCCAACCTCGTATGTGCCTACCCCATCACTCCCCAGACCCACATCGTTGAGGACCTGTCGCAGATGGTGGCAGATGGGCAACTCGATGCCGGATACGTGCTGGCGGAGAGCGAGTTCGGCGCCGCCTCCATCGTCCTCGGCGGCAGCGCCGTGGGCGGCCGCACTTACACGGCCACCAGCTCCCAGGGCCTCCTGCTCATGGTCGAGGTGATCTTCAACATCGCCGGCCTGCGGCTTCCGGTGGTCATGACCTGCGCCAACCGCGCCGTCTCCGCCCCGATCAATATCTGGAACGACCAGCAGGACGCCGTAGCCATACGCGATTCCGGTTGGATACAGCTCTTCGCCGAGGACAACCAGGAAGTGGTGGACACGCACATCCAGGCCTTCAAGATAGCCGAGGAACTTATGATACCGGTGATGGTGTGCATGGACGGGTACGTCCTCACCCATACCTGGGAACCCGTAGACCTGCCGGAGCAGGAGGAGGTGGACAGCTTCCTGCCGCCTTACGACCCCATCTACAAGCTGGACCCCGATTATCCCTTCACCATGGGCGAGATGGTGGGGCCGGACGCCTACATGGAGACGCGCTATCACGTGCACATGGATATGATGGAGGCGCGATCGGTGATCACGAGGGTGTGCGAGGAGTTCCGCGGGACGTTCGGCCGCGGAGGCACGGGGCTGATAGATGCCTACGACACCAAGGACGCCGACGTGGTGCTGGTCTCCATGGGCTCGCTTCTCGGGACCATGCGCGACGCCGTCGACGAGCTGCGCGACGAGGAGGGACTCAAGGTAGGATTGATAAAAGTACGCTGCTTCCGCCCTTTTCCCAAGAGCGCCGTCCACGACGCGATCAAGGAATCGCAGGTGGTGGGGGTGATAGAAAAGGACATCTCGCTTGGCCTGGAGGGCACCCTCTGCTCCGAGATGCGCGCCGCCTTCTGCGGCGAGGACTGTCCAGAGATATCCAGTTTCATCATGGGCCTGGGTGGAAGGGATATAACCAAGCAGGAGATAAAGCAGGTGGCGCGCGACCTCGCTGAAAACCCTGCCTGCCGGGTCGAGTTCCGAGGCTTGCGGACGGACTTGTTGGACGGTGATGAGAAATGACCCCGCTTCAGGACGGGCGCATCATAAACCTCATGGAGCCGGGACATACCGGCTGCGCAGGCTGCGGCCAGGCCATCGGGGCCCGCCTCGTTGCCAAGGCGGCAGGTCCACAGGTGATCATCGCCAACGCAACCGGCTGCCTGGAAGTGTTTACTACTACATATCCCCGCAGCTCCTGGGAGGTACCCTTCATACATTCCCTGTTTGAGAACGCTGCATCGGTGGCCTCGGGCATGGAGGTTGCCCTCAAGGCCATGGGGCGCTTCGAGGGCGTCAAGATCATTGCCCAAGCGGGTGACGGAGGCACGGCGGATATCGGCATGGGATGCATCAGCGGCATGTTCGAGCGGGGCCACGACGTACTATATATCTGTTACGACAACGAGGGTTATATGAACACAGGTTACCAGCGCTCCAGCCTCACGCCGCCGGGGGCGCGAACCACCACCAGCCCGCCCGGGCCCATGTCCTGGGGTAACAAGACGCGCAAGAAGAACGTACCCCTCATCGCTGTGGCACACGGCGTGCCCTACGTGGCCACCGCCACCCCGGCCGAGCCGCGCGACCTCATGCGCAAAGTCAAGAAGGCCCTGGATATAGAGGGTCCCAAATACCTGCACCTCCTGGTACCGTGCGTGCCGGGCTGGGGTATAGAGTCTGAGCTCTCGCTGGAGATAGCCCGCCTGGCCACCGAGACCTTCCTCTTCCCGATCTTCGAGATAGAGGAAGGCGAAATCACTAAGGTCAAGAGGGTGAAAGAACGCAAGCCGGTCGAGGACTACCTGCGCCCGCAAAGGCGCTTCGCCCATCTCTTCAAGGAGGGGGGAGAACCCATCCTGGAGGAACTGCGCCAGATAGCTGAGGAGAACTCCCGCCTCGAGCCCGGCCCCGCCATCCTCTTCGGCCGCTAAATATAACGTCCCGATAGTGGGGTCAGCCC
>CAZGWK010000063.1:8610-17837 GCA_964529285.1 uncultured Actinomycetota bacterium
GCCCCGCCATCCTCTTCGGCCGCTAAATATAACGTCCCGATAGTGGGGTCAGCCCCGGACATGGGACGTTTTTGTCCCATGTCCGGGGCTGACCCCATTTCCGTGACATGGCCGGATTCTAGCTGCGTGTGGCCAGCCCGTAGATAAGGTAGTCGGTTACCGCGTCGGCTACCCTAGGTAGATCCAGGTTCTCGCTGAGCATGAACAGCTGCAGGCCGAGATGCTGCGGCACGCCCGCCACAAGGGGGGCCACTATATCAATGTCTACTGGGCGGAACATCCCCTTCTCTATGCCCCGGTTCAGGAGCAACTTGACCATCTCCGACATGCGCTGCTGCCATTCGACGATGCGCAAGTCGATCTCGGGGTTCATACCCATGACTTCCTTGATATAGATGGCGGAGAACTCCCAGTTCTCGCTGAAGTAACTGTACACCGCGAGGAGGGTATTCTTGGTCTTCTCTTTGAGCTCATCGATGGTAGAAGGTATATCGCCAAGCTCTTTGGCCACGATTTCGAACATGCTGTTCAGTATGCTGTCCACCAGCTCGACGAAGAGGTCCTTCTTGCTGTCGAAGTAGCTGTAGAAGGTGGCGCGCGCTACGTGCGCCTCCTGCAGGATATCCTCGACCGAACAGCGGCTGAATCCCTTACGGGAGAATATCCGTATCCCGGCATTTACGATGTCGGCCCTTTTATCTCGCCTTGGCAAGTAGCTTCCTCCTTCTTTGTCAGTGAATAACTACCCGATTTTTATATATTTTCCCCTTAATTTATGTAAAAAGTCAAACCAGACATGCGCTTGGTCGTCCATGCTATGCTGGGACAAGCCTGTCAAACGTGCGTTCACGCAAGGTAAAGTTAGGGCTAAAAGCGGGATAATCGAATGGAACGAACAAACAGAAAACGTAGCGAGGATGTTCAGAAACGCAAGGCCGTGCAAAAAGACCCCGCCGCCAGGCTCACACCCAAGGTAGACAGCCGACTGCTGAAGTGCTACGGGGATCGCAAGTGGGACCCGAGCTTCGGCGACCTTCTGGACGGACTCATACATACCATCCTTTCCCAGAACACCAGTGACGTCAATTCGCACCGCGCCTTTCTCCAGTTGAAGGAGCGCTTCCCCACCTGGGAGGAGGCGGCCGGCGCGAAGGCAGAGGAGATCGAAGAGGCCATCAGGTCGGGTGGCATATCGCACGTAAAGGCCGAGAGGATAAAGCAGGTGCTGGAGATGGTGCAGCGGGACTGCGGGGAATATTCCCTGGAATGCCTCAAGGACATGGAAAGCGAGCGGAGCCTGCGCTACCTTCTGGACATGCCGGGGGTGGGAAGGAAGACAGCAGCGGTGCTGCTCCTGTTTCAGCTCGGCTGCCCCTACTTCCCCGTCGATACGCACATCTTTCGCGTGGGAAAACGCCTGGGCTTGATCTCCCTCGAAGCCAGCGCCGACAGGGCGCACGATATCATGGACTCGCTGGTACCAGACGATATAAAGTTCAGGCTGCACATAAACCTCATAGAGCACGGCAGACAGGTGTGCAAGGCGCGGAAACCAAACTGCCCCGAGTGCTGTCTTAACGATATATGCCCGCGCATAGGCGTAAAGGAGGAACGCGGCGATGCGTAAGATATTGGCGGTATTCATACTTGCCCTGGCTGTTGCGGCAATAAGCCTGCCCGTGGCACTCGCCCAGACCGACCAGGCGGTTATCATAGAGGAGGTCTTGACGGAGACGGAATCGATACGCGGGTTGAAGGCGGACCCCAATATCACGGTTAACTACCTCACCAGGGCCGAGCTCGAGGAGCGTATTCTGGAGGACTTCGAGGAGGACAATCCCGAGGAGGATATCCAGGCTGCCGAGGAAATCATGGTTTTGCTCGGCTTCATCGGACCGGACTTGGACCTCGAGGACTTCTACATCGACCTGCTGACGGAACAGATCGCCGGTTTCTACGACCCCGAGGACGACAGCCTCTACCTGGTCTCGGAATCGCAGACCATGAGCGCGATGGACCAGTACACGCTGTCTCACGAGTTCGTACACTACCTGCAGGACCAGAACTTCGACCTCATGCGCCCGCCTTTCTACGACCCCGAAGACGTGGAGGTCGAGACGGACGACGACGCCTCTTTCGCGGCGACCTGCCTGGTGGAGGGAGACGCGGTTATCTCCTCTGAGTACTGGCTGCTCAAGTACATGGATGCGGAGGACATGTTGGACATGCAGCTGGAGAGCAGCGACTATTCCAGCGAAGTACTGGACAGCGCTCCAGATTATATCTACGACAGCCTCCTCTTCCCCTACATGGAGGGTGCGAACTTCGTGCGTTACATACACGACGAGGCGGGAGGTTTTGATACCATCGACAAGGCTTTCAGTGAACCACCCACGACCACGGAGCAGATCTATCACCCGGAGAAATATCTCGATGGAGAAGGGGCGGTGGAAGTCGAGCTGGCCGACATGTCATCCGAGCTGGGAAGCGGCTGGGAGCTCGACTACCATAACGTACTGGGCGAGTTCGACGTCTACGAGCTATTCAAGCCGTACTTCAAGAAAAATGTAGTCGAGACCGCGGCCGCCGGCTGGGGCGGCAACCGCTACCATTACTACAGCAGCGATGCCGGGGAGAAGCTCCTCGTACAGGCTTATGCTTGGGACAGCGAGAAGGATGCGCAGGAGTTCTCATCCGCTTACGTGCAATATGTCCAGGACCGCTTCGAGGACGAGATCAAAAAAAACGATCCCCTGGGCGCCTGGATGATATGGTCGACCGACGAGTACAGGCTGGCCTTGAAGAGGGAGGGTGAGAACACTTACCTGCTGCAGGCGACGAGCGATGAACCCTTCGAGTTGGCAGTCTCATCCCTGGGAGAGGAAGGCGATGCTATCGATGAGGGCGCACTCGAGGCGGAGGAGAAGGCAGCGAGCGGTGAGGAGACCGATCTCAGCTGGGTGATAATAAGCGCGGTAATCGGCATGCTTTTGGTGGGCATCATCCTGGTGATAGTGATGCTGGTGCTTTACCGCCGCCCACCGGCGCCTCCAGGTCAGCCCCCGGTGGGGACATATGGACCTTACGCGGGGCCGCCCTGGCAACCGCCGACCTACCAGCCTCCGCCACCACCGGTGCCGCCTCCTTCGGGTCCGCCAGTTGCGCCACCCGGTGAAGCTTCGCCCGAATAAAGGGTCAGGTCTTGAATCTTGAATTTCAGAGCAAGGGCCTTTGTTAATCAGACAAAGAGAGAGATTATGAGATTCAAGACCTGAACCCAAACGACTTCCTTCTTGATATTCAAACCCCCTTCATCTTTGCGCTATAATAAGCCCCTGGACAAAGCTACATGGGCCCATAGCTCAGTTGGTCAGAGCAGCGGACTCATAATCCGCGTGTCGCAGGTTCGAGTCCTGCTGGGCCCACCAGTAAAGAACCAGGTCAGAGTATATGCACTCTGACCTTGTCTTTTAGGGTAGGGATTCCGAACAGCCGTAACCACACGGTGTCAAAGCGTTCTTGCAGGTTAAACCCCTTTCCTTACACGACACGCGGACACACCTGTAACCGTGTCCGGCTTGGAACCCACTTAGTGTTTAAGGACAAAAGTGCAGGCAATTGTGGCTATAATCGCTTCAACTGATTACGAATAGACGAAGACGGCAATTCTCGTAACCACAATATGACCACCATAAATCCCAATAGGGGGCAGGGAAATAACTTGCTGGAGTTCAGGTGGGTAAGCCACGGTATTGTATGGCCTGCCGTTCACAAAAAAGATAGACTGTGGCTGGGGGCCTATGGTCGAGACCTGGTTCCTAATGATCTTGACCCAATAAAAAGACACGTGACCTTTTTCGCGGTCATCAGCCGAATAAGCCAGGCTGATACAAAACTTTGATTAAGCGGTAAAGGATGATCCCATGGGAGAGGACGATAGGCGCGAGAAGCTGATAGGGCTGGGTCCTGAGAAGCTCGCGGACGCGTTGCTGGAACTGGCATATAGAAGCGACGACGCAGAAGTGCTTATCAATCGCCTTATTTCCTCGAAAAAGGAGATCATCAAGCGGTTTAAAGCACAGCTCTCGGGGCTCAAGAGGTCCAAGCGATTCGTCGAGCGGAGGGACGCGAGACAGCTGGGGCAAAAACTCGAGGATATGCTGATGGACCTAGCTTCCGCCGAACCCGATGCCATTACCGGTATAGGACTTGTAACCGACTTAATCAAATGCGATTCCTCGATCTTCGCGAGGTGCGATGACTCTTACGGCAACATAGGCGATTTCTTCAGGTATTCCGCCGGCGTCCTCTTCTCCGAATATGCGGAGCGTATCGAGAACAAGGGCTATCTCTGCGACCTCTTGTTTGATCTCTACGAGAAAGACGTTTACGGGGTGCGTTCAATACTGATCGATGAAGCCCATCATTACCTTGATGAAGGTGCGATGCGTAAGCTTGCAGACCGCATGTGGGAGTGTTGCCAGGACGAACAAGATGAACGCAAGCGCTGGCATTTGAACAGAGGGATAGCGTCAATTGCACGGCAACTCAAGGATCCCGTACTTTTCGAAGCAGCCTGCGCGCAATCCTGGCCGGTACTCCACAACAAGGCTCTCCTCGATATCGCAGCGGTATATCTCGAGGCGGGGCAACCAGGAATCGCGCTTGAGCGGGTGCAGAGCATAGAGAGTCTCGAGATGCATCGCGTTCGCGAAAGGGACCAGCTTCTGCTCGCTATTTATGACGGGCTAGGGGACGAGGCAAAGACGGAAGAGATGGCTTGGAGGTTGTTCCGAAGGGAACGAGGCAGACTGGCCCTGGAGGAGCTACTCAAGGTTGTGGGGGATGAAAAGCGCGAGGGTATCGTAGATTGTGAAACAGAAACAATACTGGCATCGGACCGGTTTTCCTATTCGGATGCGTCCTTTATGGTCGAGGTCGGGCGGTTCGAGGAGGCGGAGGCTTATCTGCTACGCCACCGTGAATCGCTGGACGGGGACGTTTACTTCGTTTTGAAACCCCTGGCGGAGGCTTTGGAGGAAGAACGGCCGCTTGGGGCAACGGTCCTGTACCGCGCTCTGCTCGACTCAATCCTGTCCCGGGCTATCTCTAAATACTATAACCACGGGATTAGGTACCTGAAAAAGCTCGACCAACTCGGTTCCAGAATCGGCGACTGGAAAAGCCTACAACCTCACGCGGAATACAAGGAGGGGTTACAGGCTGCCCACGGCCGCAAGCGAAGCTTCTGGGCGAAGTATCCAAGCGACTAATGGGAGTATAACTCCCGGGACCCATACATTTCCGCATCCACCAACGCACCCATTATTCGGCTCGGCGGTCTTCCCATGCCGTCTTCGCCCTGACGTCGTCGATAAGGAAACGTATTCCCTGGTTATCCGAAGGATTCAGCCACAGCATGCGGTCGAAGGCTCGCTCGGCTTCATCGAAACGCTCCAGGCGCCACAGGCACAGTCCGTATCCGTGCATGCATCGCAGAAACGGGCGGTTATCTGTGAGCCCCCAAGGGAGGACTCCGTCGAATCCCTCGCCGAGGGATAACTCACCGATACATACGCCTACCTCGTAATGGCGGAGTGCCGTCTTAGGCCCCCGGTCGAAGAAGAAGTGGCCGAGATGGGAATGGGCGTCGAGGCAGCGCAGGTCGGACTGGCACAGCTCCATGAGTATTTTGTAAGCCTCCGCTATTCATCGTCGAGGTCGAAGTCGTCCGAGATATCCTCCACCAGCATCATAGCCTCGGTGGCAGCTTCGGCGATTTCCTCGTCCCTGGAGTCCGCGAGGTCGACGAGGACGACTCCCGCTTCCTGGGGACGGATCTCGGTCACGGCTTCGATAGCGGCGAACAATACGTCCCTATCGGTTTCATCCGAGTCTAGGAGCGCGGTCAACCGGGGCCAGGCGTCGTCCAGGTGCCAGTTGCCCGCCGCGATGACCGCTTCGTAGAGCATGTCCGGGTCCTCGCTCTCCAGCGCTTCCAGGACCTGATCCTCGAATCCCTTGACGTAGCGCATGCAGAAGACCGCGGTCAGCCGCCAGTTATCCTTCTCGCTCACGTAGGCGGCGCGGACGGCATCCCGGTGCCACTCATCCGGTGCGCGTACCGAGCCCTCAAGGATTTTGCGACGCACCTCCTCCGGTACGGTGCCGTCCAGGTAGAGTTTATGGAGTGATTCCTTGATCTTGAGGAACATGCCTTGGGTGATCGTCTCCTCATCGGGGTCCTCGAAATCGGACAGGTATGCATACTCAAGCGTAGGTCCCAGGGCTATCACCGCCCTGGCGCGGAGTTCGTCCGGCTCGTCGCCACTTCGCACGATGGAGAGCAGCGCGCCCGCAAGCTCGTCCGTGCTCGCGGGGAGTTCTCCCGCCAGCTCCGCCGCGAGAAGCCGGTTGGATTCCTCGGCGCTGGCGTCGTTTAGAACGCCCAGTAGTATCTCCTCAGAGTTTTCTGGCCACTCCCAGGGCGGGAGTTTTTCCATTGATATCAGCTCGAACATATACATACCCCCTGTAGATAGCTCGCAGACATCCATATTTCAGAAACCGTGGCAACTTCGATTATATCCCTCGGGCAGGCTGCATTGACTATAAGAAACAATAGGCATACAATATCATTGTTATTAAATAATAATGACATAAGTATGTGATTTAATGGACATAAATATCTTCAATCCCTGGTGGAGGACGGGAGAGGTGCCCCAAAGCCTTATCGGCAGAAAGAGAAGGGCTTTCAAAGAACTCCATCCCTACCTCGACCTCCGGCAGATCCTCATCCTGTACGGCTTGCGCAGGGCGGGAAAAACCACGCTGATGTTCCAGATCATCGAGGAACTGCTGAAGAAGAGGGGCGTCTCACCCCTGCAGGTCCTTTATTTCTCGTTCGACGAAGAGAGCGAGGATATTACTGAGATTCTCAAGACCTACGAAACCGAGGTGTTGGGAGAGAGGATTTCGGACGGCAGGGAGATCTATCTCTTCCTGGACGAGATACAGAAGCTTGGAGGCTGGCCCGATAAGGTGAAGGTCGTCTATGACCTCAACCCTAATGTCAAGATCTTCCTCTCAGGTTCCGCGGCCATAAATCTCTCCAAGGGCGGTAAGGAAAGCTTGGCGGGTAGGTCTTTCGAATTCCTGATCGAGCCCTTGGACTTCGACGAGTATCTGGATTTCAAGGAGATCGACATCGACCGCAAAAGGGAAACGGTTTTCGAGTCGGAGATCAAGCGAAGCCTGAAGGATTTCATGATCACGGGTGGCTTCATCGAGGCGCTGGAGCTCGATGACATCCGCAGGAGGAAGTACTTCCGGGAAGGCCTGCTGGAGCGCGTGATCTTTCGCGATCTACCGGAGAGCTTCTCCATCAGGTCCGCCGATCTGCTTTACCGCTGCATGAATGTGTTCGCGGCGCATCCGGGGATGATCCTCGACTACAGGAATCTCGGAAACGATCTCGGGTACGACCAGAGAACCGTCTCGGATTACGTCTCTTACCTTGAATACGCCATGCTAGTGAGCAAGCTCTATAATTACTCACCCAATCGCCTGACCAGTGAGAAAAAGATGCGCAAGGTCTATACATCCAACACAGCTATTACTATCGCCCTCTCTGGAGAGAGTGATTTCTCCGCGCTTGCGGAGCAGTTCTTCGCGAATACGCTCAAGGCCGGCTTCTTCTGGAGGTCTCCGCAAAAGGACGAGGTCGACCTGGTCCTTGCCACGGAGGAGGGAGTTGTGCCCATTGAAATAAAGATGCGGAGCGACATCAGGGCAAGAGATGCAAAGCCTCTGTTTAAGTTCATGACGAAGTACGGCATCAACGAGGGCTTAATCATATCCTCCAACCTCGAAACGGCCTTCAAGCACGGCGACATTAAAGTCGAAGTCATTCCCTACTGGAGGTACTGGACGATCAGACGGAAACTCGCAGAGCGAATGCTCCCGTGACCACTATATGACTACCAGAAATCCCAGAGGGGCAAAACAAGGGTATTGTATAACCTGCCATTCGCGAGGTGCGATGACTCTTACCGCAACATAGGCGATTTCTTCAGGTCTTACCGGATTGCCTCGTTCAGTTAGGATTCCGCTTCAGCATCTGTGAAGTCGAATCGTAAGGGGTTATCATTGATATGTCTTGATCACTTCCGCCGCCAAGGAGCTACAAAAAAGGAGGCTGAATGACTGATCACGCGAAGATCGAGAAGATCGACACCAACCTCTTTGAGTCCTGGCTGCTGCTTGCGTCGGCACCAGGCGTGGAAACTTACGATGGACCGGATATGTTGAGGTTCGCGAGCGGTGTCAAGCATCCTCTGTGTAACGGGATCATGAGGATCAGCTTGGATGCGGCAGAGGCTGCGAGGAAGACCGCCGATGCTCTGCATGTCTTTCGTGAGAAAGAACTTCCCGTGCTTTGCTGGGTAACGCCTACCACGAAACCACCCGGGATTGTATCGATTCTGGAGGCGGAAGGACTGCAAAAGGCAGAGGAAGCAACGGGAATGGCGATCGAACTCAGTTCTCTGGCCGGGGACGTTCGTATTCCTGAGGGCCTCGAGATAAAGATGGTGACCGACGTGAAAAGGCTGTCTTACTGGATGGACGTGTTCTGTGAGGTCTACGAACTTCCCCCCGTTGCGAGGGAGTTCTTCACTGCGGCGATGTCCCACGCCGGCCTTGGTGCCAGTTCGCTTTTCAGCCACTATATTTTCAGCCAGGAAGGATCGCCGGTTGCCTGTTCCAGCACCTTCAAATGCGGTTCCGTGGTAGGGCTCTACAATGTGGGCACGCTCCCGTCTGTTCGCGGCAGGGGCATTGGCACGGTTTCGAGCATGGTTCCGCTCAAAGAAGCTTCACGTTCCGGATGCGTGACCGCAGTGCTCCACTCCACGGAAATGGGGATATCCGTTTACCGCAGGCTGGGATTCGAGAAGATCAGCACCTTGAGCGCTTACCTGCTTGCGTCGTGAGTCCCCTTGATGCTTTGTCTCTACTCGATATAGCCCCGGGACTCGATCCTCAGCCCGCACTTCCTCCCCTCTTCTCCCTCGAGGACCATCTTATTCTGTTATGGCCTCGATGTACCAACCTGGGACGGAATCCGGAAGCAGAGCGTTCGCGACTCCGGCGAAGGCCTGGAAAGGAGGGGTCAGGTCTCGAATATCGAGTTCTCTGCCATATCATGGAACCCGGTACGCTCCCCT
>CAZGWK010000064.1:0-16541 GCA_964529285.1 uncultured Actinomycetota bacterium
CTTGAGGTTGAAGGCCACGTAGTAGGTGTTGCCACAGGGAGCGCTGCGCTCCACCTTTGCGTCCTTTATATATCCGTCGCCGAGTTCCAGGTGTATCTTGGGATAACCGATGCGGAAATAGTCCATGAACTCGTCCACCGCTGGGTGTATGCCCTTGCAGAGCGAGCAGAAGGGCTTAGGGAAAGCGCAGCCCATATCCAGTTTCCGGCACGCCTTTTTGACCTGCCCCCTCACCCAGCGGCTTACCCAGTTCGGGCCCTCCGACGGCGCGACGATCACACGCGAGCCCGCTGCTTTCACCGCCTGAGGCAGGGCAAGCAATATCTCCTGATGTACGTTTACGGCTACCGTGGCGTCGTGGGGGGGCAGTTCCCGCCCGATGAGCTCCAGGGGGTCGTCCAGGTAATAGGGAAGGACGGAGGGGAATTGCAGGATATCCACGATGTCCCCGGAGAAGTCGATAGGGTAAGTATCGCGGCAATGATCGCAGAGCACGCCGCAGCCGTTGCAATAGTCCTCGTCGCAGGCGAGATGGCGCAGGAAACGACGGGCGAAGGTGTCATCGAAGGTCACGGTGAAGTTCTCCCGCTTTACGGGGATGGGTCCTCCGCAGTAGGCGATCAGCAAGCGCACCTTTCGTATACCGCTCCCCCGGCTAGAAGAAACACAGGGGCGTGGGACAACCCCCTGCGTACTCCGCCTCCGCCATGGTGTATTCCGGCCTCTCCAGCAGCCGCATCAGCGAATCGCTGCCGAGGTATAAGACCTGTTCGCGCTTACTGCCGTAGCGGTAGACGGTGATGCCCTTGCATCCCAGGTCGTAGGCGAGGCGGAATGCTTCTTCGATATCGTCGATGGACGCGTCGGAGGGAAAATTAACGGTCTTGGAGACGGCGTTATCGCAGTGCTGCTGGAACGCGGCCTGCATGCGCACGTGCCACTCGGGGGCGATGTCGAAAGCGGTGACGAAGGTGCGTCTCACGTCCTCGTCCACCCCTTCTATATGCTGCAGGGTGCCGCTGCGCGCGATATCCATCATCAGGTCGTTGCTGTAGAAACCGAGTTCCTTGGCGGTCTCCTCGAATATGGGGTTGATCTCCATGAGCTGGGTACCCTCGATGACGTTGCGTACGAAGGAGATTGCGAAGAGCGGCTCGATGCCGGAAGAGCACCCGGCTATGATGCTGATGGTGCCGGTGGGGGCCATAGTGACGGTAGTCGCATTGCGCATGGGCGTTTCCTGCCGGTGCCAGATAGATCCCTCGTAGTTGGGGAACGCGCCCCGCTCCGCGGCCAGCTCGCCGCTGGCCAGGTGCGATTCCTCCCTGAGGATAACCGCTATGTCCTCCGCCGCCTGCAGCCCCTCCTCGGAGTCATAGGGAATGCCCATCATCAGCAGGGCGTCGGCGAAACCCATGACTCCCAGGCCGATCTTGCGGTTGCCCAGGGTCATGCGCTCCGTCTCGGCAAGAGGCCAGCGGTTGATGTCGATGACGTTATCCAGAAAATGCACGGCGGCGCGGATGGTGCTTGCCAGCCTCTCCCGGTCCCACCGCCCCCCCTTCACCATGTTTTTGAGGTTGATGGAGCCCAGGTTGCAGCTCTCCCAGGGGAGCAGGGGCTGCTCGCCGCAGGGGTTGGTGGACTCTATCTCGCCGATGTGGGGGGTGGGATTGCCGCGGTTGATGGTGTCCAGGAAGACGAGTCCCGGGTCACCGGTACGCCAGGCCTGGGTGACGATGAGGTTGAAAACGTCGCGAGCGTGCAGGCTGCCGGCGACGGCTCCACTGCGCGGGTTGCGCAGGAAATATACGTCGTCCTTCTCCAGTGCCTGCATGAACTCGTCGCTTATACCGACTGAGAGGTTGAAGTTGGAGAGGAAGCCGTCCTGGTCCTTGGCCGTAATGAAGTCGAGTATGTCGGGGTGGTCGCAGCGCAGGATGCCCATGTTGGCGCCGCGCCGCCTGCCGCCCTGGCGGATGATCTCGGTGGTGACGTCGAAGATGCGCATGAAGGAGATGGGCCCGGAGGCGATGCCCATGGTGGACTGCACCACATCGCCGCGGGGGCGCAGGCGCGAGAAGGAGAAACCGGTGCCACCACCCGATTTGTGTACCAGCGCCATGTACTTCACCGCGTCGAAGATGCCGGGGATGGAATCCTCGACAGGCAGTACGAAACAGGCTGAGAGCTGCCCCACCCCCGTACCGGCGTTCATCAGGGTCGGGGAATTGGGAAGGAAATCGAGGGAGACCATGAGGCGGTAGAACTCATCCTCGAGTGCGGCGATATCGGCTCGCGGGTCGTAGGCCCGGTCCGCTTCCGCGACGGCCCTGGCCACCCTGCGGAACATCACGTCGGGAGTCTCCACCACCTGGCCCTGCTCGTCCTTGAGGAGGTAGCGCTTCTTGAGCACGTTTACGGCGTTGACGGTGAGCTTGAGCTCGTCCTTGACCCCGATGAAATCCTTGGTGCGGCGTATCTCGGCACGGCGCTCGCGGTAGAGGATGTAGGACTTCGCAGTGCGAGGGAGCTCTTTCTCGCTAAGGGTCTCCTCCACCAGGTCCTGCACTTCTTCCACGCTCGGGATGTCGCTGGCGAAGCGCTCTTCGAGCCTGGCTACCACCTCGCGGGTGAGTTCCTCGGCCTGCGACGGCTCGCATTCTCTCACTTCCTCGATGGCCTTGCGGATGGCGGTTGCTATCTTCGCTCCTTCGAACGGCACCACGGAGCCGTCCCGCTTGCGTATCTTATCCATGGGCATGGCTTCCCTCCACAAACTGGTTTTTCAGGGGGTCTTTTTTTCAAAGCCCCTTTCTTACCAGTCCATTGTACCCACCGGCGCCGACGTATAGCATGATCTCGCTGACGGCGGCGTCAGCGATGTAAGGTGACCCGCAGAGCGCGGTGAACGCAGACAGACTTTACACCATAGGCTGAAAGGCAGGTTATCCGTCCCGGGAGGAAGGCCGATCAGAGTCGCTATTCCGACGGGCCCTCTTCGCTCCACTTCAGACGCTCGCTGACTTCCCGGAAGCGGGCCACCTTATCGTCGCTGACGTTCGTGGTGTCGAAATCCCGTTCCGCCGTATACAGCCCAGCATCGGCGGCCCCAGCGGGGTCGAAGCTCTCGGATATCCTTTTCTGCCAGAGGTTGAAATCCCCCGCCAGGGGACTCAAGGCTTTACGAACCTCCGGGGTGAGCACCGAGAGGGGGGTCATGCAGCGCTCGATGGCCTCGAGGGTCGACAGGAAGGCGATAGGCTTGAGCGCCTCCAGGCTCTTTTCCTCGTGGACGCTGTACATGTGCACCACCTCGCAGTGGGCCCAGGTGTTGTTCTCGTAGGGCACGAAGTAGGGGTTCTCGGCGCCGTCGTCCAGGATGGCCCCGCTGTCTATCCACGCCTTCTTCACCTCGGCGATGGCGTCTGCCCAGGGCATCTGGGAGTCCAGGGCGTCGTTCTCGTCCAGGTTGGTGCAGAAGGTGCCCCCCAGGCGGAAGGCCGCGGGTATGAGGCTGGCGCGGATGAGGTTGAGGGGTATCATGTGGCCCAGAGGTGGGGCCTGCATGTCCAGGATGATCCCGTTGTGCGCGTCGACGATCTCTTTAAGCACCGTTTCCTGGTACTGAAGCTCGGCCATGGAATCGCCGGCCAGAAGGATGGTGAAGGGGTAGCGCAAGGTCTCGTAGATGATTTTACGGATGTTCTTCGTCCTCATTATCTTGCGGTAGAGTTTGGGAGCCATGGCCATGGGAAAGGAACCCATGGTTATCCTCAAACAGAGATAGCCTATCTCCGCCTCGCCCAGGTGGTACATGGCGTCGGCGAAATCCTCCGCCTCGTGGAAAACGCAGCCGTAAAAACGCAGGTTTTCCGGCCGTTCCACTACGGAGTCGAACACCGTCCCCTCGGCCTTCATGAGCGGGGGCCCGGGCCAGTTGAAGAGCTTGAGTGCGCACGCGGTGAAGATCCCCAGGCCTCCGAAGGCCCCGGAGGCGCCGCGCATGATGCCCCGCAGGGACGGTCCCGGGCCGTCGCCCGAGAACCAGCCCTCTCCCGAGCCGGGGGTTCCCAGCCTGAGCAGCTCGCCGTCTGGCAGGACCCATTCCACGCCCATGACGTTGCGCGGGCTGTAGCTCATGTAGATGCCGTCGTGGCCCACGCCGTGCATGGAGGTGGCGCTGGCCAGGGGGGAACAGACCGGTCCCGCCCCGATGAGGTGCGTATTGAGGCCGCGTTTCATGGCCTCGGCCTGCAGCTGGGCACCGCTCACGTAGGGCTCCACCACCGCGACCATGTTTTTTTCGTCAATGTCCAGGATGCGGTCCATGCGGCGCAGGTCCACCTGGACCACTCCTTCGCTTGTCGGCCCGGCGTGCACTCCCCAACCCGTGCACATGGCCTTGAACTTGAGGCCGTGTCGGTTGCACACCCTCACTAACTCCTGCACCTCCGCGGTTGAGGAAGGGAGGACCACCGCCTCGGGGCGCGGCGTCCAGAGTTCCGGGTCCTCGTTGAGGAAGGGCTGCCAGGCGTACGCGTCGAGCACGGCCGGCTCGCGGGAGGCGTTTTCCTCTCCCACCGCCTCCTGTAAGTCCCTGTATGCATCCTCTGAGATCACGCGTTTCAACTCCCCTTTGTTTTCCTCTAATATACGCTACACGACATTATTTCGAGAATTCTTTTTTATGTACTTCGTGCAAGAACGTGCCTTTACATCAAAGCCCCCGACATCGTCAGAGCAGCAGGTCTCGAACCTCACGTACCATTGCGAACGCTTTCTCGACGGTGGCGGTTTGGTCCACGTTTACCAGGCAGCAGGTCGCGGGGGTGATGAGGGAGCGGTCCGCGATGTACCGTCTGTTCAGCCCCTCGTCCGTCAGGCTGTCCCACAGGACCTCCAGGCGGTCCGCGAGGGCGCGGGCGTCCTCTTCGTCTATTTGTGAGGTATGAGTGGGCACGGCTCCCCAGGCGATAGCGCCGCCGCGCTCGAGCAGGCGTGCCAGCCCGGAGCGGTAGCCCATGAGGATGTCCAGGTTGTTATAGGCGTCCAGGGAGATAAGGTCGACCTCGGAATGAAGCAGGAAATCCCAGTCGGGGTTGCCGCACAGGTGTACCCCGCGAGGTCCCTCCAGCAATGAGAGGAAAAACTCAAGGTCGGCCCGGGCTCTCTCCGAGGTGTACCCGGTTATTCCGGTGAAGAGGAACTCCAGCCCCGGCTCGTCCACCCATACGAAGGAACGCGGGTTGATGGCACGCAGGTCCGCGAGATGGCGGTTGACCTTGCTGGCCACGTGGTTGATGATCACCTCCCGGGCGTCGTCCCTGTAGATGACGGGCTTGTTGTCGGGGTCTTTAATCATAAGGCACAGCGAGATGGGCCCCATGAACTGGCCTCGCAGGGCGGGGTAGTCGGCCGAAGCGCGTTCCAGGAATCCAGCATATGTGGCGGATTCCTCCGGCGCGACGGAGAAAAAATCGCTGCCGGGTTTCAGCGACAGGTAATCCTCGAGCCCCGCATAGAAGCCGTCCTCGTGGAAGAGAACCCTCAGGCCCTCGTAGTCCACCTCGATACCGGGCAGGCCGGATACGGTCTGCACGTAGGTGTCCTCGGAAAAAGAGAGGTTAGGTAACTGCGGCCAGAAGGGGATATCGAGGGAAAAAGCCATGTCGAGGGCTCTAACGGGGTCGCGGTGAGGCAGGATGCCCATCGCGGTGGTGGGCAATGCCCGGTCGAGAACCAAGGGGTCATCCGTTTCCGTCATATCGATCTGCTGCTGCATCGGTGGCCGCGACATCAAGCAGCTTATTCGGCCGTTTTCACCAGAACGCCGGCGTCCTCGAGGGCCTTGCGGTATGCTTCGCGTTCGAAGCCGACGACGATAATGTCCTCCAGCTCCATGACGGGTACGCCCATCTGACCGCTCTTGTCCATCATCTCCTGTGCGGCCGTTTCGTCCTCTGAAACGTCAACGGCGGTGAAGTCTACGTCCTCTTCTGCGAGGAAATCCTTGGCCATGCGGCAGTATGGACAACTGGGAGTGGAGTACAATTTGATCTCCGCCATATCTCGAGCCTCCTCTCGGCATCTCACAAACCCGGGCAAGGTTATTAAGCTTACGTTTTTTATGATATACGCATAGCCAGCGAACGCCATGACCTCGCTCAGATATCCGATTCAGAGCCATACGCTATCGCGATGAAATGCCTCAAAGATGAGCGCAGCCTTCGCTGACCATTTCCTCCAGGTGCTTCTTGTCGCGGAGGATGATCTTGCCCTTCTCCGTCTCCAGGATCCCCAACTTCTTGAAATTGGAGAGTGCGCGGATGGTGGTCTCGACTGTGGTCGCGGCCATGTCCGCGATATCCTGGCGCGTCAGCGGCAGGTCGATACTTACCCCGTCGGCCTCCGTGACCCCCGCCTTGCGCGAGAGCATGAGAAGCACTCTGGCTATACGCCATTCGACTCTTTCCATGGCCAGTGCCCGTATGGTGTTCTGAGACTCCCGCAGCCTGGCTCCCAGCTCGGTGATGATCTCCAGGGCCAGGTCCGGGTTGTCGCGCAGGAAAGAGAAGAAATCGGTGCGCGTGATGGTGAGAAGCTCCACGTCATCGAGGGCCTGTGCGGTCATGGGATAGGGCTGGCCGTCGAATATCGCTTCCTCGCCGAAGATCTCTCCGGCATAGGCCATCTCCACGATGGTCTCACGGCCGTCCTCGGTCTGCTTCAGGAGTTTTACCTCACCCCTTACGACAACGTACAGGTTGCGGGGTTGATCGCATTCCAGGAAGATGTACTCTCCCTTTGCAGTGTTCTCGGTGCTGCACAGCGAGTAGAGGCGGTCGAGTTCCTCGGCATCCAGGAACTCGAACATAGGTATCTTCCAGAAGATGTTGACTTTGGAGGCGTCGACTTTTTTCTCTGCCATTTCCTCCCCCAGAAGGAAAAGGGGAGCATCAGCTCCCCTGGTCAGGCTCCCTTGGATTACTCCATGGAGATGGCTTCGGAGGGGCATTCCTCCGCGCAAGTACCACAGCCGTCGCAGTCCTCCGGCCTCGCAAGGAAGGCCACGTCATCATCGTTAAGGTCGATGCAGTCGTTGGGGCACTCGTCCACGCAAAGCCCGCAGCCGGTGCACTCGTCATCGTCGAAAACGGGCCTCTTGTCGCTTGGCTCTCCCATTCGGAATCCTCCTTTTCCTGTTATCTGTTGTCCGGGATTTCGAAAATCCCCAATAATCTATAACACAGAGAGAAAATCAAGGCAATATCGGGGCACTACCCGCTGCTTACTTCCTGGAGCAGCTTCTTTGCATCGAAGCCGGGCTCGAACAAGCGCTCGCGATATGGGGACAAGTCCGCCTGCATCTTGATGAGAGACTCGATGGCCTGCGCCTCCGCGATGTCCCCGATCAGCGTCCCTCCCACGAGCACTCCGCCGCGCAAGACGAGCTTGCGGTACTTGCCGTCTTTTGGATAATCGCCGGTGAGGGTCTCGTATCCCCCTTGTTCGGGCGGCATATGCAGCCCCAGGGATGCAACGGGCAGACCGTAGATGACGATGACGTTGAAGGGGACCACCCCCTCAAGAGCGGCCTCACCCCCGGTCATGTTTATGCCCGCCGTTTCACCCTGGCGCTGGGTATTGAGCCAGGAGGTTACCAGGCGGTGCTCTCCGCTGGCCACGTCGAGGGCTTGTGCGATATCCCCGGCGGCGTAGACGTCGGGCTTACGGGTTCTCAGGCGTTCATCTACGATGATGCCGCGGTCTGTCTCGATCCCGCTGCCCTCCAGGAACTCGAGGTTCGGCACTACCCCGATGCAGATACCCACGATGTCGGCATCGCATTGCTTGCCTGCGGTGGTCCTCACTGCTGCCACCCGTCCTGCCTCCCCGGTGATCTCGTCTAAGCCCTCCTCTTTATTCAGCATGATCCCTTTATCCTCCAGGACCTTCTCCACCAGCGCTGAACCGGCGGCATCGAGCATCTGGGGCCAGAAGCGGTCCTCCCTGATGAGATAATGCGTTTTAAGCCCGAGTTCGTTGAAGGCGCGGGCCATCTCCACACCCAGCAGTCCTCCCCCCAGGGATACCGCGTTTTTAGCCTTCCTGGCCCTCGCGATGATGTCCTCCGCCTGGTCGAGGGTACGCAGGTAGACTATCCCGTCGAGCCTGCTTCCCTCCTGTTCGAGTTCACGAGGCCGTGCTCCAGCGGCGATGAGGAGGCGGTCGTAGGAAAGGGTTCCGCCTTTTTCGAGCACGGCCTCGTGCTCGTCCGCATTAACCCGGGTTACGCTGTCCTCCCGTATGAGCTCGATGCCGTTGTGCGCATAAAAATCCTCGTGCACCACGAATACCGTATTGCGCTCTTTCCAGCCGCTGATGTAATCGGGGAGCCTCATGCGGTAATAACAGGGATAACGTTCCCTGTCCACCATGGTGATCGAGCCGTCCGGGTCCCTCTTGCGGATGGTCTGTGCAGCGCGGAGCCCCGCCCCGCCGTTGCCGATGATCACATAATGCATCAAGACTGCTCCTCTCGCACAGGCATTCGCCGTTATTCTACCCGATGACCCCATCTTGCCTCGAACGTCTGACTATAGAACCCGACCTAAGGCCTTCTCATTCTCCCGCGCCGCTTCTCCTTCATGATGAGCTTGCAGGCGGCGCGGTGAGCCGCTTCCTCCATGGCGTCGTCAAGGGGGGGCAACCCTTCCAGGTCATGGCGCCGGCGCAGACCTCGGAGTATGAACCAGTCCGCGAGGAGGGGGTTCTTGGGCAGAAGGGAACCGTGCAGGTAGGTACCTACGGCGTTGCGGTATACGCACCCCTCCAGGCCGTCCTCGCCGTTATTGCCATATCCTTTGATGACCCGGCCCAGCGGCCTGCAGCCCTGGCCGGGCCGGGTGCGCCCGGAATGGTTCTCGAAACCCACCAGCACTCCACCTGCGCCCTCGAGTTCGCTGGCCACGGCTGCGTTGCCGATAAAACGCGTCTCACCCCCGACCGTCCTCACATCGAATATGGCTATGCCGGGAAGGTCATCGCCGGTATAGGTAAGGAAATGCTTCCCCAGCAGTTGATAGCCGCCGCATATAGAGAGCAGGGCCGCGCCCCCCTCGATCGCCTCGCGCAAGGCCTCGCCTTTCTCCCTGCTCAGGTCGTCGCATACCAGGATCTGCTCGCGGTCCTGGCCCCCGCCGATGAAATAGAAATCATGTTCGCCGGGGTCAAGCGCGTCCCTGAGACTAAGCGGTGTAACCTTCACGCGGAAACCACGCCAGCGGCAGCGCTGCAGCATGGTGATTATATTACCGCGGTCTCCGTATATATTCATGAGCTCCGGGTAGAGGTGGCAGATGCGCAGTTCCGGAGAAGACACCGCCTAGCCCTCCTCCCACAGTCCTGGCGCGGCGCCCATGCGGGTAAGCAGGCGGCGCAGGTCGAGGGTGGCGGTGTAGGTAGTAAGGGCGTAAACCGTCTCTCCCTCCCTCACCCCGGCAAGGGCGGCTCGCAGCGCCTCCCGCATGTCCGTTTCAACCCGGATGGCTCCGGTATCCAGGCCGGCATATTTGCAACGCAGTGCGATGTCCCGGGCGCGCGTACCGGTTGCGACCAGGTAGCGTGCCAGCGGCGCCAGGTCCTCGAAATCTACGTCCCATATCCAGGATACGTCCCGGCCGTCTGCGATGCGGTCGTTGAGGGCCGCCAGTATCGCGAGATCTTCTCCCTCTTCCTGCAGGGTGCGGATGACCTCGTTGAAGCCCGTGGGGTTCTTGGAGAGGATGAGAAAGAGCGTGCGTCCGGCAATCGGGATGCGCTCCCCCCGGCCGAAGGCGGTGCTGTACCCCTCAACGCCCCTTTCAACGGCCTCCCTGCCCAGGCCGAGCAGTTGGGCCCCTCCCACGGCGGCGAGGAGGTTGTGGACATTGTACAGGCCGGGCAGGCCCAGGAAGATATCGCTCTCCCACAGGGGGGTCGTCAGGCTTACCCGCGAACCCGCCGTGCCGGAGAGTTCGATATGCTCCGCGGCGAAATCCACGGCAGGCCGGGACGCGCCACAGACCGGACAGGAGTATTTTCCCATATGACCGAAGTAGTTCGCCTCGAATTCAAGGGGAGCGCCGCACTGGCGGCAGTGCTTGGAATCGGCTGCATGGCGCAGGCCTGATTCGGCGATCCCCGTGTATTCGATGCCGAAATAGTAGATGCGGCCCGGGCATTCCCCTCCCAGGGAGGCGACCAGTGGATCGTCGGCGTTCAGCAGGACCGCTGCCTCCTCGCTCAAGTCGCCGAGGGCTGCGTCCATTTTGCGGGACAGCGATTCGAGCTCACCATAACGGTCCAACTGGTCTCTATAGAGGTTGGTGATGATGACCAGGTGAGGGCGCAGGCGCCTGACCGCGGTGGGAAGGGTGGCCTCGTCCACCTCGAAGAGTCCTATATCCCCGCGGGGTCTGCCCCTTGCGTCGGAGGCCTGGGCAAGCGCCGCGGTAATGCCGGTCATCAGGTTTGCCCCCACGCGGTTGTGCACCGGGCGCATCCCTCCTGCGCGCATCATGCCCGCAAGCAGGTTGGAGGTGGTCGTCTTGCCGTTTGTGCCGCTCACCAGCACGCATCCTCCGTCGAGGTAAGCTACCATCTCCTCCGCGGCCTCGGGGTGGATGCGCAGTATTACCTTGCCTGGAAAGTTCGAGCCGGCCCCCGCACCAAGCCTGCGCGAAAGATGGGTAACCGCCTTTCCCGCGGTGACCGAAGCCGACAGCCTCGCTTTCTTCCCTCTGTCCGTCATAGGTCTATTGTATATGCAGGGGTGCATGTCCTGTACCCCGAAGTTGACTGCTGCGAGGCGTCGAGGGAGAAGGCGGTCAGCGCCGCTTTCGGGGCGCCGGCAATACGGGACGTGTTGAAACGCAAGTTGGCATTGTGGATAATGTTTAGGACCCAGGACCTGTGCGAGCAACATAATGCCGGTCCGACACCGATCATCTCTGGAGAGGAATTGAACAGGTTCAGCAACCGTATATATGGCCTGATGATCAAGTCTTCACCTTGTGCCAGCCTGGCCGACCGCTTCCGTGAAGCCCTGGAGGGTATCCCCCCTTTCCTGGTGGTGATGATCATCTCCATGCTGCCTATCTTCGAGCTCAGGGGCGGTATACCGGCCGGAGCCGCCCTGGGCATGCCGGTATGGCAGGCGGCCGTCTTCGCTGTGATAGGGAATATGATCCCCATACCCTTCATCCTCCTGTTTCTGGGCCCCGCATCGCGCTGGTTGAGTGAACATTCCAGGCTCATGCGGCGTTTCTTCGACTGGCTGTTCGCCCGCACCCGCCGCAGGCAGACAAAGTCTTTCGAGCGGTGGAAGGAATTCGCGCTGGTTATCTTCGTTGCCATACCCCTGCCCATCACGGGTGCCTGGACGGGATCGGTCGCGGCCTTTCTTTTCGGTATCCCGTTCCGCGTTGCCCTGCCGCTCATCTTCTTCGGCGTCGTCATAGCAGCCGTCGTGGTGTCTCTGGCGACCTCTTTCTCCTTCCTCCTGGGCTGGCAGGGCTCGTTGATCTTCTTCGCCCTGCTCGCTGGCGTACTCGCCTACATCTATGTGAGGGCCAGGAGGGAGCCTGTCGAGGAACTGCCCGTGGATGACCGCCCCGAGTGCTGAAAACCAGGTGGATGGGTACGGGAGGAAAATGAATATCCACCAGAAAAACCAGGATCGCACGGAAAATGCTAGAATAATCACCGAGGTGCGCTCATATCGTGTCCGGCTGTCCGGCGTTAAGGTCCTTGCCGCATGCACCGCGAGCATTGGCCTTTGATCGCGCCAGGCATGTATGCGGGGAGTTGTTAATGGCGATCGAACCTGTAAAGCCGAGTCAAGATCGTGATGATCCCTCTCACCTGGAGGGCATGCTGGGTTCTCTGCGGGAGCTGTGCATCGAAGCGGGCGCACACGCGTGCGCGGTTATCGAGTGCGAAGACCTTTCGTTCGTTGAGCGCTCGGACGCACAGCAGTACGTACCGGACGAGGAGAGATCGATCTTCTGGCCGGTCCCCCGCTTCCCCATTGACTCGTTTGAGGATGCGGTGAGGCTGTACGGGAAGGCGCTCGTATTCGGCCTCAAGGTTGGGGACGAAGGAGCACGGATTGAAGTAATGAGAAAGATCTACGATATCGCGAACAAGGTGGAATCCGCATGTTTTTACGGGGGCTACTATCTTGCCATAGCCCTGGCGGCCGGCAATTGCAAAGAGGTCTTCTGCGGCGGGGAGAGGAAGTGCCAGGCACTGACGGTGGGAAAAGCATGTCAATACCCAATGAGATCCCGGCCTTCCATAGAGGCCTGCGGATTGGACCTCGAGGTCATCGCCGCGAAAGCCGGCTGGGATGACCTGGATGAGAACGCTTTTCTTATGGGCATGGTTTTCGTCGCCTGACGGCTGCGGTATCGCGGCTGTGGAAGGGAAGAGAGAAGAGGCTGTATATGGAGAACACGGCTGAACGGGATACAGCGTGCAGCGATGCCACGCTGCGTGAGTTATGCGACCTGGCCACGAGTCGCGGCGCGGAGGAGGCAGTGGTAATCCCGGCCAGTGAGGTCATTGTGGATCCCAGGGTGCGATTCAAGTGCATGATCGCACCCTGCTACGAATCCGGGATATGCGCCAACTGCCCTCCCTATGGATATTCGATAGAGGAAGTCAGGTCCATGGTCTCCGCATACCAAAAGGCGGTTTTCTTCCGCATCGCGGCGAAAGAGAGCGAGGTGGCCTCGCCGAGCGTGGCCTGGGGGCTCGAAAAGGCCATCCTCGACGATGAAGGGGCTTGCGTCATGGTGGGCGCCTATTACATGCTCTGTTACCAGATCGTGGCGCTTATCGAGCGGCGTGCGCGGCAGTCGGGCCATAAGCCGGTGGGCTTTACCGCCGGCGACTGCAAAGAGGTGCTGTGTTTCTTCCATAATGCATGCAGGGCTATCAAGAACAAGAGCAAGTGCAGGCACCCCGACCTGTCCAGGCCCTCCATGGAAGCATCAGGGATGGACGTTTACGCCATGGCGGCGAACGTCGGATGGGATATATACCCCATCGGGGGCAACTGCCGTCCCGGCGACGTGCCCAGGGGATCTATCTGCGGTGTCGTGCTCGTCTGTTGAAGTGCGCGCTGAAGCGGCGAAAGGTAGGCAATGGGAAGTATGAAGAAGCTCTCGGCAAAGGCCAGGGCCGCCAGGGAGAGGAACTTCACCTACAGGCAGCTACTGGCGATGTGGAGGGGCAGAGGCATTTACCTGCAGATAATCAGGAATTTTAAGGAGCTCGAGGGTTCCTGGTACGGGGGCATCAGGAAATTCGCGGACGTGTTCACGGGCGGAGGATAGCCGCACGCGGACATGGGCGAGGTTCCTCGATCCGGGATTCTGGGCGCTAACCATTATGCGTAAGCCCACGCACCGCCGTCTCCGCGCTCTGATACAATTCACCCCAGGAGGTGAAGGTATTGGAGAACGGTATCAGGGCGGTTTTTTTCGACGCCGGCAATACCCTGCTCCTGCCGCATCCCTCGGTGGAGGAGGTATGCGTCGAGGTGCTGGCGGGTCACGGCTACCATCCATCCACGGCCGATCTGCAGCGTGGAATCGACCGTGCGGAGCGCTATTACGAAAAGAGATACTGGTCAGACGATACCTTCTGGGCTTCCGAGACGGAGGCGGCGGCCATGTGGAGCGAGATGTATGCCCTGGTAATGCAGGAAGTGGGCGTGGATGCTTTCCCGGCCATCGGCCGCCAGCTCTATGAAGAGTTCGGCAGGGGAGACCGCTGGGCACTTTTTCCGGACGTCCTTCCCACCATGCGCGAACTGCACGCCATGGGGATGCGCATGGGCATCGTCTCCAACTGGGACGCGCGGCTGCCCGGCCTCTGCCATCACCTGGGACTCAGCCGGTATCTTGACTTCGTGATAAGCTCCGCCAACCTGGGGCGTATAAAGCCCGAGGCATCCATCTTCCACAGTGCCCTGGGCCGTGTGGATGTCGCTGCGAATGAAGCGGTGCACGTGGGTGACCATTACTACGCCGACGTCCTGGGCGCAAGGGCCGCGGGGGTCTACCCTGTTCTCCTGGACCGCTGGGAGTGCTCCCCGAACCCGGACTGCACGGTTATCACCACGCTCACGGACCTCCCCGAGCTGTTACTCTCCTGCTCCATCCTTCCTTGATGGGGCGTTTCAAAGACGGGGCTGACCCCCTGAACGGGACAAAAATGTCCCATGTCCGGGCTTGACCCCATCTTTACTGGTAGGTGACGGGGATATCGTCGGAGACGAGGTGGATCCAGGTCTGGCCCGGCCGCAGCGGCACGTTGTTACCGTTTTCGTCCACGAAAGTTGTAGGAGCCGAGCGGCTTCCCTTGCTCCACGTGGCATGGTAGACCTTGCCGCCGCTGAACACGAGGCAATTCCCGCTCCCGATGACCTGCGAGACGGGGACGGGGGCGCCGGTCACGTCCCTGAGGCTGCTGTTGGTGACCGTGACGTACTGCACGATGACGTTGCGCGGTGCAACTCTGTTGCCGGTGGTGAGGTCGGTATGCGGCGATCCCTGGATGGAGTGCAGGTAGCTGTCGCTGGCGGCGTCGTACTGGTAAGAGGCCGCGCATATGGCCGCCTTGTAGGCAATATCGATAGCCGAAGCCTGGCTGAACATAACGCTTTTTTCCGCCGGCACTTCCTCCCCGGCTGCTTCGCCGCTGGGTGCTTCTTCCCCGAGGGCTTCTGGGGTTTCGGCGAAATACAGCCCGCTGTCGGGAAGGGAGTTGAAAGCATCCTCTTCCTCCTGCAGGTACTGCCGCAGCAGCGCGGTGCTGGTATAGAGATTGTGGGGCGCCCTGCGGGTGCGTTCCCTCCAGAAATGCGAGGCGTCCTCGGTGACGTACATCATCCCGGCCGCCTGGACCATGGAAATGACCGAATTCGAGCCTCCGCTGCAGATGAGCAGAGGGTTGAGAAAAAAGGTGATGTCTACATCGGAAGGCCGGGCGCTGCGCGCTGGTCCGATGGACTGCACGTCCTTGGAGAGGTATATGCAGATGAAGCGGGTGACCCCGCCCTCCACCAGTTCCTCGTAGACCAGGTCGGCGTCGACGATGCCGCTCTGGGGGCGCGCCTTGGGGTCGTTCTCGACCTTGACCGCAAGGGGCCGGCGCGTGATCAGCTCCCAGGAGGCTACGACTTCGCCGGTGAGGGGGTTGACGGGGGGCTTCTCCGGTTCGGGCGCCGGCTCGGCCGTGTTGGTGGAGGCGCTGGTTGCGGTGCAACCGGACAGGGGTACCGCTACGACCAGAAGAACGAGGCACAAAAGGGATATGCCGATGGATGCCCGCCGGCGCCCTTTCACTCTTGCCGTCATGTTTTGCTCTCCTTTCACCTTGCTTTCTTCTCTTTATTCACTTCCCGCCGCCGCCTTTCCTTCCCGGACCCGGGCTTTACGTCCGCGGAAGAATGATGCGCCGTGCGGTCATTTCTTATAACGCATTACCCGGCTGATTGACTACACCTCTGCATCGTATATCCACCAATGAAGAGGGTTCTTCGCTGGCTCAGGCTATTCTCCTGGGATATCGACGCCGAAAAGGCGCGCGGCGTTCCTCCCGAGGATGTCCGCCTGCAGCGAGGCTTCCCCGACACCGGCCCGGGCATCGGCCAGGGTGCGGTTGTATGGGATAAGGGGATAATCGGTAGCGAAGAGGATCTTCCGGCCTCCGGCCGCCGCCGCGGCCAGGCGGTAGATGTCGCTGGAATAGAGGAAGGGGGAAGCGGCGGAATCATAAAAGACACTCGAGCATGCCTCCGCAACCTCGGGCATCAGCTCGTAGAAAGGAAGGCCGCCTCCCCAGTGGGGCAGGATGAAGGTCACCCCGGGGAATTCCTGCACGAGCCGATATATCGTCCCCGGAGTCACCGGTCCCTTGCCGGGGTAGTAGTGGCCCACGGGCTCGTTGACGTGGATCATCAGCGGAACGTCGCAGCCCGCCGTCAACTCGATCAGGGGCGCCATGATATCTCTCTCGGTGGGATCGAACCCCTGGGGCAGCGCATGCAGTTCTCCCAGGCCGCGAGCCCCCTTCTCCAGGCAGCGGCGGGCCTCGTCGATGCCGGGTTTGCCCAGCCCCGGATTGGTGACCGCAAAAGGGATGAAGCGGTCGGGCCGTGCGGCGGCGACCTCCAGCAGGTAGTCGTTGTTATCCGCGCAGCGCTCCACGGTCATCCAGGGAAAACCGCATAGAACGGCCATATCCACCCCCGCCGCGTCCATCTCCGAGAGCATCGTCTCGGGATCCGTCATGCGCGACCCGGCGTGCCCGAACATGAGATGAAAGGCGAATTCCGTATCCTCCACCGCCGAGGGGTCTTCCCTGATCCGTGGGGGAAACATGTGCGTGTGGGAATCGATGATCAGCATCCCTGGCTATTTCTCCTTTCGCGGCTGCACTGCCGCGCCGTCCTGTCATCCGCTCCCGGCAGGATTTATAATAAC
>CAZGWK010000065.1:0-16207 GCA_964529285.1 uncultured Actinomycetota bacterium
TTGCAGGTTATAGCTGGATATATATGGCAACTAGCTCTGAAACTTGCGTGGTATCTGTAAACCTAATATCCTGGCGCCCGTTTCGCTGCGCATGGAGATTGTCGCCGGTTCCGTGATAAGGCAATGCCCTTCCTCGAGTTGCGTCTCCACCTCGTCGGCCTCAACTGTCGCTACGCCCGATATGACTAAAAAGACGACGTTGGATTCCATGCCGCAGGGGGCTATCGCTCCGCCGGGCGGAAGAGAGATGATCCTCGCCGAGAAGTCCTGCGACCGGTAAAGGACGTTTCTCTCCCTTTCCTCGAATGGATGCGCCGCCATGCCCTTGAGATCAAACACTTTCATCTTACGCTCCCTCCCTTTATCCCACGACTGCATCCGGATCTTGGTCAGCGACAGAGGTCAGCATGGGCCCGTCTCATACTATATCTATATTGAACTATTCTAAATAATATAGTATTCTTATTACGAAATAAAGTAAATGTTAAGGAAAGGAGCGGCTATCCTTGTGCTATCATGACCATGCCGAACCGGGTTGCTGCTGTGCAAGCGGGTCCGTAGAGAGGGTTCAGGGTCAGGCGACCTGTCCCTGCGGTGGCGAAATCCCCAGGCATTTCGCGCTGCCCGCCGTCCTGCTCCTGCTAAACGAGGAGCCTTCCCACGGCTATGCCCTCTTCCAGAAGCTCTCCGAACTCGGCATAACCGAAAGCCGGACGAGCCCCGCCACGGTCTATCGCGTCCTCTCCAAGCTGGAGGAGGAGGGGCTGGCGGTGCACGCGCACTCGGACGACGGCCAGGGGCCCACCCGGAAGGTTTACACCCTCACCGGGGAGGGGAAGAAGGCGCTGGCGGACTGGAGATCCCATATCGCTAAGACACGGGAGCTTCTGGACTGGTTCGCGGATAAGGCCTCGGGGGAATGAGGCCGCCGGACCGCGCGTGGCGTGTCGGGCAGCCGCGTCATTCCATTCTGCAGCGGGAAAATGATGTCGCGGGGAAGCAGTAATGATGGCCGCTTCGCTCTCTCGGGGAGTTGGTGTGATTGACGGATCGTGAGGCGCCGTATGCTATAGAGGTAAGGGGGCTGCGTAAGGACTACGGAGACGTTACCGCCGTGGACGGCATCTCCCTCCAGGTAGAGACGGGCGATCTCTTCGGCTTCCTGGGTCCCAATGGGGCGGGGAAGACGACCACGGTGAATATCCTCACCGGCGTGTCCCTTCCCACCGCCGGCTCGGCCTCCATCCACGGCCACGACGTGGTCAGGGACTCCTTCCGCGCCAAGGAGGCCATCAACGTGGTGCCCGAGGTATCCAACGCCTATAACGAGTACACGGCGTGGAAGAACCTCATGTTCACCGGCGCCCTCTACGGCGTACCCCGCAAGGAGGCGGCGCAGCGGGCCGAGGAGCTGCTGCGGGCCTTCGACCTCTACGACAAGCGCGGCGTCAAGGTGAAGGGCTTTTCCCAGGGGATGCGGCGCAAGCTGGTCATCGCCATGGCCCTCGTCAACGAGCCCCGCGTCCTCTTCATGGACGAGCCCACCACCGGCCTGGACGTACAGAGCGTACGAACCATCCGCGAGATGATCGTGGAGTTGAACCGCAGGGGGATAACCGTCTTCCTGACCACCCATAACCTGGTCGAGGCCAACCTGCTCTGCGACCGCGTGGCCATCATCAACCATGGGAAGATAGTCGTAACCGATACCCCGGGGAACCTCAAGCGGGCGGCGCGCCAGGTGCAGGTGGTAGAGGTGACCTTCGACCGCATGGCCCCGGAGACGGAAGGCGAGGTGGCCTCCCTCGCGGGGATAAGGGAGGCGTCCAGGCAGGGGGACAAGCTGCGCCTGATCACCGACGAGCCTTCCGGGGCCATATCCGCCGTCAACAGTTTCGCGGACGAGAGAGGCCTCGCCATCACTTACATAAACACCCCGGGGCCGAGCCTGGAGGACGTCTTCGTGGAGCTGACGGGGATCGCAGAACCCGCGAAGGGGGGTAATATACGATGATCGCGGAGGCGCTTTCCCCTGAGAGGCTGGGCAAGGAGCTGCGACGCGCCCTGGTCATCGCGGGCAAGGACGTGAGGATATACTGCCTCAAGCCGCCCGTGCTCCTCTTCGGGCTGGTCTTCCCCTTCTTTCTCTTTTTGGCCTTCTTCGTGGGGAAGAAAGGGCCGATAGCCGACGGTATACCCGGGCTGGTGGCCATCTCCATCTTCTTCGCCTCCTCGAACATCGCACCGGCGGGCCTGCCCTACGAAAGGATGTTCAAGACCTTCAGCCGTTACCTCTCGGCCCCCATCTCCCTCACCTGGATGATCTTCGGCAAGACCCTGGCTGGCTTCGTCTTCGGGGTGCTGGTTTCCATAATCCCCCTGCTGGTGGGGGTGATCGGTTACGGCACCAGCGTGACCTCGCCGGCCCTGCTCATCCTGGCCGTGCTGGCGGGCGGGATGTGCTTCTCCTGCCTGGGCACTCTGGTGGGCTCCATGCCCACCGAATCCCCGGGGAACGTGATGACCGTGCTCAACTTCGTGCGCCTTCCCCTGCTCTTCATGAGCGGCATCTTCATACCCCTGGCCGACATGCCCGGCTGGGCACGGGGGCTGGCGGCGGTCTCCCCCCTCACCTACGCCAACGACCTGCTGAGGCGCAGCACGGGCCTGTCCGGTTATTACCCCTGGTGGCTGGACCTGCTGGTGCTGGTGTTATATGCAGCCGCTTTCTTCTCCATCGCGGCCTGGATCTTCAACGTCTCCCGCCGCCGTTCGTGATCGCGACCCCTCGCTTTACCTTGCATCATGAGAAAGCGTTCGAGATGAGCTGCGCGATCTTGTCCTTCTTGGGTATGCGTTTTCCCCGGTGCACGATCTGCCCGTCTACGAGCAGGACGGGTGTCATGGGAAAATATTTCATCGCCGTCTTCAGGTCCGTGGTATGATGGACGCTCGCATCGGCTCCCTTTTCCTCCACGACTTCCTTTGTCCTCTGATAGAGCTTGCGGCAGAAGGGGCAACCCGGCCCTATTATCTCTATATCCACGTCCTTGACCTCCCCCTCAAATCGGCTTAAACGTATTTCAATTATACAAGAATGACGGTATTAACCTGGAAGGAACGCCATTACCTTCGTTGCACATTCTTTTAAGCATTGGTGACGGTGACCTTGCCCTCCTCGATGTAGCGGTCGATGATCTTAACGATCTCCCGCGCCACTCTGTCCGCCAGCTCCCACTCCAGTTCGCCGGTGTGGGAGCGGGACAGCTCGCCCTCCACCCCCCACTCGCGCAGCAGGGCGCGGATGTCGATGGCGCCGCTGACCTCGCCCGAATACTTCTCCGTGGACAGCCTGGCGCAGGCTTTTTCACACCCGTCCACGGCGATGACCGGCACTCTCTTCGCGAACTCCTGCTCCCCGGAATCCCCCGCCAGGTAAAGGGGCAGGCAGAGGGAGACGGTGATCCCGGGGCGGTATTTCTCCATCACCAGGCGCACCGCGTTGCGGGCGATGGTGCCCTCGGGCTCCTCCTCGCCGGAGCAGGAGAGAACCCCTACATACTTTGGCCTGGTCTCCAGGGGCATCTCATCCGCCCCCTTCCAGCAGTTCCTCGATCTCTCCCGCCAGCTCGTCGGACATCACTTCCACCAGCTTCCGGCCCCCCTCGCCGATATCCAGCACCGCCTCGGGCTTGAGGTCCTTGTGCTTCTTGAGGTAGTCCTGCACGCGGCGGGCGATATCGGGAGCTTTCCCCGCCGCTTCCACGTTCTTGCGCGCGCAGTCCTTGGCGCAGCCGTCGATGGCCACCACGTAGTTGTCGCGCACCTTCTCCTGAGCCTCCTCGTCCTCCAGGGTGAGCAGGGCCAGGCAGAGCGAATCCGCCCTGTCCGGCAGAAGGTCCTCCACCACCCGGTAAGTCGCATCCCTGCCGACGGATGCGGAGGCCTTGCCGATGCCACTGCAGGGTATGACGTACACTTTCTTGTCGCTCATTCCGCTTTCAACCTCCATCTATTTGTTTACTCGAACCTCTCCGCGTTCTCTTTTCTTACCTTCTCCTTCAGGTAGGCGAGGTATTCCTCGCAGTCCATGAGCAGGTCCCGGTCGCCCTCGAAATCCGTGAGCTCCACCTCCACCGCCCATCCGGATGCGTAGGGGTCCTGGTTGATCAGTTCGGGGGCGTCCACAAGCTCCCCGTTGACCGCAACCACTTTCCCGCTCACGGGGGAGATGATGTCCAGGGCCGTCTTGGTCGACTCCAGGGCGCCGGCGTCGTCGAACTGCTCCAGCTCCGCTCCGACCTGGGGCGGCTCGAAGAAGACCATGTCCGAGGCGCTCTGCTGCACGTAATCGGAGACGCCTATGCGCGCCCGGCTTCCCTCGACCCGCGCCCAGCAGTCGTTCTCGTTGAAGAAATACCCCGCCCTGGGCACCTTGAAGAGGAACTTGCTCTCCATGAACTCGTTCATCTCCACCTCTGCCGTGAAGAACCCCGAGGGCGCTTCTCCTGCGCCCCCCGACCCTTCCTCCCCCGGGCTCTCCAGCGCCGCGAGCAGCCGGGCGAGGTTTTCGGGGTCGGGCAGCGGGGCCTTCCCGCCCTTGACGCCCAGCTCCTTGAGCATCTCGCTCACGTTCAGCCTTCCGGAGATCTTCAACCCCCTCTCTTTCGCCAGCTTGGAGGCGCAGCCGGTCTTGCAGCCGTCGATCACCAGCAGTTCCTCCGCCTCCAGCTCTTTCCCGTATCGCTTGGGGTTGCGCTGGAAGAGAACCGGGCAGACCAGGTCCGCCCCCTCCTCCACCAGCCTGAGGGCCACCTCCCGCGCCAGGGCACCGGCCTCCTTGTCCAGGCCGTTGCAGGGAAGTATGATCTTTCCCTTAACCTCCATCTCCGCCCGCCTCCTCGCGTATGCGCTTGATGGCCGCCGTGGTCTCTTTCTTGTCCGGGAACGACAGGGCGTCGGGCTCGCAGGTCTTGGCGCAGGCGCGGCAGAAGACGACGCAGTTCTCAGGGTGGGCCACCACCAGTTTCTTCTCTTCGCCCTCCCGGCGCTCGAATACGTTGTGGGGGCAGAACTTGTCGCATTCCATGCAGAAGTCGCACTTCTCGTAGTCTATGGTCGGGCACCAGTCGATCTTCTCCCGCAGCACCCCCATGAAGGTGTCCTCACTCATCACTGGCCACCCCCATCTCCGCCAGGGCCGCACGCACCTTGTCCACCGCCTCCTGGGTGGTCATGTCCCGGATGTCCAGGGGTACCAGGTCCTCCTTTACGTCCAGCCCCGCCTCGGAGAAGGCGTCGCGGAACATCTTATACTGCATGGTGGGGGCGCATCCCGCCACGATCACTTTGCGCTTGGACTTGAGATAATCGGCCAGGAAGCGGTCGCCGTCCTCCTCGCACAGCTGGGGGTGGATGAAGCCGTATTCCACCGGCAGCTCTATGCGCACCTGGTTGATGAAGTCCCAGATGTCCATCTTGTCGAAACCCGCGCACTTGCCAGTGCACACGCACATGATCAAACCAGGCTTCTCGTTCTCTTCCATGCTCCTCTCCTTATCCGCGTCTTGCTATGATTCAGCTCTTTTATTTTACAAATATTCGTTTGTTATACACCATAATCCATATCATCCCATGCCGCCCACGGGCGGCCACCTCCCGGCACATCCTGCGCTTACGTCTCCAGCCCCAGGGCTTCGAGGAGTTCCTTCAGCCGCCCCAGCTTATCCGCCCACTTCTCCTCGCGGTAGAGCGGCCCGCAATCGCAGAGAGGGTGCTTCTCCTGCAGCAGGAGCAGGGCGAAGGCCAGGCAGCTCTGCTCCCCGCATTCCCGGCAGTTGGTCCGGGGCAGCAGCCCGTATATGTCCAGGGGCTTTATCTTTATCTTGCCCTCGAACACCGGCTCGATCTCGCCTTTATGCTCGTGCGCGTAGTTCATCTTCTCGCACAGCCAGGCCAGGGTCTCCTCCGCGTCGGCGACGTCGTCCGCCTTGGCGATGGTCACCTTGCGCGGGTACACGGTTATCAACCGGATGCCCTTGGTGAGGGTGAGGGCGGGGCGGTCTCGCACGTAGGTGGCGCTGGCCAGCATGGCGTTGAGGTAGGGCATGAGGTCGCTCACGTCCACGGGGATGCGGGCTATGAGCCTTATCTTCGTCTCGTCGGCGAAGCAGGGCTCCACGTGCTCTATGCCTATCCCCTCCACCAGCATCGGCCTCAAGCCTTTCATCTCCTGCCTGGCGCACCGTGGAGATCATCTCCACGCGCAACCCTCGCGAAGGACGATCCCATCTCCCTCAGACGCCCCTCCGCCTCCGCCGCCGCCTCCGCCAGCGGCCTCCCGGTGGCGTCCAGAATCCACAGGTTCGCCCCCGCCGTCCGGCCCGACCTCCAGAGGGAAGGGGGCGCGGGGAGGAAAACGTCGCCCAGCACGAGACGGCACACGGCGAGCACGGATTCCACGCGGCGCCTGCCCGCATCTTCAAAGTCCGCCACGTCCGGGCTCAGCAGGGGTACGAGATTGCCGCTGGCGATGGGCCCGGGCCGGTTATCGCGCAGAAATACTATCTCCTCAGCCAGCTCCCGGACGTCGAGGCCGAAGACGTCGCCCCTTTGCAGGAGGAACTGCCGGATCCCGCGGTCCCTCACCATCGCCCCCGCCTCCACATCGAGGGAAGCGGCGGAGATTACGGTGACGGTCCCCTCGCCCAGCGCCCGCCTCAGCTCCCGCGGCGGCCAGGGAAGCCGTTCCAGCCCGCCCATGTCCAGCAGCATGTAGACGAACCCCTGCCGGGACATCTCCTCCGCCACGGCCTCGATCCCGCGCAGGTCGGTAAGCAGGCCGGGACTGACCTCCCCCGTTCCGCCGGATAGCTCGGGGACGGCGCCGTCATGCCCCCCGCCCGCGACCCTTATCCCCACCATGGCGGTCGCCCTGTTTCCGAAACAGGTGCGCGCCACGGCCTCCGCTGCGCCGGTTATCGCCGGGCCCTCTCCTCCTTCCGCCATACCCAGCAATTCGGCGATCTCATCCACCCCGAGATGTCTCCCAGCGCCTATGCCCTCCAGCGACCTGGACAGGTCGGCCGAAAGTTCGCGCTCCTTCGCATATTCCTTGAGCACTCCGGCCAGGGAAACCTCCAGGCTGCTTTCATGCGGCAGAACAGCCTTGAGAAGGACTTTCTCCTCCTGGAGATAACGCACGATCTCCTCCCGGTCGGCGGAGGAGACGGCGATGGCGGTGACGCAGAGCTCCCCAGCCTGGGGCGGCGCGGGCACCAGGCGGAGCGAATACCCCCTGCGCTTGAGTAGCTCCTCGCTACGCAGCATGTGATAAGTGGAGGGAAAGACCAGGACTTCTTCCATGCGCGTTACTCTCAGACCAGCGTCTGTACCAGAAGCACCACGTAATATATTCCCACCCCCAGGAAGACCAGCCCGGCTCCTTTACGCAAGTACTTCTCCCACTTCTGCAGCTTGTCCATGTGGACCGCCCACGCTCCGGCGCCGAAGGCTATGAGGAGCGCGATAATGAGCACCGGGAGCCCGGTGCCCACGGCGTAGACAGCGGGCAGATATAGGCCCCCGCCCGGCGTCCCGATGGCCAGGGGGATCAACATGCCGAAGAAGAGTATCGCGCTGTATGGGCAGAAGGAGAGGGCGAATATGCCTCCCAGGAGGAAGGCACCGAGAGGGCCCTTCCCGGAGACGCGCTCCCCCAGGCGTGCCGCGTAACCCCCCTTCAAGAAGGAGAGATTGATCACGTCGAGCATCACCAGGGATATCAGGATAAGCAGGGGGCCAAGGTAATAGACGGCGGAGTTGCGCAGGAACCCCGAGACGTTCACCACGTTCGCCCCCAGGTAGACCAGGGCCAACCCGAGTAAGACGTAGGCGGCCGCTCTCCCCGCCGTATACATAGTACCCGAGAGCGCGGTCCTGCGGCGGTCTTCTATATCCCTGGCGATATAGGCCACGGCTGCGATGTTGGTGGCGAGGGGGCAGGGGGACACCGCGGTGAGCAGTCCCAGCAGGAAAGCGGCCAGCAGGGGGATGCCCGCCATGGGTATCCCCGTATCTCCCGAGGCTGCCCCCTCTTCAAAGGCGGTGTCTATCTCGGAATGGATATAGGCGATGCACGCCTCCTTGTCATCCCAAAGGAACCAGACCCGGCTTAGCTCCTTGAACTCCTCGCCGCCATCGCCGTTTATAACCAGGTAGAGGGCCGGGCCGACAACGCCGTACTTCTGCACCCTCTCCCGGTTGGCGGGATCGTCGATCTCCAGCCTGTGGTGGGGGATGCCGTCTCTTCCATGGCCCGTGTAGGTCACGGCGGCCTCGTCTGAGTAGGATTCCACCAACTCACACGAAACGCACCTGAAGCGGGGTATGAAGTAGATAAGCTCAACCGGCGAACCGCCGATACGGCTCCCGGGATCGTCATCGTCGGAGGCCGCGGCGGGCGCTTGAAAGAGTATCGGTACTACCAAGACCGCTGCGATCGCCAAGAAAAGGAGAGCGCGTCTCAGCCAAAACGAAGGGGCTCTCTCTGGCATTGCTCTCATAAGAGTAGTCTCATCGCATGTATCCCCGGCTCCCTATGCCCCGACCAGGCGGTCCAATATCTCCCGTAATGATGCGGCATCGATATACCCCTCATAACCTTCCGTTATCTCGCCCTGGGAGTTGAAAAAGACGGAAGTCGGGATGGTCCTTATCTGGAAATCGTTGCACAACTGCATCTCCGCCGGATCGTAGACGTCGACTACAATGAACTGGACGCGTCCCTCGTACTCGGGCTCGACCTCCTTCATGACCTTGTCCATCTCGATGCACGGGATGCAGCTGTCGGAGTGGAAGTTCATGAAGACTGGCTTCCCTTCCAGGATCGCGTTTTCCAGGGCGATCTCTGAAGCGCTGGGACCTGTCGGCTGCTCGTAATGGTACGCTTGTTCCTCGATGGTCACAGCCTCACTCTGCGGTGTTTCCTCCACCGCATCTTGCTCCTCGTGGCACCCGCATTGCAGGAAGAATGCCGCCGCCGACGCAGTCACGATCACCAGGGCGATGACGCCGGCTTCGCGCAACCATCTTCCCCGAAAAAACCCGCGTTTACGCTTCTCGCTCGCTTGCTTCCGTTCTGAGTCGCTGCTTGCAACAGGCATGTCTTATCCTTTCATCATCTCCAAAAAACGGTCTTCTAACTGCAGATCTCCGGCCTGTCTGTACCCATATTTTGAGGATGCCTTACCCTCCGTGGTTCCTTGGATAATCCGCATCCTTGCGTTCTGATCGGGAAACGCCTGCCGGACTTCAATCATTCCCCTCCGCCCGTATCACCAGGACCGGGCGCTCACTCCTGCTCGCCACGCCTTCCGCCACGCCGCCCAGGAGTTTCTCGGCCACCTTGCGGTGACCCAGCGCCCCCAGGACGATGAGGGACGCCCCGACCTCTTCCGCAACCTCCAGTATGGTCGGTACGGGGCTGCCCGCCTCCAACCTGATCTCCGCGAGGCGGCAGTGGGGCTCGAGGCAGGCGGCCGTCTCGCGTAACTTTTCCATTCTTTCTCGTGCATTCTCCTCTCTTGCGTGATCGTCTTTATCCGCATCCTCCTCCTGGACGTGGAGAAGGACGATATCGTCGCAGCACGACTCCACCAGCTCCTCGATGTAGGGGAGGATATTCTGCGAATACAGGGAGAAATCGGTGGCGATGATGACCTTCTCGAAGAGCAGCTCACACGCGTTCTCGCAGGAGTATTCCTCCTTGCCCCCCTTGAGCCTGCACTTGTGCACCAGGACCGGGCGGTCGGAGAGCTTGAGCACCCGGTCGCTCACGCTCCCCAGCAGCAGCCGGCTGAAAAACCCCTTGCCGTGCCCGCCCATGTAGATGAGATCGGCGCCCTCCCTGGCCGCCGCGTCGATTATCTCCTTGGGGGGAACGCCCATCCCGACCGTCTTCCTCACCGCCAGGCCGGGCAGGGCGACTTCTCCCTCCATCCCCGCGAGTGTCCTCTCCGCGTAGGTCTTCATCTCGTAAAGGGCCATACCCGCGTGCCTGGAGTCCACCACGTAGAGGAGCAGCAGTTCCTCCATCCCCACCCGCGTCATCTCCGGCACGCAGCCGAGGAGCTTAGCGGTATAGGGAGAAAAGTCAACGGCAAGAAGCACCCTCCTGAACATGTTCTTCACCCTTCCTGATCTAAGGGCTCACGGCCCGTCATGGTAGGATCCCGCCTCCACGGCGATCTCCTTTCCTCTGGACTCTTCCTCCTCGCTCGCTTCCCGCGGGAACCAGTGCTGTGTCCTCAGGCATATCTTCACCAGCATGAGCATCACCGGCACCTCGATGAGCACCCCCACCACCGTGGCCAGGGCCGCCCCCGAGCCGATGCCGTAGAGCACGGTGGCGGTGGCTATGGCCACCTCGAAGTGGTTGGAGGCACCGATCATGGCCGAGGGCGCCGCGTCCCGGTAGCTGAGCTTGAGCAGCTTGGCCAGACCGTACCCTATCGCGAAGATGAGCATGGTCTGGATGAAAAGGGGGACGGCTATAAAGATGATGGACATGGGCTGGTCGACGATGAGGTCGCCCTTGAGGCTGAAGAGGATTACCAGGGTCACCAGCAGGGCGATGATAGTCACCGGGGTCAGCCAGTGGACGAACCTCTCCTGGAACCAGGCCTCCCCCTTGCGCTTGAGTATCCACTTGCGCGAGAAGTAACCGGCCGCAAGGGGCAGGGCGACGTATATGCCCACGGAGAGCGCGATAGTCGCCCAGGGGACCGGCATCCTCCCCACGCCCAGCAGCCAGCCTCCCAGGGGAGCGTAGAGAAAGAGCATGGTAAGGGAGTTGATGGCCACCATCACCAGGGTATGGCCGTCGTTCCCCTTGGCCAGGTAGGACCAGACCAGGACCATTGCGGTGCAGGGGGCTATGCCCAGGAGAATGGCCCCCGCGATGTAGGAGCGGTACAGCTCAGGCGCCGTGCCCGCCTCGGTAACGTAGGTGGTTCCCATATCCAGGCCGGGTATCCACTGCTTGAACACGAAGCCGAGGAAGAAGGTGGCGATGGCCACCATGGTGAAGGGCTTGATGAACCAGTTGACGAAGAGGGTGAGAAGCACCGGCTTGGGGGTCTTTCCCGCCTTGATCACCTCGGCGAAGTCGATCTTCACCATGATGGGGTACATCATGAAGAAGAGGCAGATGGCTATGGGGATGGACACCTGCGCAACTGATATCCTGTCCAGGGCCTCCCCCATGGAGGGCAATGCCTTTCCGAGCAGGATGCCTGTGCCGATGCACACCAGCACCCATAAGGTAAGGTACTTCTCGAAGAAGCCGAGCTTGCGGGCTATTCCCTGGCTTTCTTCAGCTTGCGGTTGTTCCGCCATCTCGCTCTTCCCGTTTGCCTTTCTGTCCTCAGGCACCTAAGAGACATCCTTACATTCATCTCGACATGGGTACTCATCCGGGAACCTCTGCGAGCCCAGGATCTGAGCGAACAACGCGTTGAGGTTCTCAATTGCGTCACGGTTGAGCGAATAATAGGACCAGGTCCCTTTGCGGCGCACCGTTACGAAGCCCGCCTCACGCAGCACACCGAGATGGTGGGAGGCCAAAGGCTGAGATATCAGCAGTTGATGCTCTATATCGCAGACGCACTTCTCGCCCTCGAAAAGCAGGCATACTATCCGCAGCCTGTTTGCGTCGTTGACAGCTCTTAGCAACTCCTGCAGGGAGACGATCTCTTTCTTGTTAACGCATTCAGCCTGTCCTTTTACCGCCATGGTTCTAATGCAATTCCTTTTATATAAAGCCACATTTATATTACTTTTGGTTAATATAATAAGAAATGAATAAATCCCATGTCAAGTTGTCTCTTGTGATCATGCTCAACTGCAATGGTTGTAATCTTTGCTTCTTCTCCGAGAAGTGTAGGTTAATGTTTGTGGTCAGATAAAAACGCACCGATTATGGTCATTTAAAAGTACACTAACTAAGAGCGACCAGCGTGCCAGGGTTGGTACGGGTTGCTGGTTTTTTCTCCAAAGGAAAACGCCGGAAGGGCCCGACCTAGGAAAGTGGGGTATAAGCCTAAGCCTCCCGACGTTGCTCCCTTGTTTCTATCGCATTATTATTATATAAGATTATACTAATCTTCTTAAAAATATCAACAGTTGTCCTGAAGCCTTTCGTTTTCCTCTTTCATGAGGCGGGCCGTCGTTTCCGCCAGGAGAGCGTAGAACGGCTGGCGGGCGCCCTCGATCACGCGCTCGAGGAAGGGAGGCATCCACAAGGCGAGGTGCTCCGTAACGAGCTTCCTGTACGCGTCAAGGTTTGATCCAGAACCCTCCTCCGCTCCCGCGAGAAGGAAGGCCGCGAAGTTGAGCTCGGCGGCGGCGTGGTCGGGGATATTGTGGAACTCCTCCGCAATCTCCAGGCCCGCCTCGCGGTAGAGGTTGTTGACCCAGGATGTGCTCTCTCCCCACACCTTTCCCTTGCCGTCGAGGTAGACAGAGCTGTAGGGGGGTGCCACCATCTTGGGGAAAGCATTGATGAAAAGCCGCGTGTAGTCCCTCTGCAGGTCCAGCAGCAGCTCCTCCCTTGCCCCTCCGCCCGCCTTCAGCCCGGCACGCAGGTTCTCCACCACATCTCCCGCCGGAACCTGCAGCGAGGCGCACAGCTCCTCCAGTTCCTCCAGGCCACCCGCCTCCAGGTAGCCCAGGACCTTCTCTTCCGGGTTAAGGAAGAGAAGGGAGAGCAGCCCGAAGGCCGCTCCCCTCCGCGCTTCAAGCGTCATATTCACGCCTTGCTTACCTTTACGCAGACGTCGAGCATCCTCGCGCTCTGCACGGGATCGTACTTCTTGAACTTCTCCAGCGATTCCTCGATATTTCTGGCCGGAGCCAGGTCGCCGTCGTAGGTGCCGTTGCCCTTGGTGGCCACGGAAAGCCCCTTGGACCATTGTCCGAAGCCGTGGTCGGTGACCACGCAGTCCGGCCTGATGCCCCTGGTCGTCCTGACCCTCATCTTGAGGGGTTTGCCGATCCCCCTGGCCTCCACCATAACGTAATCGTTGTCCTTGACACCGATCTTTCCCGCCGCGTCCGGGTGCATCTCTATGAAGTTCTCCGGCAGGAGCTCCCGCAGAGCGGGATCATTGGAGAGCTTGTTGTGGCGGTTCCATGCCGGCCGGGTGGTCAGGAAGTAGAAGGGGTAATCGCCATCCGCCTCCGCCTCCTTGGGATGCCAGGTGGGCATGGCCTCGTAGCCCTTATCCTGCAGTTTGCTCGACAACAGCTCGATCTTCTTAGAGGGGGTCTTGAACTCCGTCTTCGGCTTTGGCCTGCCGTCGCTACCCGCCTTGGACTTGTCCTGCCATATCCCATCGTTCTCCGCGATTATCTTCTTCCTGGTCTCTCCCACGGCCGCCTTCAGGGCGTCCTGGGCGGCCTGGTCGGGCTTCTGGACCCGTTTCCTCTCGCCGGTTTCGGGGTCCTCAGGGCCAAGCAGCGCCTCGTATTCGGGGCACTCTACCTCGTAGCCCATGACCTCGAACTGTTTCATCTTCTGCTCGTCCCACCATATCGTGTAGTCGCCCAGGCCCGTGGCCTTGAGGATACCGTTGATCATTGATCCGTACCCCTTGTTGTCGTAGAGTGGTTTGCCGTCCTGGAATTGCACCTGCGGCCACAGCGCATGGTAGGTGCGGGGGCCAAAACCATTGGACTCCAGGAAATACGCGTCCGGCAGCACGATATCCGCCATCATGCACATCTCGCTGGGGATGACGTCCACGGCCACGAAGAAGTCCAGAGTCTTCAGGGCCGCGATGATCTTGTCCTGCTCGGGGAAGGACAGGAGGCCGTACATGTGGGATATCCCGACCTTCACCGGGTAAGGGGGGTCGTTGAGCATGCCGTCGGCGAGGTGGCTGAAATCCCCATGTGCGGTTATTGGACCCTTGAGCTCAGCCGACAGCGGGTACTTATCGTGCCCGTCGATGCGCACCTTCTCGGTGATCTCGGGATACTCCGCATCGGGGTTCATGATGAAGCCAAATACTGACGGGAAGGAAGGTTTACGGGGAATATAGAACCCTCCCGGCCTCTCCAGCGCTCCCACCAGGGCATTGAGGATAAACATAGCCTGGGCCATGGGGAAAGAGTTGGCATAGTTGGGGCCGCCCGCGTCGCGCTTGTGCAGGGCGATCATGGAAGGCCTGGTGGTGGCGAACTCCCGCGCGATGCGGGTGATGTCCCCGGCGGGCACCCCGGAGATCTCCTCCGCCCACTGCGGGGTGTAGCCCTCCTTCTTTACGTGTTCCGCCAGCTGGTCCAGCCCCACGGTCATGGACTCCACGTATTCTTTGTCGTAGAGCTCCTCGTCGATGAGCACGTGGATCATGGCCAGAGCCACCGCCAGGTCGGTACCGGGCTTTATGGCAATCCACTCGTCGGCCTTGGAGGCGGTTATCGAGAGGCGGGGGTCGAAGAAGACCGTTTTGGCGCCGTTCTCCTTGGCGGCCAGGAACCCCTTGAGCTGGTACATCTTCGACTTGGCCGGCTGGTCCCAGCCGAAGGAGATGATGTATTTCGCCTTGTCCAGGTCCATGCAGAAAGACCGTATATCTCCCCAGCTCACCTTCCAGGAAACCTCCTGGGTGTTGTCGCATGTATCGTTGTGCGCTACCTGGTTGGGGCCCCCTATCGCCGCCATCAAGGCTCTGTTCGCATCATTTGGGCGGCCGATGCAGAGGAAAGTGCGCGGGCCGTATTCGTCGATGGCCGCCTCGTACTTCTCCCCGATGGTCTGGAAAGCCTCGTCCCAGGTTATCTGCACCCAGCCGGGGTCCACGCCGATGCCCTTCTCCGGGTTGGTCCTCTTCATGGGGTACTTGAGGCGGTCGGGGTCGTACAGGGTGTTCATGGCCGATTCGCCCTTTACGCAGATGCTGCCCATGGCCCCCAACTCGTCTGCCGGGTTGGCCACGATCTCGCGGATGCGGCCGTCCTTGTAGCGGGCGATCATGCCGCAATTGTTCCCGCATATCCCGCAATAGGCGTATTTGTCCTCGTCGAACAGGTCTCCTTCGGAGGCAGCCACGGCGGAGGTGGAGAGCCTGAATATCTCGGGGAAGGCAAGCCCCAGACCTCCGGCGCCGGCCGCCTTCAGGAAAGTTCTTCTGTCCAGTTTCATCTATGTTACCTCCTTAGTAGCGGTTGCTTCGCCTCGGGTCATGCCGCTTTACGGGCCGCCGCCACCGCACCGAAACGCTTGGGCTTTAAGGCCCTGTCCAGCAGGGGCACGAAGGCGTTCATGATCAGGATGGCGTAGGCCACTCCCCCCGTAGCGGCGGTATACGTCCTGATAAGCACCACGAGGATCCCGATGCAGGCGCCGAACACCAGCTGACCGTTGCGGCTCACCGGGCTGGTAACCCAGTCGGTGGCCATGAAGAAGGCGCCGAACATCAGGCCTCCGGCCAGGATGGTGTACAGCGGATCCACGCCCAGGATGGCCGAGAGGACGAACGCGCTCAAGATGATGGATGTGGGTATCTCCCAGCTTATCACGCCGCGGTAGAAGAGGTACGCCGCTCCCACCAGCACCGCCAGGACGGACACCTCCGAGAGAGAGCCGCCGGGGTTGGCCAGGAAGAGGGCCCCATATGAGGGCTGGGCGCCCATAGCCCCGTCCTTGAGATAGAAGAGGGGGGTAGCGCCGCTGACTCCCACGATATCACCCTTGAAACCTCCCACGTTTATCCACGTGTACCAGGTGCCCAGAAGGATCAGGCTGACGCGGCCGAAGAGGGCCGGGTTGAAGATGTTGCGTCCCAGGCCGCCCAGAAGCTCCTTGGCTATACCAACGGCGATGACGGTGCCGATGACCCCCGCCAGCCAGTTGGCGGCGGGTGGCAGGAGCAAGGCCAGGAAAAGGCCCGTTACTACGGCGGAATAGTCGTTCAGGGTGATCTTCTTGCGTGCAATGCTCCTCGCCACGACCTCGGTCAAAGCCGCAGTCGCCACGCAGATGAGGATGTTTATAACCGCGTTCCAGCGGAAGAAGTAGATTGCCACGCCCACTACGGGTAACAGCGCGATGAGCACGTCCCGCATGGCGTTTGATGTCTTCCCTTTGCCCCTCAGGTGCGGGGGAGGAGTGACGACCAGGTTATCTGTAGCCATATGCCATCGC
>CAZGWK010000066.1:0-15487 GCA_964529285.1 uncultured Actinomycetota bacterium
TACTGGAGAAGGAGTACTCGGCCAAGGCCGACATCGGCAGGGTGAAGACCCGGGTCCAGGCCTTCATGGAGAGGATCGGAGGTGGAGCGTGATGGATAAGGGTTTCGTAATGCGGGATGGAGAGAACGGCTTAGAGCGCGCCATCAGCATCCTGGACATTATAGGTAAGCTGGCCGGCGTCACCGATGCAGAGGTCGAGGGAGCGGTGGATTTCGTCTTCCCCGAGCTGCAGAGCACCGTGCGGGGGGTGCTCGAGCTCGAGTCCTCCAGGGAGGTGGAGGTCTTTGTCTTCCAGAAACTGCTGGACATCTTCAGGGAGGCCCAGCGCGCCCAGGAGGAAGGCAAGAAAATCATCTTCATCCCCTTTTGCTGCGCCCCGGAGATCTTCTGGGGCTTCGAGAACGTGTTTCCCCTGTGCACCGAGATCGTCGGGGGTATTATCGTCAATATCTGTGCCGGCCAGGGGGAGCGCTTCTGGGATTTCGTTATGGGCATGGGTCTTCCGGATTCGCTGTGCTCGGGCAGTACCATAGCCGTGGCCTCCCTGCTCACAGGGCCGGGGCTCAAGCCGGACGCCATCGTCTCCAACTCCCCCGGCAGCTGCAACCCCAACGCCAAGATGCACGCCTTCGCCTCCGATTACCTGGGCATCCCCCAGTTCATCCTGGAGAAGCCCGTGGACGAGACCAGGAGGGGGCGGGAACTTTACTACCAGTACCTCAAGAGGCTCATCGAGGACATCGAGGAGTGGTCGGGCGAGGAGCTCAAGGTGGAGCGCATGCGCGAGGTGATGGAGAAGGCCTACAAGTGCGTGGAAGCCTACCACGAGCTGTGGGAGCTGAGGAAACCCAAGCCCTGCCCCGTCCCCAACATGTTCAACGTCAGCCAGCTCATAGCTAGGACCCAGCTGTGGGGCAGGGACGAGGGTGTCGAGGTCATGCAGAAGATGGTGGAGGTAGCCAAGGAGAGGCTGGCAAAGGGAGAGTTCACCGCGGACGAGGAGATAGCGCGCCTGTATGTAAGCTATATCCCCTACCTTTTCGACTTAGGTGGCTACTTCACCTGGATGGAGAAGAAAGGCATCACCATACTGGGGGACGTACTGGCCATCCATTACTTCCCGGAGATGGACTTCTCCTCCAAGGACAGCATGATCCGGGGCCTGGCGGAGACCGCCTTCGATTACCCTATGACCAGGCAGATGGGGGCCAATTCCATGTCGGTGAGATGGCTGGAGGATATCCGCTACGCGGCCACGGACCTGGACGCAGACGGTCTCCTCTACTGCGGGCACCACGCATGCAAACATACCGAGGGCAGCATCGCCTACTTCCGCCGCGAGATGATGAAGGAACTGGGCCTGCCTACGCTGATCATGAAAGGGGACGCCTTCGACAAGAGAAACCTGCCCATGGAATTGATCGAAGAGGAGATTGAGCTCTTCGTGCAGCAGGTGGTCGCGAGGAAGAAAGGACCCAAGCGCAGGAAAAAGAGCGGCAAGGCCGCATCGGTGGCCCAGGAGGCTGCAGAACAATAGGGCAGGCATAAAGAGGGGGTCGGGTCTCGAATATCGAGTTCCTTGCCATATTATGGTAGATTATTCGATATTCGAGACCCGACCCCTGCTAACCGCTAATTACCTGGGCCTTCCCCAGATCATGCTGGAGAAACCGGCGGATACCTCCCGGCGCGCCCAGGAGCTCTATCTCACCTATTTCAAGACTATGCTGCGCGAGATGGAGGAGTTCCTCGAGGAGGAGCTGGACGAGGACCGTATGCGCGAGGTGATCGAAAAGGCCAACCGGGCCCACGGGCTCTACGACGAACTGTGGGAATACAGGAAAATGGTGCCCAGTCCGGTCCCCAACATCTTCAATCTCTACATCTACGGCACCAAGTACACCGTCTGGGGCCAGGACGAGGGTATCACGGTGATGCAGAAGCTGATCGACACTGCAAGAGAAGGGTCGAGACCGGGGATTACCCCGCACCCAAGGAGATCGCTCGCACCTACTGGGCGTACCTGTTCTACTACTACGATTTTATGGAGTTCTTCAACTGGTTGGAGAAGCGGGGGATAGCCATAGTGGGGGACATGCCCAGCACCTGGTTCACGAAGAGGATCGATACCACCTCCAAGGAGAGTATGATCCGGGACCTCGCCTCCAACAGTTTCGATTACTTCATGACCCGGCAGATAGGCGGCTCGTCGGTGCTCTTAAACTGGTGCGACGATATAACCTGGGCCTGCAGGGAGCTGAGCGCCAACGCTATGGTCTACTGCGGCCACCACTCCTGCAAGCAGACCTGGAGCGTATATTCCATGATGCGCAACGAGTTCATGAAGCGGACCGGGATCCCCACCCTGCTCCTGCAGGGGGACATGTGGATCAAGCGCATGACCCCCATGAGCTCCCTGCACCAGCAGATCGACGAGTTCATCAACAACGTGGTGGCGCGTCCCAGGTCCTCGAGGAAGTAACATATCGCATTGGTCTCCTCGGCGAGGCAGTGGGTATACGATCTGCCTGCTTTGCTTATTGTGGTGTTGCAGAGCATCAGCGTCTCCTCGTACTCCCTGTCTGGATAGACGTAGATGGTCACCAACGGCCCGAAGATCTCCTCCTCCATGAGCTTGGAACGGGGGTCTCGGGTCTAATACGATATGTTATATTACACCGGGCAGCAGAGGAACTCCTCGCAGGCTGTTCTCCTGCTCATCATATTGCGCCAGACGCGAGGTTTATCAGGGGCGCAGAGAAAGGCGCTGAGAGATTTCCCTTTGAGGATACCGTATATCGCCTCCGTGCCTATGGCCTTATATGCGGACTGCGTCTTATTATGCGGGCTATAATCGACAGCAGAACCGACGGGCTTGGACTTTAGCAAGGAGCACACTTGGGCAGAGCGTTTTTCGTGATCGATATCGTCGTCGCAGCGGCGGTACTGGGCTTCTTCGCCTACATGCATTTCAGCCGGCGCTTCTCCCCGAATGTGTGGTACATGTTCTGGCTCGGTGTGCTCATCGGGGCGACTTGGGAGATAGGCTTCTATTTCCTGGGACCGGAGTTCTCTTCCGCGCCCATCTACGTGTTCAGTACCGAGCCGCCCTTTCCTACCGTCATCCTGCATATCGCCCACTGCTTCTGGGACGGCGGGCTGTTTATGATAGGCGTCTTTCTGGTATACAGACTCCTCGATCCGCCCCACCTGGTGCGCTTCCGCTGGCCCGAGCTCGGGGTTATGCTGGCATGGGGCGTGATCCAGGAGATAGCGGTGGAGCTCATCTCCATCGGCGGGGGCATGTGGCTGTACCAGTCGCGCTGGTACAACCCTCCCCTCTTCGAGATCGGAGGTTCCCCCTTCACCCTGCTCCCCATCCTTATCTGGGTCGCGGCACCGATAGTCTTCTATCTACTTGCCATCCCGATCAACAGGAGATGGCAATAAGCTGGACAACCTGCCTGATGAAGAGATCATGGGGTCAGCCCCTGTAAAAAAGGTCAACATTTGAGACCTGACCCCAAAATGTTTATTCACAGTGCCTGGACGAGGATGACCACCCCTACCAGGATCATCACCGCGGTGAAGAGAAGCCGGATGGTGCGGGATTCCATGCGCTCGCTCATGAAGCGAGCTCCCACCTGCGAGCCCACCAGGCTCGCCAGGATAACCGCGAGCACTATGGTCCAGCTCGCGGTCATACCGAAGGCATGCACGCCGAAGGCCACCAGGCAGCCCAGGGCTACGATAACCGGTGCGGTGCCCGCGGCGTCTTTTGCGTTGAAGCCCATGAGCACCAGTATGGCCATGGTGAAGGGCCCGCCGTCGCGGGCGATGAAACCGATCATGAAGCCGACGCCGAAGCCTACCAGGAGAGCGATGGTCAGCTCCCGGCGCCGGGACAGCTCCCCTGCTACCAAGCTGCGGCCCCGCAGCACCAGCAGGCCGACCACTATATTTGTAATGGCGAAGATGATCATCAGGGAGGTGGAGGAGGTGGGGCGAGCCAGCAGCGCCCCGAAGGGACTGCCCACCAGCACCGCCAGGGCGAAGGGCCAAGCCGTGGAAAGCTGCACCAGGCCCCGGCGCCAGTAAAGCCCGCCGGCGGAGAAGCAGGTGATGGCCGCGGCCAGCAGGCCGACGGGGATGGCGCCGGTCTTGAAGTCCAGGCCGAGCCAGAAGAGGATGGGTACCAGTATCTGGGAACCGCCCGCTCCCATCATGGAGAAGACGAAGGATACGGCCAGCGCCGCCAGCGCTATGGTGAGAACCTGCATGCCCTGCCGCCCTTTTTGCGCTCTCCGCTATCCGCCCAGTTCTTTGTCTATCTGCCTGACGCCTCCCAGGAAGATGTTCCTGGCTATGAGGCTCCTTTCCTTTGAAGCCATCTCCTCCAGCAGGGAAGCCTTCAGTTGCAGCGCCTCGGCGCGCGGTTCAGCCCCGGCGGCGAGCACCCAGTCCACGACGTGCAGGGCCAGTTGGGTCTTTTCCGCTTCCCCCAGTTCGCGCGCTTTCGCCATGACCTTACCGGAGCCTCCCGCCAGCTCGAGGACCTGCTGCGCTATCTCCCCGTCGCCTGCCGGGAAAAGATGCGACGGGTTTCCGTCGTACCATCCGTGGTACTGGCGCAGCAGGGCCTGGACTACGAAGTATGGGTGGCCGTATATGGGCGCAAGGTAAGGGCTGGCGGCGAGGTCATCCGGCCACGCGAAGGAATGCAGGATCTCCTCCTGCCACATGCCCTCGTTGAGCATCCCGACAACCTGGTCGTCGAGGGACCTGAGGGCTCGCGCCACCGTGCGGCAGGCTTCCTCGACCTTGGCAGCGCCGCTTATGGCCGCGCCGTGCCCCGGCAGCATCAATTCGGGTGACAGGGACGCCATCTCTTCCAGTGCCAGTGCCCATTCCAGCGCATAGCGCTGCACCTTGAAGGGGTTGCCCACGTTGGGACAGGACCACACCCAGAAATCCGACGCGCAAACGGTTTTCTTCTCGGGTATCCACATCCAGAGGTGGTCGTCCGTCTCGCCCCGGGCATGCTTCAACACGAAGGTGGTACCGCCCAGGCTGAAGGACATCTCTTCCCGGAAGACCTCGTCCGGGTAGATGTAGTCCCATGGAAAGGCCGGTATGCCCTCGGGGATAGCGAACTGGATGCGGTTGATATGCTCGTGGTAAGGCAGCATCCTCTGGTAGCGGTCGAACCTCCTGGGCAGGTTCTCGTGGGCCAGGATAACCGGCTTGGGATGCCCCCTCTCGGCGGCGTCGTCAAGAACCGCCCTGGTTCCGAAGGCGTGGTCAGCGTGCCCGTGCCCGTAGATCATGTAGCGCACCGGCAGGTCGGTGACGGCCCTCAACTCCTGCACGATACGGGGTCCGTCGAAGGGCAGTCCCAGGTCGAAGATGACCACGCCTTCCCCGGTCACGACCATGCAGATGTTGGCGAACAACTGCAGCATGTACAGGCCGTCTCCGAAGTTCTGCATGCCGCCTTCACCCGAGAAAAGCGACTGGCTCCCCAGGGATGTTTCCCCACTCATCTCATCCACCTCCGTACTCGCCGGTAGGGCAGGCCCGCGAGCGGGATTACGTCATTCGCAAGCGATCTACCCCTGACACAGACATAGTGACCCAATTATAATGTGGCTGAGCCCTGGGAGCTAATCTGTTAGAAATGGCGTTGCACGGAAAATGGAGGTTATCTTGCTCGCGCTTTCCGGAAACTGGTTCCGGGCAAGAGCCGTCATGATGATGCGAGACAGGAGGAGGGGGACCGCGTGAAATCTCTGCAAGGCCCGGCTCGCAAATCGCTGCAAGCGCTGTTTGTTCTATTGACGCTGGGAACCCTGTTTATCCCACCGCTGGTCGTCGCGACATCGGGAACGGCCGCATTCGATGCGACCTGGACCGCTCTGCGCATCCTGGCGCTCTACGCGCTCACCATACTCTTTCTCAACGTCATGACCGGATCTTTCAGACCCCTGCTGGTCAAGGTCTTCAAGGCGAAGCTGCTGTTCCGCTTGCACAACAATTCCGGAATCGTGGGGTTCTCCATGGCCGTTGCCCACATGATCCTGGTGATCGTATACGGCCTGTGGCCGGGCTTTGAAAAGCTCGGCCCGATAGCTCTGTATCTCTTTACGGCGACCACCATCGCCATCCTGCTGAGAAAATATATGAAGAAATGGTGGAGGATGATCCACCGCCTGAACTATGCGGTGTTCGTCATCGCTTTGATCCACGCCTTCCAGGTGGGCACCGACGTGAAAGGCAGCAGCTTTCTCGAGGCCATATTGATCGTCTATGCAGTGCTGGTGGGCCTCGGTTTCATCTACCGGCTTCAACTCGTTATCCGCACCCGTCTCGAGAAGAAGGCCAGTAAGGCATAAGGCCGTGCGACCTATCCAGGCCGTGATATGGTCGGGCCTGGGACTGCCTCCAGCCCTTGACCCGGTCAAAACAGTTTATCAGACCGCACAGGTCAACTAGGATAAAGGCATGAGACGACTGCCGGGAGAACGAGAGATTTATGAAAGTACTGCTGATCAGCGACAACCGCTGCCGGGATAACCTCATCCCCTACCCGCTGGGCATAGCCTGCATAGCTGCGGCGGCCAGGCAGGCTGGTCACGAGGTGTCCGGCCTCGACCTCATGCTCTCGGACGATCCCGTCGCCGACACCATCGAGCGCATCCGTTCCTTCAAGCCGGAATGCATAGGGCTGTCGATACGCAATATCGATAACCAGGACAAGTACGCGGGAGATTTCTACGTTCCCGCGGCCAGGGAGATAGCGGATGCCGTCAGGTCCGAGACCGGCGTGCCCGTCGTGCTGGGTGGGGCCGGCTTCACCATCTTCCCCCTGGAGTGCCTGGACTTCATGGACCTGGAAATGGGTATCGTGGGCGAGGGGGAAAGACCCTTCGTGGAGTTCCTCGCCCGCCTCGAGGCTGGTGCTGCGATCTACGACATGCCCGGCCTTGCGCTGCGCCGCGGAGGGACGAACCATGTCAACCCGCCCGGTCCCTTCGCCTGGCCCGGCCTCTTCCCGCCACCGGAACGGGAGGTCTTCGACGTCACCCCCTACGACTGGAAACCGGGCACAAAGCCTGCGCGCGTCGCCAACCTGCAATCGCGGCGCGGCTGCCACATGCGCTGCATATATTGCAGTTCCCCTACCATAGAGGGCAGGCTGATACGCGTGCGCGAGCCGGATGCGGTCGCCGGCGAACTCGCGTCACTCGAAAACGACTACGGTATAGGCACCGCTGCCTTCGTGGATTCACTGTTCAACTATCCCGCCTATTACACCAGGCAGCTTTGCCGTGAGATAGAAGCACGCAAGTCGTCAATGCGATGGATCGCCAACCTGAACCCGCTTTACTGCGACCTCGAAACGATGGAGACGATGAGAAAGGCCGGGTGCGTCGGCATCAGCATAGGCAACGAAAGCGGTTCCGAGGATATCCTGGTATCCCTCAAGAAAGGTTTCACCCGGGATGAGATCGCAAAGGCCGTAAACGGCGCCAAGGGAATGGGTTTAAATATCAACTGCTTTCTCCTCCTGGGCGGACCCGGTGAGAACGAGAAGACGGTGAAAGAAAGCGTGGACTTCATGCTGGAGCTCGATCCGGAAATGGTCAGGGTTACCGTCGGCATCAGGATATATCCCGGCTGCGAGATGCAGAAGATCGCCCTGCGCGAGGGGGTCATTGAGCCCGGGCAGAACCTCCTTTATCCCGCCTTCTATATCTCCGAGGAGACGGAGCCCTGGCTTTACGGTTACATGCGCAAGCTCTGCGACAACCACGAAGGCTGGAACCTCTAACGGAAAGGAGGACCAGGTGTACGAGATGATCTCATACTGCGGGCTGGACTGCTCGGCATGCCCCGCTTACCGGGCCACGCAAGCCGGCGACATGGACGAACTGGCCCGGGTGGCGAAGGAATGGGGGGAGCAGTTCAAGATGGAGATAACCCCCGAGAGCATCGTCTGCGACAGCTGCAAGACGGGCGAGGGGGCGCGCAGGTCCAGCTACTGTTCCATATGCGGCGTGCGCGCCTGCGCGGTTGAGAGGAGCGTAGAGACCTGCGCCCACTGCGAGGACTACGGCTGCGAGACCCTGCGGGGATGTCCCGCGTTCCGCGCCCAGGGCAAGGCCACCCTGGACAGGATCCGCGAGGAACTCTGACACGCGCGACACGCTTGGGGTCAAACCTCTTGTATATCCGGCCCGTTGATGCCTTCGCGAGGAGCGAAGCGACGTGGCGAGCTCAAAACGCCCGGTTCTCTGCATAGGTGCGCGTGTGCGTGATGTAAACCCTTGCCTTCAACCCAGGCCGAAAGCCGGGCCTGACCCCCAGGCCTGACACGCTATGCGATGGATAGGATCTCCATGTGCATTTCCAGCAGCGGTGCGTCGGCGATCTCGCTCCCCACGTCCACGATATCTATATCCTGGCCTTTCAATTTACGCAGGTCTTTCAGGGCTATGTTGCCGCCGAAGGCGACCTTGACCTTCTTGCGCAGCCCCTCGCGTTCCAGCCCGTAGGCAACCTCCATTACGTCGAGCTGCACGCCCGTATCCACGAATACGATACTCGCGCCGCATCCCACGGCTTGCATTGCCTCTTTCAGGACGCTCGCATGCCTTCCCCGGATCTGTACCACGATCGCCTTCCCATCAGCCTCCTCCGCAAGCGCTTCGATACCCTGCCTGATGCCCCCGAGCATTTCGATGTCGTTATTATCAAGATATACTGCATCGCCGGCGGTCATGGACTCGAGGGCGCCTGCGCTCGTCAAAGCCCGGCGGATGGCCTCTCTATCTCCGGGGGGCATCTTCTTCCAGCCGCCGCATACCACCTTCGGCTTCCTTCCGGCAGCCTTCACGAAAGCCCGCGCCGCGGTCGCGACACCCGAGGGCTTGGCCAGCAGGCCGACGATGTTCTCCTCGGCAAGAGAGATCTGCCCGGGGTTTCCGCTGAACCGCGCTATCTCCTCGCTCTCCTTTACCGCGCTCCCCTCCTCGAGGATGCTTTGCACATCCAATCCAAGTGTTTCCGCTGCTTGCGACGCCGCCGGTGTACCCGAAACGGTCCCGGCGCTATCGGCGAGGATCACCGCCGTAACCCTCTTTTCTGCAATGGTCCTGAACTTCACGTCTCTCGGGGCCTCCATATTCCCTCCATCATCTCTCTTCTCTTGCTCGCTTCTCGATTATCCTCATTTAACCCCAGGCCTGCCCGGCACCTCAAGTACATGCGGCATGGTAAACTTGTTCAAAGGACGTGCGAACCCGGGGAGGGACTATGGCTGCAGCGGATAAGTACGCCGGTTACATGTTCGAGCTGGTGGATAAGGCCGTATCGGACATAGGTCCGAGGGAGTCCTGCAGCGAGGCCGAGAAACGGCTGGGGCGCCTCTTCGCGCAGGAGATAGAACCTGCCTGCGAGCGCATAGAGACGGAGCAATTCACCTGCAGCCCCAAGGCCTTCCTGGGTTTCTTCCCCTATCTGGTTCTCCTCTACCTGGCCGGCGTAGTCCTCTATTACTTCTATCCCCCCGCCGCCGTCATCCTCGCCGCCATCGGCATCGCCGTACTCTTTTACGAAGTGGTGCGTTACCGGGAGTTCATCGACATCCTTTTCCCCAGGCGCACGGGGGAAAACGTCGCCGGTTTTGTCAAACCTCGCGGAGAGGTCAGGAAAAGGGTAATAGTCTCCGCCCACCTGGATTCCGCTTACGAGTTCAAGGTATGGTACTGGCTGAAAGGCCTGTCCGTACCCGCAATGGCCGTCGCGTTCCTCGCGCCGGTCCTGCTCCTCGCTGCAAGCCTGGCACGCACCATAGCCGATTCGTCCGGCACGCCCGAGAACGCCGCCTATTCCGTGCTGGGTATAATCCTGATCGCATTGATCCCCGTTGTCGGCATATTCTTCTTCTTTCACACCAAAGACGTCGTCCCCGGGGCCATGGACAACATGGCTGGTATAGCCGTGCTGGCGGGATTGAGCAAGTATCTGAACGAAGCGGGTGAAGGGGAGGGTTTCTATCCCGAGAATACGGAAGTGGTGCTCCTTGCGCTATCGTCCGAGGAGGCGGGACTGCGGGGCGCCAAGCGCTACGCCGCCCGTCACAAGAATGAGTACATGACCATCCCCACGTTCTCCATCTTCCTGGACAACATCACCGACGAGCGTTATCTCACCGTTTTCAAGCGCGAGCTGTGGTGCGGGGCGAAGATGGACCCATACCTGATAGAGCTCTCCCGCGAAGCGGCCGCCGCAGGCGCCAGGGACATCATAACGACGGTAATGGCGGTCGGCGCCACGGACGCCAGTGCCTTCGTCAGGGAAGGAATACCCTCGGTATCCATCTGCTGCTATGACTCCAGCCGGCTGATGCCCAACTATCATACCCGGCACGACACCATCGAGAACGTACGGCCCGATTCCCTGAAGGTATCCCTGCAGCTGGTCATCGATATGATCAGGCGTATCGACGCAGGATAAGACGGGCCTGTTTGCTGTTAAGCCGCAGCCGCATTATACCGAACCTGCATAAGACGGATAGTATTCTGCCGCACTATATGGAGGTCTAAAAATGAGCGGAGAGCTTGAGGTTACCCCCGAGTTGAGAAAGCAGGCAGCCGAGGAAAACGCCGCGGCCCTTAAGCGTCTCGGTTTGAAACCGGACGTCGTGGAGGTATGGGAGGACGGTTATCGCACCGCCGAGGAATCGGACGCCTTCGAATGGTGGTACTTCGATGCCCAGTTCGATGACGGCTCCACCGCCGTGATAACCTTCTCCACCAAGCCGCATACCAAGCCCAAGGGCCCCCTTGCACCCGTGGTGCTGATCATCTACAGGACGGCGGAGGGAGAGAGATACCACCAGGCGCCCTTGTTCGCTCCCGCCGACCTCTCCGCTTCAAGCGAGAAGTGCGACGTGCGCATCGGCCCCAACTGGGTCCGCGGCGACCTGGCCTCCTACGAACTGCACGTCGAGGCCGAGGACATCGTCATCGACCTCTCCCTGGAGCGCGAGAGCCCTTCCTGGCGGCCCGGCGCGGCGGTCAGTTATTTCAACTCCGCGAAGACCAAGTATTTCGCATGGGTGGTCGCCGTCCCTTACGGCAAGGTGAAGGGGACCATCTCCCGCGGGGGAGAATCCAAGGCCGTGCAAGGAACGGTCTATCACGACCACAACTGGGGCAATGCCGTCATGGGGAATATGCTCGACCACTGGTACTGGGGAAGGGCCCACGTGGGAGATTTCAGCATCATCTTCGCGCAGCTGGTCACCATCAAGATCTTCGGCCTGGGCGGCATCAAGCTGCCCGTATTCTTCCTGGCCGAAGGAGACAGGATACTGACCGACGACGGGCTCCCTCTCATCCTGGAGACGAGTGACGAAGTGGAAGGCCCTAAGGGACAGACCTATCCCGAAAAACTGGACTTCCGCTGGGAGGCCGAGGAGGGGAAGGTTAAGCTGGCCATCCGCGAACCCAAGCTCATCGAGGTGCTCGATATGACAGAAGACATGCCGGCCTGGAAAAAGCCCCTGGTGCATATCTTCGCCAATCCGCTCTATTACGACTTCGACGCACAACTGGAGCTCTCGGTGGACCTCGCCGGAGTGAAGGCCCGCGAAAGCGGGAGGGTCATCTTCGAGAAGATGATGTTCCACTGATCTCCCGCAGCCAGCGGGGCAGGACGGCTGCGCTGTCGCGCACCACCATCCCCCAGAAGGTCGGGGAGTACAGTACCGCACTGGGCTCCTTTCCCGAGAACGCTGCGGTATAGTAATCTACCACGTTCTTTTTCCCGGTCGGCTTGCGGCGCGTCACCATGGTGAAGAAGAAGTTGGGCTGGATGCCGTTGTTCTGCAGCATGTAGGTCTTCCCGACGAAGTAGAGGGGGAAGAACTGCGCCGCCCTGATCCTGCGGCCGTAGCCCCTGAAGGAAAAATCATCCTTCTCCAGGGCATCTACGATCTCGCGTGCCGCGGCATCGGCGGAGTCGGCGCAGACGCTCAATCCCTCGCCGGTAAAGGGGTCTACGCCCAGCTGTTCTCCCACGAAGATAACCCGCTCCTTCGCCCCGGACTGGAAAGGAAAATATTCCCTCTCGGGATAAGGCTTGAAATGAACGTGCGGCGGTAGCATGGCTTCTGTCTCCGGGTGATGCTTTACCGTCGCCAGGAAGGCCTCCTTGAGCAGGGAGTAGCTGCCAGAGCCGAACGGGGCTCCCGATATACCGGCGTTGACTACCGGCTCTCCCTCCGCGCCGAGGGAGGGAAAAAACCACGCGTAGCCGGGAATGCCGAACTTCGGCACGCTGAAATCCATGAGCATGCAGTCACGGAGAGACTCGCATTCGGGATCGCGGGGAAACTCGGTCTGGAGCAGTAGGGTCTTACGGCCCCTGTGTGGCGCCCCGAACCACACCCTGCTCTTGCCGTTAACGCCATCGGCCCCCACCAGGACCTCGGCGCGGTGGGAATTGCCGTCCCTGTCTACCACCATTATCCCCCTGCTTTCCCGATAGGCTCCGGCCGCGGGGGTGTGCGTGCGTACCTCGGTTCCCCGTTGCGCGGCCTCGCTGAGCAGGAGGTTATCGAAATCGCTGCGGCGGGCAACGAAACCCTTGTCGTTTCCGAAAACGGGACTGCAGATCTCTTCCTCGAAATAGACCGAGAACTTGTGTACCGGCACCCTGGGCAATCCTTCCAGGGATATCCCCAGGGCTTCCAGTGCGGAGGTAACCCTGCCGCTGATGCCTCCACCGCACACTTTCTCGCGCGGGAAAGCCTTCGCCTCCAGGAGCAGGATGTCACCCGCCAACTCCGGGCGCAGATGCAGCAGTGAGAGGGCGGTCAGCGAACCGGCAGGTCCACCCCCGATTATTACCACCTTGTACTTTTTTGTGTCCATTTCGTTCCTTTACGGTTCTCGGACATGATAGAAAAGGATGTTCACCATTACTATACAAATTTCGGCAGATTGGTCAAATAACCATAGGGGGTCAGCCCCGGACATGGGACATTTCTGTCCCACTGATGGGGTCAGCCCCGGACATGGGACATTTTCGGTCACACGAAAATGAGCTGTATCATGCGGTTATCTTAAAATGTCCCATGTCCGGGGCTGACCCCATCTTACATCTTAGCCGCGGCATTTCCTGCCGCTGAGCAGGAGGCGCTGGAACACGCGGTTTATCATACGCGAGTCCGGATAGGGCGGTCTCAACACCATGTCCACGGGCAACCTCTGGTCCAGCACGCCCTTGTAATGAGTGAAGGTGTCGAAAGAGTACTTGCCGTGGTAAGCGCCCATACCGCTGTTCCCCACTCCGCCGAAGGGCAGGGTCTGTGTGGACTCCTGCAGCATGGTGCTGTTGATGCATATCCCACCGGGCGAAGTCTCGGCAAGGATCCTCTGCTGTCGTTCCTTATCCTGAGAGAAGAAATACAGGGCCAGCGGTTTGGGGCGTGAATTCACGCATGCAATGGCTTCATCGAGTTCGCGGTAGGAAATGACGGGGAGGATGGGTCCGAATATCTCATCGCGCATCGCCTGGGAATCCCAACCGGGCTCATCTATTACGGTGGGAGCTATGTACAAATCCGACGCGTCGCTCTCACCTCCGATGACGATATCCCCCTCCTCCAGCAACCGGGACAGACGCTCGAAGTGGCGGGAAGCGATGATGCGCGCATAATGGCGGCTGCGCTGTGGGTCGGCACCGTAGAAGGACCGCAAGGCGCTTTTTAACTCCTCGAGAAGCCGTGATTTGACATCCCTGTGCACCAGCAGGTAGTCGGGGGCGATACAGGTCTGGCCGGCGTTCAACCACTTCCCGACGGCGATGCGCCGGGCAGCATGGCGCAGGCGGGCGCGTTCGTCTACGATGCAAGGCGATTTGCCGCCCAACTCGAGGGTGACCGGAGTGAGATGCTCCGCCGCCGCCTTCATGACCTCCCTGCCCACCACGGTACCGCCCGTGAAAAAGATGTAGTCGAACTCCTGTTCGAGCAGGGGCGAGTTGACCTCCATGCCGCCTTCGACCGCCGCGATGTAGTGGGGTTCGAAGGTCTCCGATACGAGCTCCGCGATGACATGCGATGAGTGGGAGGAGATCTCGGACGGCTTGAGCACGCTGCAGTTGCCTGCGGCCATCGAGCCTATGAGGGGAGCGAACAGGAGCACGAAGGGGTAGTTCCATGGAGAAATTATCAGCGCTACCCCGTAAGGCTCGGGATAGACGCGGCAGTCGGCTCCAAGAAAAACGCGGGGGCCGGGTACCTTTACGGGGCTGGTCCAGCAAGTCAGCTTCTTCAGAGCGTAATCGACCTCCGCCAGCATAAAGGCCGTCTCGCTCGCGAACATCTCGAAGGGTGGCTTGCGCAGGTCCTCGTACACGGCTTCCTGTATCCTGTCCTGGTTGGAGCGGATCATCTCCCGCAGTCTCTCCAGTTGCTTCCTGCGGAAGGACACGTCCCGCGTGTTTCCTCCCCGGAAGTAAGCGCGCTGCCCCTCGACCAGGCTCGCGATATCCGAAGGATTCATCGGCTTCGCCTCCTTTGTGGCACTTCCATGCTTACCTCTATTATGTGTGGGGCGATGCGCTTTTAAACCTTGACGGAATGTTAATGTTTCATATGCCGCCTTCACTTGTAATATATTTATAGCGTCGCGGCCGTGCCTAAGGAAGGATGAGAATCGTGGAAAAGCCCTATGATAACCTGGTAAAGCCCTATACGAAGTTGAACGGGGACCGCTGTGCCCTCCTGGTCATCGACACCCAGAACGACTGGGGGGATCCGGGCGGCTCGTTCCCGCTGCCCGACCTGGATGAGGTCATGTCCGACCTTGTCGAGGTAATAGAGGTGTTCCGCCGCGCGGAGCTGCCTATAGTTCACGTCGTACGCCTGTACAAGGAGGATGGCAGCAACGTCGACCCCTGCCGCAGGTGGCAGTTCGAACAGGGAGAGATGCGACCGGTCGTCACGGGGACCTGGGGCTCTCAGCTCGTAGCCTCTACTAACCCGACCGGCGCCGAGCTGGATACCGGCGCGCTGCTCGCCGGCGAGATACAGGAACTCACTACCATCGAGTTCGTCATTTACAAGCCGCGCTTCAGTGCTTTCCACGACACTCCCCTCAAGGATTTCCTGGATGTCAGGGGTATCGACAGTGTGGTCATCGTGGGCATCACCTTCCCCAACTGCGTGCTCGCGGCCCAGCTCAGCGCCACGGACCTCGACTACCGCGTCGGCCTGGTCCCCAGCGCCTGTACCCAGGTGAACGACGAAGGCCTGCGCGGCATGCAGAACAAGGGGGTACAGTTGATGACACTGGACGGACTGTGCGGACTCCTGACCTGAAAGATCGCAAGCCGGGGGGTCAGGCCGAAAGCCGGGCCTGACCCCCCGGCTTGGTTATCAACTGGAGATGCTGAGCGGTCCCGTTTTGGCCGA
>CAZGWK010000067.1:0-15339 GCA_964529285.1 uncultured Actinomycetota bacterium
AAGGCCTGCGCTTCGCCATCCGCGAGGGAGGCCGCACGGTGGGAGCGGGAAGGGTCACGTCTATTGTGAAGTAGACAGCGCAACAGATCGTCCAGACGCATAAGTGCCAGGCCTGGACGAGTTCACCGTAATGGGTTCCGGATCTGGCTTTAGGTTGAACTTGTCCAGGCACTCATACACCGTAGCGCCGATTGCAGGTCTCGGAGCTCCGCTGGAATGCCAGGCCCAATCGGGCTTGCTTCGTCGCGGACTCCTCGTAATACGGCTTCTCGCTTTGCGGAAAGGTTAACTTTCGCGATGTATACTATCGCATGTTAATTGACACCCTCTTTGGGTAGTGGTAGCGTAGGAATTCGGTTTTAAATAACGGCAGGTGAAGAGGTATGAGGATCATAGTAACGATGGCCTGCACGGAGTGTAAAAGGCGCAATTATACTACGAAGAAGAGCAAGACAAACGATCCGGACCGGATCGAGCTCAGGAAGTATTGCCCCTGGTGCCGCAGCCATACTTTGCACCGTGAGACACGCTAGGCTAATATATTGTATGCGAGGAGGGTGCTTGAAGGCTGCCTGCCGAACGAGCACCCGGCTTGAGGGATAAGCGTAGGCCTGTAGCTCCAACTGGTAGAGCGCCGGTCTCCAAAACCGGAAGTTGGGGGTTCGAATCCCTCCAGGCCTGCCATTATTTTTTGTGGTGAAGAGGAGGCTAGAGGTGCCGAGTCGAGAGATGCGCAGGGCCCAGCAGAAGTTGGGCATGGAGAAGAAGCGCGAAAAACTGAAGAAATCTCGCGGTGGCAAGAAGAGCGGCCCAAAGAAACAGAGGGTGACCGTTTCCCAGTTCCTGACGGAAGTCCGGGCTGAGATGAAGAAGGTAACCTGGCCGACCCGTGATGAAGTGGTCTCTTATACCATTGTAGTAACGGTGACGACGGTACTCATGGGGGGCCTGGTCTATTTCGCCGATATCCTGTTCACGAAGTTGGTGGATATAATAATATTCTGAGGCTGGAGAGCAAGCATGGACCCTGAATGGTACGTGATACATACATATGCTGGCTATGAGAACAAGGTGAAGAGCAACCTCGAACACCGCATAGCCTCGATGGAGATGGAAGACATGATCTTCAAGGTGGTGGTCCCCACCGAGGATGTCATGGAGATAAAGGGGGGCAAGAAGGAAGTAGTCCAGAAGAAGATGCTTCCAGGATATATCCTGGTCGAGATGGAGCTGGACGACGACAGTTGGTACGTGGTACGCAATACCCCGGGTGTTACAGGTTTCGTTGGCTCCAGCGCCAAGCCTACACCACTCACCGAGACGGAGGCCATGAAACTGCTCAAGCCGCCAACCACGGAAAAGCCCCGCCCCAAGACGGAATTCGAGGAAGGGATGAGCGTAAGGGTTTCCGCTGGACCCTTCGCAGACATGAGCGGGACCATTTCGGAGATAAATATCGATCAGAGCAAGTTGAAGGTTATGGTATCTATTTTCGGGCGCGAAACGCCTGTAGAGCTTACCTTCGATCAAGTGACCAAACTGTAGGAGGAAGGGACGAGCAATGGCCAAAAAGGTCATCACCAAGATCAAGCTGCAGATAGCGGCCGGGCAGGCGAACCCGGCTCCGCCCGTAGGGCCCGCTCTGGGGCAGCATGGGGTGAATATCATGGAGTTCTGCAAAGCTTACAACGCACAGACCCAGCCCCAGATGGGCACGATCATACCGGTGGAGATAACCGTATACGAAGACCGCAGCTTCAGTTTTATTACCAAGACGCCGCCCGCGGCGGTACTCCTCAAACAGAAAGCGGGTGTCGAGAAGGGTTCCGGAGAGCCCAACTTACAGAAGGTGGCCAGCCTTACGCACAAGGATCTTCTGGATATCGCAGAGCAGAAGATGAGCGATCTCAATACCCGGGACGTAGAGGCGGCGGCACGCATTATCGCAGGTACTGCCCGCAGTATGGGCATAGAGGTGGAATAGACTGTCCAGACCCCAGGTGGGAGAGCCCGAGCTCGCGATGACCACGCAGGTCGAGAAGCCGAAGGAAAGGCTTCCCGGCAGCGCATCGACTTTCCCGGCTGCTCTGGAGGAAAACCAGGACTGTTTAAGATCTTATGAGTGGGAGGGTGCAGGCCCGCCAAGACCACGGAGGTGGACGGATTGAAGAAAAAAAGCAAGCGTTATCAGGAGGCAATGGAACTCTACGATCGCCAGAAGCTCTACCATCCCAAGGAGGCGGTGGAGATCATCAAGAAGATGCCGGCAAGCCGGTTCGACGATACGGTTGAACTGGCATTGCGACTGGGAGTGGATCCCCGTAAGGCAGACCAGATGGTCCGGGGTACGGTTAACCTGCCTAACGGGACGGGTAAAGAGGTGCGGGTCCTGGTGATAGCACAGGGCGACAAGGCCCGCGATGCCGAGGCGGCGGGAGCGGACATGGTAGGAGGGGCCGAACTGCTGGAAAAGATCCAGGGCGGCTGGTTCGAGTTCGACGCGATGATCGCGACCCCGGACATGATGTCCCAGGTAGGAAAGTTGGGCAAGTTGCTCGGGCCTCGCGGCCTCATGCCTAACCCTAAATCCGGCACGGTTACCTTTGAAGTCGACAAGGCGGTTCGAGATATCAAGGCCGGCAAGGTAGAGTATCGTGTTGATCGTCAGGGCAACCTCCATCTCATCCTGGGCAAGCATAGTTTCGACGCAAAGAAGATGCTGGAAAACTATGTGGCCGTACTGGAGGAGATCATCCGGGTGAAACCGGCGGCAGCCAAGGGGCGCTACATAAAGAGCATCACTATCTCCACTACCATGGGACCGGGGGTGAAGGTGGACCCCATGGTCGTGAGGGATATCCTGGGAGAGGAAACAGCCGTCGTTTAGAGATCGGGCTTGTTGACACGGCAGCAAGGCCGTGGTAGTTTGATCGCTGTCGAGCCTTAGAAGCAGGTGCCCGTGAGGGCTTAATGTTTACCCGCGGAGGCGTGAGGTTCTCAAAGACTGAGTGTCCCCTCGCATTCGCGAGGGGATTTTATTTGCTTGGGTCAGGCTGAGAAGCAGTAAGCGATTATGAGACGGGAGGCTATATGGCTAGATCGGACAAAATGGCCAAGGTAGAGTTCATCAGGGAGAAATTCCTCAACCACGAAGTGGTCTTCCTGACGGATTTCAGCGGGCTGAAAGTCGAAGAGATCAATGCCCTGCGCTTTCAGCTGCGCGATCTGGACGCGGATTACCGCGTGCTCAAGAACACCCTGACTCTGCTGGCGATCAAGGATACCGAGTACGAGGAAATGGGGGAGTTCATGCAAGGACCGGTTGCGGCAGCCTTTGTAACCGGGGATGCCATGGCGGTGGCCAAGGAATTGGTCAGTTATGCTCGCACGAACCCCAAACTCGGCATCAAGGGAGGATATATGGAGGGTAAGATCCTCAAGGTCGCAGACGTGCGCAGCCTTGCAACGTTGCCCTCCCGGGAAGTGCTGCTGGCAAAGATCACCGGCGCTTTCAAGTCCCCTCTCTACAGCTTGCATAACGTTCTTTCCGGGCCATACCGCAAGCTGGTTTATGCCCTGCAAGCAGTGGCCGACTCTAAGCCGGAAGCAGCCTGATGCCCGGAAATGCCGGCAGGCGGGTATTTCTCGAGGCACGATAACAACCTGGAGGTGTAAGAATTGGCGGAGAAAAAGAAGATCGGGATGGAGGAGATGCTCGAGGCCATCGATTCCATGACCGTGCTGGAACTGAACGAACTGGTAAAGGCCCTGGAGGAGAAGTACGGGGTCACTGCGGCGGCGCCGATGGCCGTTTCGGCCGGGGGACTTGCGTCCGCGGGTGGAGAAGCTCCTGCCGAGGAGGAAGAACAGACCGAGTTCGACGTCGTGCTCCTGGCTCCTGGGGACCGCAAGGTACAGGTCATCAAAGAGGTGAAAGCCATTACCGGCATGGGCCTGAAAGAGGCGAAAGTACTGGTTGATGATGCGCCGAAGCCCGTGAAGGAGAAAGTGTCCAAGGACGAGGCAGAGCGGCTCGCCGAGCAGTTGCGCGAAGCCGGCGCCCAAATGGAAGTAAAGTAAGGTTGGGTTTTCAGTAACCGGTTCGATGGTTTGCATCGCGTAAGCGACAGCGCCGTCTTCGGCGCGACGGTGCCGGAGTGCCTGGACAAAACAGCGATAGACGTGAGGTTTTCAGCCATGAAAACGAGGTTTTGTCCAGGCCTGGCACGTGTACGATTGGTTGATGTTCCCAAAGCAGCGTCGCTTCGGACCGACTCCGGATATTCGGGATAATATCAGTGAGCGATACTATTGCGCGACGGGGGGTGGGGTGCTAACCTGACTATTGTCGCGGTAGAAGGGCCGCATCCCCGCGCCATAAGCGAGAGATGGCCCAATTATACCCATGCTAATATTTGACACAGATACCCTATTTATCATAATATGGTGTTTTGCGTATATTGGTGGGATTTTTTTGCGCTTTGCGAGGGAAAGGGAGTGATTCAAGCGGTGAACGAAACCCAAGGCAGCCGCGCGAGAAGGAACTTCGCCAAGATCCCCGAGATCCTGGAAGTGCCCAATCTGATCGACATCCAGAGAAAGTCATACGAGTGGTTCCGCACCGAGGGGTTGCGCGAGGTCTTCGAGGACATCTCGCCCATCGAGGACTTCACGGGGAACCTGGCAGTGGAGTTCGGAGATCACCAGTTCCAGGAGCCGAAATACGACGTGGAGGAGTGCAAGGAGAAGGACATGACCTACTCCTCTCCGCTCTTCGTAACCGTGCGCTTCATCAACAAGGAAACCGGCGAGATCAAGGAACAGGTGGTGTTCATGGGGGACTTCCCCCTGATGACCGACAAGGGTACCTTCGTCATCAACGGCACGGAGAGGGTGGTGGTTTCGCAGCTGGTGCGTTCCCCCGGGGTCTACTTCGACAAGGAGCTGGACAAGGCTTCGGACAAGGAGCTGTACTACGCCAAGATCATACCCTCGCGCGGCGCCTGGCTGGAGTTCGAGACGGACAAGCGAGACGTCATCGGGGTGAGGATAGACCGCAAGAGAAAGCAGCCGGTCACCGTGCTCCTGCGCGCCCTCGGCTACGAGGAGGACGAGCAGATACTCTCTTTCTTCGAGGACTCCAACCTCATCGCCACCACCATGGAGAAGGACCATACCGGCAGCAGGGACGAGGCCCTGGTGGATATCTACCGCAAGCTGCGGCCCGGGGAGCCACCTACCGCGGAGTCCGCCAGCACCCTGCTGGACAACCTCTTTTTCAATCGCAAGAGATACGACCTGGCCCGCGTGGGCCGCTATAAACTGAACAAGAAACTGGGCGTGGACGTGGACCTGTCCGTGACCACGCTCACTTTCGATGACGTATTGCAGACCATCCGCTACCTCCTTGATATCATCGAGAGCGAGATGGAGGAGGTCGACGACATCGACCACTTCGGCAACCGCAGGGTGCGCTCGGTCGGCGAACTCATCCAGAACCAGGTGCGCATCGGGCTGGCCCGCATGGAGAGGGTGGTGAGGGAGCGTATGACCACACAAGACGTGGAAGCGATCACGCCCCAGAACCTCATCAACATCCGGCCCGTGGTGGCGTCCATCAAGGAGTTCTTCGGCTCCTCACAGCTGTCCCAGTTCATGGACCAGACCAACCCGCTGGCCGGGCTCACCCACAAGCGCCGCCTCTCCGCCCTGGGGCCGGGAGGCCTCTCTCGCGAGAGGGCGGGCTTCGAGGTGCGCGACGTGCACCCCTCGCACTATGGCCGCATGTGTCCCATTGAGACCCCGGAGGGCCCGAACATCGGGCTCATCGGTTCGCTGGCCACCTATGCCCGGGTTAACGAGTTCGGCTTCATCGAGACCCCCTACCGCAAGGTATCCAAGGGGAGGGTGACCTCTGAGATCGTCTACCTCACCGCCGACGAAGAGGAGAAGTACGTCATCGCCCAGGCCAACGCTCCCGTGGACAAGCGCGGACGCTTCGAGAACCCCACCATCCTGTGCCGCACCAAGGGAGGAAACGTGGTGGCGGCGCACCCCGAGGATGTGGACTACATGGACGTCTCGCCCCGCCAGATCGTGTCGGTGGCCACAGCGCTCATCCCCTTCCTGGAGCACGACGACGCCAACCGCGCCCTGATGGGCTCCAACATGCAGCGCCAGGCGGTGCCCCTGCTGCGCTCGGAGGCCCCGCTCATCGGAACGGGCATGGAATACCGTGCGGCCAAGGACACCGGAGACGTGATCATCGCCCTGGCCGATGGCACGGTTGCCTACGTGGACGCGGACCGCATAGAAATAAAGAGGAAGAACGGCGAGACGGACGTGTACAACGTCGCCAAGTTCCGCCGCTCCAACCAGGGCACCTGCGTCAACCAGAAGCCTATCGTGGACGAGGCACAGAAGGTCGCGGAAGGCGAGATCATCGCCGACGGCCCCTGCACCGACCAGGGGGAGATAGCCCTGGGCAAGAACCTCCTGGTGGCCTTCATGCCCTGGGAGGGCTACAACTACGAGGACGCCATCATCGTATCGGAGCGCATGGTCTACGACGAACTGCTCTCCTCCATCCACATCGAGGAACACGAGGTCGACGCCCGCGACACCAAGCTGGGCCCCGAGGAGGTCACCCGCGACATCCCCAACGTCAGCGAGGAGATGCTCAAGGACCTGGACGAGATGGGCATCATCCGCGTGGGTGCCGAGGTCACCCCCGGCGACATCCTGGTGGGCAAGGTCACCCCTAAGGGCGAGACTGAGCTCACAGCGGAGGAGAGGCTGCTGCGGGCTATCTTCGGCGAGAAGGCGCGCGAGGTGCGCAACACCTCGCTCAAGGTACCCCACGGCGAGTCGGGCAAGGTCATCGACGTCAAGGTCTTCACGCGCGACGCGGGGGACGAGCTGCCCCCGGGCGTCAATCAGATGGTGCGGGTGTACGTGGCCCAGGTGCGCAAGATATCCGACGGGGACAAGCTCGCGGGGCGCCACGGCAACAAGGGAGTGATCTCCAAGATACTCCCCGTGGAGGACATGCCCTTCATGGAGGACGGCACCCCGGTAGACGTGGTTTTAAACCCCCTGGGCGTACCCTCGCGCATGAACATCGGCCAGATCCTGGAGACCCACCTGGGCTGGGCCGCCTACGAGGGATGGCCCAAGAAAGGCAAGGGCAAGGTCGAGGGCTCGGTGTACGTGGCAACCCCCGTCTTCGACGGCGCCAAGGAGGATGAGATCGAGGAGGCACTCGTCCAGGCGGAACTGCCCGAATCCGGCAAGACCATGCTTTACGACGGCATCTCGGGCGAGCCCTTCCACCAGCCCGTCACCGTGGGCTATATATATGTGATGAAGCTGCTCCACCTCGTGGACGACAAGATCCACGCCCGCTCCACCGGCCCTTACTCCCTGGTCACCCAGCAGCCGCTGGGCGGCAAGGCCCAGTTCGGGGGCCAGAGGTTCGGGGAGATGGAGGTATGGGCCCTGGAGGCCTACGGCTCCGCCTACACCCTGCAGGAGCTGCTCACCGTGAAATCAGACGACGTCATGGGCAGGGTCAAGGTCTACGAGGCCATCGTCAAGGGAGAGAACATACCCGAGCCGGGGATCCCCGAGTCGTTCAAGGTCCTGGTAAAGGAGATGCAGGCCCTGTGCCTGAACGTGGAGGTCCTCTCCGAGGCGGGCGAGGAGATCGAGATACGGGAGACGGACGAGGATCTCATGCGCACCGCGGAGGACCTTGGAATCGACCTCAGAAGCGCTTCGGCCGCCCTTCTCTCCTCCCGCAGCGGGGAGGAGATGGAAGACGAGCGGACCGAGGAGTTCTAACAGGCGTATAACAGGCGTATATATCCTGCCGTGGGCATAGTGTTGTGACGATGTTAAGGAGGTTTAGCCCTTGTTGGACGTCAATGACTTCGACAAGCTGAAGATCGGCCTGGCCAATCCCGACCAGATAAGATCGTGGTCGCACGGTGAGGTCAAGAAACCGGAGACCATAAACTACCGTACCTTGAAACCCGAGAAAGACGGGCTCTTCTGCGAAAAGATCTTCGGCCCCACCCGGGACTGGGAGTGTTACTGCGGCAAGTACAAGAGGGTGCGCTTCAAGGGCATCATCTGCGAACGCTGCGGCGTTGAGGTGACCCGGGCGCGGGTGCGCAGGGAGAGGATGGGTCACATAGAGCTCGCTGCCCCTGTTGCCCATATCTGGTACTTCAAGGGGGTCCCCTCGCGCATGGGTTACCTTCTGGACATCGCGCCCAAGGACCTGGAGAAGATACTCTATTTCGCCTCGTATATCGTTACCTTCCTGGACGAGGAGAAGAGGCATAAAGACCTGCAGATGCTGGAGGACGAGCTCAACGAGGAGATCGCCGAAGTAGAGGAGACCACGCGAGAGAAGATCGAGGAGCTGCGCAGCTCCGCGGAGGAGAGGGGCGAAGAGGGGGAGAAGGAGAAGAACGAGGCCGAGGGCGAGGATGAAGAGCCCGCTAAGCCCAAGCCCAAACCCCAGCAGCTCGAGAAAGAGATAAAGTCCCTCGAGGACAAGGCCAAGCGCAGGATCGAGGAGCTCAGACGCGTATTCGAGGAGTTCAAAGCGCTGGAGTACCGCCAGCTCGTACCGGACGAGATGCTCTTCCGCGAGATGCGGGAGCGCTACGGGGACTATTTCCGCGGCGGCATGGGCGCAGAGGCCATGCGCCAGATGCTGGCCGACGTCGACCTGGAAGCCGAGGCCGCCGAGCTGCGTGAGACCATCCGCAACTCCAAGGGCCAGAAGAGGCAGCGGGCCACCAAAAGGCTCAAGGTGGTGTCCGCTTTTCTCAGTACCGACAACGACCCCACGGCGATGATCCTGGGCTGCATACCGGTCATCCCGCCGGACCTTCGCCCCATGGTGCAGCTGGACGGCGGCCGTTTCGCCACCTCGGACCTGAACGACCTCTACCGGCGGGTGATCAACCGCAACAACCGCCTCAAGAGGCTCCTGGACCTGGGCGCCCCCGAGATAATCGTGAACAACGAGAAGAGGATGCTGCAGGAGGCAGTGGACGCCCTCTTCGATAACGGCCGGCGCGGCAGAGCGGTGACCGGACCGGGCAACCGCCCGCTCAAATCCCTCTCCGACATGCTCAAGGGGAAGCAGGGGCGTTTCCGCCAGAACCTGCTGGGAAAGAGGGTGGACTACTCGGGTCGCTCGGTGATCGTAGTGGGTCCGAACCTCAAGCTGCACCAGTGCGGCCTGCCCAAACAGATGGCACTGGAGCTCTTCAAGCCCTTCGTGATGAAGCTGCTGGTGGACAAGGAATACGCACAGAACATCAAGAGCGCCAAGAGGATGGTGGAGAGGCAGCGCCCCGAGGTGTGGGACGTGCTGGACGAGGTCATCCAGGAGCACCCGGTGCTGCTCAACCGCGCCCCCACCCTGCACCGCCTGGGCATCCAGGCCTTCGAGCCGGTGCTGGTGGAGGGTAAGGCCATCCAGATCCATCCCCTGGTATGCACCGCGTTCAACGCCGACTTTGACGGAGACCAGATGGCGGTGCACCTGCCTCTCTCGTCCGAGGCGCAGGCGGAATCGCGTATCCTCATGCTGTCCTCCCACAACATACTATCGCCGGCGCACGGGCGCCCCATCACCACCCCCACCCAGGACATGGTGCTGGGTGCCTCCTACCTGACGGAGTCCAGGTTCCCGGAGAAAGTGGAGATAGAGGAACCCGGAGGTACGAATCTCAAGGCGGGCGACAAGGTAGACTATAAGAAGTTCGAAAAGGCCAACAACCAGGCCGAGGAAAAAGGCAAGGAACCGGCCTCCATGAAGATGAAGGTCTTCTCCTCGCCCGACGAGGCCATAATGGCCTACGAGTTCAAAGAGGTGGAGCTGCATTCCCCGCTAAAGGTGCGCATACGCAAGTACGCGCGTCCGGCGAAGATATACGAGACCTCGGCGGGGAGGGTTATCTTCAATTCCGCCCTGCCCGAGGATTATCCTTACGTTAACGAACCCATCAACAAGAGCAACCTGCAGCACATCGTGACCGACATCGCCAGCCGCTACGATACGCTGAAGACCTCGGAGATCCTCGATAACATCAAGCGCACCGGTTTTCACTTCGCCACGCGCGCGGGCATCACCATCTCCGTGCAGGACATCACCGTGCCGCCCGACAAGGAGCATATCCTGGAGGCGCCGGAGGCAGAGGTCGAGAGAATCGAGGAGAACTACAAGCGCGGCCTGATCACCGACGATGAACGTCACCAGAGGGTAGTGGAGTTGTGGACGGAAGCCACCGACGAGGTCACCGAGGCCATGGAGCGGAGCTTCGACACCTTCAACCCCATCTTCCTCATGGCCAATTCGGGAGCTCGCGGAAACATCAAGCAGATCCGCCAGCTGGCGGGTATGCGCGGCCTGGTGGCCAACCCCAAGGGCGAGATCATCGATCGACCCATCAAGTCGAACTTCCGCGAAGGGCTCACCGTGCTGGAGTACTTCATCTCCACCCACGGGGCCAGAAAGGGGCTGGCGGACACCGCGCTGCGGACCGCCGACTCGGGATACCTCACGCGCCGCCTGGTGGACGTCTCCCAGGAGGTCATCATAAGGGAGCTGGACTGCGGCACGGACAAGGGTATACCGGTGAAGGTGCTCAACCCCCAGGGCGAGCCGAACACCTCCCTGGCCGCCAGGGTCGCGCTGAAGAGGGTGAGCAACCCGAGGACGAAAGAGGTGCTCATCCCGAAGAACTCAGAGATCGACCTGGAGATGGTGGAGAAGATATCCAAGCTGGGCATCGAGGAGGTCATGGTGCGCTCGGTGATGACCTGCGAATCGCGCTACGGCGTGTGCAGCCGCTGCTACGGCACCATGCTGGCCACCCGCAGGCTGGTGGAGATCGGCGAGGCGGTGGGCATCATCGCCGCCCAGTCCATCGGCGAGCCCGGAACCCAGCTCACCATGCGCACCTTCCACACTGGGGGCGTGGCCGGGGAGGACATCACCCACGGCCTTCCCAGGGTGGTCGAGCTCTTTGAGGCCCGCAAGCCCAAGGGGCAGGCGGTCATCGCCGATATATCCGGGGTGGTTTCCATCGAGGAATCCGAGAAGGCGCGCAAGATAACCATAACCGGCTCCGGCGGCAAGGAGCGCGCATACCAGGTACCGCGGCGCGCCCGCCTGAGGGTGCGCGACGGGCAGGAGGTGGCGGCGGGAGATCAGCTTACCGAGGGTTCCGCCAGCCCCCACGATATCCTGCGCGTGCTGGGCCCTCAGGCGGCACAGTTGTACATGGTCCAGGAGGTGCAGGAGGTCTACAAGAGCCAGGGCGTGGACATCCACGACAAGCACATAGAGCTCATCGTGCGCCAGATGATGAAGAAAGTCGAGGTCGTTGAGGCGGGCGACACCGAGCTGCTGCCGGGCGAGAAGGTGGACCACAAGTTGTTCGCCGAGGCCAACAAGATATTGATGGAGGAAGGCGGAGAGCCTGCGTCCGCACGCCAGATGCTGCTGGGCATCACCAAGGCCTCACTGGCCACTGACTCCTTCCTCTCGGCGGCATCGTTCCAGGAGACCACGCGCGTGCTCACCGATGCCGCCATTTCGGGAAGGGTCGATCCCCTCCTGGGACTGAAGGAAAACGTGATAATCGGGAAGCTCATACCCGCGGGAACGGGCATGAACTGTTACCGCAACATCAAAGTCAGGCCCAAGCATGCCGGTATCGGACTCCTGGAGGAAGCGGCTCAAAAAGCGGTAAGCGGCAAGGCTACCACGCCTACGGTAAAGGAGTTGGAGGAGCTGTTCGGGACGGAGACGGTATCGGCGGTACTGGAAGCCGACGAGACCGCTATAGAAGATCTGGAACTCTCCACCAGAACGAAGAAACTGCTCAAAGAGGCAGAGGTAAACACCACAGCTGACCTGCTCAGAATGAGCGAAGACGAACTGTATGAGGCCGGTCTGGGCAAGGGCAACGTGGAAGAGCTGAAGAAGTACGGCTTGCTGCGTGAATTCGAGGAGGAGGAGGCCGAGGAGGCCGAGGAGTCCTAGGAAGAGGCCGTACGCGGGTTTAATTGACACCCATGTAGGGTGATGGTAAACTTGCGCTTTGGTGTGTTGGATGTAAAAAAGCAGGTAAATTAAAGTATAGATCACCTGAGGAGGTATAGTTGCCGACAATCAACCAGCTGATACGTAAGGGGCGTTCCGACAAGCGCAAGAAGGTCAAGACGCCGGCGCTGCAGGGCTGCCCGCAGCGGCGTGGCGTTTGCACGCAGGTCAAGACGAGTACCCCCAAGAAGCCCAACTCTGCCTTGCGCAAGATAGCAAGGGTGAGGTTGACGAACGGCATCGAGGCTACTTCCTATATACCAGGGATAGGTCACAACCTGCAGGAACACTCCATTGTTCTGGTGAGAGGAGGCAGGGTAAAAGACCTTCCGGGCGTGCGCTATAAGATCATACGCGGCACCCTGGATGCTGCTGGAGTCGTAGATCGCAAACAATCGCGTTCCAGGTACGGAACGAAAAAGACGGCCGGCCTCTAGGGGTCGGGGAGTCGAGGAGAGAGGTATGCCGAGAAAAGGACCAGCGCCGAAGAGGGAGATCCAGCCCGATACCAGATACCACAGTATCCTGGTAGAGCAGTATATACGCAAGATCATGCTGGACGGCAAGAAGAGCAAGGCGGAGAAAATCGTCTACGGCGCCCTGGACATATTGCACGAGAAGACGGGCAACGACCCCCTTACGGTACTGCGCAAGGCAACCGATAACGTGCGCCCCATCCTGGAGGTACGGTCACGCAGGGTAGGTGGCGCGAGTTACCAGGTACCGGTGGAAGTACGTCCCAGGCGCAGCACTACACTGGCAATACGCTGGATAACGACTTTCGCTCGCAAGCGCAAGGAGAAGACCATGAAAGATCGCCTGGCGATGGAACTGCTTGACGCTTCCAACAATATCGGTATCTCGATCAAGAAGAAAGAAGACCTGCACAAGATGGCGGAGGCCAACAAGGCTTTCGCGCATTACCGGTGGTAAAATGAAAGTATCGACAACGGGTAGGGTGGAGAAGCTCCCCAGGGAAGAGGAACGCTTCCCTGTGCTGCGCGTACGCAATATCGGGATCATATCCCATATCGACGCCGGCAAGACCACTACGACCGAGCGGATCCTCTTTTACACCGGAAAGACCTATAAAATGGGCGAGGTGCATAATGGTTCCACGGTCATGGACTGGATGGTACAGGAACAGGAAAGAGGTATAACCATCACCAGCGCCGCGACAACCTGTTTCTGGGGGGACCATAAGATCAACATTATAGATACACCCGGCCACGTGGACTTCACTGTAGAGGTAGAACGCTCCTTGAGGGTATTGGATGGAGCGATCGCCATCCTGGATGGGGTGGCGGGTGTGGAACCGCAGACGGAAACGGTATGGAGGCAGGCGGACCACTATGCAGTGCCAAGGATATGTTACGTAAACAAGATGGATCGCCTGGGCTCCGATTTCTTCATGTGCCTGGATGTGCTGGAAGACCGTTTCGAGTCCAAGCCGGTTGCCGTACAGATCCCCTTGGGGGCGGAGAACGACTTCAAGGGTTTTGTGGACCTCGTAGAGATGAAAGCACTGGTCTTCATGGATGAGCTGGGGACCGAGTGGGAGTGGACGGATATCCCGGAGGAGCTGCACATTGCCGCGGAGCTTTATCACCATGCATTGCTGGAGATCTGCGCGGCATATGATGATAACCTCATGGAGAGCTACCTGGCGGGGCAGGAAAAGATAGCCCCCGATGATATACGGCACGCTCTGCGAGTCGGTGTATTGAAAAGCGAAGTGACTCCTGTTTTTTGTGGCTCCTCCTTCCGCAACAAGGGAGTTCAGGCACTTCTGGACGGAGTCGTCGATTACCTTCCGTCTCCGCTGGAAGTCCGGCCGATCGAAGGGATACACCTGGGCAAAGAGGACAAGAAAGAGATCAGGAAGGCATCGGACGAAGAGCCTTTTTCTGCGCTGGCCTTCAAGGTAGTCTCGGACCCATACGTGGGAAGACTTATCTACCTGCGGGTATATTCCGGCACCCTCAAGGTTGGCTCCACCGTTTTCAACAGCACCCGCAAGAAGAAGGAGCGCATTGGACGGCTTCTACAGATGCACGCGAACCATCGCGAGGAGCGAGAGACGATCTATACCGGGGATATCGTGGCGGCGGTGGGTCTCAAGGAGACCTTTACCGGCGATACATTGTGCTCGGCCCACCGTCCGATCCTGCTCGAGTCGATGGTCTTTCCCACTCCCGTGATCTCCGTGGCCATCGAGCCCAAGACCAAGGCGGACCAGGACAAATTGAGTGAGGCGATGGCGCGTATCTCGGACGAGGATCCCACCTTCCGGGTAAAGCTCGATCCCGAGACGGGCCAGACCATTATCTCGGGGATGGGTGAATTGCATCTGGAGATCATCGTGGACCGGCTGCTGCGGGAGTTCGGTGTCGGTGCCAACGTGGGAAGGCCACAGGTCTCATACCGCGAAACCATCCTCGGACATGTGCGAGGCGTGGAGGGTAAGTTCATCCGTCAGACGGGAGGACGCGGTCAATACGGCCACGTGGTCATAGATGTCGAACCTCTGCCGCGGGGCGGGGGGTTCGAGTTCGTGAGCAAGGTAACGGGGAACGCCGTTCCCAAGGAGTTCATACCCGCGGCGGAGCAGGGAATGAAAGGGGCCCTGGAGTTCGGCGTAATGGCCGGCTATCCGGTGGTGGACGTAAGGGTGACCCTCAAGGGAGGCTCTTACCACGAAGTAGACTCCTCGGAGCCGGCATTCAAGGCCGCCGGTTCGGCGGCCCTGCAAGAGGCGTTGCGCCGTGCGGAGCCAATATTATTAGAACCTATCATGGAGGTGCAGATAACCGTCGCGGAAGAATACCTGGGAGATATCATCGCCGACATCAATGCCAGGCGCGGAAAGGTGGAGGGAATGGAGACACGCGGGCGTCAGCAGGTAGTAGACGCCTACGTCCCGCTGGCCGAAACCTTCGGATATACAACCGATATACGCTCTCTGAGTCAGGGCAGGGCTACGCACCATATGCAGTTCTCGCACTACAGCGAGGTTCCACAGGGCATATCTAACGAGATAGTCCGCCGCATAAGAGGCGAATAAATGATGCTTGTACTGACGACTGAGTGCTATTAGAATGGGGAAGTTGTGTCTGCAGCGCGACACGAGTATTTGATTCAGGAGGAATGAAAATGGCCAAGAAGAAATTCGAGAGGACCAAGCCCCATGTGAACGTGGGAACCAT
>CAZGWK010000068.1:0-15296 GCA_964529285.1 uncultured Actinomycetota bacterium
CAGGCCCGGCTTTCGGCCTGTGCGTCATTGCGAGGAGTCCGCGCCGCAGCAATCCCCTTACACACGCAGCCCGGCATGTCCTCAGGCCGATTTCCGGGCCTGACCCCTAGGCCTGCAAAGAAGGGCGCGGGTAAGCGCGCCCTTCTTATGCGGAGGTTGCGCTAATCCGGCAGGGGCTCTCCGTCCACGCAGGCCGGAGCCTCCCATCCCAGTATCTCGTAGATGGTGGGGGCGATATCGCCGATCTCCACCTCTTCCTCGATAACAGTTCCCGGCGTATAGGAGGACCATCCCGCGGGCGCCTTGAAGATCAGAGGCATGTATGCCGTCTGCAGGCCCCCGTGGGCGGCTGGGAAACCCAGCTCCACGTTGTCGGGCACGTTGCCCAGGGTGATGCCCACCGGGTTGATGGCGCTGGCCAGGACCTGGCCGTGGGCCGCGACGTTGTAGTTGTACATCGGAAAGATGCAGAGGTCGGGCCAGAGATGCCCGTCCGGTTCGTCGGGGTGGTTTGCCCAGAACTCCGAATACAGCTCCATGGGGCGTACGTGCCCCATATCCCCGTAATCTACACCCGCAACCGCCTCCTCGCGGTTGATGACCATGAGGGGCTGCACCGGTCCCAGCTCGGGGTCGTCCACGGTGTAGCCCTCCAGGATCTCCTCGATAGCCTGCAGTTTGCACGTGTCCTCGCACCATATGAAGTTGATCTCCGTGCCCCCGCCCTCGTGGTAGTCCTCGTGGTGGAGAAGCCCTTCCTGGCGCAGGATGCGGCGCAGGTCCAGCACCTCGTAGCCCTTGCTCTGGTCCTTCATGTTCTCCATGCCGTGGTCGGAGAGCAACACGATGACGCTGTTGTCGTAGACCCCGCGGTCTTTGAGCAGTTGCACGAACTCGGCGAAGAGCACATCCACATCGCGGCAGATGTCCAGGCAGTCGTCCCTCCTCATCCAGGGGCTGAGACCGCTCTCGTCGTCAATCGCGCCCGGAGTGCCCTTGGTGTCCCATTCGTCATCCGTCCACGAGCTGCCCGTGAAATGGCCGGTGTTGTCCAGGTCGGCGGCGTTGATGTAACAGACGTCCGGGTCCTCCTCGACGATGGAGCGCAGGAAGGAATCGACCAGGTAGCGGTCCTCGCAGTGGTTGCCCGGCGTCATGCCTACCATGAGGCTTACCGGCAGTACGTATATGCCCAGTCCCAGCAGCAGGTTGAACTGGCCCAGCATGGCCGGGATGAGTATCTCCCGGGTGGTGTCCGTATAGAAGCAAGCAGATAAGGGACCGGAGAGGGGATCGGCTGGGTTCTCGTCCGTCGCGGGATCTCCCGCCGCGCTGTACTTGTAGGGAGGAGGGAAGAAGAGGGGGAAGCGCTCGCTGTGGCCCACGATGTCCACCGTCCTCTCGCCCTCGATGTTGGCCAGCCAGTTCTTGTTGGACCAGAAGCCGGTGAGTGCCTTGCCCTCCGTCTCCTCCTTGGCCACCTCGTAGATGCGCTTGATGGGCTCCCCTTCCGGGCCGTAACGCATGAGGTCCATGGAGTTAGCGGCGCTGATCACCTCGTCGTACGCGGTGAAAGCGGTGAAAGTCCCTCCGACCATGTACAGGCCCTGGGTCCCCGTGTAGGTCCCGGCCAGGGCGTTGGTGTGGTTCATGTCCGTGGCCGAAGGAAGGTATACCCTGGCATCCGTGTAGTTGACGCCGTCGCCGGCGAAAGAGCGCAGGTTGGGCATGAGCCAGTCTCCCTCGCTCCCGGGGCCTGTGCCAGCCCGGTCGAGATAGAGGTACTCGGGGTCCATGGAGTCGATGGCGAAATAGTAGACGTTGCGTTCGCCGGTGACCTCGGCCGCGATCTCAACGCTGTCCTCCGCATCCAGACTGCTGGTGGCGGTAACCGTCAGTTCGATACGATCTCCCACCGCTGCCGAGTCCGGGGCGACAGCCGTGAGGATCGCCCGCTCCGTCTGTTTGGGCGCAAGCCCGGCGATCGTATCTGCGTCCAGCTCTACCTCCCAATCATCCGTGTCCCCGCTGAATGCCAGGGAGATATCGGCTGCATCTGCTTCCAGGTTGGTGGCGTGGAAGATAAAGGAAGTGGTCTCCCCCGGCATCACCTGGTGGGCGTGGGGGCGCATGCCTGACAGGTCGTTAGCGCAGTAGAGCATACCCGCATTGACCACCTGCATGGTGACCTCCGACGACAAAGCGGTCAGCTCTCCCGGACCGAGCTTGAAGGTCACTTCGAGGGGTTGGTTCTTGGGCATAGCACCCGTCGGCGTGACCTCAGCCCTGTAATAGACCGGGGTCGGGTACAGGTAATTGTGGGTCAGCCCGTTCACGGCGACCTGGCTGATCTCGCCTCCTCCCGAGTCGGTGAACCTCACCTGGCAGGGGAAGTCCGCCTCCCAGGACAGGGCATAGGTGTCGCGGGTCCCGCCGCGGTTCGTGGCCTCGAGCTGCCATGTGAGGGGCTCACCCGAATAGGCCTGCATGACGGGATCGCGGTATCCCTGTCCCGCAAGCAGGTCTCCCGCCGAGTTCACCAGCTGCGGATGCGATGCGAGGGCGGTCACGCCCAGCCAGACGCGGTGCTGTTCGGAGCCGCGCACGCCGGTGACCTTTATGTGCCCTACCGTCCCCTCGGGGGTAGCCGGTGAGCAGGTTACCAGCACCCAGGATTTCGCTGTGCCCTCCGCGCCGGAAGGTCTCACCAGCGGGGGCATGACCAGGGCGTTGAAATAAGGCGACTCGCTCCGTGCGGACAGCCACGTCCACTCGGTGACGTCGGCGACGTTGCGCGTCTCCACCGGCATCCAGGTAAGGGTCCTGCCCGTCGCCGGCGACAGCACCTGCTGTGGAAACATGCTGAAGAGGTCGAAGGTGGCCGGCTCGTAGCTAGGCGGTGATGCCCCTGCCTGTTCCTGCACAGGTCCGAGCGGCAGCATGGTGAAGAGCAGAGCCGCCGCCGAGACGATGACGATGAATAGAATGGCACGTTGAGTCAAGGATGCATTGCTGGTGGTTCTCATCGGTATCCCCCTTTGTTTTCGTTTCCGTGTGTTGGAAACCCCCCTCATCTCTTTCCTGCGTTTACCGGCAAGCGTGCGCAGGTCCTGGATTTTACAGGTGTTAAAATATTATTATAATGAGGAGACCGCTGCAAGTGCTATTTCTATTTCCGGTATTCCCTCGTCCCTGATTTTGCCTGCGGGGCATAAAGGTGATGCTATCACGGCAACGCCCAGCGGATCCACATGCTATCTCAACAACCGATAGATGTAAGAACGCTCAAGAGAATGCGGCGCGAAAACGCGGCGGCGCCCGCGCTGCGGCGCGGGGTTTTCCAGCCCGAGCCACCGGTGATCTAGTCGTAATGAACAGCAACAGTTCAACAAACGGATATTAATACCATACCAGGTGGTTAGCATAGATTGCCGTTATGGTGCAGAATCGGTTATCATCAAGAGGCATAGATGGCTGACCGCACCTTTTCTACAGCTCTGGTTACGACGACGGCGTGTGGGGAAAATACAATACGCACAGGATATAAACTGGACCGGCGGAAACGGGAAGGAAAGCAGGGGGCGCATCACGCCTCCCTACACAAATGGAGGTAAGCAGATGAACGTGGGCATGCTGGGGGAACAGCATCTGGAAAAGGTCGGAGTGACCGTATCCATGGTCTTCGAAGACCGCGAGATCACAAACCTTGAGGTGAGGCAGAACTCCGCACGCCTTGGGAACGCCCTTTCCGAGCTGGGGATCGGCGTTGATGATGTGGTCGCGGTGACCATGTCCAACTGTCCGCAGGTCTTCGAGGCCTTCGGCGGTATCTACGCCATCGGGGGCATCGCCCTGCCCATCCTCTTCGTCCTCTCGCCCGAAGAATGCCGTTTCATCCTCGAGGACTCCGGCGCCGTGGCGGTGGTGACCGACGCCATCCTGGTCGGGAAGATCCTGGAGGCGGTCGAGGGGCTCGAGAACCTGCGTCATATCATCGTGGTAGGGGGACAGGACGAAGGCCGCACGCTCTCCTACGAAAGGCTGCTCGCGGAGTCATCGCCGGAGCTGGAGATGGTGGACAGGGACCCCGACGACGTGGCCATACTCATGTACACCTCGGGCACCACCGGCAAGCCCAAGGGGGTGATGCTCACCCACGAGAACCTCATAACCGGCGCCGAGAGCGCCTATCTCGCCAGCGAGGTGAGCAAACCGCTGGTCACGCTGGTATGCCTTCCCATGGCCCATATCTACGGCGTGGGGGCGATGAACGCCGGCAACTACAGCGATATTCCCGCGACCAGGGCCATCCTCATGCGCTGGTACGAACCCGAGGAATGCATGCGCCTGATCGAGAAGTACAAGGTCAACTTCTTTCCCGCGGTCCCTACCATGTATTCCCTCATCCTCAACCATCCCAATGCGGAAAATTACGACTTGAGTTCACTCGAGGACTGCATAGCCGGAGCGGCTCCCCTTCCCCTGGAATTGAGGCGCGATTTCATGGCCAGGTTCGACTGCGGTATGCGTCAGCTCTATGGACTGACGGAGTCCGCCGGCATGGGGGCTATCCTGCGGCCGAGCCAGGAATGGAGAGACGGGGCCATCGGCAAGGCCTACCCCAACATGGAGCTTGCGGTATTCGACGAGGACGACAACCCGCTCCCTCCGCACGGCATAGGCGAGATAGTCATCCGGGGGCCGCAGGTGATGAAGGGCTACTACAAGCGGCCCGAGGAGACGGAGGAAACGCTGCGCGGCGGCTGGCTGCACACCGGCGACATTGGATATCTCGACGAGGACGGCTACCTGTACATCACCGACCGCAAGAAGGACATCATCATCAAGGGCGGCGAGAACATCATGCCCATGCAGATAGAAGAGGTCATCTACGGCCATCCCGCGGTGGCCGAGGCCGCGGTCATCGGTATCGTCGATTCCACTTACGGTGAGGACATCGTGGCTTACGTGGCCTTGAAGCCCGGCAGCGAGGCCACCGGCGAAGAGCTGCTGGATTTCTGCCGCGAGCACCTGCCCACCTACAAGCAGCCGCGTGAGGTGCGCATCCTGGAGACCCTTCCCAAGAGCTCCATCGGCAAGATCCTCAAGCGGGAACTGCGCAGCCTGCATCCCTGATACCCGGCGGGCGCAGGCGCCTTTTTACCAGAGCAGGACCTTGCGGAAACCCTCGTACATCCCGTCCGCGACCAGCTTGCCCGTGAGGGCGGAGAAGACAATACCTCCCGGCCAGATAGAGTAATGCCCGGCCAGGTAGAGGTTCTTCACCGGAGTAGAAAACTGTGCGAAACGCCCGAAGAGGGGGGTCTTGTACATGTTGTATGACCAGCCCATTATCGATCCCCGGGGGTTGAGGGTATACCTGGAGAGGGTACGCGGGGTGGCAAGGTCCTTGTATTCGACCTTGTCGCGTATGCCGGGGACCACGTCCTCCATGTCCTCGATTATGTCGCCCAGCACCTTGTCCTTGAGCTCCCGGTACGCTTCGTTGCGGGCCATGGGGTCGTCGGTGCCGGTCCCCCAGCCGTTCATCCAGTCGTAGGGCATGGGTATCTGGACGATGACTGAGTTCTTGCCCTCGGGCGCCAGGCTCTTGTCGTGCATGGAGACCCAGCTGAGCATGGCCCAGTTCTTGTGGTGAAGATCCGGGTCAAAAACATCGTCCTCGTATACGTAGGTCCTCCAGTATAGGGTGTGGTGGGCCTTGAGCTTCTCGGCGAGCTCGCTGTCGTACATGTCCAGCCCCAGAAAAGCGGTGACCACTGAGACGCTGACGTCCCCGCCCTTGTTCCTGGCGAGGAATTTCTTGGGAAACAGGGACGGGTCGCACATCTCCGTGACCAGCCTCTTGGTGTTGCCGGTGTTCACTATCTTGTCTGCGTGGAACCTCTCTCCACCGCTTATCTCGACCCCGATCGCCCTGTCTCCCGAGGTCAGTACCTTGTCGACCGTGCTGGACAGTCGTATCTCTCCGCCCTTCTCCTTGAAAGATTCCGCGAGCATGTCCGCCAGGGCCACCAGGCCGCCCTTGGGATAGACGTAGTCGTAGAGGAAGCTGTACCAGAAAGCGTAGTACATGAAGAGAAGCATGTTCTCGTCGCCGAACTCCCCGAAGAGAAAGGCCAGCCGCTGGTCGTCGAATATCTCCCTGGCCTTCTCGCCGCCCGACTTCCTCAAGGTCTCGGGCATCAACTTGAGCATGGGAAGGCCGACCTTGGCCATCTTCGCCAGGGTGCGGTAGCGGTCCGCGCCCCGCTGGAGAAGGGGGAACGGGGCGCCGCCCATGAGGTCTTTCATGAGGTTGCATCCCGGTTCGATGAAATCGAACCACGCGTCGATATCGCATGACGACTCCGGAAAGCACCGCTTGAAGTCGGCCCTTATCTGTGCGAAGTCGCGCAGCACCACGTCGCAGTCGGGGGATATCATGCGCCAGTCCGCCCGGTCCCAGTCGTCGGGATTATACAGGCCCAGCTCCGCGAGGATGGGGAAGAGGATGCCCACGTTCTCCGTGGACTGCGACCCGGCATCGAAGAAATAGCCCTTGCGCCGTATGCCCGAGATGTTACCCCCGACCATCCTGCCGTGCTCGAGTATGAGGACCCTCTTCCCCTTGCGCACCAGGTAATTCCCGCACACCAGGCCGGCCACGCCGGCCCCGATGACGATCACGTCATATTTGCCCTGTTTCTCGGTCATCGCTATCCTCCTTATGCGCTCAACGGTCGGTCCGGCCCGTATATCGAGCACTTGCAGACGCTGGAGCCGTCCGGGATGCACTCGTCTATCACCAGCTTAGCGCCGCAGTAGGCGTACATCTTGCGGTCCATGTCCATCGCCGCATCGCAGACCCCTTTGTGCCCGGGCTTGCTGAACCCGTACGGGCACCACTTCACCACCAGCTCCAGCTTCTCCTCGTCGTGGCCGGTTACCTCTGCGGGAAGGCCCGCCAGTTCCACGAGCTCCTCGAAGCGCTTTCTGAATTCATCCATGGAGACGAATGACTTGATGCCGTAAGGCGAGTGATAGTTCATGAAAGCTATGGCCCCGCCTATCCCCCGCACTATGCGGTCGCCGACGATGGGGATGAGGTACAGCATGCGGTAGAGATAGCCGAACGCGAGAAAGAGGCGGTTGCGGATGCTCATCACGCGAAGTCCTTGCGCATGAGTTCCCCCGCCACCATTCCCGACCCTATGGTGGGTGCTACGCCTCCGCCGAGATGGGTGGAGGCGCCGGTGAGATAGAGTCCTTTCACCGCGCGCGAGCGTGCCCCCGGACGGAAGGCGGCGGAGCAGGTGACGTCGTTCTGCAGGCCGTATACGGCGCCGCGGGGATGACGGAGCATCCTCTCGAAGTCCTTGGGGGTGTTGACCCTGGCCACGACCACGTTGTCCTTTATCTTGACTCCGAAGGTCTTCTCCAGGACGTCGAGCTGCGTCTCCAGATACCTGTCCTTGATCTGGTCCCAGTCACCTTCCGCGGGTTCGTAAGGTGCGAAGGCTATCATGTTCAGGCAGTGGTGTCCTTGCGGGGCCAGGGAGGGGTCTGCGTGGGTCGGCCAGGAGATGAGACCGGCACCGAACTCAGGGATACGGTTGTTTAAGTATTCCTCGAACCAGATACGGTTCATCTCGTCCAGCGTGGAGTAGGGGATGGTATGGTGCGCATCCAGGTCCGGCTTTTTGTCCAGCCCCAGCATGATCATGGGGGAGGGCATGGATACCTCGTAGCTCTTTATGGCCCGCTTGGCCCATGCCGGCAGGTTTTCCTCGCCCACCAGCTCCAGGTAGAGCGTCTTGGCGTTGATGTTGGATACCACCATGCGCGAGCTTATCTGGGTACCGTCGGCCAGCTCGACGCCACAAGCGCGACCGCCTTCCAGCAGCACCTTTCTTACCGTGGCATTGAACATGATCTCTCCCCCGGACTCCCGGAAGGCACTGGCTATGCCCTGGGGTATGGCTATCATGCCCCCGCGCGGGTAGAAAACCCCCTCGTGTTCCGAGTAGGCGAGGAAGGCCACGTATCCCGGACAGAGGGCGGGGGGCAGGCCGATGAAATAGGACTGCAGGCACATGGAGGCCCTGACGGTGTCGCTCTTGAAGAACTGGCAGAGGGTGCTCTCGAAATTCATTATGAAGTACTTGAGGAATTTCATCATCGCGGGGTTCTCCAGCCCCACCCTCATCATGTCCTTCATCGTCGCCATGGGCTTGGACATCACCCTGCCGAAGGCTTTCCTGATGGCCTCGGAGCCGACTTGGGCGAAGCGGTCCCAGGCTTCCGCGTCTTCCTCGGAAAGGCCCGCGATGACCTCCCTGGTCCCGGCCACGTCGACGGGATAGGAAAAGCGCCTGCCGTCGGCGGTGATGAAGCCGTAGATGGGATCGACGGGGATGAAGTCTATGTAGTCGGCGGTCTTTTTTCCCATGCCCTCAAAAAGCTCGTCGATCACCCATTCCAGTTCCACCACGCTGGCACCGATATCGAAGCGGTATCCCTGGTAGTCGTAGGACGAGCAGCAGCCGCCCACCTGGCCCGTGTTCTCGCACACCAGCGTCTTGAAACCCTGATGCGCCAGGGTGGCGGCGCAGGACAGCCCCCCGAGGCCCGCTCCGATGACAACAGCATCGTAATCCATGGTTCTTTGCCTCCCTCTGTTATGCTTTCAACAGCTGTTTTTCATATCTGAATGTAACATCGCCTGCATAATATGGCAAGTTATTATGACCATATAGTTAAGGATACTATCTATTGATAGATAGTCTTCCTCGCGCGGGGGCTGCAGCTCCTCAAAGCGTTCTCAATCTCCCGTCCATCATGTGGAAGGAACGGTCGGCCACATCCAGGATACCCTCGTCGTGGGTGACGATAACCACGCTTTTGTTGTCCTCGTGCGCCAGGCTGGCCAGGATATCCACCACCACGCGACCGGTGGCGCTGTCCAGGTTGCCCGTGGGCTCGTCCGCCAGGACGATATCGGGATCATTGGCCATGGCCCGGGCGATGGCCACGCGCTGCTTTTCGCCGCCGCTTATCTTGTTGGTCTTGGCCTTCTGCAGCCTCTCGTCTATGCCCATCCTGGCCAGGAGCTCCACCGCCGTGCTGCGCTGCCGTGATGCCGGCACTGCCTGCAGGTCCATGGGCAGCATGACGTTCTCCAGTGCCGTGAGGGCGGAGATGAGGTTGAAGAACTGGAATACGAAGCCCACCCTCTTTCTGCGGTACGCGATGAGATCGGCGCCAGGGGCGGCGATGTTCTCGCCGAAGGTGATTATCTCTCCCGTATCGGGGCTTTCCAGTGAGCCCAGGAGGTAGAGCAGGGTGGTCTTGCCGGAGCCGGACGGTCCCACGATCACCGTCACCTCGCCCTTGTGGGCCTCTAAACTCACCCTGTCCACGGCTGTGACGCCTCCCGCCTTGGCCTTGAAGGTCTTACTCAATCCCTTGACTTCCAGTGTGTCCTGTATAATCTTTCACCTCTATTCCATGCTCAGGACCCGCGCCGGTCTGAGCCTGGTTATCCAGATCACGGGGACCGCCATCCCCAGCAGGCTTATGCCGATGAGGATGAGGATGCCGTAGAGGAGCAGGTCCCCCTGGTATATGACGTTGAGATTGACGGTGTCGTCTTCCTCGACAGCGACGGAATACAGGCCGCCTTCCTTATACAGCTTACGGTCGGAGAGGTAGCTGCCGGTGTAAGCCCTCTCCTCCTCGCCCTCCTCCACTCCCTCTTCCTGCCGGCTCCCGGAGAGTAGCCAGTTGCCGATGCCCTGGCTTATGAGGACGGTGGCCCCGGTGGCCAGGATCACCGATACCAGGCAGATGCAGATGACCTCCGCGGCGTACTGCACGATGACCTGGCGGCCCGTGGCCCCTATGGCCTTGAGTACGCCCAGCTCCCTGGTCCGCCCGCCGATGATTATGGCCATGGCCAGGAGGATGATCAGGGCGCAGGCCCCCAGGGCCCCGATGAGCCCTATCATAGAGGTCTTACCCACCTTCTCCAGCGGTTCCGATATCTTCTCGTAGTCCGCGTAATCGGTTATGAGCTCGAATCTGTTGCCGTCCGCTATCTCCTGCCTGAACGCTTTCCGCAGGGCAGCGGTGCTGTCCACGTTGTCAAAGTAATAGGAACCCAGCTCCACGTAGCCGGGCGTGCCGTTGAGTTCCTGCACCACGGAGAGGGGGGCGAAGAGCTTGTTGCCGGCCGGGTTGTAATCCAGGATGCTCCCCGCGTCGCGCTCCGCCTCGATGGTCTCGTATATGCCTATGATCTCGATCTCCATGGTGCGGTTGTTCCTGCCCCCGCCGACGATAGCCGCCTCCACTTGGTCCCCGATCCCGAGCTCGTTGTCCTCGGCCATGTTCTTCTCCACCAGCGCCACCCGGTTCTTTTCCAGGTAGTCCTCGTAGGTGAAGAACGAGCCCTCGACGAGCTTCTTGCTCCCGTTGAGAAAATCGGAGGCGGAGGAGCAATTGGTGTTGCCCTCGAACACGAACAGGTTCCCCAGCGTCTGCCGGTTCAAGCCCTCGATACCCTGCCTGGCCAGCTCGGTGTCCGTTGCGTACTGCGCCAGGGGAGTAAGCTCGGAGTTCTCGGCGTTGGTGATGATGATCCCGGCGTTCTGGACCTTGTCGAAGGTGATGATATGTTCCTGGAGGGCGAAGGCGTCGGCGAACTCCTCGGGGAGGAGGAACTTGGCCCTGTCCTCGACCTCCTCCTCCTCGTTCATGCTGCGGGCTTCGCGCCTCCTCTGCCTCTCCCCCTTGTCCAGCTCCCCCTCGAAGACCTCCAGGATGTATTCGGAGCTCACGCGGACCTCGCTGTAGTTACCGACGCTCTGCTTTATGTCCTCGACCTGGGCGTCCGCGGCCAGCTTCACCACCAGCATGGAAAGGGAGAAAGCCAGGCATACGAAGAGCAGCAGCACCACGACGAGGTTGCCCACGGGATGGCGCCAGAAACTCTTAATGCCCCTTCTTAGCGAACGCATCGGGCGTGTCTCCTTTACCGCCGCTCAATCCAGCAGCCCGGCGAGGCTCAACTCCACCTCTTCTCCGGAATCGCTTCCACGCACCTTGCGGATGACGAGGAAAGCGGTCCCGGCGGCGATATCGGCGCTGAAGCCCTCGCTTAACTCGGCGCTCTGCGGGTTAAGATCGTAGAAGAGGAAGACGCCCTCCAGGACCTCCTTCTTCTTGAGCTTGTAGAGCACCGGCGTCAGGTCTGCGTAGTCCAGGAGGACGGCCGATATCACGTGCTCGTCAACGTATTTTCCGAAAGCACCGACGTCGCCATAGTAAGAACGGTAGTCGTCCGCCTGGATGCTGGGGCTCTCCAGCCGGAAGGAATACTGCGAGAAATCGGCCAGCTCGTCGCCTACGTTCTCGACCCGCAGCTCCACCTCCAGGTAGTCTCCCAGGACTTCTCTCGCCGACGATGCGATGACCTTGGCATTGGAGTCGTTCCTGGTCGCCTCGACTACGGTGAAGCGGGCACCGGCCAGGTCCGCCGTATACCTGGGGTCCCGGTCCTGCGTTGTTCCTTCCGTCCCGCCCTCACTCGACCCTTCACCGCCGGCGTCTGAGGCCGCGTCCTCGAGGTTCAGACCCTCCAGGTCCTCGCTGCTCAGTCCCGGAGGGAGCGGCGTTCCGTCGTCCGTCTCTTCGGCTTGCGATTCCTCCGTTGCCGCACCGCTGCTGCCGCAGGATACGAGCCCCGTCAGTAATGGGAACGCGAGCGCCGCGACCAGTGCCAATACCCAGGCTCTATGAACGCACCTGTCTTTATCCACTTTGGCCTACTCCCTTCTAAGCGCCCGATCATAGGGACGTCACCCGAGCGAGAACCGTTCCTCTCTTTTCCACCTGAGAGAATCTAGAAATCGCTCTCCAGCCGGTAGTCCCTCGCCTCGCTGGCAAGCGCGTCGATCTCCGCCCGCATCTCATCTATCTCCGCCAGGCCGCCCTCGAACTCGTCGCCGGTCAGGTACGACCTTATCTTGTTCTCGTCCAGGGTCTGTATGACGTCCAGCGCCCCCCCGAACCACGCATCGATGAATTCCCCCAGATCAGCCGTTTTCTGTGCGACCTCGATCATCATCGTCGCGTATTCCTTCTCCTCCTCCGCGCCGTCCAGGGAGGGCACGCCCCCGTATTCGCCTTCCGCCAATATGGCGTTGTTGAGCATCTCAGCCTGTGCGTCTTCGTACTGCTCCAGGGGGCCGCCGGGATTCAATATCGCCTCGGGATTGGGGCCCTGCAGTACGTCGAAGAAATCCTCCAGGGCGGCACTCATTATCTCTCCCTCGCTCGCCATGCGGTATGCGTATGCGTCGCCCCTGCCGATGTACCTCATGGCCTGATCCTCGCTGCTCGGCCCGCATCCCGGCAAGAAGATGACCAGCGAAACGGCGAGTACACACAACGCAAACAGCGCCAATGCTTTTTTCACTCCAGGCACCTCCCAGATATCGACCAGCCTTATCTGCCTGTAAATACAATAGAGTGACTTGGGGCCGTCGTCAAAATGGTCACCTTCGCGGTCCATGTAATAGACATCGTGACCTCCTTGCTGCCTCTGACCATAGCGAGTTCCTCGCGGTATCCACTACGCTGTACTTCGAAAGGAAGCCGCTCTTAGCGCAAGGGTCGATATACGGACTGTTCCTCGGCATCACCAGCATGTCCCTGTTCCGGCCCAACCCCCGTTCCCGCATGGTCGCGGCCGGGTCACGGTCCGTTCGCGGCCTGCATGTACACCTGTCCGAAGACGGCCGCGTTGGCCGACTCCTTGGTGGACCAGTATGCCGGTTCCGTCCCCTCTCCGTTGGGCCGCTCGGAGCCGGTGCGGAAAGCCTGCGCCGCCAGGTCCAGCAGGTCGCCGCCGCCGCCGTAAAGATACCCGTAGGTTAGGCAGTCGGCTGAGAGCAGGTGCCAGTTGCACAGGTTGACCACTCCGAAGCTCTCGTCGGCCGCCCCGGCGTAGCTCCACGCATACGGGAAACCCTGGTAACCCTCTGCACCCGTGCGCCAGCACTGCTCGGCCTCGTGCCGCACCAGGCTTACCAGGTACCCGGCCGCGTTACCGGAATCCGGCAGGCCCGCCCCGGCGAGCGTGTCCAGGTACCGTCCCAGCGAGAAGGTGAACATGTCCAGGGAGAAGATGGAGGTCCCTCCGCCGAAGCCCGGCTGCGGGGCTGCAAGGAAGGGGTCGGCGGCCAGGTGGGAGTTGTCGATTATCCACTGCGCCGTCGCGAGATATTTAGCGTCCCCGCTGGCCGCGTAGGCGTCGGTCATGACGCTCAGCCCGTTGGCGAAGGGGCGGAAGGAATCGCTGCCGTAGTCGTTATAGCCGTCGGCCCAGCCCTCGCCGTTGCCCCGGCCGTAGCTGTTCTCGTAGCGGTAGCGCATGTTGTCGATGACCTCGAAGGCGGATTCCCTGCATTCCTCGTAGCCGGTGAGATAGTAGTAGAGGAGGTTGCCGGAGACCGCGAAGCAAAGGTCGGGGTGAGGCGCGCCGTAATTGCGGTGCGGGTTGGAGTCTCCGGGTTCGTCGTGGTAGGAGTGGCCGAAGTAGCCCCCGTCCGACCAGTGGTCTATCCCTCCCTCGTAATGGAGGATGTCCTCGTCGGCGACGTGGCGGCAGGCGGGACCGGCCAGGTCCCACCAGCGGAAGTCGCCCGTGCGCAGGAACTGCGCCAGCATGCCGTAGTCGAAATCGTACTTGAGGTTCATCTGGCCCGACGGGGTCTCGTAGTCGAGGGGCACGTCGCCGTAATCGCACCAGCCGTAGAAATCGTTCTCCTCGATGCTCGCAAGGAGTGAGTATGCGGTGGAGCCGATGGAGGGGTCGAAGGCCGCCAGGTTCTGGTCCTCGTAGGCCGAGAAGCGGGGATCGCCGCTGCCGGCCGCCGTCCTCCTCAGGGCTCCGCTGTCAGCGTACCATTGCGGGGAGGCCAGGGCGAACAGGGGCGCGTCCATGGCCGCCATGACCTGTGCTGTACCGGCCTGGTCCGCATTGCCGGCGTGGAAGTGGAGCAGGACCTCGTGGGTCTTGTGCTCCCCGGGGCGGAAGACGAAGTCGCCGCCGTATGCGGACGGGAAGAGGGAGAGGCGGATCTCGCCGCCTGCGGCTGAGATGCCCTTGGGGTGGTTCTGCCAGAAGTCTTTGAGGCCGACCGCAAGCCCCTTGCCGTTCCCGGAGAGGTCGAGCCACGCCCGGGCGTGGTCGCCCCGCCCCAGCTCGCTGCCGCCGCCGTAAGCCCTCCATCCCCGCATGGAGACGTAGGACTGGGGGCGGGGAAAATGGCCGCGGTGCACGTCCCAGAAGTCCGACCCCGAGGAATCCTGGTGGAGTGCGAGTTCACCGCCTGATGAGAAACCGCCCTCGCCCGTGCCCAGGACCGCCGCGGGGGATGAGCCCACGCCGGGCTGAAGGCCGAGGTAGAGGCCGGAGAAGGTTTCGCTGCCTGGACATCCGATGTCCCAGCACTGCGGCTGGCCCTCGCCGTCGGGTTGGGTGGGGTTGTGGTTCTCCAGGGTATAAAGGACGCGGGCCTGCGCCGAGCCGGCGTAGAAATGTATGCGCGCGGTATAGGCGAGCTTCGTCCCTCCCGCTGCGGAGGCGTGGCTGCCGCGCACGAGCACCGAGGCCCGCAGGGGCCCTTCCTCCTCTACGCTGAGGGATGCGGGAGGCGACAGGCTGGAGCGGTAGTCCGTTCCCCCTGCCGAGATGACGAAGCCGTTGCTGTCGGAGGGGGAGAGCACGCTGCCCGCGCCCGCCAGCTCCACGCCGCTGAAGAGGTCGAAGGAATCGCGTCGCATGCGGAACACGGCCGCCCCCGTGTCGATGGTGACGGTGGTGCCGTCGTCGTGGATGTCTACGGTCGAGGCCGGTTCGGCGCCTACCCCGGAGCGCCCCAGGAAGTAAATGGACTCACCCGATGCGGCGATGCTGGCCGGGAAGTCCAGCAGCAGCCACTTGACGGGCTTGGTGGCATCGTCGGGCGAGCCGCCCCAGCGGGCGGTCACCTTTACCTGGCAGGGGACGGGGGAGCCGCTGGCGTCGCGGAGGGAGATGTCTCCCGCATCGTACACGCCGAAGTCCCGCGGGAGGGGAACGCCCGAGGTGGTTATCTCGCCGCTCCTCGCCACGCCCGCCCTTTCCGCGACGCGCAGCTCTATCTCACCCGCGCCCGCTCCCGGGCTCGTTGCCCCCTCCGCCAGGTACCACTGCGCGGCGGGGGAGGTAACGCCGATGGAGTCGT
>CAZGWK010000069.1:0-14983 GCA_964529285.1 uncultured Actinomycetota bacterium
TTTTCGGTTAAGGGGGATAGACCTCACCCTATCCCCAGGCCGATTTCCGGGCCTGACCCCCCGGCCTCACCGAGGGGGACGTTATGGGGTTGTGAGGGCTCCCTTCACCATGGCGCCCGCATCGAACCAGAACATGTCCAGGATGGGCACGTCCAGGCGCACGTGGGTCTTCACCTCCACCTTGCTCAGCGCGCCGGTCGCGAGGGAGTCGATCAGCTCGGCCAGGGGCCCGCTGCCCAAGCCGTTTATAAGCGACACCATGAAACCCAGGTTGTCCTGCAAGGCCGGCACCAGCGACGTGGGGTTTAGCTGGGACACGAGAGCGCTCAGCCACGCAGGGTTGGCGTTGATGAACGCGGCCACCACGGCGGGGTCGACGGCTGTGGACTGCAGGTTCGAGAGGACGCCGTTCATGAATGGCGGGTTGGCATTGACGGCCCCGGCTATCACCGCCGGGTCGAGGGCCGCGAGCAGACCGTTCAGGAAGGCGGGGTTGGAGTTGATGATGCCCGCAAGGGAGGCCGGGTCCAGCGAGCCCATGAGATCGGCTATGAGATCGGGATTGTCTGTGATGATGTCCGCGATCACGTCGGGGTCCAGGTTTTCAAGCACCTGGCCGATGAGGTCGCCGCTGCCGGCGAGGAGGGCGTCGATCACCGCCGGGTCCAACCCATCCAGCACCGCCGCCAGCAAGTCCGGGTTGGCGTTGATCAGCCCCGCCACCATGGAGGGATCTATCCCCGAGAGGTCAAGGCAGGAGAGAATCCCGCCCAGGAAGTCCGGACTGCTGTTGACGGCCGCCGCCAGGGCCACCGGATCGAGCCCCTGGAAGAGCATTGCCAGAAAGCCCGGGTTGTTATTGATGGCTCCCGCCACCGCGGACGGGTCGAGGCCGGCGAAGTCCAGCCGCGAGAGCACGCCGTTTATGAAGTCCGGGTTGGCGTTCAGGGCGCCGGCCAGCGCCGCGGCGTCCAGCCTGCCCAGCAGCGAGCCGAAGAAGCCGGGGTTGGCGTTGAGCGCGTCCCCCAGGGCGTTCGCGTCGAGCGCGCCCACCAGCGATCCCAGGAATGACGGGTTGGCGTTGAGGGCCCCCGCCATCACCACCGGGTCGAGGGACGAGAGCACGCCCTCCACCACTCCCTGGTTGGCGTTGATCAGCCCCGCCAGAGCACCGGGGTCCAGCCTGGAGACGAGGGTGGAGAGCCATCCCATCATGGGCTCGGAGCTGAAGGCCGCTGCCATGGTGCTGGGGTCCAGTGTGGTGACCAGGCTGGTTATGAAGTCCGGATTGTCGTTGATGATGCCGGCAAGGACGGCCGGGTCGAGGGAGTTGAGCAGGGTGCTGATGAAAGACGGGTTGGCATTGACGATATCCGAGAGGATGGATGGGTCGAGCGCGGTCACCACGCGGTCGAGGAAGGAGGAACCCTGGGCGATGAGCGCGTCGACGGTTGCGGCCTCAAGCTCATTGAGGACGGCCGGGATGAAATCGGGGTTGGCGTTTATGGCGCCGGCGACCACTTCGGGGTCGAGCTGGGCCACGATGCCGTTGATCAGCTCTGGGTTGTTGTTGACCAGCCCGGAGATAACGCTCGGGTTCTTGATTATCTCCATCATGTCCATGAGGGAGGATGCCTCGGCCGATTCGGCGGCGGTGTCTTTCGCCGACACGTATGCCTCGGTGGGTTCCTGGCCCTGGACGGCGAGGATGCCGATGATCACCAGCGCGATCAGCTGGATCACGACCAGCACGTTGAGCACGCCCTGGTAGTTGCGCTTGATAAAGGCACATGCGTGTTTAAACTTCCCCACCTCGAAAACCTCCTTCGCGATGTCCGTCCCTCGTCCCGCCTCAACCGGCGTCGTGCGCCTATTGTTCAATCTGCCTTTGTGCATCCCTGCCACATAACCGGCCTTCCCTCGCTCCGTGCAGTTCGGGTTCTTCGTACGTCCTTCCGTTCAACCTTTAACCGCTATAATAACCGATACGTTTGAATTCCCGTAAACCCTCCGCCACCATCCCAACATGAGACGCTTTGCTAAAGCCGGGGGGTCAGGCCCGGAAATCGGCCTCGCGATGACGTTGACCGGGGCTGCTTCACGACGACATCAGGCTGCCTGCGTACGGAAAGCCTAGGGTCAGACGTCCTCTGTGATTGTATCTTCGTTTTTCGGTTGAGGGGTTAAGATCATCCAAACACGCACCTGTCCCGAAAGTGGGGTCAGCCCCGGAAATGGGACATAACGCCAAGGCTGTGTTGGCAGGCTGACGTACTGATTCCAGGTCGTGCCAAAGCGAAGACGTGTCCCGAAAGTGGGGTCAGCCCCGGAAATGGGACATAACGCCAAGGCTGTGTTGGCAGGCTGACGTACTGATTCCAGGTCGTGCCAAAGCGAAGACGGGAAACGTCAACATTTAAGACCTGACCCCAAAATGTTGACTTAGGGTTACTTTTGAACTTTCTCGCAACGGAGCGGAAGCCGGTTGGCGACCCTGGCGAAGCACTTGTTGCACGAGACGCAAGACGCGGCCTCGCTCTTCCCCTCGCGAAACTTCTTTACCAGCGAAGGCTCCCTGATAAGCGGACGGCTCAGGGCCACGAAATCGGCCCAGCCGTTCTCCACGATCTCCTCCATGTGGGAAAGCCTGCGCAGGCCGCCCACCAGGATGAAGGAAGCCTTGCCTGCGGCGGGCTTGATCACCTTTGCATCCTCCAGGTTGTACCCTTCCTCGAGGTCGAACTTCCCCGCCCAGCTCTTCAGCATGAGCCAGGCAAAGGGCTTCTGCCACGCGGGAACGCCGCTCACGAGCTCCTTTACCGGCACCTCGCCCCGCCAGATCCTCAGGTTGGAGAAGACCACGGTCCCCGAGGCGATCTCCAGCCCGTCGATGCCCATCTCCGCAAGCCAGGCGGCGTATCTGGCCGCCAGTGGGGTCGTTATCCCCTTCCAGGGAGTGTAGTCGTTGGCGGTCAACTTGACGGTGAGCGCCATGCCCGCAGGCAGCGCGGCCTTCACCTTCTTCATGACCTCGGAAAGGAAGCGGAAGCGCTTCCCGTCGCTCCCTCCCCATTCGTCCTTCCTCCGGTTGTGGAAGGGCGAGAGGAACTCGTTTATCAGGTAACCCCCCGAGGCCGCTATGTGCACACCGTCTGCCCCGGCCTCCGCCGCCCTCCGGGCCGCCTCACCGAAGGCCTCTATGGATTCCCAGATCTCGTCATTCGTCATCTCCCTGGGTTTGACCAGGTACAGGGGATCCCAAATATTGGTGGAAGGAGCCATTGGCGTACGCCCGATGATCTCCTTCTTGGTCTGCCTCCCGGCGTGATGAAGCTGGAAGAAGATCCTGGCCCCCTCGGCGTGCACGGTTTCGGTCAGCCGGCGCAGGCCTTCGACCATCCGGTCTTCGTATATACCGATGGCACGGTACGGCCCCCTGCCGTAGGGATGCACGTTCATCACGCCGGGGATTATCAGGCCCACATCGCCCCGGGCAAGCCTGCCGTAGCGTTTTAACAGGGCGTCGGATACCTTTCCGTCCTCCTCGGCCATGCACGAATAGGTGGCCGCATGGACGAAGCGGTTCTTGACCTCCACATCGCCGATCTTTCCCGGCGTAAAAAGCATTCCCATACCGTCCCCCTTCCCTGCCTCAAGCGTTTAAATCCCGCGGGGCGCCCCCGGCGGCCCTGGGAATCGCCGTTGCCGACCCCGCCTACTTGCGGGCCCTCCACACGCAGGGTTGACCCCGGCGGGTGGGAGGAAACACCTCGAGCCAGTCGCATCCCGACTCGGCGAGTGACGCGGTGCAGATACAGCAGTAATAGGGCACCCCGCTCCTCATGCCGGACCACGGGTATGCCCTGCCGGTGACCCCTATATCCTCGGGTTTGCGGGTCTCGGAGAAATAGTCGAAGATGATCGGCAGCAGGGACTCCAGCAGGCCCCGCGGCAGCGGCAGCTTGGCCGACGCCCCCACCAGGCGGTTCTCCAGCGCCTCCCTAGCCCTCTTCACCTTCCCGGGGGGCTGGTAGGCGCGGTGGCGCAGCAGCTTGCCCCCGCTCGCGCACGGGTCGAGGACCACGCTCACCCCGTGAGCGTCCTCCTGCAGGGTATAGCGCGCCGGGGGCATGCCCGCCCCGCCGCAGAGCTCCGCCCGGAAGAGGTTCTCGACCATGAAGGACAGGGCTTCCCTGCGCTCCATGCCGCCGGCCAGCGGCAGGATGCGGCTGGCCACGCAGGTCTTGAACACGTAGGAGAGGGCGTCCCCCAGGCGCTCCTCGCCCGCCTCCCGGGCGATGAAGTCCAGCGTGGACGCGAGCATGTCCACGTACAGGTTGTGCAGAAAGAAGAACTCCCCACCCATGGTCGCGCAGAGGGCCAGGGCGGACAGGGACGCGCCCCTTTCCAGCCTCTCGGCGATGCGGTCCGGAGTGGGCCTGACCATCTCCGCCTTGCGTTCCTCACTGAGCCAGCGCCCGCCGGGAGCGGCGCCCTTGCGTTCTGTCGCAGCCTCAACCTCGCGCCCTCCCCGGGGGCTCCGCAACCCGAACCTCTCGTAGTAGCGCTCCGGCACGGATGCGTTGTCCTTGTACAGGTGCCACCTGCATACGTCGTCCGGGCCCTCGGGCGGGTCCACCGGCCAGTTATTGTAACCCATGTGCCGGTGGGGCAATATCTCGTTTAAGAAGGAGCAGTGCAGGCAGTAGTAGGGGAAGCCCTGCCGGTTGTAGGACCAGGGGAAGGCCTCGGACGTAAGGGCGAAACCGTCCGGCGGCTCGTAGCGGCCCTTGCGCCACAACCTCCCCCCGCTCCCACAGGGGTCCATGACGAAAGTGAACTTCTCGTCATCCTCCTCCACCCGGAAAGCTCCCCCATGCTCTCCCGCCCCGCTGCAGCTGTGCGCCACCCAGCCGTCGCGGTTGAGTATGAAGGCCTCGTAGCCCCGGTAAAGATCGTTGTCGAGCAGGGTATACATCTGCCGCCTGGCGCTCTGCTCGAAGACGCTGGTGAACATGTCCTCCAGCCGCTCCTCGCCCAGTTCCCCGCCGGTCCACGACCACAGCGCGGTGCAGGACTCGGCGAAGAAGTCGTGCAGCAGTATCCTCTCGCCGCGCAGCGCCTCGCAGAGGGCAAGCGCCTCCTGCTTCTCCCCGCGCATCACGGCACGTTGGATCCTCTTGATAATGGGGGTCTCCAGGGCTTCGCGCTCCGCCTCACCGAACCAGGTTCCGTTCATGGGTCTACCCCACTACCTCCAGTTCCATGCGCGGGTTCGACTTGCCCAGGAGCTGCAGCATCTTTGCGTCGCGCATGATCTTCTCCAGCCCCGTCTCCTTCATGTAGCCTATGCCCCCGTGCACCTGGATGGCGTCCATGGATATATCAAGTGCGGCGTCGGTGCAGAAGATCTTGGCGATGTCGGCCCTGCCGGAGGTCGCCAGCCTTCCCACCCTCTCGGCGGCCAGGGCCTGCACGTAACCGGCCCGCCCTATCTCGATCTTCACCAGCATGGCAGCGAGATATCTCTTGATCTGCTGGTGCTCGATGATCATCTTCCCGAACTGGAAGCGCTCCTGCGCGTAGCGGTGGGCCATCTCGAAGGCGGTACGAGCGGCGCCCATGGCGATGGCGGCCGTGAACCCGTTCAGTGCGTTGAGCGTGTAGCCGAGCAGGGACGCGGCCTTTCCCCTGAGGCCCACTATGCCCGCCTCGTCCATGCGGTACGCGTCGAATACCACGTTGCAGAAAGGCGCGGCGTGCAGGCCCGGTACGTAGGGCGGGTCCTCTATCCGCACCCCGCCGGCGCGCGCGTCCACCACCACCAGGCTCAACCCCGCGGCGTCCGCGTCGGGAGCGAATACCAGCATGTAGTCGGCCATCGGCGCGCATCCCACCATGACGGCGGTCCCTTCCAGGGCGAGGGAGCCGCCCTTCATGGAGAGAGACTGCCCTCTCCCGTCTCCTTCCTCGGGCGGCAGGGCGAAGGTTAGCATGACGGGCTCCGCGGCATCTTCGCCTGCAAGGCGCGCGAGGAACGCTTCCTGCGATTCTCCCGCCTCGACGAGGGGCACGCAGGCGATGAGGTGATGGGCAAAGGCGGCGGCTATCCCCGCGCATCCTGAGGCCAGCTCCTCCAGTACCTGGGCTGCGGTGAGCAGGTTATGGCCCACGCCGCCTTTCTCCTCGGGCACCAGCATGGAGGGGATCTCCAGCTCCGCGCTCTTCGCCCATACGCCCCCCAGGCGCTCCGGGGCGCCGTGGGCGTCCACCTCCAGCGCCATGGGCTCTATCTCGTTGCGGCAGAAATCCCTGCAGACCTTGTGTATTACCCCTCCCGCTCCCATGTCCGGAATAAGATCAAAACTCATAGCCGACCTCCCTCTCGAAGACGTCGAGCCGGTTGGCTTCGTTGGTCCCCTCGTAGATCTGGGATACCTTGGCGTCGCGGAAGCGCTTCTCTATGCCGTACTCGCGGCGCATGCCCTCCAGGCCCACGATGTCAGCGCACGCGCAGGCGGCGTGCAGCGCCAGGTCGGTGGCGGCGGCCTTGATGGCGGAGCCGTGGCGAATGAAATTCGACTTCACCTCGTCGGTCACCTGCTTTTTCTTGAGCCCGCTCACCATCGACGTGACCAGCCTGGATCCGGCGATCTCCTCCAGCTTGTCGGACATGAGCACGCTTCTTGGGGTGATGCGCAGGGCGGTCTTGGCGATGGGGTTGTTGAGCATCTTCATGACGTGGTAGAAGTCCACCGCCACTGCGAAATCGATGATCGCCTTGCGTACTATGATGATGTCCTTCATGATGTCCGCCAGCTCGAACTGCACCCACTGCTCGTCGATGAGGCGGTGATCCCCCACCTTCTTCTCCGACGCGTATTTCACGGTGGCCTCCGTCACGCCCCGGGCATTTCCCAGGGCCAGGGCGGCGACGGCTCCCCGCGTGGTCGAGAGTATCTCCAGGGTGTGTTCCATGCCCTCTCCCGGGGGGGCCCACACGTTCTCCTCGGGGAGGAAGACGTCCTCGAAGAGGAGCTCGGCGGTGTGCTTGGCCTTGTGCCCGCACTTGTTCTCGATCCTCCCGATGGAGAAACCGGGGGTATTCGCGTCTATGAAGAAGGTCGCGTCGGTCTCCAGGGGGCGGGAGCGGTCCACCGGCGCGTTGAAGACGACGTAGTTGGCGAGGTCGCCGTTGGTGATGAAGTGCTTGCGGCCGTTCACCAGGTAGCCGCCGTTGTGCCTCTTCGCCTCGATGGAGGGGCGCATGGTGCGCATGGCCGCGGGGTGCTCCGAGTCGGTGCCGCTGCTGGGCTCGGTGATGGCCCAGCCGAAGAACACCGGGTTGCCCTTCGCCTCCTCCTCCACCATCTCCTTGATCATGTTGATGAGGATGCCGGGAAGGAAATCGACGCAGGCGCAGAGGAAGCCGAACATGTTGAAGACGATCTGGGCGGTGAGGCCCACGCAGGCCGCGCATCCCTCCTCCACGAAGAGGAAGAGGCCCAGGCCGCCCCATCCCCTCCCACCCATCTTCACGGGCACGTATGCGGTGGGGATGTGTTCCCGCATGGCCTTGCCGTAGAAGTCCCAGTCCATGTAGGTGGGGTCTTCCGCGCACCTGGCGTCCACCTCCAGGGCCACCGGGGCGATGACCTCGCGGGCGAACCTGCGGCCCACCCGCTGCGCATCCTCGGCCTGTTTGACGTATGAAGGGAACTTCTTCTTCATCACCTTGAGCATGGGCGAGTATTCGAGCAGGTCCCCGTCGCTCCCCATGTAGGTATAAAGTTCGCCGCGCGCATTCATATGTCTTCCCCCTTCTCTTTTCAGAGCCACTTGACGCGGGGCGGCTCGCGCTTGACCACGCGGTCGCATACCCCCTTCGGGTACCCCAGGGCTATGGCGGTGAAGAACTTGAACGGCGGCTTGATCCCGAGCGTCTCCTTTACGAACTTGGGGTAGAGGAGGAAGGGCAGGTTCATGAGCCCGATGATGCAGGTCCCCAGCCCCAGCGAATGGGCGGCCAGTACCATGTTCTCCACCGCCAGCCCCGTGTCCAGGTCCACCTGGCCTATGCCTCGGTAATCCTTCAGGACCAGGATGACGGTGGGGGCTCCGAGGAAGAGGCCGTGGTCGGGGTGTTCGTAGACGGCCTTGGCCCCCATGGCGCCCCTCTGGTCCGCGCTGCCCACGATGAGCTTGCTGAACGCCTTGGTGAAGATCCTCTTCCTGCGGGGAGGGTTCCTGAACTCCTCCAGGGTCTTGGGGAAGACGCTGTCGACGAGTTTCTGCAGGGCTTTTTCCGATTTGTCGCACAACTCCTGGATGAGGTCCGAGTCCTGCACCACCACGAAGGCCCAGGGCTGGCAGTTGCCCGCCGAGGGGGCGAAGCGACCCGCCTCGATGACGCGGGCCACCGTTTCCTTGGGCACCTGGTCCTTCTTGAAGAGGCGCACGCTGCGCCGCTTGTAGATGACGCGCTCCGTCTCGGTGAGCTGGTCCTCGTAGTCATCGAAGCGCTCCGGCGTCTTCTCGCCGAAGGGCTGCGGGTAGGTGTTCTCCGCCTCGGGGAAGATGTCCGTGTTCTTGTAGAGGCCCGTCAGCACTCGGTAGTTGCCCTTGCGCGTAATGGCCTCGTTGGGGCATACAGCGACGCACGAATCGCAGGCTATGCAGCGGAACGCGTCGAAACTCTCGTTGAAGGCCGGTACGCCGTCCTTTAACTCCAGGATCTCCATGGGACAGGTCTTGATGCAGCGTTTGCAGCCGTCGCACTTCTCCGGGTCCACCTCAATGGTGGGCCACTGCGTCGGAGGGAGGAAGACCTCCTTGGTGTCTGCCTTGGCCATTTTCATCTACCCCTTTCCTGACTATTTCCCGGCGACATCAACATTTTGGGGTCAGGTCTCAAATGTTGACATCAGCCCTCCGCTGTCTTCTGTGCTGCGGCGACCTCGACGCGCCCCGCATCTCCCATGAACCCATGAAAGCTGGTGCGGATATATGACCGCCCCGCTTAACCGACTTTGTCCCATTTCCGGGGCTGACCCCACAGATGGGACACACAGATGGGGCTGACCCCATTGCTGGCTATTCGTATTTCTTCTCCAGGAGCTGCGTCTTCTTGGTGGCGCGCTCCAGGGTTCCCGGCTTCACCCACGTTATGTCCGGCCGCAGCTTCAACAGGCGGTGCATCTCGTCGCTCAGCTCCGCCGCGAGTGCATCCAGCGCTTCCTCCTTCACGTCCTCCCCATGCTCTATCTTGAGCTTGAGCGGCGGCACGACCATGGGCGGCTTCTCCGTGAGCACGATGCGGAAATGCCCCGTCACCTTGGGGACGAAACCCTGGATGATGCCCTGGATGGACGCCGGATACACCGGGACGCCCTTGACCTTGAGCATGTCGTCCGCCCGTCCAACTATCTTGTAGCGGAAGCCGCTGTATCCGCACGGGCAGGGCTCAGTGAACACCTGGTGTATGTCGTTCAGGGTGAAGCGCATGTCGAACCATACCGCGCCCTCGGGGTTCAGCGAGGTCCCGCACATGAGGCCCGTCGCCCCGTGCTCCATGGGAACGGGATCGCCTGTCTCGGGGTCCACAAGTTCGTAATAGGTGGCCTCGTCCATCAGCCAGTGCATTCCCTGATAAACGGGATAGTCGCACGAGCAGCCGTAGCCCGCGCCCGCGTCGAAGACCTTCGCCCCGTATTCGCTCTCCAGCCGCTCCCGCACCTCGGGTATGCCCGCACCGGGCTCCGCGCCGAGGAAGAGGATCTTGATGCCGATATCTCCCACCGGGTGCCCCAGTGCCTCGGGCGCCTTCTCGATGAGGTGCAGGGCCAGCGACGGCGTGCCGGAGAAGACGGTGGCCTTGTACATCTTCAGGAACTGCAGTATCTTTTCCGTCCCCGCCTCCGCCCCGATAGGGATCATCATGATGCCGGGGTAGTCGCCGAACCAGAAGAGCTGCGGCGTCCCCGCCGAGTGCATGGACAGCCCGAAGCACAGCCCTATGCGGTCTCCCGGGCGGATGCCACAGCGCCAGCCCGCGCGGCTCGCGAACTCCTTCATGTCCTCGAGAGACTTGCGGAAGTTGGGGTAGGGTGTGGGCACGCCGGTCGTGCCTGCGGTGGTGGTTAGGAGGAAGAGGTCCTTCATCCTCGCCTCGCCGAAGAGGTAGGTGAGCACCTTCTCCATGTCCATGCCCACTTCCGCGATGACCTCCCTGAGCACCGCCTGGCTCGCCGGCTTGATCGCCTGCGCAAAGTCGTCGAAGGTCTTGATGTCCTCCGGCTTGACCCCGGCTTCGTCGAAGCGCCTGCGGTTGAAGGGTGTGTTCTCGTACTGCCACTTGAGGGCAGGCTGGAGCTTGCTCGCCTGAAGCTCGCGCATCTCCTCCGTGTTGAGCTTGGGCTCGATCTCCATGTTCCAGTACTTGCGGTCCAGGTCCATATCCGTCATCTCCTTCAACTCCTTCCCAAATCCCGAGGTCTCGCTCTTCGGGTTAAAACCCCAATGGAAGCCAGGCTCCCATCCGTCGGTTAGCGGCGATAGCGTATCTCTCGCTCTTCACGCTATCTTTTCGTTTCACTACCCTTTCGCTTCACTGCCACGGCCTTACGGCCTGCACCCCGCGAGGCCATAACCAGCCGCCCGTCACTTCTTCAGAACGATGATGCTCATGAAAGCGGGCTCGGTTCCGATTATCCCGCCTCCATTCAACGTCAGGCCCAGGCGCGCGTTATCCACCTGCCGGCTTCCGGCCTCCCCGCGCAATTGCCATACCACTTCGGCGATCATCCCCAGTCCGGTAGCCCCCACCGGGTGCCCCTTGGATACCAGGCCTCCGCTGGTATTGAACGCCACCTTGCCGTCCAGTGCCGTCCAGCCTCGCTCTATCCACTCCGCAGCTTCGCCCGGCTCGCACACCCCCAGGTCCCCCATGAAGGAGAACTCGGAAATGGTAGTGGCGTCGTGCACTTCCACTACGTCCAGGTCCACCGGATCGATGCCCGCATCCTCGTACGCTGCTGCAGCCAGGTCCTTCACTATGGCCACCTCCCCGAAGGGAAGATCGCTGCGCCCCGACCGGTTCGCCGAGGCGGCCACGTAGACCGGCTTGTGCGTGTGCCCGCGGGCGAAGCGCCTGCTGCACAGCACCGCCGCCGCCGCCCCGTCGCTGACCGGCGCGCACATGAGGCGGGTGAGCGGGGCCGAGACCACCGGGGAGTTCATCACCTCCTCGAGGGTCACCTCCTTGCGGTAGTGAGCGTGCGGGTTCAGGCTGCCGTTGCGGTGGCTCTTCACCGAGAGCATTCCGAAATGTTCCGGCTTCGCGCCGCGCTCCTTCATGTAATAGCGACCGAGGGCGGAATAGAAGTCCATGAAAATAGAGCGGTTTACCCCGATCCCCTCGGTCGCTTCATAACCCAGACCGGTCTTCGCGAGCACGTTGCCGAGGTCGGCCACCTCCTCGATATCCATTGCCGTGGAGAGCGCGTTGTACGACTTCAGCTTGTCCTCGTCGAACAGTTTCTCCGCGCCCACCGCGAGCACGCATTCGCTCACCCCGGCGGCCACGGACATCCATGCGAGATAGAAGGCGGTCGAAGCGCCGCCACAGGCGTTCTCCACGTTGAAGATGGGGATGCCCTCGATGCCCATGGGTCTCAGCCACACCTGCCCCCTTATCGCCTCCTGGCCGGTGATGAGTCCCGCCATGGAGTTCGATACGTAGGCCATCTCTATCTGCTTCTTGTCCACCTCGGCGTGCTGCAGGGCCTCCTCGACCGCCTCGCGGGTCAGATCCTTGAGGCTCTTTTCCAGGAATTTACCGAAACGTGTCATGCCGACACCCAGAACGACGACGTCACGCATTGCAATCCTCCTTTTAGGGATAATGCTCGAGATGCTGCTGCGATGCGAAGCGTGGATTATGGTGCATGCAACGAATCTATGTTTTCTATACGGGTTAGTCAATATGTTGAAACGGGTAATTTACGGGGTGTTGAATATGGCTGTAATGCGCTTGTATAATGGCTTTTGTGTTATGTTGCTTATGGTAGACGTATAAATAACGCATAAATATCATATAAAGTTGCGGGAAGGTTGTCCCAGCCTTGGATAGTCCGCCTTGTACTTCGGACTATCGGCCCGGGGAGCATCTGCCCTGCGGAGCAACGGCGAGGCGGGACAGGGGACGCCGCTCCGCCGGTTCAAGGGGGTGGAGAAGATCATGGCTGTCGAGACCGTGAGCGTTATGCGTATGGGGGAACTCGCACGGCGTTCCGGGCTGAAAAGTCAGACGGTACATTATTACTTGCGCAGGGGTTACCTTCACCCGCCGTTGATCAAGGACGGGAACCAGGCCTTCTACGATGAGACCCATCTCGAGCGCCTGCGCCTGCTCAAGAAATGCAAGAGGAAGAACATCCCCTTCGCGTTCTGCGATCAGCTCGAGGAGATCGAATCAGCGCCGGCGAAGCGAGCGGGCGGGACGCTTGAAGTGCGGACCGATAAAGGACGCGGGGCGGGAGCGGCCAGAAGCACGAGCGGAGGACGGGCGGTGGGATGGCCCGGAGGAACTTCGACCACCCGCGACAGGATAATCGACGTAGGATCCAGGGTCTTTCTTCAGCGAGGCTACCGCGGCACAACCATAACGGAGATCATGAACCGGGTGGGCTTGACCAAGGCCACCTTTTATTACTATTTCGAGAACAAGAAGGACCTCTACTTCGCATGCCTGGACCGCGTCTTCGACACCATCTTCGTCGAAGCGCTGGAGAAAATAAAGCAGGAGGAAGACCCACTGAAGCGGTTCGAACTGCGCATGAGGTCATCGCGCCTGTTCCTGGCCGAGATGATAACCATCCTGGATCTGATCAAGGAATCGCTTCGCGATGAGGACGATGATCACCGGCAGCAGGCGGCGGACGTCTTGCGCAAGGCCCTGGTCGACCCGCTGACGCGGGACGTGCAGAGGGGGATGCGCAAGGGCGTCTTCCGCAAGGTCAACAGCGAGGTGGTGGGTTACATCATCGTATCCGTACTCGAGACCATAGCCTACCGCCCAATGATCTCCGAAAAGATCACCGAAGCCGAGATAGAGGATATCATGCTCGATTTCATTTTCCACGCCCTCACCGTCGACGATGGGGACACACGAGGGATGGACACACCCGGGCTCACGCCTTGAGCGTGTCTGAAGGTCGTGGAGGGGGGTCGTATCGTTTTTCGGTTGAGGGGTTAAGATCATCCAAACACGCACCTGTCCCGAAAGTGGGGTCAGCCCCGGAAATGGGACATTTTCATACCCAGGCCGATTTCCGGGGCTGACCCCAAGGCCTCCGCATGGTCACGATGCGACCGGGAGAACACCTCTAAGAATGTATAATGTAATGTGCTTGGTTTAATAGCTTCTATCGCAGGGAAATTCGCTGGCGCTGGAAACACACTCATACCGGGCAGGATCATCCTATTCATCCTATTTATATATGGTCCAGGTTAGACGAAGGCGTTGGATTGGGTCTCTATTTACGGGAGGGGTTAAACATGAAGCTCTCAGACGGCATTCTTATCCGCAACGACCCGGCCCTTCTGCAGAGGGTGGAGGAAATGGCACCGGACTTCTGGTGGCTCGAGGGGTATTTCCCCGGCGCGTTCTTCGGCCAGCGCGTGATATGCAACGTCTACCTGATAAAGGACGGTCGCAACCTGCTCCTGGTGGACAACGGCATCTCCCCGGTGATGCAGGAGAAGATCCTGGCCCTCATCGCCAGGTACTACGGGGAAGTCGACAGCTTCTACATGACCCTCACCCAGGGGCATCTCGACCATGCCGGCAACAACGAAGTGATCGACGAGGTCGAGATAGAGGACAAGCATTTCATCCTCAACGAGAGGGAGATGTCCTCGCTCGAATACACCATGGACTGGCTGGCCGACCTGCGCTCGCGGAACGAGTTCTATCCCTGGATGGAGGACATCTCCCCCGTCCTCCCGGTGGCGGTCGAGATATCGCGCCACAACCCGCAGTGGGCCGAGGTGGTGGTGAACACCATCCTCTCCCTCAACTACCCCGTCCTCAGGCCCAAAAGGGAGCTGGTGGAACCCCTGCGCATGGCGGACGTGCAGCCCTTCACCTTCGGAAGCGTCACCCTCGAGGGCTGGCCGCTGGGCCGCCTTGTGATCCTCCCCGACAACGCGCATTCCCCCGGCCACTGTTCCGTCTACGACCCCGAGTACAAGATCATGCTGTGCGGGGACGTGACCGTGGAGATAAACCCCGTGCTGCGTTATAGCTCGGTGAACGGACTGGTGCGCACCAACGCCCTCTTCAGGCGCATGGCCGAGGAGGGCTACATAGAGAAGGTGGGCGACGGGCACCGTTCCCGTTCCAGCTGGGGCAAGGTGCTGTCGCGCTTTCCATCCCACCTGCGGGACGAGGTGGCGGAGGGCGATTACGTGGTCGGGAAGGACGACTGCATCCGCTTCTTCACCAGGTTCGAGGACTTCCACCGCGGACAGAGGCAGGCGGTGGTGGACGCGCACGCCAGGGTGGGCAATGCCACCGTCCCCGACATCGCCGAGGCCCTGCTGCAGATAGATACGCCCGCCATCGCATTGATGAAAGCGATGCACTCCACCCTGCAGGCCTTCACCTATCCCTGGAGGATGCTCTGCCTCAACGTAGCCCTGGAGCAGGGATGCAAGGTCATAGAGCGCGAGGGAGAGGGCGGGCTTACCCTGCTGGAGCCATCCTCGCAGCTCAACGAGGAGCCCCGCGTGTCCGTTCCCTGGCGCGGCATCTAAGACCGAGGCCGAGGCCGGGGGGTCAGGCCCGGAAATCTGCCTGGGGCAGGTCAGGCACGTTGAGATCGCTTCAGCGCCGGGGACGGCACCTCGCGATGACATACATCGGGGGCGCGTTGGGATGGATCGCCACGGCGGCGAGGCGCCTCCTCGGGATGATAGTGGG
>CAZGWK010000070.1:0-11769 GCA_964529285.1 uncultured Actinomycetota bacterium
CGGGCAGGCTTGCGGACAGCTTGCCGCCGCCAGACGCATCCAGGTACAGAGATGTCGGGCTGGTGCCAGGCAGCGGATACGTATCGGCCTCTCCGTAGGCGTCGGGATCGCTATCGCGGTAGAAGGAGAGAAGGGGCTCGTCCTCGACGCCGTTGTCCACCCCTTTCAGGTAATGGTCGAACCACATGCTGGCCTGCTCCTCCACCCAGTCGTACTCCGGTCCTCCCGGAAGGTCGACGAAGAAGTTGTTGCCCATGCCGCCTATGTGACCGTGATCGGTGACGATCATGCGCGCGGGTGCGTCCATCGTGGTAGGGATGACCTTGAGGCCTTCGTTGGCATAGAAGATATCGTCGTTTCAACCTGCCTCATGATGACGTTGAGCATGTTCTCCAGAACCCCGGCGAGGTTACCCGCGTAGGATCCTATGACCAGGAAGATGCCCCAGAAAGCCTTGGCTGCGCCGTTTGGCATGATGGAAAAGACCAGGTCGGACCCTCCGTGCATGGGAACGACGGCTCTTATCCTGGGATCGCCGGGATCGCCGGGCCTGGGATCTTCACGGGGTGCTACCAGGAGGGACAGGCAGCCGCCCATGGAGTACCCGGTCACGCCGACCACCGGCCCCTTGTCGTCCCACAGTACGGGGAAGCGCTCGTCCTCGCATGCCAGGGTGATGATGTGCCTGATATCGCGCACCTCATATTCCGGGTCCATGCAGCGGATCTGGCCTTCCGCGCCGAACCAGCCCCTCACGGAAAAAGTGAGGGTTACGTAGCCCCGGCGTGCATACTCCCGGGCCTGCCTCTCGAAGATTAGCTTTTCCGTATCCCGGGGATGGATGAAGACTATCAGGGGGAAGGAAACGTTGTCTACCGCGTCCACGGGAGAAAAGACCGATACCGGGAGATTCTTACCGTCCCACATGGCCCATGTCTCGTCAATGCGTTTTACCTCGTAGCCACCGTTCTGCCGTACATATCAATGCATTTTATTCATGTTCAGCAGCCTGTGGCGCGACGGTGCCAGTCGTCTGGACAAAACAGCGAGAAATGCGAGGTCTTCAGCTGTGAAAAAAGGTTTTGTCCAAGCCTTGCACCTGTACATCCGCATGAGGGATATACTCGTGGGCCTACAAGATCAAGTGAGCGGTTTAAGCAGGACCTTGTGTTCGAGGAGGGTGATGGCGGCCACTTCGGCTTCCAGAACGCTCTCCTCCCCGATGATATTCGAGAGGGTGACCTTGCCGTCTTCCTCCCGCACGTTGATCACGTCCTCCATGATGAGTTTCTCCTCATCGCCCTCGATCAGATAGGCATGGGATTCACACATCCTCAATTTCCTCCCGTGTTATCGAAATGGATGCTCCTAATCAGATGATTCCAGTTACAGCAGGTACAGACCTCGACCACGTAACAGGTGAAGTCGGGGTATTTCTCCCGCAGGCCGTTGAAGATCGTGCGCGTGGGAAAAACCCGTCCGTTATCCCGGTCGAGCTCTCTACCGTAGACAAAATTGAGCAGGCGCAGTCTCTCGCGTTTGCAGATGGGGCAGATGCTGCGCGTGTCCTCACCGACATTTGTCGCTATGCGCCGTATCTCCGGATGTGCGTCGCATACGTCGTAAACGGAGAGGCGGCCGCAGCGGTAATCACGCAATACGGACCGCTTGCGCAGGGTATAGTCCACGCTCGTAGCCGTACTCTTCATCATCGCTATCAGTCCCTTTCAAAACAACGCGTCTATTATACTCTACCTCGCTCGCCGTATCCGTGCATCAGGTCTGCTGTTCTTTGCTCTCGAGACCTGACAGATGGCTGATATCGTTCATGCGGCGCAGGACCCAGCCCCGCTCTCCGCGCGAGATCAAGTTGATCGCCCCGTTGGTCTGGTCCACCCTCCAGATGCCGGAAGTCGGAAGCCCCAGCACTATACAGAGCATGATGCGGTTGATCAACTTGTGCCCGACGAGCATAATCGTGCCCCCGTGCTCCCGCGACAGCATCTCCAGTCCCTCGTAAAGGCGCTCCCGCACCTCCTTTACCGCCTCACCTCCCGGAAATGTCGCCATCTCGGGATTGTCCGACCAGATGGCGAATTCCCGTGGCCAGTCGTCCCGGATCTCGGCGATGTTTTTCCCGCTCCATTGCCCGTAATCGACGTCAATGAAATATTCATTGGGATGTACTTCTCCACCGTGGGGTTCCGCGATGGCTTCAGCGGTCTGCATGGATCGTTGAAGGGGGCTGGAATAGAAAGCCTCGAAATCCTCGCCCGACAGGTAGCCTGCGGCCGCACGCGCCTGGGCCTGCCCGCGCTCGTTCAGGGCAAGATCGACGCGGCCGCGGAAGACATCGGCGCGGTTGTATTCGGTTTCTCCATGCCTTACCAGGATCAGTTCCAAAGGTATTCCTCCGTTTTCCGTTCACATGTGAGCATAGAGGAAAAAAGACTGATGCCGCAATGACGGCCGCTTCACTTTAAGGAAACCGTATACGAAGAGGTCTCGCGCGGCAGCAGCTCAGTACTGTCCCGTAGCCCTCGCAGAATCCATGGCCTCGGTGTACCCAAGGGTCGCATAGTATATCGCACGGTCGAAGTACAGCACTACCTGGTTATTCAGTTCCAGGGCCTGGTAGAGTTCCAGGTTGGTCTGCGTAAAACCCTCGGAGATCACTTCGAGCCAGAGGTAGCGCTTGAGAAGGATAAGGGCCATGATAACCTCTTCGAGTCTGAAACCTTCCTGGAAGCGGCGCTGGCCAAGGTTCATGTAAAAATGCCGTATCTCCTCTTTTTTGGTTTCCGGGCTGAGCCAGTAACCCAACCTCTCGTAAACGGCCATGGCGCGTTCGAAGAGGAGCTCCTCGGGGAAATGATGATAGGTGGGTGTATATCTTGATTGCTTTACTTCTTTCAACCAAAGCTTGGCTACTTTATCCGCCCTGGTCTCGATCAGCCTTATGAATCTTCTGGTCAGCACTGCAACCTCCGATGATGCGATGTCTCGGTCATGCTCTAAATAGGGCGAAAGACAGAGTTATTATACCTTTTTCAAAACCCTTTTCAAATCGGCCGCAGACACCATTAAAAGCCGTTTTCCGCTCTCTACGGCGGCGTTTGACAGTGATCACATAAGTGGATTGGGACTTCTAGGGCGCGGCACACTCTCCCTCGTCCCCACGGAGTTTCTCCAGGCCGTGAGGGAGTGCCGGGAGGATCACCTCCAGGTTCTCCCTTACCGCGCGGGGACTCCCGGGCAGGTTGATGATGAGTGTAGACGCTCGTATGCCGCAAATGGCGCGGGACAGCATGGCATGGGGGGTGACCCGGAGCGAAGCGGCCCGCATGGCCTCGGCGAACCCGGGTGCCTCCCTGTCGATGACGCGGCGCGTGGCCTCGGGTGTTACGTCCCTGGGGCTGAGACCGGTACCTCCCGTGGTCAGCACCAGGTCCGCTCCGAGCTCGTCGCAGTAGTATATGAGCTTCGCCTCGATGTCCCCTGCTTCGTCGGGGGCGATATCGCGGGCCAGGACGAGCCAGCCCCTGCCGGAGACTTCCTCCTGCGCCGCGAGCCCGGACAGGTCTTCCCGCTCTCCACGCGAGCCCTTATCGCTGACCGTGAGGATGGCCACCCGATATTCCTTCACGATTCGACCACCGTGACGCTGTCGCCGGGCTTTACCTTCCCTCCCTCGACCACCCGCGTGAATATACCTTCGCGCGGCATGATGCAGTCCCCGACCGCATGGTATATCGCGCAACGATCCACGCATTCCTTGCCTATCTGGGTTACCTCCAACAGGACCTCCGAGCCGACCCTCAGCCTGTCGCCTACGCCCAGCGAGATCAGGTTGATACCCCTGGTGATCAGGTTCTCTCCGAAGGCTCCGGGCTTCAGATCGTCGAGGCCCTTTTCCCGCATCTTGTCGATGCTCTCGTCTGCGAGCAGGCTTACCTGGCGGTGGCCGAAACCGTAATGGGCGTCCCCATCGATCCCCTTCTCCTCGACCAGCAGCACCTCGCCGACCTCTTCCTTCTGGACGTGTTTTTTAAAGCTTGTGCAGACTGATACTATTTCGCTCTCAGGCATTCTTTCCCACTCCTATTCGCGCGTGTATGTACCGGACCTGCCGCCGCTCTTTTTCACCAGTTGTACCGAGGTGATGGTCATCGAGCGATCGACGGCTTTGCACATGTCGTATATGGTGAGGGCGGCAACCGCGGCCGCGGTGAGTGCTTCCATCTCCACTCCCGTGCGGTCACGGGTCCGTGTGGTGGCTACGGCGGTTATGGTAGACGTTTTCCTGTCCACCTGGAAGTCCATATCCACGCCGGTTATGGAAATTGGATGGCACATCGGTATCAGATCACCGGTCTTCTTGGCCGCCATGATACCCGCAATGCGTGCCGTGCCCAGAACGTCGCCTTTCTCTATACCGGCCTCCAGGATAAGATCCAGCGTTTCCTTTTTCATCTCTATCCCGGCGCGGGCAACCGCGGTGCGCACCGTAACCCGCTTGGACGAGATATCCACCATCCTGGGCCTTCCCTTTTCGTCCAGGTGAGTCAGGTCCTTCCTTTCCCGCCTGCTCTTTTCCGCGCCCAAGTCATCCTCCTATCTGGGACATTGTCCTGCCGGACTTCTCCTTGAACCCGCCGTGGTCCTGCGGCTTCTTGGACAGCGAGAGGCGGATGGCTTCGAGCACCGGCTCGTCTTCATCGTTGTTGCGGAGGATCTCCCGCATGTCGTCTTCTTCCCGAGAGAAGAGGCAGGGCCTCATCTTGCCGTCCGCCGTAAGCCGCAGGCGGTTGCATTTGGGGCAGAAATGCGAGCTGACCGGGGATATGAAGCCCATCATGCCGCGGGCGCCGGGCAGGCTGAAATAGCGCGCGGGTCCGGCGCCGACGGGTGGTTGCGATGTCGATGTCAGGGGCCCGTAGCCCTCGAGGCCGCGTCTGATCTCTTCAGCCGATACGTAAAAGGAGCTGTCGAACGCTCCGCATGGGCTCATATACTCGATAAACCTTACGTGCACCGGCAGTCGGCGTATAAGGTCCACGAATCCGTCGAGCTCTTCGTGGAGATGCTGGAGGACCACGACGTTTATCTTCACGGGCTCGAGTCCTGCGTCCAGGGCGGCCTCCACGCCTTGCATGGCGTCCGAGAGATTCCCTACGCGCGTTATCTCGCGGTATCTCGAGGGGTCAAGGGAATCGATGCTCACGTTAACCCTCTTCAGGCCCGCCGCCACGAGCTTCTCCGCCTGCTCCGCCAGGAGTATGCCGTTAGTGGTAAGCGAGATATCCACGTCCTGGCGCATGGTCGATATCTCGTGGACGAGGTAATCCAGATCTTTTCGCACCAGGGGCTCGCCACCGGTCAGCCGTACTTTGCTTATACCGGCCTGCACGGCGATACGCAGGAAGCGCACGATCTCTTCGTAGGTTAGGATGTCCTCATGCCGCAGGTGGGGCACGCCTTCGGACGGCATGCAGTAGATGCACCTCAGATTGCAGCGGTCAGTGACCGCCAGTCGCAGGTAGTCAATGCGCCTGGAAAAGGGATCTATGAGCGAGGTCATGAAGCCTCTCTTCTTTTACCGTAAAAAATACGGCGGTCCTGTCGCACCACACGTGTTAATCACCCTCTATGCAGGTTTTTCGTCACGCAAAGATTATAGCACAGGGTTTGCAACATTTTTCTTGACGGATGTCGCTCCTTGACGCAGGTTTTACCGCGCTGCTTCCCCCTGGTTGGATAGGCATCGGAGGAGGAAGGCGAGCTCGCGGGAGGTGCGATGCAGGAGGGGGCCCGCCAGGCGCATACTCTCCTCGCTGCTCAACGGTCCGGGTGCGATGCCCAGCATTGCGGTCACGCCCAGTCCGCGAAGCTTCGCTGCGCCCTCCGTCACCTCGCCCGCGAGGACGAGGACCGGTATGCCGCGCTTTGAGGCGGCCCTTGCCACTCCCGTCACCGTCTTGCCGTATGCGGTCTGGGCGTCAAGCCTGCCCTCCCCGGTGATCGCAAGGCCGCACGCGGCGAGCTTATGCTCGAAACCGACCGCCTCCATGACTACATCCACGCCGGGCCTGATCTCAGCCCCCAGGAAAGCCATCAGCCCGAAGCCGAGTCCTCCCGCGGCCCCGGCCCCGGGCTTATCCTCCAGACCAGGCACCAGGAGTGAGGAAACGACTTCCGACAGCCGGGACAGGCCCGCCTCTAGCAGCTCGACGTCGTACTCGCTGGCCCCCTTCTGGGGAGCGTAGACGTGCGATGCGCCCCCCTCACCCAGGAGGGGATTGGTCACGTCTGAGGCTACGACGATACGGGCCTGGAGGATACGGGGGTCCAGGCCTGCCATGTCCAGGGTCTCCAGGTTGTTCATATATATCGCGCCGGGCGGGAGGTCCTCGCCGCAGTCGTCGAGAAAGCGAACGCCCAATGCCGAAGCCATGCCGCTGCCGCCGTCGTTGGTGGCGCTTCCCCCGATGCCCACGATGATGTTGCGCATACCCATGTCCAGGGCGGCGCGAATGAGATCTCCAGTGCCCTGCGTGGTCGTGTAGCGGGGATCTCTCTTAGCGGGCGGGACGAGAACAAGACCGGAGGCGGCTGCCATCTCCACCACCGCGGTCTTACCGTCTCCCAGGATGCCCAGCGGCGCCCGGCGTGCTTCTCCCAGTGGCCCGGCGACGTCGCAGGCGACCGTCTTGCCGCCGGTGGCCTGCACCAGTACTTCCATAGTCCCCTCGCCGCCGTCCGCAAGGGGGCAGGCGATGAGTTCCGCTTCCGGCCAACCCCCGGAGAATCCACGCGATATGGCTTTTGACACCTCGCTCGCGGCGAGAGAGCCCTTGAACTTGTCGGGAGCGATGATAACGCGCATAACGCCGTTATGCCTCAAGGAAGATCGCGGGCTATCTCCTCTTCCTCTTTGTACTGGTCAAGCCGGGAGAGGAGGAGGTTCCAATCTACTTCGTGCCCGTCGAACTCGGGGCCGTCCACGCAGGCGAAGCGGGTCTTTCCCGCCACCTCGCAGCGGCAGGTGCCGCACATCCCCGTGCCGTCCAGCATGATTGAGTTCAGGCTCACCCTGGTGGGGACCTCGAAATCCCGCGTGACCGCCGAGGCGAATTTCATCATGATGGCCGGCCCTATGGCGATGGCCAAGCCGACGGGCTCCTTTTTCAACACTTCCTCCATGGCCCAGGTTACGCGCCCCTTGATGCCGCGCGTACCGTCATCGGTGGTGATCACGAGTTCGTCGCTGACCCCTTCCATCTCTTCCTCGAGAATAAGCAGGTCGGCGCTGCGTGCGCCGATGACAGCGGTCACGCGGTTGCGTTCCTGCCGCAGCGCCCGGCAGATGGGATGGATAGCCGCTATGCCCACGCCACCCCCCACGCAGAGTACGTGGCCGTATTCGCATATCTCGGTGGGCCTGCCTAACGGTCCAACCAGGTCGAGGATGGCGTCGCCTTCCTCCATCAGGCTGAGCTTGCGGGTGGAACGTCCCACCACCTGGAGCACGAGGCGTATCCACCCCTCTTCCGGAGACCAGTCGCAGAGGGTCAGAGGGAAACGTTCGCCGGTCTCGTCCAGGCGCAGGATGACGAACTGGCCGGCCAGCGCCCGACTGGCCACGTTCTCCGCTTCGACGACGACGGAGTATACGGTCTCGGCCAGTTGTTCCTTCTTCGCTATGGTGAACATCAGCCCTACCTTCCCAGGTCCTGGAAGAGACTTTCCTTAATGGCACGAACCTCTCCCACGAAGACGCTGTCGGCGTCGTAGGGGCTGACATCCTCCAGGTCGGAGCGGCGGATGTTCTCGTTATATGAGATGGAGCCGAGGTAGGGAATGCCGTCCAGCTTTTCCTTGACCAGCCGCTCCTCATCCGGGCCTTGTACCTTGTTGAGGACTATATACAGGCGCTGTATTTTCAGGTCGGAAGCCAGCCTGCTAATGGTTTTCGCCGTTTGTACGCTGCGCATGCCCGGCTCGATTACCACGATCATGGCATCTACCGCGCCGGCGGTGCCCCTGCCCAGATGTTCCAGGCCCGCTTCCATGTCCAGGATGATCACGTCTTCGCGTGCCAGGAGAAGGTGCTGCAGCAGGGCTTTGAGCATGACCGACTCCGGGCAGACGCAGCCCCCGCCGCCTTCCTTCACCGTTCCCATCACCAGCAGTCGTACTCCGGCGTGGACCCTGGAAAGCGCTTCGGGCAGGTCGTCAACCTTGGGGTTCATCTTGAAATAGGTCCCGAAAGTACCAGGCTTGGAACCGGTGCGCTCGGCCACGAGTTCCTTCATGTCGCTGATGGGCACGACATCGGCCATCTCCTCCAACGATATACCCAGACTGGATGCCAGATTCGCGTCGGGATCGGCGTCAACCGCGATGACGTTTAATCCTTCGTCCGCCAGCAATCGGGCGAGGCCTCCCGCCAGGGTTGTCTTGCCCACTCCACCTTTTCCGGTCACTGCGATCTTCAACTGAATTCCCTCCTTCGCGCCGGTGCAACGATTGCGCGATCAGCATGTCTGCCAGAGTGGATTATATTATAGTTTCTTTTGACGGAACTGTAAGCGACCAGCGCAGGTGTCCGCTGAAATCCCCGGCAGCCCTCTCTCCGCAGGGTTATGTGCCGTGCCTCCTGTCGCCCTTCCTGCGGCCTTCCGGCGGCTGCATGCGGGCGGGAGACACCTGATCGCGCCACATCAGGGAACGGGCGACATCGACGGTGGAAAGGCTTCCCACCAGTCTGTCCTCACTCACCACCGGCAGCGTCCTGCCTCCGCTCTGCAGCAGCAGGGTAAAAGCACTCTCCAGTGTTTGCTCCACTTCCAGAAATGCATCGGCCTTGCGCATGACCTCCTTCACCTTGAGATGGGGGAGGAGGTCCGTGGAACGTCGGTGCGGGTGCAGCCTGGAGGGGGAACCGCCCTCGCTGAGCAACTCGTCGTACTCGGGGATCAGGCAACGCAGGAGTTCCTCGGCACCCAGCATTCCAAGTACGCGGTCCCCAGGCGCGACCACCACCAGTTCCCCGGCCTGCGTAAGGGCCATCCTCTCCGCGGCCTCCTTGATGGTGGCGTTATCGTGGATCTTGGGGGCATTGCGGTTCATCGCCTCTTTTACCTGCATCTCGCCTCCTTATTACCCCGTATGTATGTCTGTAGCCGTTCGACGTATCGACGAAGCGGGTTCATGCTCGCTTTGTATATATTATTCCCATCGGCGCTCCCGCGCATACTAGGAATTTGCGGCCGTGATCCCGCACCCGGGATTTGTTGACATACATGTACGCAATATATATACATTTGCAGGAATAATGTTTACTCTACATTCCGCGCCGTGATAATATATTCTCCCGATGAGACCAGGTAGGGGGTGCAGGCATGCCGGAGAGCGCTGAAGACAGGAGATACCTCGTCATCGTAAACCCAGTTTCCAGGGGCGGGAAGGCACAGGAGGAGGGTATCTGGCTTCTCAACCGCCTGAAGAAAGCAGGAGTGGATTACGAGTTCCTCTTCACCGAGCGAGCCGGTCATGCCGAGGAGATGGTGGTCAAGTGGGCCGAGGATTTCGACGTCGTCGTCTCGGTATCCGGAGACGGCACCACCAACGAGATCATAAACGGCATCATGAAGGTCCCGTCCGCCGAGCTCAAACTGGCAATGTTCCCCGCCGGCACCGCGGACGACTTCGCCCGTAATATGGGCTACGACCGCAAGGACAAAGAACAGGCTCTCCGTACCATATTGGGCGACACCTGCCGCACCATCGACCTCATCCACTACGATGACCGTTATGCGGCGGTCACCTGGGGGCTGGGCGTGGATTCGGAGATCGCGGACGGTGCCTATAAGTGGAAGAGGTTCCGCATCCCCGCTTACTTCTACAGCGGGCTGCGTAAATGCTTCTTCGAGGAGAGGAAGAGGTATTATGTCCGTTTCGATTACGAGGGGCAGATATTCGATGACTGGGTGCTCATCTCCATCCTGTGCAATGCGCCTCTGTTCGGCCGTTACATAAAGATCCATCCCGAAGCGAAGATGAACGACGGCCTGCTGGGATTGACCATCGGCAGGGAGATGCCCAATGTGTACGGGCTGGTCCTCTTCGCGTTCGCCTGCATGAACGGCAGGCACGGCTTCTCTCGGCTGGTCTCCTATCACCAGGTGCGCAGCATGCGCGTCGAGTGCAAGTCCGATACCTATGCCCAGATAGACGGCGAGGTCTACAAGTTCGATGCCGGCAAGGTCATCAATATATCGGTAGTGCCGCAGGCCCTGAAGGTACTCGTACCCGCGGAGTCGCTGAACAGCAAGAAACTTCCCTTCGTGTACAGGGAGGAAGCGCCAGAACCGGTGCAACTGCGCTTGATTCCCAGGCGGGAGGGGGTCGCGGATGAACTGGAGGAGCTCTCACGCAGGGTCAAGGCCAGGGTGGAGAGGGCACTCGAAGCGAGGCGCTGGAGGCCGGCAAGAGCGGCAAGAGCGGAAAGGGAAGATCTGGGCAGGCAGGCGGCCTTGTTCGGGAGGGAACGCGCGGAGAAAAGGTGCGCCCGCAGGGCTGCCAGAAGGATGAAGAAAGAGATGCGCAAGATGGGAGAAGCCGGGCGCTAGATGGGAAAAAGCCGGCATGATATATATCAATATAATCCGTAAAAGAGCTTGTACGATTTGCTTGACATAAATATACAACTCTGATAATTTCAAACCAACGGGTGGGACGAGAATGTTGAGAATGCATTAGCCCCACTCGGGGCTGAATTTTTTTGGACATTGAAAAAAGCCCTACGCTATAAGCTGCCGGCCAACCCCATATGCCCTATAGCATGAGATGGAATCAGCACATTCCACCCCCTGAAATAGCCCTATCCGTCGGTGGCTTATAGCTCCCTTTTAAGAGGCGCTGCGGCGCCTCTTCATTTTAGGGTCCGTTCCACCAGCTCGGGGAGCATCAGGACCTCGGTTCCAGAGCCGGGCGGCAGGCTGGCAAGGGCCTGACCGTAACATCCCGTGCAGATGGTGACCAGGGTCCCGGTGGTTACGCTGGCCGCGATATGAGCGGCTCCCTCCGGCTTGTAGCAGCATTTGGGGGAGTCTATGCGGTTTATTTCCAGGCCTTCCAGGCGGGAGAAGACATCCTCGGTGGATTTCAGGTCCATGGCTACCGGGGAGAACTTGCGGTGCAGGCGGTAACATCCTGCGTAATAATCGATCTTTTCAACGTGATCCATCCTTTCCATCGCCTCGGCCATGGCCGCGGGGTAGAAGACGATGTCCTCTTCGGGGAAGGCGTGCCTGTAGATGGGATAACAAGGAGAGCAGAAGATCACGAGGCGCTTCGCGCCCAGTTCCCTGGCCGCCAACAGGTTCAAGGCCACGAATTCCTTCGAAAGTCCGCGGCAGAAAGCGATGGCGTCGTCGTCGCGAGCCCTGATCGCGGGACGGTAGAGGTAATTACCGCAGCAGTACTCTTGCGAAAGGAAGGTATAGGAGAAGTCCCCGGCGTCAAGCACGCGGGTAAGGGAGGAGATGACGTGGGGCAGGAGATAAAGGACCTGGCACCCCGTCACGATAACGTTTTCCGCCTCGCGGTCGTAGGGAAGCCCGTGCCTCTCGAGGATCTCGACCCTCGGGGGGAGCCCTGCTGCGGCGTTCCCTGTGTTCCGTATGGTCTCCACCATGCCCTCGTCGATCAAAGGATGCATCTTTCTTTCCTCCGTTTAACAGGCCAGCCGGACAATACCATTGT
>CAZGWK010000071.1:0-2715 GCA_964529285.1 uncultured Actinomycetota bacterium
TCGCCGCAGGGGCCGGTGTATCTCGCCCACCCGTCGGCATCCTTGAGCCTGCCCATGTTGCGCGGGTTCATGGCGTGGTCGATGGCGGTCTCCGAGTAGGTGCGCCGCATGTCCGCCTCGACCATCGCCTGCAGGCTGGCAAATCCATCTTCCATTCTGGTACTCCTGTTGCCGTGAATATTGCTATCCCCTGTGACATCCTGTGTCGTCCGAGCAGGGAGGTTTAACGCAGCGTTCCTCCCTGCCGCAGCAGGTGGTTCCCGCTGGATTGGATCCCCCACTGATGGTGTGAAAGGAGGAGAAGAGCTTATGCATAGCGGCGCTGCCGCAGTCGGGGCACCTCGCCCCTTCCAGGTTCCCGTCTCTAAGAAAGAGCTCGCATACCGCCCCGCAGCTTCCGCACTTGAAGTCGTATATCGGCATCCGGATCTCCACGTCTTATCGTCGATCTCGTACCTTGCCACGTTCAATTAATGGCATATTTATGATAACTAATGGATACTGAAATAAAAAGCACAGGAAGAATATAACGGAAGGTCATGGGTAACCATGCGTGAAAGAGGCGTCTATATCTACGGGCCGGTGGCATCCAGGAGGCTCGGTGGTTCCCTCGGCGTCGATCTCGTGCCCCGCAAGGTCTGCGACTACGACTGCGTGTACTGCCAGCTGGGCAGGACCACGAGGAAGACGCTACGCAGGGAACCCTACGTGCCCGCGGATGCGGTGCTCGCACAATTGCAGAGCAGGCTGGAGGGTGAATCCGGGATCGATTACATCACCCTTGCCGGCTCCGGCGAGCCCACCCTGCACTCGGAGCTGGACGAGATAATCGCGGGCATCAGGCGTTTGAGCTCACTGCCCTTAGCCGTCATCACCAACGGTACCCTGCTGGGTGACGACGATGTCGCTGCTGCCTGCGCGCGGGCCGACCTCGTCATCCCCTCCCTGGACGCAGCGGACGAGGCGACGTTTCAGGCCGTCAACCGACCCTGCGAGGAGCTGAGCCTGGAGCGCGTCGTCAGGGGGATGGAGTCCTTCGGCAAGAGCTACCGCGGGGAGGTCTGGCTCGAGGTGATGCTCGTGCAGGGTTACAATTCGCGGGAGGAGCAGGTAAGGCAGTTAGGATCTTTTATAGAGAGGATATCGCCGCAAAAGGTCCAGCTGAATACGGTTGTAAGGCCACCGTCGGAGCCGGACGCCAACCCACTGGAGGAGGCGGAACTGGAAAGGCTTGCCGCCTTGCTGGGAGCAAGCGCGGGCGCAGTGCCTCCGGTTTCTCGCGGCAGCGCGGTGTCCTCGCTGGGATCCCGGGAGCAGAAGGTCCTGCACTTTATCCGCAGGCGCCCCTGCACGGCTGACGACGTGGCGAAGGCCCTGGGCATAAACTACACCGAGGCCATGAAGCTGCTGGTCCAGATGGAGGTGGACGGAGAGCTGAGCAGCACGGTACAGGACGAAAAGACCTTCTATATCTTTCCCTAGTAGAACGCCCCCTTCATCGCATGCGCTCTTACACCTTTTGCATGGGTTTACCAAAAACCATGCGGTAGAGGTTCGGTGACAGCCTCTTGATAGCTGTCCGCGCCAGGTTCCCTTGAAGGGATAACCCCGCGCTGACTAGAACAAGATAGCGAATAGAACAGGAGATACGAGGCGGTTCATGGACAATGGGGGCATAAGTGGTTAGAAGGATAAGGAAGCTGCTTGGCAGGATACGTCTGGCCTATCTGTTGATAGCGGTTTTTGCCCTCGCCATCGGGTTGTCCTTTATCTGGGAAGGCCCCAGAACGGTCTACGCCAACGCCGTCATCATCTGTCTCGACTGTATAGGGTTGATCTAGGCGATGTTTCGCAGAAGGTTGACCCAGGTAGTCAGCCTGCTGGCGATAAACCCCTATTTCGTCTACTTCTCCTCCCGCGTCGTCTACCAGGGCGGCTTCAAGGGGGTGTGCGTTCCCGGGTTGAACTGCTATGCCTGCCCCCTCGCGGTCTTCGCCTGCCCCATCGGCAGCCTGCAGCATTCCTTCGTACTCATGTCGCCAAAGATCAAGGGCTCTCTTGCCCAGGCCTTCGGTTCTCTCATCTACGTCCTGGCCTCTGTGGGGCTGGTGGGAGCCGTGGTCGGGAGGATGCCGTGTGGGTGGATATGCCCCTTCGGTTTTCTGCAGGATCTGCTATACAAGATCCCCTCCCCCAAGCTGCGCATGCCGGCGTGGATGAGCTGGGGAAGGTACGGCTTCCTCATCGTGGTGGCCATGGCCATCCCCTTCATCACCGCCGTGAGCTGGTTCTCGCGCCTCTGCCCGGCGGGAGCCCTGGAGGGCGGGGTATTCCTGAAGGCGGTCCCTCCCGATGCGCCGCTTCCGCCCTCGGGCTGGTTCTTCTGGCTCAAGATGGCCATACTGGCCGCCTTTTTGCTGTGGTTCGTTTTCTCCAAGCGCCCTTTCTGCCGCGCCGTCTGTCCCCTGGGGGCTTTGTTCGGGATATGCAACCGCTTCAGCCTCTACCGCATGGCCGTGGACGATTCCAAGTGCACCGAGTGCGGAAAGTGCCGCGAGGTCTGCCCCGTGGACATCAACATACACGACGACCCCAATTCACCGGACTGCATCCGCTGCCTGGAGTGCAAGAAGGCATGCGCCTACGGCGCAATAACCTCCGGTTTCGCCATCCCGAGGGAAGATCTCAGATCAGGCAAGAAGCCTGCATGAAAAC
>CAZGWK010000071.1:2815-11353 GCA_964529285.1 uncultured Actinomycetota bacterium
TCGAGGACGACGATGGTAGGCACCGCCTGTATCCCGTATTGCCTGGCCTTCTCGGTGTCTCTGCTCGCGTCGACATCCACGTATGCGATGACGTCCCCCATCTCATTCACCAGGTCCTGCACCAGGTCCTTTGCCGCCGGGCATGCCGGTCAAGTCGGGGTAGAGAATACGAGGGCCTGCGCTTTGCCCTCCGTTCCGCCACCCCCCGAGCCATCGGGATTCGTGGACGTGTCGTTGCTGCAACTGCATCCTGGCACCAGCCCGGCCATTATAATCAGGCACAGCAGGCTTGTGAATATCAGGATCCGCTTCACGACCTCATCCTCTCTTTAAATGTCCGCATCCAACTGTAGCCTTTATGACGGATTATACCATCAGGTATGTTTCAGTACCTGACATCCATCAGGAAAAGCTTGGACTTACATGTATTGTATGGGATTCGAAGGCCGGCAGCGGATATTGACCGCAAGACACCCCCAAGTTAGAATACTTGTATCCTTGTATATACAAGTTAGCTTTCACTTATAAATTTGGTGCAGATACGGGAGGTGCCTCTAACGAAGCAGGCGCAAATAGATACGGAATCCTTCACCCCGGCATATTTCCAGCTGGCGCAGATACTGCACCGCGAGATCATGAACGGAGGCATGCGCCCGGGAGACCGCGTGCCCAGCGAGAACGAATTGAGCGAGGAGTATGGTATCAGCCGCATGACCGCGCGCAAGGCCATCACCCTGCTCACCGAAAAGGGCCTGATGCGCAGGGAAAAAGGAAAGGGCACCTTTGTCTGCAAGCCCCGCGTAGAGGGCGGCCTCTTCCTCATACCCGACCTCCATGACGAGATGAGAATGCAGGGCCTTTCCGCGGATGTGAGGCTGCTGGGGATCAAGGTCGTGCCGGCGGGCAAGGTGCCGGCGTCGATGCTGGGGGTAAGAATGGGCGATAAGGTCATCTACATGGAGAGGGTGCTCGAGGGGGACGGCGAACCCCTGGTGCTCGACCGCAAGTATGTGTTGCTCGACCGCTCGCAGCCCCTGCTGGAGTCTGAGCTGGGTCACGGCTCGACGGACGACCTCTTCTCAGGCAATCCCGATATGGTCCCTGTGCGGGCGGAGCTCAAGCTCTCCGCGACCGTCCTTTCCGCGCGAGAGTCTCAACTCCTGAAGAGCAAGAAGGGAGCACCCGCTTTCTGCATGGAACAGCTCATCTTCGCGGCCAACGACAAGCGGGTCATCTGGGGATGGCTGCTCTACCGCGGGGACAGGTTCGACTTCGAGTCTTCGAGCCGGTTGTTATGAGGTGATGAACGGTGGATATGGACAAAAAGCTCGTAAAAGCCATGGGAGAACTCGACGAGGAAGTGGTGATCACCAGCGTCCGGGACATGCTCGGCGCCGGTGTGGAACCGTTGCATATCGTCGAGTTGTGCCGCGAGGGTTTCGAGATCGTAGGAAAACGTTACGAGAACCGGGAGTATTTCCTCTCCGGCCTGATAATCTCCGACGATATCTTCTCCAGCGTCCTCGATATACTGGAGCGCTCGGGATGTTTCCAGGCAGCGCCGGGCGAGCATCACGGCAGGGTGATAATGGGAGCCCCGCTTGGCGACGTACACGATATCGGCAAAAATATTGTCTCACAGCTGATGCGCTATTCCGGTTTCGAGGTCATCGACCTCGGGGTCAACGTCAGGCCACAGGATTTCGTGCAGGCGGCCGCCGAGAACAGCGCTTCGATAGTGGGGATAAGCACCTTGATCACCATGGCCTATGAGTCGCTGCGCGAGACCGTGTTCGGCTTCCAGCGCGAAGGACTGCGCGGCAGCGTGAAGATAATGCTGGGCGGCGGGGCCGTATCTCAACGGGTATGCGAGTACGCGGGAGCGGATGCCTGGAGCCGGGATGCCGCGGACGCGGTAAAGTTCGCAAAAGCATTCACGGGCATAGAGTAAACGACATGAGAGTGGGATGACGGGGGGAGAAACAGAATGTATCGGATTACCATCATCGGCGGGGCGGGGGACATGGCCCAGGTGGCGGCGAGGACCCTCCTTTCTATTGTCGAAGATTGCAGGTTGATGCTGGCCGACTACGATCTGGCCAGAGCGGAGAAGGTGGCAGGTCATTACGGCACCTCGCGGGTGGAAGCAACCTATGTCGACATATACGACCCGGAGGTCTTACGCGAGGCGATAAGGGGCAGCGACCTGGTGGCCAATTGCACCGGCCCCTACTACCGCACCGGCCGCCCGGTGGTGGAGGCCTGCATCGAAGAGGAGGTCGATTACATCGACCTGGGGGACGACGAGGAATCCGCCCTGGAGCTGCTGTCCATGCACGAGCGGGCCCGGGAGGCAGGGATCACCGCCCTCATCTGCTGCGGGGTGGCGCCCGGACTGGTAAACGTGATGGCGCGGGAATGCGCCGCGCAGCTGGACGAGGTGGAGGGAATCGACCTGGCCTGGGTCACCGGTTCCACGCCCCCCAAGGAGGGTAAGGAGAAAGGCGGCGCTGCCGTCTTCGAACACATGTTGCATGCCTGCATGGGCAAGTGCGGCACCATCAGGGAAGGTAAAAGGGTGGAGATCCCCTCCTTCCGCATCGGGCACGACCTCGAGTTCCCGGAGCCGCTGGGCGAATACCGCCTCTTCGAGCTCGGGCACGCAGAGGTCGCCACCATGCCCCGCTATTTCCCGGGCGTGAAGACCGTGCGTACCATGGGCGCCCTTTGCCCACCCTACTTCAACGGCGTCTTCCGCGGCATAGCGAAGGCGGTAGGCGAAGGCAAGGTTGAGATGAAGGACGCCGTCCGCTTCCTGCTGGCCCTGGATGCCGGGGAGAACCCGCGCGGCTTCAAGCTCTATCTCAGCCTCTTGGGGGGCGTACTCTCACAGCTCATGCGCGGAGAGATCAGCGCCAGCGAGTTCTTCGCTTTCCTCAAGGAGGTGGCGGGCAGGCCACAGGGCCGTTCCATCGGCGCCGTCCTGGTGGCGGTGGAAGGGATCAAGGACGGCAGGAGGCTGCGCATACAGACTTCCCACGCCGATTACCAGGGAGGCCCGGAGGGTGGCCTGGACATGGACGACTGGACGGGTACACCCCTGGCGGTCTTCGCCTCCATGCTCCTGGACGGATCCATAGACGAGAAAGGCGTGCTGGCGCCCGAAGCCTGCGTGGACCCCACAGAGTTCAGAAACCGCATGAGCGCGGCCATACCGGAAGCGGAGGAGGCAATGCAGGTTGAGGTCGGCGAGATCTGACCATGTCGATTTCAAGCGTTATGTGTTTAGAGAATTATTGCTGGCGAAGCGGAAACGAGTTCATGGAGAAGGAGTGATCGGCATGAGCGAGAGGATCGCAGCTTTGATCGCGGCCGTTGAGGAGGACATGACCCTCGAGGAGGTGCGCAAGGCGCTGGGCGAAGGCGCCGACCCGCTCTCCCTGGTGGAGGCCTTACGCGAGGGCATGTCCGTAGTGGGTGAGAAATACGAGGCGAAGGAATATTTCCTGCCCGACCTCATCATATCGGCCGAGATCTTCAAGGAGGCCATCGCCCTCATCGAGCCCCACCTGCAGGGCGGGGGCACCGCGACCAAAGGGTCGGTGGTGATCGGCACGGTGCACGGGGATATCCACGACATCGGCAAGAACATCGTGGCGACCATGCTCAGGTGCAACGGCTACGAAGTGCACGACCTGGGAGTGGATGTGCCTCCCCAGTCCTTCGTGGAGCAGGCCTCGCAGACCGGGGCCGGCCTGGTGGCCATGTCCGGGCTGCTGACCCTGGGCTTCGACGCCATGAGGGACACCGTGGACGCCCTGGCCGAGGCGGGGCTGCGCGACAGGCTCAAGATAATCATCGGGGGCGGCCCCGTGAACGAGAAAGTGCTCGAGTATTGCAAGGCGGACGCTTTCGGGAAGGATCCCGCGGAGGCGGTCAGGCAGGCCGATCGCTATATGGGGTAGGGGGATGAAGTGTGCCCATGAAAACCAGCCGGCCACAGTCAGGTATTGGCGGCGATCAGAAAGGAGTTCGAGTGAAGCAGAGGATAATACTCCATCCCAAAGACACCATGACCGCGGAGGAGCGGCTGCAGGCGGTCATCAACCTGCAAGTACCCGACCGCGTGCCCGCGTGCCCGTTCATATATTATTTTGCGGCTTTTCATGCGGGAATAACCGTGCACGAGTTATGGTCGCAGCCGAAGAAGTACCGTCAGGCTATCGATAAATGTTACCGGGAACTGGGTCCCTGGGATGTCTATTATCCCACCAATCCCCTGCGTCCGGAGCTCTACACTTTCATCATGCCCATGAAGGCGAAGTGGCCGGGCATCGACCTCCCCCCGGACAGCATCTGCCAGCTGCTGGAGGAGGAGATCATGAAACCGGAGGACTACGAGTGGATAAGCGAGCTTGCGCGCAAGTACCCCAAGTTCACCTACATCCCGTTCTTCATGCGCATGATCTCCCGCGCCTGGGACGATATAGGCGAGGATGCGAGGGGATACGCGAAAATGCTCGCCGCCCTGGTGTGGAACTTCGCCAACTGGAGATACGATTTCGCGTGCATGAAGATGCGGGGCACGACCGTACTGTACAGCTTCCTGCCCGAAGCCGCTTTCGATACATTCTCCCTCGCCCGCAGTTTTCTCGAGTTCTCCCGCGATCTCAGGAAGCGGCCCCAGGAGATAGCCAGGGCCGCGGACGAGCTCACCGAGGGCTATCTGTTCGCCTGCAGGGCCATATGCATGTTCATGGGGATCAAGCGGGTGGAGATATTCGTGCACCGCTCCTCCACCGACTTCATCTCGCCCGATACCTTCCGCAGCCTTTCCTTTCCCTCCCTGAAAGCGCTGGTGGAGAAGCTGGTTGCAGTGGGTATCAACCCCATCCTCCACTGCGATGGCAACTGGGACATGAACCTCGAAACACTCAGGGAGCTCCCGGCGGGGAATATCGTCATACAGTTCGACGGACCTACCGATATCTTCCTGGCCAAGCGGGTCATCGGGGACCGCATATGCATCATGGGCGACGTACCCGCGAGCATGCTGGTATTGGGCTCCCCCGATGAGGTGGACGAGTACTGCCACCGACTCATCGAAGAGGTAGGCAAGGGCGGAGGTTACATCATGGGTGCAGGATGCGAGATACCGCCCAATGCAAGGCCCGAGAACGTAAAGGCCATGCTGGACTCGGTGACCAAATACGGATACTACGACTCGGACGGTCGCTGATTAGCTGGTTCCCGGAAAAAGAAACCGGCGGCGCCAGGCCGCCGGTTATATAGCAGCGCGAGGTCAGACTTTTATCGCTCGGATTTTTTCCGCCAGAGAACTTCCCACGTCTTTCCCGGAGAAGAAAGATACCGATTTATCTATCTTCTCGGCGAGTTCGGGAAGCTTGTCCGCCGTAAGTGTGTCGGGCGTCGTGCCGATGAGCTCGCAGTTCTTCTTCACCGTTGCCCTGGCAATAAAATCACCTACCGCGTCGGAGAGGATCTTCTCTATCTCCTGCGCAAGTCTATTCGCCAAAACCTTTCCTCCTGTCCTCTCGTCTCCTTCTTCGGCGGCGAAAAAACCCGCCTCCCGTCTACCGGCAGACTATCTTTCCTGGAATAAGGCATTCCCTATCATATATCGTTTTCATGATGGAGAAACTTTATCCCCTCACCAGGATTAATGCTCTGATACTATTCCGTTACCTCTTCGTCCATGCGGTTCAGTGGTCGTAAAGGGAGTTAAGCGAATGAACGCGGATGAGGGAAGAGGTATAGAATAAGGGGGCTGGTGATATAAGGCCTTTGGGAGGAGGGCCCGCGATGATCCACGCAGCCGACAGGTGCACGGGCTGCCGTACGTGCCAATTGATATGCTCGCTTTCCCACGACGGTGAATGCAATCCCTCGCTGTCGCGCATCGTCCTGTACGCAGAGGGGCTGCGGCTGCGGGCCGAGTTCACGCCCGAGTGCGACGAGTGCGCGAGGTGCGCGAAGTTCTGTCCCTACGGCGCTATTGCAAAGGGGAAATGACATGGAGGGAGGATATACGGGGAGGTTGATGGTAGCCGACCTGGCCCGCGGCACGGCTCGAGTGGAAGCATACCCGGAGCAATACGCCCTCGATCTCCTGGGGGGCTTTGGGGCCAACAACCGCCTCTTTCTCGACTATTCCGAAGCGGGGACAGACCCTCTGTCGCCGGATAATCCGGTGGTTGTCGGTGCCGGGCCGTTTGTGGGGACCATGGTCCCGGGTTCCTCCCGCTTCATGGCCAACGCACGCGTACCGCTCACGGGCGCGGTGGCATCGGCGGGCGGGAGCATGGGCCTGGGCGCCAACATGAAGTGGTCCGGCCTAGACCACATGGTCCTTCGCGGCAGGGCGGCGGAGCCCGTAATCATGTACGTGGAGAACGGCAAGGCGGAGTTCCTGCCCGCGGTATCCCTGTGGGGCAAGGGTATCCTGGAGACGACCCGCTCGCTGTGGGCTTCGTATCCCGGATCCTCGGTCCTGGCCATCGGCCCGGCAGGGGAGAACGGGGCGCATCTCTCCCTGGCCATGATAGACGGCTGCGCGACACTGGGCAGGGGCGGCCTGGCGGCGGTGCTGGGATCAAAAAATCTCAAGGCCCTGGTGGTCAAGGGCGGTAGTGGGGTGAAGGTGGCCGACCCCGGGCGCCTGCAGGAGCTGGTCGCGGGGCTGTACGAACGCCTGGAGAACTTCGATATGCGCGAGGCGGCTGCCGAATTGGGTATGATCGGGGCGTGGCCGATGTATGCAAGCCAGCTGCTCCCCTACGGAGCGAGCGAGGAAGACCTGCGGGAGCTGACGGAGCGCTTCGGTCCCCAGGCCTACATGAAGCTGAAGAAATGCAGGATATCCTGCCCTTCCTGCTTCCTGGGCGACAAGGACGAGCTGTACCTTCCCTCGACTGGCGAGACCGTCTATTCGACATCCTTCCTGAATGCGGCCATCATAGGATGCGCCCTCTTGATGAGCGACGCGGAAGAGGCGGCCTCCACCCTTGCGCTCCTGGACGACCTGGGGCTGGATTTCATGACGCTCAGCTGGCAGGCGGCTTTCCTCCTCGAGCTGCACGAGCAGGGGATCATCACGGTAGAAGACGCGGAGGGGATACCCCTGGAAAGGGGAGCGGCGATCCTGCGCGAGCTGGCGGCGCGTGTAGCGGGACGAGAAGGGGAGATCGGCGAGTACTTCGCGCGCGGATGGCGGGGTGCCTTTGAGTTGTTCGGAGAGGACAAGCGCCGCTATAGCATGCTGGTCAGGGACCAGGACTGCCTGTACGACCCTCGCGTCAGCGGCCTGGGGACCATGGAATTCGAGCAGATCGTATCCCCGCGCGGGCCCACCTCGGCCAGCGCCGGTTCCGCGACCTACGTACCGGGGCTGCCCGAGGAGAGGCTGCGCCGCCTCACCGCGCGCATGGGGGTGGGGGAGGAAGCGCTATCCCGCATCTTCTCCCCTCCCTGGGGCATGAACGTGGGCAGGCTTACCCGCTATTCCGAGGACTGGTTCAGCCTCTTCAGCTCGCTCGGCATATGCAATCGCTACCAGATCAACCGCTTCTACCATGCCGAGCTCATCCGGGACCTCTACGCCGCGGTAACCGGCGTGGACCTCGAGGTGGGAGAGATGATGGACAAGGCCGCCTCGGGCTGGGAGCTCTACAGGGAACTAAGCGCGCGTGAAGGACTGGGGATGGAAGAGGACAGGCCGCCTGAGGCGTGGTTCGGCGAGCAGCCCCTTTGGGGACGCGGCGGCCGCCTCAAGGATTATTTCGGTAATGAACTCAATCGCGAGGATGTTCTAACGCTTCTCGAGGATTATTACGATGAGAGGAACAGGAAGCAGACTTAGGAGAAACCCGGAAGGGCCGAATGGCTTTGAAGGACAAAGAATACATGAAGGTCGCGCTGGAGGAAGCCCGCGCCGCTGCCGGCGAGGGCGAGGTACCCGTCGGCGCCGTACTGGTGAAGGACGGAAAGATACTCGCCTGTACTCACAACCGCAGGGAAGCCACGGGCAGTCCCCTGGACCATGCAGAGATACTGGCCCTGCGCGAGGGTTCGGCTCACCTGGGCGGTTGGAGGTTGGAGGGATCCACCATGTACGTGACCCTGGAACCCTGTCCCATGTGCGCCGGAGCCCTGGTTCAGGCGCGAGTCGCCAGGCTGGTCTTCGGGGCGCGCGACCTTAAGCTGGGCGCTGCGGGGAGCAGGTATAATCTGGTTAACGACGAGACCACCCACCACCGCATGGAGATAACCGACGGCATCCTGGAGGAGGAGTGCGCGGATGTACTGCGCGAGTTCTTCGCGTCAAAACGCAACGGTGATAAGCCCGCAGGATGAGAAACCGGCGGGTGAATCATGACCATGCAGCCGTACGGGAAGCCTGTTTCAACCGTGGAGGTATCGTCGTTATAATGGTGGAGCGGAGAGGTGGCAGAGTGGACGAATGCGGCGGTCTCGAAAACCGTTGGGCCTCGCGAGGGGTCTCGTGGGTTCGAATCCCAC
>CAZGWK010000072.1:0-2399 GCA_964529285.1 uncultured Actinomycetota bacterium
GATATAAGCGGCGCCACCATCCACACCAGGGCAGCCCTCCTGGCCTTCGGGTTGCGCAGCATGGGGCCGTGCCCCTCCTTCACCACCCCGATGGCGAATATGGCCCCCAGCGTAATCTGCACCTCGGAGGCGGGCATGCCCAGGGCGGAGGCGAGCAGCAGCAGGGTGCCCCCCACCAGGCACACCAGGGTCGCGCTGAGCACCCCCAGGGGGGATATCTCCCTGCCGGCCGTCTCCAGGTTGCCCATGCCCAGCAGCAGGCCCCCCATGCCGAAGAAAGGGGCGATGAATACGGCCGATATCAGGGCGCCGGCGAGGTTGGTGCCCACCAGGATCCCCGTCGCGTTGGCCACGTTGTTGGATCCTATGGAGAAGGCGGCGTAGCAGGAGGAGGCGATGACGAATACCTGCAGCAGGCGGTAGCGGCGCATGACGTCCTGGGTGAGCACCAGGTGCCTCAGGCGCGGATAGGCCAGCCTGCCCAGCACCAGGGTGATGAGGTAGGCGGCAACGGGAAGTACGAACCACAGCGGGATCATCAGCTTGAAGGGCGAGCCGGATAGGCCGCCGGTGTAGATGCCCACCCCCACCAGGGAGCACACCGTCACCTGGCTGGTGGACTGCGGCACCTTGAGCAGGTTGGCCGCGAGCAGTGCCGTGGTCGCGGTGATCATCACCACCAGGGCTACGTCCGCACTGAAGATGCCCGCGTGCAGGATATCCCCGGATATGGTGTCCACCACCCTGCCCCCGGCCGCAACCGCCCCCAGCAGCACGAAGAGGGCGAAGAAGGCCACGCACTGCATGCGGTTAAGGAAGCGCGCTCCGTAGGCCGCGGCCATGGAGGGGGCGAAACCGCTGGCCCCCATGTTCATGGCGAAAAAGGAGGCCAGGATGATTATCAGCGCTATATCCATGCTTCCCCTTTCGCTCGCAACCCTTTAATCTCTATGTGAGTTGTTTTATACTACCCGCATGTAATGAAATATAATTATATATGATTATCGATTAGGCAAGGAAAGGTCGGTGCGAAAAGAGATGAAAAAGAAGAAGGAAGACCAGGAAAGCAAGTTCACCACCGTCTCCATCCCCACTCCCCTCTTCGAGAAGGTGAAGCAGAGGATCGAGGGCACCGGGTTCACCTCGGTATCCAGCTACGTGGTCTACGTGCTCAGAGAGGTCCTGTCCGAGGAAGTTGCCGAGGAGGCCGAGGCCTTCTCCCGCGAGGACGAGGAGCGGGTGAAGGAGCGCCTGCGCTCCCTGGGCTACCTGGACTGAGGTGGGGGCAGCATGCCTAAGCCCCACGGCGGTCGCCTCATCGACCGCGAGATGCCGCCGAGCCAGCGCGAGGAAGCCGCCGAGGAAGCGCGCAGCCTTAAAAGCCTGCACATAGACACCGAGCAGGCCCGCGAGGTGGAGAACATCACCCTGGGCGTATACAGCCCCCTTCAGGGTTTTCTGCGCCGGGACGAGTACGAGAGCGTCCTCGAGCACATGCGCCTGCCCGGGGACGTCCCCTGGACCCTGCCCATCGTCCTGGACCTCCCGGAAGGCAGCGATATCGCGGAGGGCGACCGCGTGGCCCTGTGGGAGACGGAAGAGGGTCCCCTGGCGGTGATGGAGATAGAGGAGGTATTCCCCCTGGACAAGGGCGGGCACTGCGGGGCCATATACGGCACCAATGATTCCTCCCACCCCGGGGTGGCCAAGACCATGGGCATGGGAGATATGCTGGCGGGAGGTCCCGTGACCCTCATCGGGCAGGCACCCTCCCCCTTCGACAGGTACCGCCTGTGCCCGCGCGAGACCAGGATACTCTTCAAGGAGCTGGGCTGGAGGCAGATCGTGGCCTTCCAGACGCGCAACGTCCCCCACCTGGGCCACGAGTACGTGCAGAAGAGCGCCCTCACCTTCGCCGACGGCCTGTTCATAAACCCGGTAATCGGCAGGAAGAAAAAGGGCGACTTCACCGACGAGGCCATCCTTGCCACCTACCAGGCCTTGATCGACAACTATTACTTGAAGGAGCGCTCGGTCATGGCCATCCTGCAGTACGAGATGCGCTACGCCGGGCCACGGGAGGCCATCCACCACGCCATCATGCGCAAGAACTTCGGCTGCACCCACTTCATCGTGGGACGGGACCACGCCGGGGTGGGCGATTTCTACCACCCCTTCGCCGCCCAGGACATCTTCAGCGAGTTCCCGGACTTAGGGATAGTGCCCGTCTTCTTCAACACCTTCTCCTACTGCAGGCGCTGCGGCGGGGTGGTCAACGAGAAGATATGCCCCCACGGGCCCGAGGACCAGGTGGGCTTCTCGGGCACGCGCATGCGCGAGCTCATCGTCGGCGGCGAGGTGCCCCCTCCCGAGATGATGCGGCCGGAGGTGGCCGAGGT
>CAZGWK010000072.1:2499-11252 GCA_964529285.1 uncultured Actinomycetota bacterium
GCTGCTTATAATCGGGCTGGACTGCGCCTCGCCCGAGCTGCTCTTCCGCAAGTACGCGGGGAAGCTCCCCAACCTGGACCGGCTGCGGGAGAAAAGCTGGTGGGGAGAGATGGAGACCTGCGTCCCCCCCATCACCGTGCCCGCCTGGATGGTGATGTTCTCCGGCAGGGAGCCGGGGGAGCTGGGCGCCTACGGCTTCCGCAACCGCGTGCCGGGCACCTACAACGAGGCCAAGGTGGCGGACTCCAGGAGCGTGCGCGCCCCCGCCATCTGGGACCGTGCCGCCGAGGAAGGCATGCGCAGCATCATCATGGCCGTGCCCCCCTCCTATCCCCCCTTCGAGGTGAAAGGTGATTTGATCTCCTGCTTCCTCACCCCGGGGACCGACCGCCCCTACACCTTCCCGCGCGGGCTGGCGGTGGAGCTGGACGAGCAGGAGCTGACCTATGTGCCCGACGTCCCCTTCCGCAAAGAGGACAAGGCGGAGATACTCGCCGACCTGCGGGAGATGACCTCGGGTCACTTTGACATCGCCTGCTACCTGGCCGAGGAGCACCCCTGGGACCTCTTCGCCATGGTGGAGATAGGCCTGGACCGCGCGCAGCACGCCTTCTGGAGGTACCAGGACCCCTCGCACCATCTATATGAGGAGGGTTCCCCTTTCGGGAGGGCGCTGGAGGACTACTACCTGCTGCTGGACGAGCGCATCGGGGACCTGCTTCAGGCCTGCGGCCCGGACACCGCCGTGGCGGTGGTATCGGACCACGGGGCCAAGGGGATGAAGGGCGCCTTCTGCATCAACCAGTGGCTGGCGGAGAAAGGCTATCTGGCGCTTGCGGGCGAGGTGGAGCCGGGCACCAGGATGCAGGACGCCCCGGTGGACTGGTCCAGGACGAAGGCCTGGGGCTGGGGCGGCTACTATGCCCGCGTGTTTCTCAACGTGGAGGGCAGGGAGCCCGAGGGCATCATATCCCCCGCGGACTACGACGCCGAGCTGGAGGCGCTTACGCGGGACATAAAGGGCATCGGTGGGCCGGGGGGCGAGGAGTGGAAGACCCTGGCCGTGGCCCCGCGCGACGTGTACGGCCGCACCGAGGGGGAGCCGCCCGACCTCATGGTATTTTTCGACGACCTCTACTGGCGGGCGGCGGGGACCATGGGCTACCCCACCCCGTACCTGGAGGAGAACGACACCGGGCCCGACGACGCGGTGCACGACTGGAGGGGCGTGTGCATGCTGCACCACCCCCACAGGGATATGAGGCAAGAGATAGACGCGGACTATATCCCCATCCGGGAGCTCAAGGACGTGTTCGCGGGGATGCTGGGGTTGGAGGAAAATAACTAGACCCACTGGAGGTATGAGGAGAGATTGTGTCCCCATCCGGGAGTTTAAGGATGTGTTCGCTGGGCTGCCGGGGTTGGAGGGGCCTCGAGGGGACTTGTGAAGGCGATTGAAACCACTGGAGGTATGAGAATGGACAAGGGTTTCGTAGTGTGGCTCACCGGGCTTCCCGCCTCGGGCAAGACCACGGTGGCGCTGGACCTGGAGAAGGAGCTGCGCGCCAGGGGAAAGCGCGTTGAGGTCATGGACGGAGACGAGGTGCGCAAGGGGCTCAGCAAGGGCCTGGGCTTCAGCAAGGAGGACCGCGAGACGCACGCCATGCGCGTGGCCTACGTGAGCAAGCTCCTATCCCGCAACGGCGTGGCTGTAATCGTGGCCCTTATATCGCCCTACCGTTCCTTCCGTGCTGCCATCCGGGAGGACATCCCCGACTTCATCGAGGTCTTCGTGCGCTGCCCCGTGGACGAGTGCGCCAAGCGGGACCCCAAGGGCCTCTACGCCAAGGCCTACGCGGGCGAGGTCAAGGACTTCACCGGCGTGGACGACCCCTACGAGGACCCCGACAACCCGGAGCTGGTACTGGACACCTTCGCCGAGGAAACCCCCGAAAGCGTGACCAAGATCCTCACCTGGCTCGAAGGCCAAGGCTACCTCAACACCACCTAGGCCGGGGAGAGGCCGGGGGGTCAGGAGAGGCCGGGGGGTCAGGCCCGGAAATAGGCCTGACACTGCTGAGGCCGGGGGAAGCCTGGGGAAGTCAGGACTTGTCATGCCGGTAGCTTCGCCATTCTTCTCTCGCATGGTATCCCCCGGCACGCAAGTCGCTGACCCCCAGGCCGGGGGGTCAGCCCCCGTAGGATACACGGAGGTCAAGCCTCGCCTTTCGCCCTGAACCGCTTCATGCATTGGAACTATTTTGAACATTCTCCGGGCATAATATTTGCCCAGATGTAACCAAGATGCTATATTGATTTGGGGTGTTGGATAGGGAAAGTACTGGTCAGCAGCAACATGCTTGCGTTGCTGATAGATTGCCGGTAATCCGGACCTTGTGGTCTGGAGGGGGGGTTATTAACATGCCTGCGAAGACAGGGCTACTTTCTCATCACGTAAGAAATAAAACCATTCTTCTGCTCTACGCGGCTCTTGTACTTCTGATCATGGTACCGCTCATAGCGAGCTGCGGTAACCCACAAAGCGAGGATGCTACAGATAATGACCGCGAAGAGATCATGAGGGAGAGCCTTCAAGGCTTCGAGAACCAGCTCGATTTCGAGTTGACCGAACCACTTTACTCCATGCTCACTGCAGAAGTACTAAAAGTGGAGCAAGCCCAGCCGTACAACCTTGTACTCGTCGAGGTCAAGAACAGCGAATATCCGGCCGGCCTCGAGAGCAACCCCTATGCTGACCAGGATATCGGCCAGGGCACCCTCCTGGTCATCGAATGGAACAACGAAACCCGTCCGGAAGAGGGTTCGATATTCATGATACCCGCGGAATTCGTGAAGGCCGTCAACGGCATAAGGATAACCATCAAAGGCACTCCAAGGGAAGCGCAAGGAGTGGGTCAGGAATAGATCGGGGCGGCAATTGCGAGGACTCGATGGAATCACAAGAAAGCAGCAGGGCGACCGGAGAGGGCTACACATCCCCGGATGTCTCGTTCGCGGATGAACGAGAGCATGCGGGGATTTACACATCTTGGGGGTGATGTGTTTTGAATAAGATCGTCAAGCAAGTGGCAGCGGTGACCGTTCTCGTCTTCCTGGTCACCTCGATCGCAGGCTCTTTCCCCGCCTTCGGGTTGATCGAAAGAGCCGAAGCGGCAGCGGTCACGGAGGCACAAGCCGCGGCAATGGGTGCTGCGCAGACAGAAACGGGCGAAACGGCGCTCGGCGGTTCCATGCCCACCCTTGCGGACATCGACTCTCGTCCCCCCAGGATGAAAGAACTGTATCTCGCTGACGCAACAATAATTGGAACAGAAACGACACTAATAGCCACCGCCTGGGACGATTCCGCGGTCACCAGGTTCGCCTTCGACTATTCCACCGATGGGGGTTCCACCTGGACAACCATCGGCGAGGACGCGGCCCCCGTTCTGGAACAGGGCAGATGGGACACGCGCGCGCCCCACTGGAAGGGCTCCGTAACCTGGGACAGCTCCGGCCTCACGGATTCCTCTTACTGCCTGGTCAGGGCTACCGCCTTCGACGCCGGCTCCGGAAGCGACCAGGCATATAACTCTTACGCCGTCGACCATACGCCCCCCGAGATGTACTGGAACCTGTCCGCGAAGCCCGGAAACGGCCACGTGGTCCTCAGCTGGGTCGAAGAGCCGTACGAGCGCAAAGCATATATTTATCGCTCCCTTCAGTCCGGGGGACCTTACGAGAAAATCCGGGAGATAGACGATTATTCGTACCACGATCACCAGGTAGAGCCGGGCACGACCTACTATTATGTGGTCACTTCAGTTGACGAAGCGGGCAATGAAAGCCCTTACTCCAACGAGGCAGCCGCCGTCCCGGGCAGCGATAACGAACCCCCCGTGAACACTGGCCTAGATATCCAGACGTGGCAGAAGCTAGGCCAGGAGCAGAACCTCAGGGCATACGCGACGGATTACGGCCGCATCGAAAGTTTCGAATTCGAGTACTCGCTCGACGGTGGAGGCACCTGGACTCCGATAGGCACGGTGAGCAGCCCGGAGAATACCTATGGTGATTTCTGGGAAGGTAAACTGACGTGGAACAGCTCATCCCTCTCGGAAGAGAGCCTCTGCCTGTTGAGGGCAACCGCGCACGATGCAGCGGGCCACAGTTCAACTGCAGAGAGAGAATACCTCGTCGATCATACGGCACCCGGTGCGCTGGGCGGCCTCGCGGCCGCCGCGGGCGAGGGAAGGATAAACCTGTCTTGGACGGCCTCAGACGCCGCCGACCTGAAATACTACAGGCTCTACCGCTCCACCTTGACCGGTGGCGGTTACGAGAAGATCGGACCCGATATCTACGTATACGACACGCCTGCCTACGCGGACCTCGAGCTCGTCCCGGGACAAGAATATTTCTACGTGGTGACGGCGGTGGACACGGCGGGAAACGAAAGCGCGCTCTCCGATGAGGTCTCCGCAACCGCCGCGGAAAACGCGGCCCAGCCCGCGGTGACCATTAGCATCGACCCCTATTACGGCTACAAGGGAAACGGTTTCATTACCATCGGGGCGAGCGCACAGGGAAGCAGCGGTGTAAAGCGCTTCCTTTTCGAGTTATCGGGCGACGGGGGCGCCAGCTGGAGCGTAGTCGGCGTTGACTGCGACCCTGCGAAGATAGGGACCGGCGACGGCGATATATCCTGGCAAGTATACGCCGACTTCTACGCCGGCCTGCTGGCGGAGGGAGAATACCAGGTTAGGGCGACGGCTTTCGACTGGTCGGGCCTGCAGGGTGAGGACACCGTGGTGATATCCGTCGACCGCACACCCCCCGGGGCCCCAGAGGGATTGCAGGCAAGCGCGCGCAGCGGTGGCATCGACCTCGCCTGGAACGCGCTGCCGGATGCCGACCTCTCTTACTACGGCGTGTTCCGCTCCACGACGCCCGGGTCCGGGTACACGCTGCTCGCCACCGCCTATTCGGCTGAATACTCGGATGTAGACGTCGTTCCGAATACGACCTACTACTACATCGTCCGTGCCTGCGACAGCTACGGCAACAAGGGACCTTTCACCGCAGAGGTGTCGGCCACCGCGGTTCCCGACACGCAAGCCCCTACCATCAGTTACCTCGACCCTAGCGACGGCTCGCGGGTAAGCAACATGGCCTGGTTGAGCTGCGGGGCCAACGACGACGGCAAGGTGGTGTTCGCCTTCGATTACTCCCTGGACGATGGAGCTTCCTGGAATCCCATCGGAAGCGTGGAATCGGGAGGGAGCGGTACCTATCGTTACGCCAGCTATACATGGTATACCTCGGGCATAGACGAGGGGGCCTGCCATGTCCGGGTAACCGTTACCGACCTGGGGGGTAACAGCGCCGCCCTGATGCAGACATACACTATCGACCATACTCCCCCCGCGGTACCTACAAACCTGCAGGCTACGGGCAGGGAGGCAGGCATCGACCTCATCTGGGACCCCAACACCGAGCCGGATTTCAGCTCGTTCACCGTCTATCGCTCCGATGCTCCAGACGGCTTTTTCTCCTACCTCGGGGGCACTTCCGGGGGACAGTATTCGGACGTCAACGTGGTGGCAGGCCAGACCTATTATTACGCGGTCACGGCAAGCGACAGCGTCGGCAACGAGAGCGCGCTCTCGGCCGCAGCATCCGCGGCGGCACTGCCGGACGTGACCGATCCGGTGATAACCGCGATGTATCCGGCCGACCAAGCCGACGTGTATGGGAATATCTCTCTCAGCGCAGAGGCATCTGACAACGGCAAAGTGTCCAGCTTCTCCTTCGAGTATTCACAGGACGAAGGAGTTACCTGGAACAGCATAGGGACCGCCTCCGACCCCTATTATTCCGATTACAACGAGGTGTGGCGGGGTGAGTACTGGGGTTGGGACACCTCGGAGCTGGAGGACGGCCCCTGCCTGGTGAGGGTTACCGCTACGGACATGGGCGGCAACACGGACCAGATGACCAGCACCTATAACGTCAGCAACACCCTTCCGGCGCCGTCCAACCTGGCGGCCACGCCCTGCCAGGGCGGCGTAGATCTAACCTGGGACCCGGTATCTACCTCCTCCATCGAGGGCTACCGCATATATCGTTCACTCACCTCCGGCGGGCCTTACGAGCAGGTCGGCACGCTCTGGGCATGGGATATCTACGGTACGCCGGAATACCGCGATACAAGCGCTGTGCCCGGCGAGATCAACTACTACGTCGTAACCTCCTATAACATGTCCGGGGGTGAGAGCGATTACTCCAACGAGGCATCCGCGGAGCCCCTGCCCGATATGGAGCCGCCATCGATCGTATGGCCCTCACCCGCCGACGGCAGCCGCATCGGGACGTCGGTCTGGCTGTCATGCGAGGCATCCGACAACGTGAGCATCTCCGGATTCGAGTTCGAGTACTCCCTTGACGAGGGCGAGAACTGGGTGCTCATAGCGGCTGTCGAAGCCGGCGGGGGCAGTTGGGCGGTAGGCTCATACACTTGGGACACCTCCGAACTCGATGAGGGTCCGTGCCAGGTGAGGATGACCGCCATCGACGGCGCGGGCAACCGGGGCTTATACGTCTGCAACTACACCATAGACCACACTGCACCCGCAGCGCCTACTAACCTGGCCGCCAGCCCCGTATCGGGTGGAATCGAGCTCGGGTGGGATCCCCCGGCCGACCCCGACACGGCCGACTACCGTATATATCGTTCGACCACTCCGGGAGAAGGGTACATTTTCCTCGATCCAGCCTTCAGTAACGGCTACACCGACAACGACGTTCAGATGGGCACGGAGTATTACTACGTGGTTACGGCACGCGACAGCGCGAGCAATGAGAGCGCCTTCTCAAACGAAGCCTCCGCCGAGCCCCTCGACGACACCGTGCCGCCGGTCATGCAGTATCTCCATCCCGAGGACGGTTCGGCCCTGGGCTACGAGGTCTGGCTATATTGCGGCGCAACGGATGACGTAAAAGTCTCCCACTTCATCTTCGAATATTCCCTCGACGGAGAGAGCTGGCTCCTCATAGGTCAGTGCGATGCGTATTTCGATGAAATGGAGGAGTCGGTATGGACAGGGCAGTACTGGTGGTACACGGACGCCCTTTCCGAGGGGCCCTGCCAGGTCCGTGCAACGGCCGTGGACCCCGGGGGCAACGAGGCTTCCTTGGTCCATACCTACCAGGTGGACCGCACGCCTCCTGCTATCCCCACCGGGCTGCAAGCGACCGGCCGCGAGGCGGGAATAGACCTCTCCTGGGATGCCGTTGCAGACCCCGACATCGAAAGGTACGATATCTACCGCTCCACCTACGACGGCGGTTATCAGACCCTGACTTCCGTTACGACAAACTCCCACTCCGACCTGGAGGTAACCGCGGGAACCACCTATTACTACGTGGTATCGTCCGTGGATGCCGCGGGCAACGCCAGCGAGCGCTCGAGTGAGGCGCATGCCGCCCCGGAAGCCGACGTTACGCCGCCGGTGGTCACCGAGATGGTTCCTTCCGAGGGCTCGGAGCTTTTTGGGGCCATTGAGCTGCAGGCGAGCGCCACGGACAACGGCTGGCTGGAGACCTTTGGTTTCTATTATTCGCTCGATGATGGAACGAACTGGAACTCCATCCCCAGCGAGCAAACCTGGAAGGATGGCGATACTTGGAAAGCCTATTCCTGGTGGTGGGATACCACCGGTATCCCCGACGGAGAGTGCCTGCTCAAGGCGGTCGCCGTAGACATAGGGGGTAATGCCGGTGAACTCGTGCATGCCTGCACCATCGCAAATACTCTGCCAGCGCCCACAAACCTCACCGCAACGCCCCGCGCGGGAGGCGTCGAGCTTGCCTGGGACCCCGTGGATATAGATGATCTAGAACATTACAGGGTTTACCGCAGCGCCGTCTCGGGCGGGCCTTACGACTACCTGGGTTATTCGTATTCCACCCAGTACCTGGACGTGGCAGCACCGCTTGACGGTATGCCGAGCTACTACGTGGTCACCGCTTACTCCATGGAAGGAGGCAGGGAGAGCCCCTATTCCAACGAGGCTTCGGCAACGCCCCTGCCCGATACGGAGCCGCCCGTGATAGAGGAGATCTACCCGGCGGAGGGCTCGGTCCTCGGGGGGGCGTCAACATGGCTCAACTGCTATGCGTCGGACAACGTCGCCGTATCCAGTTTCGCCTTCGAATACTCCATCGACGGTTCGAACTGGAACGACATCGGGACATGCGAGGCCTCCCAGGAATTCGGATGGTACGGACAATACCTGTGGGACCACAGCGGCGTGCAGGAGGGGCCATGCCAGGTAAGAGTGACGGTTTTTGACAGCAGCCTCAACCAGGAATCGCTCATTCACAATTACACCCTCGACCACACCGCGCCAGCCGTCGTTACCGGCCTCACGGCCATGGGGCGCGAGGGCGGCGTGGACCTGGCCTGGAACGCGTCGGCCGAACCCGACTTCAATAGATATTATATCTACCGTGCCGAGACGAGTGGCGGCGATTATGAGCTCCTGGTCTCGACGACTGCTAACTCATTTGCCGACCTCGAGGTGGAGATCGACGTCCCCTATTACTACGTGGTGACCGCCCGCGATATTGCCGGCAACGAGAGTCTCCCCAGCGACGAGGTATCGGCTTCCGCGCTGGAGGACCCTACGCCACCCGACGTGTACTACATCTATCCTTCGGACCAGAGCAGGATCTCGGGTAACCGCTATTTC
>CAZGWK010000073.1:0-10594 GCA_964529285.1 uncultured Actinomycetota bacterium
CTGTATGACCCGCTGATTGCGCGCGGAGCGAGACCGCTACCAGGAGGCCCCGGGCTCAATAATAGATCCATTCGAAACGCGAACGCTTATCCGCCCAATCAACCAGGCGTTCGAGCAGGGGGCGGCGCCAGCCCCAGGGAAGCCGCCGTGTGGCAAGAAGTCCGTCCAGGCATTTCACGGCGGCTTCCCCGGCCTTGCCACCTTCGTAAAGACGTGAGTAGAACTCCGTCAGCGGATAGAATTTCTCCTTGGCGAACATGTAAGCATGCTCCCGGAAGGCGGGGCTGTCCAGGGCACTGCGCCCGTCGAATATGGTGTCCACATGGCGTCCCGATAGATACCCGTTTTCCTCGCAATAAGTATAGAGTCGCGTATTGGGATAGGGATGATATGTAGAAACCTGCATGCAGTGAGGACGAGCCATTGCGTTTATCTTTATAGAGTCCAGGAGAGCGGGCAGGTCCTCATCCGGCAGGGAGGTCATGTTGGTAGAAACGGTCTTGATACCGTATTGCCGGCACAAGCGAAAGGCACGCACGATGTCCGGGTTGGACATGTGCCGGTTAAGGACCTTTGTCCGTATCCTTTCATTCCCGCTCTCGATACCCATACAGATCACCGAGCAGCCGGCCGAGGCAAAGAGCCTTACCGTCTCTTCATCCAGAACGTTTACGCGCGAGTTGCAGATGAAGGGCAGGTCGACCTCGCAACGGTAGCGCGAAAGCAATTCACCGAACCATGCGGGGTCCTGGGTCAGGATATCGTCATCGAAACGTATGTAGCGCAGCTCGCCCTTACCATCAGCGGATATTATCTCGTCTATCTCGCGCATGACGTTCTCAACGCTGCGAAAGCGCACGTACTTCCTACGGTTCGGATAGATGCTGCGCTGTACGTGATTCGAACAGTAAGAGCAGCTGTAAGGGCAGCCGCGCGAGGCCATTAGGGTTCCGCGCTCGTGCTGCTGCGGGCAGAAGTCAGCCGGGTCGAAGATATCGCGATCGGGGAGGGGGAGGGTATCCAGGTCCTCGATTAGAGGGCGCACCGCATTGCGCTTTACATCGTCTCCCCTGCGCACCCAGAGGGAAGCTATACCGGATGGGTCTCTATCCTCCTCGAGGGCGGTGCAGAGTTCCGCCAGAGCTTCCTCGCCCTCCCCAAGGCATATGGCATCCAGGGGGGCAGCGTCAATTGCCCCCCGGGGATCTATGGTGGGATGCGCGCCGCCGCATATGGTAAATATACCCATATCAGACTTGATCCAGTCTACCCACTTGCGCACATGCGGAAACATATGCGTGGTACTGGAAACCGCCAGCAGGTCCGGTTCTTCCTCTTTAACCCTCTGCAGGAGCTCATCGCGGCTCGCCGGCCGGACGACGTGGATGAGGGAAGTACGGTGGCCCTCACGTTTGAGATACGCGGAGAGATAACCTATCCCCAGGTAGATGCGGCCCTCGGGAAGGTACCGCTCCTCGTCATAAGAGAAGAAGTCCGGGTAAAGGAACGTCACCTTGATCCCCAATAGAACCTCCTCACTGAGGGTAGTCCGAACGCCTGCAGTTCATGAGAAAACGCCCCATCTTGTCTCCCAGCATGGGGATCCTCGAGGTGGCAAAGAGCAAGGGGTTAACACAGCAGGGGTTGTTGAAGTAACGGATGGCCAGCGTTCCCAGAGAGAAATATCTGCGGTACTTCCAGTCCAGGATGCGGACATAATTATCCAGGATTCCGTCATCGCGGGCATGCAGGGCGGCGGCCACGGTCTCGCCCGCCCAGCGTCCGCTCTCCAGCGCATAGGTGATGCCCTCGCCGCTTATAGGGTTGGTGAGGGAAGCCGCGTCGCCGACCAGGAGGACGTTTGCGCAACGGGGGCGGGAGCCGCCCATACCCACCCTCAACCTCGCCCCGCGCAGCCCGCCCAGGGGCTTTGCATCTCTCAGCTTGGCAGCGGCGTGGCGCGTGCTATGCACGAAATCATCGAAAACCCGGTTGAGGTTGATCTTTCGCTTTTCCCGTGCATAGAGCATGAAACCCACGCCGACATTGGCCGTGTTCTCATCCACGGGAAAAATCCATCCGCAACTGGGCATGATGGTGTCTTCGGGATAAATCTCCAGGAAATCGGAGATATCATGCAGGCCTGACATGTAAAGGCGCACGGATACCCCGAGATAAAGCGGATTGTCCGAGAGAAGGCCTAGCTTTCTGCCCACGAGCGATGATGAGCCGTCAGCTCCGATAATAAAGCGGCCCGTCAGTTCCTCGCTCTCTCCACCGCATTCAGCGACCACGCCGGGCACGCGCCCTTCCTTAAACGGTAATACGTCTTTCACGCGGCAGTCCTCTATCGCCTCTACGCCCAAGGCCTTCGCCCTGGCGAGCAGGACGGCATCCATTTCGCGGCGGGGGGCCACGTAGCCATGGTCGGGGTAACGGCTGCCCATGGGATAGCGCACTTCCGTCATGCCGCCATGGGTGGCATAGAAACGGATTCCCGAGGTGCGTTTGAAGCGGCTCTCGAGCTCTTCTCTCAAGCCGAGGCGGTAGAGGGAATGCACGGCCCGAGGTGCGATGCCGTCCCCACAGACCTTCTCTCGCGGAAAGGTATCCTTTTCCAGCACCGCAACGCGGAAACCGTGCTCTGCCAGGCTGCAGGCGGAGGCGGTCCCCCCCGGCCCGGCGCCCACAATGATCACATCGTACTGATCTTTCATGGCGTCGATTATAGCATGGGGTTGCGCTCGAGAAAGGACGGGCGAACGCAGGGCCGCGCGCTGTTTATTTCAGTGGCCATGCCGAGATGCCGATAACGACAGCGAACACGATATAGACAGGCAGGGGTTGAGTTCGAAACCGCGAGGGTCAAGGCTTAAGCCCCGCATATCAAGTTTCATTTAGGGAGGAACCTGGGAAAAGAGGAACGGCCAGAAAAGGCCGTGGGGCCGCGGCCGGTATCTTGGTTTCCTTTTTCGCCAGGGGGCAAGGGGGCTGGCCTCATCCCCCTGTCTTGATAAAGATCCATATGATCATGCAATAATCGTGCTCACGCTCAGCCTGCGTGATCTTTGCGATGTTGAGCCCTGGCCCCCGGTGTTGAAAATGGAGGGCTGACCCCAGGCTGAGGTGTTATGGGGCGCGCCCGACGAATATGCGCACGTTATATCCGGTATCGACCATTGCCCCCGGTAGAGGTACCTGGTCCATCACCCTGCCCTGCTCCGTTGCATCGCTGGTGTCCTGGTAAATAACCGTATAATTCAATCCCGCATCGCTGAGAATGTCCTTGGCGTCCTCCTCCAGCTCCGTCCGCACGTCTGGCACCTCGACCGCCGACGGCCCAGTACTCACCCAGATGGTGACGGTACTTCCCTCCAGCGCCATCTGGTTCGCGAGGGGGGACTGGCGGATAACCCTGCCTTCCGGTACTTCCGAGCTCGCCTCCTCGGTCACCGATACCTGGAAGCCCTCCTCCCGGATAGTCTCCTCAGCAGTGTCCTGGCCGTCCCCGACGACGTCGGGGACGGCCACCCTCTTCTGCTCCACCCCTACATCCAACTTCACGCTCGTGTTGGGCGAGATGAGCCGTCCCGCGGGTGGCTCCTGGGAAAGGACCATGCCGACTTCTTCCTCGTCATCAACGGGCACGTTCTGTATCTCGATCACGGATATGCCCGTGCTTTTAAGGGTATCCTCGGCCTCGTTGCGGGCCAGGCCGGTGACCTCCGGCATTGTGAGTTCTCGGGTGACGGTCAAGTTCACCTTTTCACCCTTGGCGAGCAAGGTCCCCCATTCCGGATCCTGGGAGATGACGATACCCGCCTCTTCAGACTCCTCTTCTATATACTGTTCGTTGACCTCGCCCACCTGCAGCCCTAATGCCTCCAGGGTCCTGGCGGCCTGTTCTTCGCTCAAGCCCTGCAGGTTAGGCACCTCGACGTTGCCTCCGTCTCCTCCCAGGACCAGCACGAGTATGATAGCGGTGACGATCAGAACGGCGACGGTCGCGGCGACTATCCAGGGCCATTTGCGCGAGGCGCCGGCTATAGGCACGGCCGCCACGGCCCCCGCATAGGTCGCCTCCGGTAGTACGGGTGTCGCCGAAACCGGCATGCCCTCGAGGAAACGCAGGAGGTCCGCCTTCATCTCCTGGGCGTTCTGAAACCGGTTGGCAGGATTCTTGGACATGGCCTTCATCACGATAGCCTCGAGCGTGGCAGGGATCTCCGGGTCGATCACCGAGGGGGGTGTTGGGTCTTCCTGTACCTGCTTGTAGGTTATGGTCACGGGATTGGGGTCGTCGAAGGGTACCTGGCCGGTAAGCATCTCGTAGAGGACCACGCCCAGCGAGTAGATATCCGACCTCCCGTCTACGGCCAGCCCCTGGGCCTGCTCGGGAGATATATACTGCGGGGTCCCCATCACCATGCCTGTCTGCGTTATCCCCCCGCCGTTGCCCTCGCGGGCGATACCGAAGTCCATAACCTTTACCTGTCCTATATTGGTAATGAATATGTTATGGGGCTTGATATCCCTGTGTACCAGGTTGCCTCGATGAGCGAACTGAAGTGCCGCGCATACCTCCGCGGCTATCTCGGCTGCTCTCTCCGGCAACAAACGGCCTTCGGTCCGCAGTATCTCCTTGAGGTCCCTTCCTTCCACGTACTCCATGACTATGTAGTACAGTTCGCCCTCGGTTCCCCAATCGTAGATGTTAACGATATTGGGATGGTTAAGGTTGGCTGCGGACTGCGCCTCCTGGCGGAACCTCTGTATAAAGGCCGGGTCGGCCGCAAACTGTGCGTACAGAACCTTGACCGCTACCTCTCTGTTAAGAAGAAGGTCGTCGGCAAGATAAACCTCCGCCATTCCTCCGCTGCCCAGCTTCTCTTTCAGGCGATAGCGCTGGTTGAATACTTCGCCAAGCATATGATCCCTTTCGTCAGGCTTTACGGCCTCCGTTACCGGCGGGACGAGCATCCGGTCATAACCACGATATTCTTCAATAGCGGTTATGCTTACTCCTTCTACGGCGCAAGGAGGGCTCTCTAACCCATTTTGAGGGATTCTAGAGCCCGTAAGGTTCCAACGAATGCCCTTGTGCGGTGCGCCCCGATTCAGGTTGCCGGCGGTCCCAGGCTTACGGTGACAGTTACTGTAGTGCCCTTGGCGACTACCGTATTCGCTGCCGGATTCTGCTGTATGACGTTGCCTTCAGGCACCTCAGTGCTGGAAGCCTCTGCGACCCTGACCGCGAAGCCTGCGTCCTCCAGTTGTTCCTGCGCTTCCTCCTGGGCCAGGCCTACGACGTTCGGTACGTCCGCTTGTGTCGCTTCCTCACCCACCTCCAGGGTAACGCTGGTGTCCGGGTCGATAAGAGTACCGGCGGAAGGAGTCTGGGTGACTACCTTGCCGATATCCTGTGCCCGTGTGACGGGTGTCCTGTTTACCTCCACCACCTTGATGCTTTCATCTTTCAGGTTGTCGACCGCCTCGTCCTGCGACAGGCCCACGACGTTCGGCATAGCCAGCTCCGCCGTAACGGTAACGTTAACCTTGCTTCCCTTATCTTGAGATGTGCCGGCGGCCGGGTCCTGCGCCGTTACTACTCCTACTTCCTGGGAGCGGCTGGTGATGTATTGGTCCTCGATATCACCCAGCTCCAGGCCAGCATCCTCAAGAGCTTGACTCGCTTCTTCCTGCTGCATACCAACGACGTCGGGAACCTGCACGGTTTCCGTTTCACCGCCCGTGAGCACTATCGCCAGTATGATACCCGCTATGGCCAGGACCCCGATAATGCCCAGGGTCGCCCAGATACCGGCATGAGATCTCTTTTTCTCCGTAGCCACAGCAGGAGCCGCCGCCCCCCTCGGGCCTTCGAGGTAATGCAGCAGTGCGGCGTTCATCTCGCGTGCGCTCTGGTATCGCAGGGCGGGGTCCTTGGAAAGTCCTTTGATGACCAGCCCATCCAGTGTTGCCGGTACCGCGGGATTTATCGAGGAAGGAGCTTCGGGGGCTTCGTTTGCAAGCTTGTATATGACATCCTGGACGTCCGGAGCATCAAACGGTACCCTGCCGGTGAGCATCTCGTATAAGACTACACCCAGGGAATAAAGATCGGAGCGGGCGTCGACTGCCAGCCCCTGTGCCTGCTCGGGGGATATGTACTGCGGTGTACCCCTGCCCGTCGCGACCCAGGCCATACCCACATCCATCAACTTCACCTCGCCGATATCGGAGATGAATATGTTGTTGGTGGCTATCCCGCCGTGCACCAGGCTCCTGCTATGGGCCAACTCCAGGGCGAGGCATATATCCGAAGCGATCCTCGCCGCCCTCTGCGGAGGGAGTTTTTCGCCTCCGTCGAGGAACTGCCTCAAGCTCTGGCCCGAGACGAATTCCGAGACCACGAAGTAGAGTTCGCCCTCCCTGCCCCAATCGAGGGGCCTGGTGATATTGGGATGCTGCAGCGTTGCGGCCACCTTCAGCTCCGCCTCGAGTTTCCCGATATATGACGCGTTTGCAGCTATCTCTGCATAGAGCACCTTGACGGCAACCGGCATTGACATCTTGATATCTTCCGCGTAGTACGTATCGGCCAGCCTGCCGCTACCCAGCTTCTTGCTCAAGCGATATCTCTGTTTCAGGACCTTCCCTTCCATGCGTCCTCCTTTCGCGGCCATGAACCGTATCCCCCGCTTAGGGAAGCGATAGATATTGTCTGCGAATGTATGCTTGCCGCCGGCTCAGAGCCGATGCGCTAACTCCCAATATCTCCCTCTTCAGTGTTGTTGTGCTATTATTCCCAGCGGCCGTCTCCGGTAATCAGGAGCCGGACTCTATACTGTTAACCACGAGGTTTACCGCATCGCCACTGGACAGCTTGGACCCGTAGGGCGGATCGGTCTCGACCACGCGGTTATTGCTGTATCCGGGAACCTCCCCGTACACAACCTCTCCCACTTCGAAACCGCGGCTTTCCAGCACCGCGCGCGCATCGTCCAGTGTAAGGCCTATGAGGTTGGGTACGGTGAGTGGGCCCATGCTCTTCAGGACCCTGATAACCGTTTTCTGTTTGACCATCACTCCCACCTCGGGACTCTGGGAGATGATGTAATCCGCCTTGATGTCCGCATCGTATTCCTCTCCTACGACCAGCAGGCCGAGATCGCGACCGTCCGCCACCTTGGCCGCCTCCTCTACGCTCATGTTCACGAGATTGGGCACTTCCACCTTGTTCTCCGTTATCACTGCCGAGAGGATCCAGACAGTCAGGAAGATCGTGGCGACGACGAGAAATGCCGCGCCCGTCCATACCTGCCAGCGTTTGAAGTGGGGGATCGTGATACGTAAGGGGGCGGCCAGGGCTTCTTGCGCAACCGCTTCGGGTTCCTCGGCTTGTGTTATGGGTGGAACCGTGACCATGGGCAGTTCTTCCCGCAAGCAGGATACCGCCTCCCTGAGCATGTCTCCGGCGGAAGAGAACCCGCCTCCCCCCGCGCTGTCAAGGCACTTCTGCACGAGGCCCCGCACCCTGGAAGGCACCTCGGCGTCCCATTTCAATTTGCCGCTCTTTATGTCATCCGCCGCATCCGTCTTTCCCCTCCCGGTCAGGGAACGGTAGAGGAGGTATCCCAGGTCCTGTATGTCTCTTCGCGGATCCTGGGAAAGGGGATGAGGGCTGGCACCGGCACCGAGGACCGCCGGGAAACCGGGGTCGGAGACCTTGGCTTTTCGGCCCGGGAATACGAATACGTGCCTCTCGTCCAGGGAACCGTGGGTTATTCCCTGTTCGTGCAGGTACGCCAGGATTCTGCCGATCTCTACGGTGAAATAGAGCGCCCCCACCGGCTTCATCTTTCTTCCAGCCTCGAACAAGTCGTGCAGCGTCTTCTGCTCGACTATCTCCATAACCACGAAAGGCCGCCCCTCTTCTATGCCGTAATCGATGACGGGCACTATCCCCGGATGCCTGAGACGGGTGGCACGGTGCGCGGCGGAACGGAAAGCATCGCAGAAATCGCGGTCGGACACAAGATGTGGGAGGGGGAGTTTAACCGCTACCTCCCGTTCTTCGAGGAGATCAAAGGCCCGGAAGACCTCGACCGTCCGCCCGACATTGATCCTCTCATCGAGCCGGTAACGCCTTCGCAGGACATTGCCCTTCCAATCCATCAGCCTGTCCATCCATCCTCCAGACAATCGGTTGCAACAGACCCTTATGATATTCTAATGCATCAGGGTATGGTTCCTCTCATTGAAGAACCCTATGCATATATCTTGTGGGTCAGAAGCATGTATTTGCAATATCTCCGGTATGGGATATCCGACGCGCAGATAATTAACTTGACAGCGGGTAAGAAAAAAATCAAATAATATAAGGCGTTGGGCTCCATTGCCGGATCCGACATTTTCCGGTATGAGCTGGAATCGACAAAGAGTGCATCTCAGACGGTCTGGAGAAGGCAGGGAGAGACCTGTCCTGAGGAAGGGGGAACAATGGAAGACATCTATTCGCAGAAGCCATGGCTCAAGAACTACGACGAGAACGTGCCGCCGACATTGGAGTACAAGGACGAGACCTTCGCCGCGAAGTTCAGGGAGACGGTGGAAAAGTACCCTGATAAAACGGCCGTCATCTACATGGAAAACAACATCACCTTTCGGGAACTGGATCTGCTGTCCAACCAGCTGGCGGCCTACCTCATCAAGATCGGGGTCAAGCCCGACGACGTGGTGGGGCTGTGCATGCCCAACATTCCGGCGAATTACATCAGCGTCGTCGCGGTGCAGAAGGTTGGGGCGGTCTCCACGGGCTTGAGCCCCCTGCTCACACCCAGCGAGATGGAGCACCAGATCAACGATTCCAAGACCAAGGTAGTCATCACCATGGACCTGCTGTACGGCATCGTCAAGCAGGCGGCGGATAAGAGCGATTTCAGCACGGTTATCGTCTCAGAGATCGCCGATTTCCTGCCGGGGATCAAGGAGAAGCTGGCCAAGGCATACATCAGGCAGACCACCCTCGGCAAGCTGCTGAAGAAGGTCAAGAAGCTGGACGAGAAGCTCAGTGCCATCCCCAGCGCCGAGGTACAGCCGATCAAGGGCAAGACGGTGATCCGCTTCATGGACGCCCTGAATGGGATGCCGAAGGACCGCGTCGAGGTCAAGCGCAATATGGACGATCTGATCTTCCTCATGTACACGGGGGGGACGACGGGGCCGGCCAAGGGGGCCATGCTGACACAGCGCAGCTACATGTCCAACCGGCTGCAGACCTTGACTTATCTGGACCTTACGCCGGACACGGTGGCGCTCTCGGCCTTCCCGCTCTTCCACATCGCCGGGCTTGCCCTCGGTGGTTTCTCCATGACCAACGGCGCCACCCAGATATGCGTGCCCAACCCGCGGGATACGGAGTTCCTCATCGAATGCCTGGAGAAGTACAAGCCCAACATCGTCGTGAACGTACCCACCGTCTTTTTCGAGCTCATCAAGAAGCCCGAGTTCAAGGCGCTGGACCTGAGCAACTTGTGGTTCTGCCTGAGCGCGGCTGCGCCCATGCCTCCCGAGAGTATAAAGGAACTGGAGACCATTATCGGCGAGAGCAACTTCATCGAGCTCTACGGCATGACCGAGACCTCCCCCGTTACCTGCTGCAATCCGCGTTACGGAGCCAAGAAGGCATCTTCAATAGGGATGCCGATCCCGGATACCGAGTTCAAACTCATCGATCCCGAGACCGGCCAGCCCGCGGCATTGGGAGAACCAGGCGAGATAGCCGTACGGGGACCGCAGCTCATGAAGGGGTACTACAACCAGCCCGAGGAGACGGCTAATGCCCTGCGAGACGGCTGGATGTACACCGGCGACGTAGCCCAGATGGACGAGGACGGATACTTCTATATCGTTGACCGCGTGAAGGACATGGTCATCGTCTCCGGTTTCAAGGTCTTCACGCGGGAGCTGGACGATGTTCTCGTCCAGCATCCCGACGTCGATATGGCCGCATCCATCGGGTTCCCGGATCCGGAAAGGCCGGGGTCTGAGCGCGTGGCGGCTGCGATAGTGCTGCAACCGGGCGTAGAAAAGAGCGATGCCCAGAAAGAGAAGATCTTAGCCTATCTGCGCGAAGAGGTGGCTCCCTACAAGGTGCCGAAGGTCGTCGAGTTCGTGGACGAGCTCCCCACCAGCGGGGTGGGCAAAATCCTCAAGCGCGAGCTGAAGACGATGATGACGGAGAAATACGAGGAGCAGAGAAAGTAAAAGCGAAGCTTCGATCCACGCGGCCGCGGGTAAAACCCGCGGCCGCTTTCTATCCCCATTAGCATGCGTGCATTTAGAGTGGCCGGCAGGATGATCCCGCCCGCGTGTCCCCTATATAGAAACCACTGCCCGGGGACTGCGGGGTCGGTACGAAGCGACCGTCGCGAGCAGTATACGCGAGAGAAGGACCGCGCTCCGGATACGCAGCCTGCGAGTGGGGAGCGAGGACCGTTACCCCCAGCCCCGGGCCGTAAAAGAACCGTCTGAGCAGCCCACCTGCCCGGGGACTGCGGGGTCGGTACGAAGCGACCGTCGCGAGCAGTAT
>CAZGWK010000074.1:0-9906 GCA_964529285.1 uncultured Actinomycetota bacterium
CCCCCGTTTTCCGCTTCACCCGCAAGGTTATCCATGTTTATCACCCCTGTATCGCTGCTGTTGCTGTTCTGATGTATGTTTCAGCAATACAAGTGAGGAATCCTTGCTATTTGATACGAGAAATACGGGTGGAAGAGTCTTCGGGGTTCATCCTGGTGACCGGGCCGACCGGCAGCGGCAAGACCAGCACCCTGTATGCCATGTTGAACGAGATAAATGACTCAAGCATCAAGATAATCACCATCGAGGACCCGGTCGAGTACAGGATCAGCAACATAAGCCAGATATCCGTGTCGCACAGGATAGGACTCGATTTTGCCACCATTCTCAGGTCGGTCCTCCGCCAGGCCCCGAATGTCATCCTGGTCGGAGAAATAAGGGACGCCGAAACCGCCCAGGTGGCGGTGCAGGCCTCGCTGACGGGCCACATGCTGTTGAGCACGCTGCATACGGCGGGCGCGCCGGATGCAATCCCCAGGCTCATCGACATGGGAGTGCCCCCGTACCTGGTGCGCGAGGTCGTAAAGCTGGTCATCGCACAGAGACTAGTCAAGAAGCTCTGCCCGGCGTGCAAGGAGGAGTACAGGCCCGAAGAGGATGTCAGGGTCATGCTCGGTATGGAAGAAGGGAGCGACGCGACCCTGTTCGCGCCAGTGGGGTGCGCCGCGTGCAAATACACTGGCTACAGCGGAAGAGTGGGGATATTCGAGGCGATGTCGATGACCCAGGAGCTCAGAAGCGCCGTTACCGCCGAGCGTTCCTCGTACGAGCTTGCGGATATAGCAGGCGAACAGGGGATGCTCTCAATGTGGCAGAACGGGGTCTCCAGGGTCCTGGAAGGCGAGATATCCGTTGAAGAGCTCGTCAGAAACGTACCGCGCGCGGAATGGGGGTCGTCCGCGCGTGGCACGGTATAAGAGACATCCGGACAGGCAATCAGAGCCGCATGGAAGGGATGGTAAAAAGTGAAGATACTGGTCGTGGAAGATGACGAGATCACTTCCCACATGCTCAAACGCATCCTTGCCAAGGAGGGTTACCAGGTCATCACGGCCGCGGACGGCGTCGAGGGCTTGAGGATGTTTCTCGAGGAAAAACCAGACCTGTTGCTTACCGACTGCCTGCTCCCCAAGATGGACGGCTTCAAGATGGTCAAGAGGGCAAGGGCGGAGCAGGACGAGCATCCCCCTATCATAATGATGAGCGCCATCTATCGGAAGGACAGCTATCACCAGGCGGCCATCGAGGCAGGAGCAGACGAGTACATGATCAAGCCGTTCGAGCCCGAGGAGTTCGTTCACAACGTCAAGAGGCTGCTGGCCGGAGCCGCCCCCGGTTAACGGGAGTAGGGCATGTTGCGCGACCGACCGCTAATGCGATGAGAGCCAGAAAGAGAGCCGACGAGGGCGAGGGGTTGACCGAAAAAGCCCTGGAGATGATCGGCGACGTCTTCTTCGTGTTCGACCTCGATGGCAGGTTCATGAAGTGGAACGGGAGGCTGAGCGAGGTCACCGGCTACAGCGATGACGAGATCGCCGCTATGAGGCCGGTGGATCTCTTTGCCGGTGACGACGCCCAGCGAGTTGCGGAAGCCATCGGCAGGGTATTGGAGCTCGACGAGGCCAGAGTCGCTGCGCATGCAATCACGAAGGGCGGGCGTGGTATTCCATACGAGTTCACGGGGTCGCTGCTGAAGGACCAAGATGCAAAACCGTATGCAATCGCGGGCATCGGCAGAGACATCTCGGAACGTATGCGTGCCGAGGAGGAAATCCACCTCAGGGACACCGCGATAGAAACGTCGCTGAGCGCCATGGCCATCTCCGATATGAGCAGCAACCTCACCTACGTGAACTGATCGTTTCTGGATATGTGGGGATACCAGGACAAGGAACAGGTTCTGGGCCGCTCAGCGGCCGAGTTCTGGGAGATGGGAGAGAAGGCTGAAGAGATAATGACAGCCCTTCAGCTCCAGGGCCATTGGCAGGGCGAGCTGGACGGCTTTAGAGGCAATGGTTCCGTATTTACCGCGGAGCTCCAAGCGAGCATCGTGCTCGATGATGCGGATCAACCGGTGGCTATGCTGGCTTCATTTACCGATATCACCGAACGTAAGGAAGCCGAGGAGGCGCTCAGGAAGAGCGAGGAGAAGTATCGCCAGCTCTACGACAACGCCGGCGAGGCCATATTCTCATACGACGCGGAGTTGATACTGACGGACATAAACCGCGTCGCTTGCGAGGCGATCGGCTACAGCAGGGAAGAGATAATCGGCAAGAGCGTTCTCGAGTTGAATATCGTCCATCCAAAAGACTTGGAACTCGCGGCGACACTCATGAGCAGGCATTTCGCCGGAGAAGACACATTGAGGGCCGAGTACACTTTAATAAGAAAGGACGGGTCCGAGAGGCTTTTCTCGGTGGTCGGCACCGCGATCCGTGACCCTGGCGGAAACCTCCAGTCGATCACCAATATGTGTTACGACATCACCGAGCGCAGGGCTGCCGAAGAAGCGCTGCGGGAGAGCGAGAAGATGTTCAGGGAGTTTGCAGACAACCTGCCTGAAGTCGTATTCGAGGCGGACGGCCAGGGCAGATTTCTCTACGTAAACCCCAACACCCTCGAAGTCTTCGGCTACACGGAGGAAGAGCTGTATTCAGGTACTGTAAGTATCCTGGAGATGATAGCGGAGGAAGACCGCGAGCGGGCCGCTCAAAGAATGCAGAAGCTGCTCTCCGAAGGCCCTCAGGGCTCTGGTGAATACATGGCAAGAAGAAAAGACGGGAGCTTGTTCCCCGCCATCATCTCCACGTTGCCCGTCGTCAAGGACGGGATAGCGGTAAAGCTGAGGGGCGTGCTGACCGACATGACGGCACAGAAAGAAGCCGAAGAAGCCCTCGTCGAGGCCAACCGCCGGCTCGAGGAGGCCACCGCCAAGGCCAACGAGATGGCCGTGCGCGCCGAGGACGCGAGCCTCGCCAAGAGCGAATTCCTGGCCAACATGAGCCACGAGATACGCACTCCGATGAACGGCGTGATAGGGATGTGCGAGCTGCTGCTCGACACCGATCTCGCCCCCGAGCAGAGGGAGTACGCGGAGGCGCTCAGGAGGTCGGGCGAGGACCTGCTGGCGATAATCAACGACGTCCTCGACTTCTCGAAGATAGAGGCGAAGAAGATGGAGCTGTCACCCGCCCCGTTCATGCTGGGCGAGAACACCGGCACCACCATGAAGGCACTGGCTGTAAGGGCCAACGAGAAGGGGATCGAGCTTGTCGTGGAGATCCCCGAAGAGGTACCGGACCGGCTGGTGGGCGACTGGGGCAAGCTGCGCCAGGTGCTGGTAAACCTGGTGGGCAACGCCATCAAGTTCACCGAGAAGGGCGAGATAGTACTCAGTATCCAGCTCGAGTCGCAAGAGAACGGCAGCGTCGTATTGGCGTTCTCCGTCTCGGACACGGGTATCGGCATTCCTTACGAGCAACAGGAGGCCATCTTCTCCTCCTTCACCCAGATGGACTCCTCCACCACCCGCGCGTACGGGGGCACCGGTCTCGGCCTGACCATATCGGCGCAGCTGGTCGAGATGATGGGCGGGACCATCTCCGTTGAGAGCGAGCCGGGCAAAGGAAGCACCTTCACCTTTGACGTAAGGCTCGCCCTGGACACCGAGCCGCCCGAATCGGTAGCGAGGCTGGAACCGCCCGAGCTTCAAGGCTTGAGGGTCCTGGTGGTCGACGACAACGCAACCAATAGGCGGGTCCTCGAGGGCATGCTGGGCAACTGGGGAATGGCCCCGACGTCCTGCGCCGGCGGTCCCGAGGCTCTCACGGCCATGAAGGCAGCCGTAAACGGCGCCAAGGAGTTCGCCCTGGTCCTGCTGGACCTGCGCATGCCGGTGATGGACGGCATCCAGGCCACGGCCGCTATAAGGAGCGCCGAGAAGGACACCGGGCGACACGTGCCGATAGTCGCCTTGACGGCGCACTCGATTAAGGGAGACGAAGAGCGCTTCCTGGACGCGGAAATGGACGGGTACCTCTCGAAACCCATAACCTTCGAGTCGCTGCATAAGACTATCGAGCAGCTACTCGGCCCGGGCAGCGTGGACGCGCTTAGCGAAGCGGCCGGGGAAGAGCCTGGAGGACATATCGACGAAGGCAGGTTCCTGCACCTGGTGGGTGGTGACAGGGATCTGGCAAGGGAAGTCGTCCAGCTCTATTTCAAGCACTATCCGGGGCGACTGCGGGAAATCGCGCGCGCGGTATCAGCTGGCGATGCGGAGCAGCTGAACATGACGGCCCACGCCCTCAAAGGCTCCGTCTCGAACATCGCCGCGAACAGGGCTTTCGAGCTCGCCTGCATGCTCGAGCGCATGGGCCAGGAGGGCGACCTCGAGGCAGCTCCTGAGGTCCTGGAGGACCTGGGGGTGGAGCTGGACGCGATCGCGGGCTTTTTCCGCGAGGGAGGGTGGGCGGACGAGCAGTAGCCACCACCCCCACGCTTAGGATTTCCCTCATCCCGCCCTCGTTTATCCCCACTAGATAATTATGAAAGAGAATATCGAGATTAAGGAGATAGCCATAACTTTGATGTTCCAACTTGTCCGCTGGGTGGTAGAATATTGTCAATGGGAGGTGCATATGGGAAATGTCTACAATAATCGAAAGTAGCCGGCATACTGGCACTAGCGGTAAATTCCTTCGTTGAACCAACCACCGTAGCAATGAACCACCCACATCCACGGGTGATGCGATATGGGAGACGGCGGAGAGCAATCGCGGCTGGGTGGAGGATCGTGTGGCCTGCGCAGCTGTTTCCTGTAATTCGACCGGGAGAGGAGGAAGTGGCTGTGGAGGCCATGAAGGCTGGCCTGGACGAATATATCCTCAAGTCGCCCAGGCACTTCGCCTACCTGACGGCGGCGGTGCGAAAGGCCTTGAGGTCGGTGGAAGAATGCCTGGAGTTGAGATAAGTGGAATCCCGCTACCGGGACCTGTACGAGAACGCGCCAATCATCTACTTCTCCATCGAAACTGACGGACATATATTGGACGCAAATACGGCCGCCATATCCTTCCTGGGCTACTCCCTGGATGAATTACGGAGAATCAAGGTCTTCGACCTCTATGCCGAGGAATGCAGACCCAAGGCGAAGCAGGTCTTCGAGAGCTTCAAGGAGGGCATCCCGGTGGAGAACGAGGAGATGGTCTATGCCAGGAAAGACGGCTCCAGGGCGCACGGCCTCCTCTCCGTCAGTCCATTGCAGGACAGGGATGGAAACATCGTCGCCAGCCGTTCGGTGGTCATCGACATCACCGATCGCATGAAGGTCGAGGAAGCGCTGAGGGAGAGCGAGGAGCGCTTCCGGGAACTGGCCGAGAGCATCACCGACGTCTTCTTCGCCATGGACGTAGACCTGAGGTATACCTACTGGAACAGGGCCTCCGAAGCACTGACCGGGATCCCCGCCGCGGACGCCATCGGCAGGAGCATCTACGAGCTGTTCCCGGATGAGCAGGGGGCAAGGGCGGCGGAGATATATAAAGAGGTTATAAGGACCGGCGAGGTCAGGGCCTTTATAAAAGAACATTCACTCGGCGGCAGCAAGTACTACTTCGAGATCAGCGCCTATCCTACCCGCAACGGCCTCTCCGTCTTCACCAGGGACATCACCGAGCGCAAGCGGACCGAGGATGAGCTTCGCGCCTCCGAAGAACGCTATCACGCTTTCCTGGAATCCGTTACCGACAGCGTCTATGTGCTGGACCGCGAATGGCGGCACGTGGTGGTTAACGACGCGGCCTCGGTCTTCACCGGGATACCAAGGGAGCGTCTGCTGGGCGGAAAGCTGACCGAGCTTTTCCCTGGCGTGGAAGCGACTCCCTTCTTCCAGGCCTTCCGCCAGGTCATGGAGACGCGTGAGAAGACGGTGGTCGAGGACGAGTACGTCTTCGAGGACGGGCGAAGGGGCTGGTACGAGGTGCTGGTCTACCCCGTCCCCGAGGGTATCCTGTGCATATCCAGAGATATCACCCGACGCAAGATGGCGGAACGATCCCTCAAGAAGAGCGAGGAGAAGTATCGTCTCATAGTGGACAGCGCCCATGAGGGTATATGGGCCATCGACCGCGATGCCGTGACCACCTTTGTCAATTCGCGCATGTCGGAGATGCTCGATTATGAGGAGGAGGAAATGCTCGGGCGGAGTCTCTTCGATTTCATGGACGAGCAGGGCAAAGAGATAGCCGAGATTAACCTGGAACGTGGCAAGGCAGGCGTCAGCGAACAGCACGATTTCGAGTTTATCAGGAAAGATGGCAGTCGTATCTACGCCAGCCTGGAGACGTCCCCGCTTTACGACGCGGAAGGTGAATACGTGGGAGCGCTCGCAATGGTCGCGGATATCAGCGAGCGCATGGCCCTGCTGAGAGAACTGGAGGAGCGCGAGCTCTTCCTGCGCCGCATCAACGACAACATGCTGGACCTCATCAGCCAGGCCGACGCGGACGGGAACCTCGTCTACCTCAGCCCCTCCAGCGAGAGGATACTGGGGTACAAGGTGGGTGAGCTGCTGGGGACGAACGTCATGGACCTGGTGCACCCGGACGATCTGGCCGCCGTGTTGGAGGGCTACGCTCGGTCCAGCCTGGAGCTGGTGCCCAGCAAGGCGGAATTCCGCGCCAGGCGCGCCGACGGCTCCTACATCTGGATGGAATCCGTGGGCAACCCCCTCGTGGGCGAGGGAGGGGAGGTCATCGGGGCCATCTTCGTCACCCGCGATATCACCGACCGCAAGCGCGCCGAGGAGCGGCTGCAGAGGCTCAACCGCTGCTTCCTCGAGCTGGGGAACGATCACCTGGAGAACTTAATCATGATCGTGGAGACGGGAAAGGAGCTAGTCCAGGCCGCGGAGCTGCATTACAGCAGGATGTCCAGCGGGATATTCCAGCTCTACCACACCGGGAGAGGGGCGGGATCCTTCGAGCGCGTGGAGGATGCGGAGTGCCTGGTCTGCTACGAGGCCATCGTGACCGACCGCCGCGAACCCATAATCGTGGAGGACCTTGCCGCCTCCGGCTACGAGGGTTTCCTGCCCGAGGCCAAGGACAAGGGGCTGGGCTCTTACCTCGCCTATCCCGTCAGACTCCACGACACCAATGTTGGAGTCCTGGGCCTGTTTTACCGCCGCAAGTATCCCTTCGGCAGCGAGGAGAGGGACCTCCTGGGCATACTGGCGCGGGCCATCGCGGTGGAGGAGGAACGCCTCGCCCACGAGGAGGAGCTGCGTGACTTCATCGACATCGCCTCCCACGAGCTGCGCCATCCCATGACCATCATCAAGGGTTACGCCGCGACGCTGAGTCTGTACCAGGACAGGATGGACGCCAAGACGAGGGAGAAGGTGCTCGAGGATATCGACACGGGCGTTAACAGGCTGGAGAGACTCGTCTACCAGCTGCTGGATACGGCGCGCATAGAGCGCCGCAAGCTGGTGCCGGAGAGGACGGAAACGGGGATGAGGGAACTCCTGGAAGGGGCGGTGTCGGAGATGCGTGGAAGGCAACCCTCGTCCAGCATCGCCGTGCTTTTCGACGGCGTGCCTGCGAGGATCGACGCCGATGCCGAGAAGGTCAAGCAAGTCCTGGTGGTCCTGCTGGAGAACGCCGTCAACTATTCCCCGCCGGGCTCGCCCGTGGAGATAGAGGCGGTTCCGCTGGAGGGCGGCGGGGTCACCGTGGCGGTGAAGGACCGCGGATGGGGGGTGCCGGAGAAAGACCGCGAGAAGATCTTCCAGCGCTTTTACCAAATAGGCAACCCCGCCCACCACTCCACCGAGGGTATAGGCCTCGGACTGCACATCGCCCGGGAGATCATTGAAGCACATGGCGGCCGCATTTGGTGCGAATCCCGGGAAGGCGGCGGCTCCATCTTCCGCTTCACCCTGCCGGAGCAGGCGCTTACATGAGAGTTCCCCGGGACACGCGGTAAAACAATGTTGCTCCGTTGTTTTATCTCATTTTAGGAACTGTCATTTGGTCTTTCAGACCATCCGGTCACATAACTATCATTCTTGGGAATCATTTCGTCTATTGAGGTACCGGTATTCTCTCTGCATTTTTCCCCATTACCTTTACCGTTATCATTCTCATCTCCTGCAGAGATATTAGCCTCTACAACAGTTTTGTTTTTCTCTTCAAGGTCATCTTCCCCATTTAAAGATTCCGCTTTATCATCCTTTGCGGAATCTCCATTGTTATTGCTCTCGAACTTGAACCTTCGATCGTCAATCATGTGGTCGATTAAGGGGAGCAGGCAAATAAGTAATGTAAGTGAAAAAGAATCTAGTTTTTAGATAAGCGCCATATCTGGCCCCACTGGAAGGACAGTTTGTCCGAAAGCCGGGGCTGACCCCCCAGCCTATGGGTTAATACTCGTGATTTAGGGAGGGGAACTTAAGCAGCTATGGCGAGCGGGCATTTCCTCCCACTTGCATTGCGTGTCAGGCCTGGGGGTCTTCGCCCTGTGCCCCAGGCCGCAGGCCCGGAAATCGGCCTCGTACATGCATCAGCATAAAGAAAGAGACGGTTTCCCGTCTCTCCCGCAGCTCTTTGCAGAGCACCCGTCTGACTAACTGAGTATATTTTACCACAATAAAAGAGACGGTTTCCCGTCTCTCCCGCAGCTCTTTGCAGAGCAGCGCCCTAGCTAAGCAAGTCTATTCTACCACAAACCAAGACATAATTGTCATATATCTATTATAAATTATATATGTTTCGGGGAAACCCGAGATGCGGAGTGGGGATCCCCCGTAGCTCAGCGGACAGAGCACCCGTCTGACTAACGGGGAGGTCGCGGGTTCGAATCCCGCCGGGGGCACCCAATCCAACCCCTGGAAGCCGGAAAGGCCGGTGAAAGGTCCAGCCAGCCGGGAGGCCTCAAGGCTGAAGGGGGCCGGTGGATATCCCCACTCCCACCCCTTTTTTCCAGCCTCAGGCCGATTTCCGGGCCTGACCCCCCGGCCTGGCACGTAGCGGGCGGATTATAAGAGGTCCAGGATGCCCCTGACCACGAGGTAAACGCCTATCACCAGCAGGATTACCAGCACGAGAGCCCGTTGGTGTCGGGTCAACCAGTCGCGTATGGATTCCAGTATGGGAGCCGACTTCTCGGGTGATGCTATATAGATGATCAGGGGGGCGAACACGGCCAGGTTGGCGAGGGTGACGAACAGAACGAGGCCCAGGGCATCGCCCGCGAAGCCCATGTTGGCATGCAGGATCGTGGCCCCGACGGCCAGGGTGATGAAAAAGCAGCGGGGGCTCACAATACCCATGGCGAAACCCAGCCCGCCGGCGGCCGCCAGCGGGAGCCCCTTCACGGAGTCTATACGCTGTTGCAGCCAGCCCGCCTCATCGCTGTCGGACTTGCTCAACGCGAAGAGCAGGGCGAACAACAGCAGCAGGGCCCCTATGGCCACCTTGACCGCGGCGGCTACGTGTGAGGATGTAGTCTCGGGCGAGAAATCCAGGTTGTGGAAGAAGGCGAGCAACGAGAAGAGAAAGACGAACATGGCCAGCACCCTTGCGGCGGCGAAGACCACGGGCGCCGTGACCCCGCGTCGCTGCAGCAGAAGCAGGATAACCAGGGTGATGGAGAACGGGCTGATCATCACGCCCAACGCCAGCAGCGCCACCTCACCCAACATCTTTCCCAAGGTCGCGCCTCCTCACGGTCTGTGGATACCGCTTTCAATCATACAATGACTAGTATCCGGCATGGGGGTCAAGACTCGCCTCGGGCCTCAGGCGCAAAGCGAGGCTCGACCCCGCTGCCCCAGGCCGAAAGCCGGGCCTGACCCCCCGGCCTGTAACAGTGGTAAAATAATACCAACCTGAGACGCTT
>CAZGWK010000075.1:0-9791 GCA_964529285.1 uncultured Actinomycetota bacterium
ACTGGGAGGTGGAAGGGATGAAGGCGGAGGGAAAACATAAGAGCTCCAGGAGCTCTCGCCGCGGCGGAGGGCTCACGACAACACTCAAACTGATGTTGGCGCTGCTGGTGGCGCTGCTTATCCTGCCGCTGATAGCGGGTGGAGCGCAGGCGGCGCCGGGGGACATCGTGCTGGTCTCCTCGGATGCCGCGGGGGTTGAAGGGAACGCCCAGAGCATAAATACGCGCATAAGTTCCGACGGAAGATATATCGTCTTCCAGTCCAACGCCACCAACCTGGTCACTCCGGCCACCACCAGCTCGCAGATCTTCCGTAAGGACACGCTCACGGGAGAGGTGAATCTGGTCTCAGCCGACGCTGCAGGGGTGGAGGGGAACTCGGCCTCATTTGAACCGCGCGTCTCCGCAGATGGAAGGTACGTCTCTTTCGGCTCCAACGCCACCAACCTCATCCCGGGGGTGGCAGGTACCCAGGTATACCGCAAGGACCTGCTCACGGGAGAGGTGAGGCTGGTTTCGGCGGACGTGGCAGGGGTGGAAGGGAACAACCCATCGACGATATCGGCCATCTCCGCCGACGGCAGGTACGTGGCCTTCTATTCCTTCTCCACCAACCTGGTGACACCTGCCGCTACCGGCATTCAGGCCTTCCGCAAGGACCTGGTCACCGGGGAGGTCAGGCTGGCCTCCGCTGATGCCGCGGGCACGCAAGGGAGTGGAAATGCCATGTACTGGCCGAACATCTCCCCAGACGGCAGATACGTGTACTTCTCCTCGTCCTCGACCAACCTGGTTACCCCGGCCACCTCGGGCGACGAGCTGTTCCGCAAGGACCTCGAGACCGGTGAGGTCAAGCTCGTCTCCTCCGACGCGTCGGGGGCGGAATCGAATAACGCCAACGGATTCCCCTCATGTTCCTGCGACGCCAGGTACGTGTCCTTCGGCTCCAATGCCACAAACCTCATCCCGGGGGTGACAGGGACACAGGTTTACCGCAAGGACCTGCACAGCGGGGCGATAGTGCTCGTCTCGGCTGACCCCGCGGGGACGCAGGCGAATGGCACCTCGACGTATTCCTCTATCTCGTGGGACGGCCGCTACGTGGCCTTCGACTCTGTGGCAACCAACCTGGTCACCCCGGCCACCACGACCCAGCACATCTTCCGCAAGGACCTGGCGACGGGAGCGGTGGTGCTGGCCTCCGCGGACGCGGCGGGGGCTGAGGGGAATAATAAAAGCTTGTTCCCGGACATGACCCCGGACGCCAGGTACGCGGCCTTCCAATCCTTTGCCACCAACCTGGTGACCCCCAACACAACCGGCCTTCAGGTCTTCCGCAAGGAACTGGCAGCCCCCTATCACTTCTACTTCGCCGAGGGTTACACGGGGGCGGGTTTCCAGGAGTACCTATGCCTGGGCAACGCCGGCGCTGCGCCCGTGACAGTGAAGACCACCTACCTCTACAAGGACGGCACAACCAAGGAGGAGACCTATAACGTGCCCGCCAGCTCCCGCGCCACCATCGACGTCAACCTGGCGGCGGGGACGGACCAGGAGGTGTCCATAAAGTGTGAGTGCGATGACCCGTTCATCGCCGAGCGTCCCATGTACTTCGACTACCAGGGAGCCTGGACCGGGGGGCACGATGCCGTGGGGACCACCTCCCCCGCCCTCTCCTGGTACTTCGCCGAAGGCTACACCGGGGCGGGCTTCGACGAGTGGATCTGCGTTTTGAACCCCAACGACCTGCCCGCCGCATTGACCTTCCGCTTCCAGACCCAGGAGGAGGGAGAGAAGGTGGTGGACGGCTTCGAGGTGGGGCCCAACACCCGCGCCTCCTTCAAGGCCAACGACCTGCTGGGAGGGGCCTACCAGACCTCCCTCAAGCTGGAATCGGACCGCTGCGTGGTGGCCGAGAGGCCCATGTACTTCTCCTACTCCGGCACTGGGGGTTACAACTGGACCGGTGGGAGCTGCGTAATGGGAGCCCCCATGCTGGCTAGCAGCTATTACTTCGCTGAGGGCACCACGCGGGCGGACTTCGAGGAGTGGCTGACCATCCAGAACCCCGGGGATACAGACATCACCGTGCACGCCAAATACGTCCTGGGACAAGGCCCCCCGGTGGAGACGGACTACCCCGTGCCGGCGGGCAGGCGCTCCACCGTACTGGTGAACTCCCCCGACGTGGGTGTAGGTGCGGAGAAGGACGTCTCGGTGCTCCTTACCTGCCCCGACCCCTTCCTGGCCGAGCGCCCCATGTACTTCGAGTACTCCGGGCTGGGGGACTGGGGCTGGACGGGGGGACACTGCGTCATCGGGGCTGTGGAGAGCTCCACCGACTGGTTCTTCGCCGAGGGCTACACCGGTGACGGCTTCGAGCAGTGGCTGTGCATCCAGAACCCCGGGGCGGCAGACGCCGCGGTGACTATTGCCTACTACGCTGAGGGTGGAGGAACGCCCATCATACGTAACCACAACGTGGGGGCCAACTCTCGCTTCACCGTGCCGGTGAACGTGGACGCCGGGGCCGACCACGCCATCTCGGCCAAGGTGACCTCGACCGTGCCGGTGATCGTGGAGCGGCCCATGTACTTCTCGTACGGCCCCTCCGGCTGGAACGGCGGCCACGACGTGGTAGGCTTCATCCCCTAGCCTGGGGTCAGCCCCGGACATGGGACAAAACATTCCTTAAAGGCAGGATCAAAACGGATAAGGTATAAACGAGAGCTGAGCGGATCAGCGAAAAACAAAGGAATGAAAAGAGAGGCCTCGGAATCCCCGGGGCCTCATTGACTGCATCAAGCCGGTGGGTCAAGGAGAGACGGGAAACCGTCTCTTTAGCTTGGTCCGGGGGTCGGCCCCGAATCGGGACATTTTTGTCCCATGTCCGGGGCTGACCCCATTATCGGGACGCGAGGGTCGCAGGCACTCACCTTACAACCCAGGGAACCGGCGGCTCTACGGGAAGCTCGTCCTTGACCGGCGGCTGTGGGGACACAGGTGTTTCTACACCAGGCTCGCCTTCTTCGCCGTCTTCGGCTTCCTCGCCGCCTTCATCGCCGTCTGCATCACCGGGCCGCGGACTGTCCGCGAATGGGCCCCCCGGGCCTTTTTCCGCAAACGGCGGCAGCCCTCTCTCCACGAACCAGTCGCGGACTGCCTCGACATTGCTCATGGCCAGCTCCAGCGCTTCCTGGGCCTCATCGGCTGCCTCTTCCATCGCCTGGCTCAGGGCGTCAAGGCATTTCTCAAAGATGGCGTCGATCCTTTCCAGCACCTCTTCGAGAACTTCCTCGGAATCCCTGGTCTCCTCAGGCTCCTCGCCTTCTTCCTCCTCGGGATCTTCCGGCTCTTCCTCCCCGGGCTCCTCGGCATCGTCCTCCGCCTGCCAGCCAGGCCCACCCGGAACGACGGCCCCGAACGCCACGGGACCCATCAGGAATGCGAACAGCAGGAACAGCAGGGCCGAGGCAACCAGGAAGATCAACCATCTGCACCATGTCGTTCCCGCAATCATCGCCTCCCTCGATCTCAACGTCTTTTTCATTTCCTCGCACCTCCCTCTTAACAATTGATACGGGCGCTGCGGCCGCGAGCGGTTTTCGTCCGGCTCGCCATCCGCCCTTGTTCACGGCTCCAAAGCCTCCATCACCCCGTATATGAAAGTAGAATGGAAAATGTTACGCGGGTTTTTCTGTAATCGCCGCTGGAGAGACGGGTTGCCGAGGTAGTTGGACGCCATAGAGACCGGCTGCCGGAGCGGAAGTAAGCCGTAACATTATGCCGATATCAATCATAGACACAGTGAAAGGCTGAAAAGGCCGCGAGCGGTTTTGAGAGACGGTGCGACCATGCCTTTTGAGGCCATGCCTCCTGCAAAGGAACTGAAGGAGATCGCCGCGAGGGCGAAGAGCTGCGACCCGGATGCTTTCGCGCGGCTGTTCGACATCTTCTTCGAGAGGATGAGGAGATACATGTACTACCATACCGGCAGCCTGGACGCGGCGGACGAGCTCGCGTCCGAGCTGTTCGCGTCGGCCCTGGAGAGCATCGGCAACTTCGAGGACCGCGGAGGCACCATAGGACACTGGCTCTACGGCATAGCCCGCAACCTCCTGGCCGAGCATTACAGGACGGAGGGGAAGGCGCTGCAGGTCGTGCCCGAGGCCGCGCTGCCGGACCGGGACGACCTGGAGTCCCGGGTCCTGGCCGGCCTGGATTACGAGGACGCCTACCGCGCCGTGGAGCGGCTGCCGGACGAGCAGAGGGACGTGGTCATACTGAGGTTCATGGAGGGGTACCGGGTGCGCGAGGTCGCGTCCATCATGGGAAAGACCCCGGGGGCGGTGAGGGCGCTGCAGCACAGGGCCGTGGTGTCCTTGCGCAGGATATTCACGCCGGAGGTGGATTCGAGATGAGGCACGAAGGCGGCAGGTTGGCGAGGGTGCGGGACGCCTGGATGCTGCGGCGCATCCTTGACGGCCGGGACGCCGGGGCCGCCGCGGCCGGAGCGGGGCGGGAAACGAAGCGCTCAGCCGGTGCGCTCGACGCTCTCATCGTCGAGGAACTGCGCCGTGGGGGTTCTTCCCTTCCGCCCAGCGGCAGGGAACCGTTCTACCGGGAAAACCTCGTGGACGCAGTGGAGAAGAGGCGTGCGGAAGCAGCCGTGGACCCGGACGGCTCTGGTGCTCTGCCCGTGCGTCCCGCCGGGGAGCAGCCGCCGGCGAAAGAAGCCTCCCGCCGCCGGGTTTTGACCCTTCCCAGGGCGGCCGCGGCCTGCCTGGTGATCCTGGCCCTCCTGGTGGGGATGGGCTTCGCGTCGACCTACGCCATGCCCGGAAACCCGCTCTATTCCGTGAAGCGGGCCGTAGAGAGGGCCAGGTTCGTGGTCACGCCCGGTGGCGAGAAGGAGGCGAACCTGTACCTGGCTTCCGCGGAGCGCCGCCTGGACGAACTGGAGTACGCCGGGGAGAGGGAGATGACGGCCTGGTATGCGTCGCTGGCCATGGACGCCGACTGGGACATCCTCGAGGCCCTAGAGGAAAGCGAGTCTCTTACGGACGACAAGGCCGCCGAGATACGCTCCCGGGCTTCCGAGCTGCTGGGGCGGCTGGAGAACCTGCTGCTTGCGAAGCTGGAGGACATCCCGCCGGAGGCATCGCAGGAACTCCAGCAGGAGACGGAGGATATACGCGAGGAGCTGTGGCCCGAGGGCATCCCGCCCGACTGGGTGGATCCCTGGACTGACGGGGAGGACCCGCAACACCAGTACGATACCGGGGAGGACCAGGAGGGCACGCAAGACGGGGATAAACCCGCGGAGCCGGTAACGCCGATCCCTCCCGTGGAGCCAGGTCCGCCGGTCGAGCCGGGCGAACCTCCCCCACCCGCTGAGCCGCCAAGGGGCCGTTAGTTCGAGTACGCCCCGATGGATTCTATCCCCGCGCCGCGGTCGTTCCAGTACATGGCGCGCTCGACCAGGATCCCGCTCCCGGGCGTGAGGCAGGTGACCTTCACCGCCGCCCGCGCGGAGGGAAGCGTATCCGCCATGTTGAAGGTCAGACGGGAAAGCGCCGGAACATCCATGACGAAGCTCGACTGGCCCGCGCCGTTCGCCTGCAGGTAGGAGACCACCACCTGCACCGGCGTATCGTTGGGGTTCTGCACCAGGGTATAGGTCTCCCTCCCCTCCGACGTCTGGCCGTCGGGCAGGTAGAATATGCCATGGGGCGAGTCGATCCCGATGGAGGCGTGGCAGGCCTCACCCAGGGGAGTCCCCTCGCCCCAGTACATGGCGCGCTCGGCCACGATGGGGGCGCTCGCCTGCACCATGGTGGAAACGTCGGTGTCCGCGATATCCGGCACGTCGTTCAGCCTGATGGTCCAGCGCGACTGGGGCGGCAGGGTGAAGGGCGGGTGCACCTTCGGCCCCGCGGGCGTCATGTAGGTGATGGCCACGTCCGCCGCGGTGTTCCCGGGGTTCTGCAGCAGCAGATAGGTGGTGAATCCCCAGGCGGTGGTGCCCTCCGCGAGGTAGAACGTCTCCGCCGGGGTGGTGGCCCCGATGGAGCAGTGGCCCTCCCTGCGGCCGTTGCGGTACATGGAACGCTCCGCTACCACGGGCACGCTGGAGGAGACCATCATCGACGCGTCCGCGGTACCGATGTCCTCCGCCATGCTGAAGTTCATGCGGGAGTAGGCGGGCACGGCCTTCTCCACCTCCACGGGTTGCGCCCCCTGGATCATGTACACGAGGGTGACCGCGGCCGCCTCGTCCCCCGGGTTCTGCACCAGCACCCACGACTCGAAGCCCCAGTCGGAGGACCCCTCGGGCAGGTACCAGGTATTGGCCGGCGCGGTGGCCCCCACCGAGTTGTGACCCTCGGGGGAGGGGGCGCCGGGCCCCGTCCAGTGCATGGTGCGGTCCACCGCTATCGTCTTGCCCTCGAGACACGTCACCTGGGTCGAGAAGTCCGCCTCCCCCAGCAGCGCCGCCGGGTTCACGGTTACCTGGCTCAGGGGGGGAAGCCCCACCTCCTGCTCCTGCCGCACGCCGTCCGTGCCCATGTAGGTAAGGCGGGCGTTGAGGCCTTCCGTACCGGGGTTCTCGATGGTGACGTAGGTGGAGAAACCCCAGGCCGTGGAGCCTTCGGCCAGGTACCAGACGGGCTGTTCGCCGCGGACGAAAGTGACCAGCACCTCGTGGTCGGAGTTGACGTCCTCGATATAGTAGGGGTCGGAGGCGGGCACGGAAACGCCGTTATCGATGATGGAGGAGATGACGTCGCCCGCGTCCGGGTAGATGTCGATGGCCGCCGCGTGGCCGTACATCACCGTCTGGGTGGCCGGGTCGACCTCGCCCCCTCCCCACGGGGCGTACGCGCTCACCTCGAAGGTATCGGGCGCGAAGGCCACCAGCACGTCGTGGTCCTCGGCCACGTGCGTGATCACGTAGGGGTTGGATATGGCCTGGGGCACGCCGTTATCGCTGATAAAGGCGATATGATAGCCGGTCTGCGGCTGCATGTACACGGCGGCCGTGCCGTCGTACGCCACCGTCTGGGTGAGGGGGTCGACGGTCCCGCCACCGCCCGGGGCGGAGGCGTCTACGGTGTAGGTATCCGCCGCGAAGGAAACCACGACGGAGTGGTTCTGCGTGACGCTGCCGATGACATACGGATCCGCTATGGGCATGGAGACGTTGTTGTCGATGATGGCGGCTATGTGGTAGTCGGGGTCCGGGGTGATGGTTATGGAGGCCGAGTCGCCGTCGGTGATGATCTGGAATTCGGGGGTCACCGTGCCACCTCCACCCGCCACCGAGGCGGCGACCATCCAGTCCGTCTCGTGGAAGGTGACCACCACGTCGTGGTCCTCCGTCACGTTGTTGATCACGTACGGGTCGGAAATCGGCATGGATACGCCGTTGTCGGTGATGGTGGCGATCTGGTAGCTCCCGTCCGGCGTGATGTCCACGGATGCCGTCCCCCCGTAGGAGACCGTCTGGGTGGGAGGGTCCACGCTGCCGTGCCCGCCGGAGACCGAGGCGTCGACGGTGTAGGTTTCCGGCATAAAGGTGACGACCACGTTGTGGTCGCGGTCCACTCCGTGTATGAGGTAGGGGTCGGACACGGGCACGGACGTGCCGTTGTCGGTGATGGAATGGGCGTAGAAACCGGGGTCCGGGTCTATGTCCACCGACGCCGTATGGCCGTAGTAGACCTGCTGGCTGGCGGGGCTCACCGTGCCGCCGCCCCCGGACGCCGCCGCGGTGACGGAGAATCGGTTCCTCGCGAAGGTGACGATTATGTCGTGATTGCCGAGCACGCGTACCTTGTATTCGTGCTCGTGCGTGGTCGGGACGAATTTACCGTTATCGCTGACGGAGGCAATCGCGTATCCGGGCGATGGGTTTATATGCACGGTGGCGGTTGAGAAGATCCAGTACCTCGCGTAGGCGGGCACGGCCGTGCCCCCGCCGCCTACGACCGACGCCTTGACGTAGTACCTGAACAGGCCGGCTTGCGTGGCGCCCGCGTGTGTGGCGCCCGCGCCCTCTCCCGTTCCCGTTATGGCGGCGTCGGCGGACATGTCCGCCGTTGCGGAAGTAGTGGGTATGTCTCCTTCTGCGCCGGCCGGGGCCGCCACGAGGGCCAGCAGCGCGATTGGCAGCAGCAGGCACAGCATGAGCCTCGCCGCGGTCCCGCTATACCGTTTTCCAGTCGTTCCCCACAGGCGCATAGTCATCTCCCCCTTAAGCCTTGGGGTCAGGCCCGGAAATCGGCCTGAGCCTTGGGGCCTGACGTGCCCGGGGTCAAGTCCCCTTTGGCCTGACAGGGAAGCCCCAGGTGTGCCGAAAAACCGGTATCTAACCCCATGCGTACGGCAACGCCAACCATCGCGAGACGCCAATAATCCCTAAGCTATATTCTCCCGAAGCCATATTCCGCAGCCGCCTCTGATTATATCAAGATACCGAAGAAAAGGGTCGTATCTTCGATCTTCGGTTATACGGAATCTATGGCAAGTAAGCCTGCCTTGGCGATAACCGCAAAACGAAGATACGACCCTTACATTCTGGATTACACTCGAGTGGCGTCACAACCGATAACAATTCCAGGAGGCGCTCTGGATGGGCACACGTCCGCTTGCGAACATAGGCAAATGGGCCGCCATGACGGCGGCAATCTCCGCCATGCTGTTCTTATCCTGCGCCGGCTGCGCAAACCAGGATGTCGAGAACGACCAGGCGACGGGAGACGTAATCATGGTCAACCACGAATGGGGAGCGCTGAAAGAGGTCATCGTGGGCATCGGGGAGGATATCGTCGTGCCCGACTACTGCGAGGGTTTTCGCACCCTGGAGCCCCAGTACGCCGAGTTCAGCAAGAGATACGGGGGCATGAGCCTGGCGGAGGTCGATCCCGAGTCCCAGGAGAAGATCGTGGAGCAGATCGAGGGCCTCGTCCGGGTGCTCGAGGAGCGGGGCATCGTCGTGCACAGGGTCCACCCCCTGCAGCCTGAGGAAGAGAAGTACCTGGAATACGTCCAGGGGGGCTGCGTCCTTATCTACGCCCGGGATCCCGTCATAGTCATAGGCGACAGGGTCATCGAGGCGTCGCTGCGTTATCCCTTCCGGCGCAAGGAGAGGTACTCCATGCGGCCCGTGCTGGAGCAGGCGCTCAAGGAGAAGGAGGGCCGCACGGTCTCCGTGCCCCCCGCCTCGCCCCACGGCGACGAAACCGGGCCCTTTCTGGAGGGAGGCGACGTGCTGCTCAATGGCTACGACATCTACGTGGGCCACTCGGGCAACGCGAGCAACGAGGCTGGGATGCGGTGGTTGCGCGACTACCTCGGGCCGGACTACAGGGTTCACCTCGTGCCGCTTAGCGAGGAATTCCTGCACCTGGACTGCGCGCTGTCCCTGGTCAGGCCCGGCCTGGGTATCATATGCAGGGATGCGTTCACCGCAGGCCTTCCCGAATCGCTACAGGATTGGGATTTCGTGGAGATAACCGAGGACGAGGCCAGGAAGCTCGGGGCCAACGTCTTTGTAGTCGACGACGAGACGGTGATCGTCGATTCCCAGCATCACCGCATCGCAGAGGAGCTACGCAGGAGGGGTGTCGAGGTCATGGAGATACCCTACGACGAGGTGGCGACCCTCGGGGGCGGCTTCCGCTGCACCCACCACCCCCTGGTGCGGGAGAGCACCCTCGAGCAGGCCGGGGGGTCAGGCCCGGAAATCGGCCTGGAGTAAGGACAGGGATTACATCATCCATACACGCG
>CAZGWK010000076.1:0-2841 GCA_964529285.1 uncultured Actinomycetota bacterium
TCAGGCCTTGAAACTTTGCACCTGCGGCGTAAAACGCAATGCAACGCCAGCCCCTACGCAACACCTGACCTTAGTCTCCCCTTACCCCGATGGTGACGTGTCCGACGTTGCGCTCCCCCCAGTACATGGCGCGCTCGCAGATAACCGGCCTGTCCGCCAGCACCGATACGGAGACATCGCTGTCCGGGACCACGTCGTTGGCGCGCAGGGAGAAACGGGAGTCCGGGGCCACCGGGAAGGAGATGAACTCCGTCGTGCCGTCCGGCCTCATGAAGGTGAAGGAGACCACCGCCTCCTCCGGGTTGGGGTTCTGCACCAGCACGTACTCCTCGAAGCCCCAGGCGGTGGTGCCCTCGGCCAGGTACCAGCGATCTGAAGGCAGGGGAGTCCCTATAGTGTCGTGCCCGCCGGGGGAGGATGCCCCCTGCCAGTACATGGCACGCTCGCAGATGACCGGCACGTCGGCGGAGATAAAGGTGGAGAGGTCAGTGTCCTCGCAGCCCGGCACTTCGTCGACGTGGATGGTGAAGCGCGACTGTCCCGGGACCAGGATGCCGTAGGGAACTACGCTTCCGTCGGGCAGCATGAACTCGACGGCCACCGCGGCCTGCTGCGAGCCCGGGTTCTGGATAAGCACGTACTCGTCGAATCCCCAGGCAGTGGTGCCCTCTGCCAGGTACCATTCCCGGCTGGTGGAAGGAGTACCGATGGAGTTGTGGCCGAGCGCTTTATCGTAGCGGTACATGGCGCGCTCGCAGATCACCGGCGCGCTGGCCTCAACCTTGGTGGAGACGTCGCTGTCCGCCACCACCTGGCCCACGTTGACCGTGTAGCGGGACTCCCCGTCCACGGGGAAATCGTAAGTCTGCGTCTCGCCGCCCGGCTTCATGAAGGTCATGTTGACGTCGACCGCCTCCGGGTTGGGGTTCTGCACCAGCACGTAGGTCTCGAAACCCCACGCGGTTGTCCCCTCCGCCAGGTACCAGGTGGGGGAGGGCTGGGTGACCCCGATGGAATCGTGGCCGCCATCGCGCCCGGACTGTCCCTGCGGGGCCCAGTACATGGCCCGCTCGCAGATGATAGGCAGGCTTCCCTCCACCCGGGTGGAGACGTCGCTGGAATCGACGAAGGAGTTGACCAGGATGGTGAAGCGCGACTTCCCGGCCACGGTGAAGTCCGCGGTCTGGGTCTCGCCGCCCGGCTGCATGAAGGTGAAGGTGACGTTCGTGGGGGACTCGTTGGGGTTCTGCACCAGCACGTAGGTCTCGAAGCCCCAGGCGGTGGTGCCCTCGGCCAGGTACCAGGTGTCGGAGACCGGCGGTATGGTGTTGTTCAGCTTGACGTCGCGCCTGTCCGAGGAGCTGTTGCCGTTCACGTCGAAGGCCTCCGCCTCAAGTCCGTAGGTCGCCCCGTCCGTATCCTCCCGCGTGTCCCAGTCCCAGCGGTAGGGGGCGGTATCGTCGGTGTATCTCAACTCCCCGTCCACGCGGAACTCCACCCTGCCTATGCCGTAGAAGTCCTCCGCGTCCACCTCGACTCCCACCGTGCCGGCCAGCACGGACCCGTCTGCCACGTTGGTGATGGTGCAGGTAGGGGGGACGAAATCGTATCCCAGGAAGAGGAAGTGCTCGCCGCAGTGGGGGCGTGCATTGCCGGGGCCCGCGCCGTTGACGTCGCTTATCACCAGGTCCTCGAAGCCCCCGGGGTCGCCGTCCAGGTTGGCCGAAGAGAGGCAGAACCCGAAGGCGTCGTCGGTCTCCGCGCCGTAGAAGACCATGCCTGCTTGCGTGGCCAGGTCCACCTGGGCGGGCCAGGGGTCCGTGCCGCGCACCAGCCAGGCGACGCCGCAGTTGGGCCTCCCCGCCTTGCCCGTGTTGGGGGCGGCTGTGGCCAGGTCCATGATGCCGTCGGCGTCGAAGTCCAGCAAGTTGACGTCCCGTCCGGCGCCCGCCCCCGTCGCCGGCCCGTAGACCTGGACGTCCGGGGCCTGAGAGGCGAGGTCTATAGTTGCGGCCAGGCTCCCGCCGAAGAAAACGTATATATCCCCGCATCCTGGCCTGAGACTGCTCGGCCCTCCCGTCCAGATGTTCCCGAAGACGAGGTCGCCGGTTCCGTCGCCGTCGAGGTCCTCCAGCGGACGGGTTAACGAGGTGGGGAAGGCCGAATTTTTCGCGGGACCATAAATGGTGCAGCCAGCCCCGGTAGATAGGTCGATGCTGGGGGGGAAGGAGCCCCGGGCGCGGCCGTTGACTACGTAGGCCTCCCCGCAACCCCCGCGGCTGTTGCCCGGCCCGGAGGCCTGGAAGGACCCGACGACTACGTCGTCGTATATGTCGCCGTTGAGGTCGCCGGCGGAGACGGGGAACCCGCAGTAGTCGAAGGGGTCGATACCGTTGATGGGTAGGCTGGGAGGGATGGGATCGGCGTGGCTCCAGGTTAAGGAGGACCATTCTGTATTGCTCCGACCCCATACGATATATGCCCTGCCGGTAGCAGCTTCGCCCACCGTCCACACGTGCGATGCGTCCGTGGCATCTACGCTGTTGAGCTGCTGGCTGAAGTCTACGTGGTCCTGTAGCCAAGTGTTGCCGCCGTCCGTCGTCTTGAGTATCGTCCCCCCGTCGCCCACCGCCCAGGCATTGCTCGCATCGACGGCGGAGATACCGCGCAGCGTTGTCGTCACGCCGCTTGTCTGCGGGCCCCAGTTCGTGCCGCCGTCGGTGGTCTTGCGTATGACCCCATCATCTCCCACCGCCCAGGCGGTATTCGTATCGACAGCTGATATGCCGCGCAGCGTTGTCGTCACGCCGCTTGTCTGCGGGCCCCAGTTCGTGCCGCCGT
>CAZGWK010000076.1:2941-9425 GCA_964529285.1 uncultured Actinomycetota bacterium
TCGTGGCCCAGTATGAGATCAGAGATACTATCATCGTTCACATCGCCTGTGGCAGTAGAAATCTCGGGGTTGAAACCTATGATCTCGTCCGCGTTGCCCCCGTACATAAAGGAGTCCTCGTCACCCGCGGCGGTGTCTTTCTCCACCGGCGCCGCCAGGGCGGGAAGGACCGAGAAAAGCAGCAGCAGCAAGACGGCTAGCGCTATCACCAGGGCGGGACGGTCGAGCGGTCTTTTCATCTTCATGCCCCCTATCTGTCGCATCCTCGCAGTCTCGATGGGCTCTTCCCACTAACCCCGCCCGTGCACACATTATACTTCACCGCGCTCCACGTCCTGGCCTTAACAATCTATATATAATTATCAACATTATCAACATAGTTATTAACACGTTCCCGTGACAGGGGGACTGTCAATATTGTCTCCATTGTCTCCAGCTCGAGAGTACGCTCTCACTCCGAGAGCGCGTTATTCACTGCCTGCGCGAACTCGTCCGAGGCATCGGGCCCCCAGCCGGTGATTATATTGCCGTCCACCACCACCGGCTCGTCCACTACCACCGCTCCCGCGGCGGCCAGCGCGTCCCTGCGGCCCGGCGATACGGTGGCCTCGACTCCCTCCAGTATGCCTGCGTTTGCCAGGATGACGGGAGCGATACAGATGGCCGCCACCGTCTTTCCGGCCGCGTCCATCTCCTGCACGATGCCGAGCACCGTGGGGTCTTCGAAGTATTCCGTCATGCCCATGCCGCCTACGAGGACCACTGTTTCGTAATCGCCCGTGTCGGCGTCGGCGATGGCGATGTCGACTGGATACACGCCGCCCCTGTCGCCCACGGCGTCCTCGCCGCTGGCGTTGGCGATGACCAGATCGTGTCCACCGCCGAGTACCTGGAGCACCGCATTGCATTCCGTTTCGTTGACGTCGCTGTCGGCCACTACCACCAGGACTTTATCCATCCCGGGGGGTACTGGCTCCTGTGGTGCCGTCTTTTCGGCGGGCTCCTGCGGCGTGGTCGCGGTATCGCCCCCGCCCCCGCATCCCGCCATCAGTGACAGCGTAAAAACCAGCGCGACGAGCACGGCAAGGACGATGGATAACCTATGTTTGTTCATCATTATGACACCTCCCGCTCCCGGCGACTTGCTTTGACAGGCGGTGCTTACTTCCTGCGCTTGCGTCTGCCCTTTTCCGCCCCCTCGCCCTCGCCGTAGGAGTAGTGGTAAGGGGCGTAGTAACCGTAGCGGTAGCCGTAGCCGTAGCGGCCGGTCATCTCCACGTTGTTGATGACCACCCCGAGCACGCGCGTTTCCACCTTGCCCAGCAGCTCCATGGTGTGCTTTGCGCCGTCCCTGGTGGCCATATTGTGACTGGCCACCACGAGCACCCCGTCCATCATGGGGGCCATGGCGATGGCGTCCGACACCGCGAGCACGGGGGGCGCGTCCACGATGACGTAATCGTATTCCTCGCGCAGCCGCAGCAGCAGGTCGTGCATGGCCTGGGAGGAGACGATCTCCGCGGGGTTCGGCGGCTTGGGGCCCGACATGAGCACGTAGAGGTTTTCGTTGCCAACCCTTTTTATCGTTTCCTCCGCGGAAGCCGTACCCATGATCAGGTCGGTGATGCCTTTCTGGGACTTCTCCTGCATGAGTTTATCCAGGACGGGCCGGCGCAGGTCGGCCTCGACCACCAGCACCTTCCTGCCCATCTCCGACAGCGCGGCCCCCAGGTTGATAGCCACCGACGTCTTTCCTTCCTCGGGGCTGGAGGACGTGGCCATGATCAGCCGCGTGCTGCCGTCAAGGTTCAGGAACTGCACGTTGGTACGCAGGTTGCGGAAGCCTTCCGCAGCGGGACTGTCCGGCAGCGTGAAATAGATGACCTCGCGTTCCTCCTCGCCCACGGGGGTGGTGCGGGCTATCTCCCCGATTATAGGCGCCCCGTAGTTGCGCTCGAAGTCCTCGCGCGCCTTCAGGGTATCGTCGAGGTAATCGACCAGGAAGGCCATGCCCACGCCCAGGATGAGCCCCAGGAAGAGTGCCAGGATGACGTTACGCGTGGTGCGCGGGCTTACCCTCACTCCTGCCTCCGCCACCTCGATGATCTCCAGGCCGCGCTGTTCCAGGGCTTCAGCGATGCGCAGGCTCATGTATTTCTCGTACAGGGTCGCCCACAGGCTCACCGCCTGGCTGGCCTGGGCCTGCAGCTCGGGTGGGATGTTCTCGCTGGTGTACTGCTTTATCTCCCCGGCGATGTCGGCTATCTGGGTCTCCAGCTCGGTGATGCGGTTCCAGACCTCCTTGCGTGCATCGCTTATCTGCTTGATGCTGGAGAGCTGGCGGTCGAGGATGTACTCGTCGGCATAGGCCTGGGCGATGTCCCGCGCCAGCAGCGGATCGCCGTTGGTGACCGCGATCTCGAAGACGTTGGTGTTCTGGGAACGCTCCACGTTCACGCTGCCCCTGAGCTCTTCGGCTGAGGGGATGGAAGCAGGGATGTAAACGTCCTCGCCCTCTTCCTCCGCGTAGGCCAGCTCCTCGTAGTTGTATTCCAGCCGGTCGTAGACGGCGCGGGCCAGGGTCTTGGTGCCGATGATCTCCGCCTGCGTCTGTATGTAAGTCTGGGTGTCTCCGGTGACCACGGAGAAGATACTCTCATACACGGATTCCCCGGCGCGGTTTGTTTCCGCCAGGATCATCACCCGCGATTCGTATACCGGGTCCTGCAGCAGGGAGAAGACGAGCGCCGCCACCACCACCAGGGCGACGACCCCGATGATGACCCACTTGCGGGCGATGACGACGTTTATGTAATCCCTTAGCTCCATAGCAATCCTATTATAATGGGGTCAGCCCCGGACATGGGACATTTTTTTACACCGCCGTTCCCAACCATCGAGGGTTTTGTCCCATTTCCGGGGCTGACCCCATCTTCGGGACAAACCAAAGGGGGCGCCCCACCCGGGGCAAACCCCCTCGTGGTCTCAGCTTCTTTCCCGATCGTCTCCGGCAATATCTCTACACCGGATCCTAGAACACCTCGGGAACGCCGATGGAGTCGTGTCCGCCCTGCTTGCCGTCGTATGTGAAGTATACGGCGCGCTCCGCCACCACCGGCACCGTGGCCGTCACCTTCGTCGAGACGTCGGTGTCGCCGAGGTTGGGCAGCTCGTTTAACTGTATCGACTTGCGCGTCCCCGCGGGCAGGTCGAAGCTGTAGTCGGGTGCGTTCGTACCCGGGGGCAGCTGGAACTCCAGCGTCACCGTGGCGTTCTCGGTGCCCGGGTTCTGCACCAGCACCCAGGTGCTGAACTCGCCGCCGGTGTAGCCCTCGGCGAGGTACCAGGTGGTCCTGGGCATGTAGGTCCCGATGGAGTCGTGCCCGCCCGACTTGCCGAAGTAGGTAAAGTACTCGGCGCGCTCCGCCACCACCGGCACCGTGGCCGTCACCTTCGTCGAGACGTCGGTGTCGCCGAGGTTGGGCAGCTCGTTTAACTGTATCGACTTGCGCGTCCCCGCGGGCAGGTCGAAGCTGTAGTCGGGTGCGTTCGTACCCGGGGGCAGCTGGAACTCCAGCGTCACCGTGGCGTTCTCGGTGCCCGGGTTCTGCACCAGCACCCAGGTGCTGAACTCGCCGCCGGTGTAGCCCTCGGCGAGGTACCAGGTGTCGTTGGGGGCGATGACTCCGATGGAATCGTGCCCGCCCGACTTGCCGAAGTAGTCGAAATAGACGGCGCGCTCCGCAACAACCGGATTGGTTGCCGTCACCTTTGTCGAGACGTCGGTATCACCCAGGCCGGGCAGCTCGTTCAGCTGGAACGACTTGCGCGTCCCCGCGGGCAGGTCGAAGCTGAAATCGGGTGCGTTCGTTCCCGGGGGCAGCTGGAACTCGAAAGTAACCATGGCGTCCTCGGTGCCCGGGTTCTGCACCAGCACCCAGGTGGTGAACTCGCCGCCGGTGTAACCCTCGGCCAGGTACCAGGTATCCGAGGGTGTAAGCGCTCCCGCGGAATCGTGCCCGCCCTGCTTGCCGAAGTAGTCGAAGTACACGGCGCGCTCGGCTATGACCCAGTTGCCCGCCGTCGAGGTGACCTTTGTGGAGACGTCGGTGTCCTCCAGGCCGGGCAGCTCGTCGAGGTGCACGGAAGTGCGCACGCCCGCCGGCAGCGGTATGGTCAGGGGGTCCGCCTCGGAGCCGGGCGGGAGTTGGAAGGTCAGTACCACTTCGGCGTCGTCAGGCCCCGGGTTCTGCACCAGCACCCAGGTGTCGAACTCGCCGCCGGTATACCCCTCGGCCAGGTACCATGAGTAGGTCTGGAATTCGTAGACCACCGCGTCACCGTCGTCGTCGTACCAGGTGACGTTGTATACGTCCGTGCCGGTAGCGGTGTAGTTCGCCCCCAGGTTCACCGTAAAAGCGCCGGACCCGTCGCTTGTTATCGGATAGATAACCGGGTCGCCGTAGGGGTCCATGGTGATGCGCATCTGGCGGCTGGCCGGGCCCGTGCCCTCAACCATGTTGGTCGAAGGATCGCAGGCGGAGGTGACGTCGCGCACGATGATGCTGCGCCCCCCGGCCATGTTGCAGTTCACGTTCGTTCCGTCGGTTATGTCGAAGTTGCCGAACCAGGCCTCGAAGAAGCCGTCGCCCATCGTGGTAACGTTGCGGCTGGCCGCGCCGGCGTTCACCGTAAGCGCCGTTCCGGGTACGAAGAAGCCCATGACGTCGTCGTACTGGGGATAGACCACCAGGCCCGCACCGGAGCCCGCGGCTGCGTTCATCACCGTGTTTCCGCCTGTGGTTGAATATACGAAGGCGGCGTCTCCGCGGCGCAGGTTGAGGCCGGGGAAGTTGACCGTGTAGGCTCCTCCCCCCGCCGCCGTCGTCGTTCCGGAGTCGGCTCCGGGCGGGATGTCCGCGTAGTAGGTAGACGGTGCGATGATGGCGGCCATGACGGAGCTGCTGCCCACGGTCGCGCCGGTCACCCTGTCGTTGCCGAAATCGATGTTGGCGGTAAGGGTGCAGTCGACATTTACCGTGGGACCGCCGTCTTTATCGGTTACCTTGACTATGTCGCCGCTCACGATATCGTACGCCGACATGTCGGCCTTGAACCACCCGTCGGCTCCCGCCTTCACGGTCTCTGTCCCTTTACCCTGCAACTCCACCTCTACGTCTGCTTCCGGGTTGCTCACGAACCCCTCAACGGTGTCGTAGGGGATGGCCACGCGCACTCCGGGCTGCACGTTAGCGGCGCCGAAGTCGCCCTCGGCCCCCGCGTCAGGCCATGCTATCTCCCTCTCCTCGAGGCGCTGATGTGCCTCTTCGGGGGAGGAGGGGAGCCTGTCCAGGGGGTCTTTCTGCAGTTCGGACCTTACGTTCGCCGTGGCTTCGGCCTCGCCTGCGGTCGACGTGGCTACGATGGGCACCGCGACCAGGAAGGCAAGGACAAGGACGGAGCAGCAGACATGTACTCCGAAGGTTCTCTTCCACTTGGTCATTCTACTCACCTCCGTCCCTCTATCCGCCCAGACAGACGACTTCGGTCAGGTGCCAGATGTCGTAGTCTTTGTGCAGAGTCATCGTCGCATCCTCTATCCGGCCTCCTATACCAACGACGCGTCCGTTGAGGATGGTCTCGGTGTCGGAAACTTTGTTTACAGTGTCGACGATCATATAATCAAGCCTGCCTTCTGCCACTTTGGAGAGGAATTCCTGCAGTTCGCTTATCTCGCGGGCCAGGTCGTCCTCGAACCAGGCGGGCACCACGTAATTGGTGCCGCCTCCCAGGTCTCCCGCGAGCTGGCGGATGGCGGCGATACGCCACAACCCGCCCTCTTTCTTCAGCACCATGGTGCCGTCGTGCTTGGCGCCGTCGGTAGTGGTGAGGGTGAAGTACAGGTACGAGGTGTTTGCGTCCGCCTGATCCGTGGCGATGCCGTCCAGGCGCTTGACCTCACCTTCCGCCAGGGCGATGAAGAAGTTCTGGTGGCGCTGGGTCTCGGACACGTAGCGCTGGTCCGGGTCGTCGTACGACGCGTCCTCGCCGGAGGGAAGCGCCGCCGCGTCGACTTCGGCGGCAGTTACCGCATCCTCTCCCTGGGCGTCCTCGCCCGATGCTTCCCCATCCTCCGACGTTGCCCCTTCCAGCGCGGAAGACGCTTCCCGGGCGGGGGGTCCCTCTTCGTCCCCCTGCACGAGGTCCACGATCTTCCATGTGGCGAGGGCCAGCGTGCTGGAGGCTAACACTGCGATCAACGCTATGATGATTACCCTTCGCACATCTCTCACCTCTTCCCATCTCCAGTGGCGGACAAATAAACAAACTTGTACACAGCTGAGACGCTTTAAAGTCCGAAGCGCCCCTGATGTGGTTTTGAGACCGACCGTTCCTATCGCATGAGATGCATTTGCTTCCGAATTAGCGCAAGCACAATCCATTATATACCCAAATTTTGAGATTGAAAACCTTATGAACAGGA
>CAZGWK010000077.1:0-9061 GCA_964529285.1 uncultured Actinomycetota bacterium
GTCGCCCCCCGCGCAGGGGGCGTGGATTGAAACAGGTGTCCGAAATGCAAATGGTGGACGTGGCCCATGGTCGCCCCCCGCGCAGGGGGCGTGGATTGAAACATGGGACGCCATCCAACTCACCGCTGGCGCAACGTCGCCCCCCGCGCAGGGGGCGTGGATTGAAACATCAGACGTTATTAAGATTCTTTATCGTACCTAGTCGCCCCCCGCGCAGGGGGCGTGGATTGAAACCAAGTGATACCTTGCCTGTGAGTTGAACATGATGTCGCCCCCCGCGCAGGGGGCGTGGATTGAAACCATAGCGCAACCTGCCCGGCGTCGGAGAGGTCGAGTCGCCCCCCGCGCAGGGGGCGTGGATTGAAACCTCTTCCAGAAGGATGCAGTACCCCGCCACCTGGGTCGCCCCCCGCGCAGGGGGCGTGGATTGAAACAGCTGATAGCCTGGGGTTCTGCCCTTTGGCGTAGGTCGCCCCCCGCGCAGGGGGCGTGGATTGAAACATATAGATTGCCGCGTGTCTGATAATCACCGTTAGTCGCCCCCCGCGCAGGGGGCGTGGATTGAAACCGGCCTGGGCAACCACGTTGGTAGTCGGCATGGGTCGCCCCCCGCGCAGGGGGCGTGGATTGAAACTACCAGTTTGTCCCTTAACACCTCTAGCTTGGCGGTCGCCCCCCGCGCAGGGGGCGTGGATTGAAACTTGCATATCTCCGCTTGGGTGAGCTCCACCACTTGTCGCCCCCCGCGCAGGGGGCGTGGATTGAAACAAACTCTTCCTCTGTCGCGTCCACGGTTTTCCGCGTCGCCCCCCGCGCAGGGGGCGTGGATTGAAAACACCAGCTCTTCGTGAACATCGTCATGGAAGGCAGAAACAGCGGGCAGGACGAGCTTGAATTCCTGATCGCGAACATCTCATTCGAATGAGGGGCGCCGGATTCAGGGGATCTTCTCGATGCGGAAAGAGGTGCGCCAGGGCGGGGTGCCGTGGCGCATGTAGACCACGCCGCTGCCGCGCAGCCCCAGGCTCTTGGCCTCGCGGTAGACGTAGATAACCGCGTCGCGGGCGCGTGCCCCCAATTCGGCTCCGGCGGTATGGACATGCATCTCCAAGTCGTGTGAGTCGAGGCCGGCCAATCGCCCCACCTTGCGGGCGTCCACGTAGCAGCGCTTGGACTTTAGCATGAGCCAGTCACCCGCCTCCCGTGCCTGCAGCTTCAACTCCTCGCCCTCCTCGCCGAGGCACTTGCCCGCTACGTCCGCCTCCACCCGGCAGCAGCGCGCGCGGCGGAAACAGTAGTCGCCCACCGTCTCCGCTTTGATCTTCAGGTACCTGGACTTCAGGCCGGCGAAATTACCGATACGCCCGGCCTTGATCTCCAGCCACCCGTCCTGCGTCCCTTCAGCCTGCATGCCCACGTAATCGAGGCCGTCCGGGATCTCCCATTCGCCGCCGCCCAGGTGCGAGAAAGCCTCCACCCCGAGGCTGGTGAGATAGCCCACGGCTTCACGCTGCCACTGCATGCGCAGCTGGAGATAGTCGCATGAGGCCTCGCGCATGAGCCTCTCCGCCAGCTCCACCAGTTCGCAGCCGTCGCGGGCAGGCAGGGCCCGGCGCACGCGCGCCTTGGTGAGCTTGTCGCGCGAGCGCAGGTTGAGGAAGAAATCGGCCAGGGAAAAGTCCTTGAACCTCTCCTTGCGTGCCTCTTCCTCACGGCGGTTTGTCTCGAGTATATCCTTGAGGGATTCGGAGCTGTCGTTGAAGATATGCTTAGGGAGTCTCATACGCAGCCACCTTTATTAACGCGGTATAAGCGGCTCCAGAACGAGCATTTATTTCGGAGCGGGCACGTTGAGGTTGCTTCGTCACTGCGTTCCTCGCCATGACTTTACCGGGGGCTCTTGCGGTAATCATCTCTACGCGTATAATTCCTGGGCCTTGCCGGCTACGATGCGCACCAGGTCCTGTCCCCGCGACACGGGGAATATATCGTAGCCCGCCTCCCGGATGGCCTCCGCCTTTTCACTGTAAGCCTGGTCTATGAGAAAGACGGAACCGGAGTTCTCCGGATGCACCTGCAGCGCCTCGCCCAAGTGGAACGATGCCTCCGCTATATTGGTTATCTCGGTGTCCGAGATGAGACAGAAATGCTTGGGGCGGTGGGTTTCGAGCCCCGCTATAAAGCGGAACTCCTGTACGGGGAAGACGGTGCCCCCTCCGTAGTAAGTCACCAGCCCCTCCTCCACCTGGCGCAGGTCCCACACCGGCTTCACCACCATAGAGCGCTGCTGGTCGGAGTACACGACCAGCCCTACCTTGGCCCCCAGGTTACCCGCGCTGCGCGCCATAACGAACCCCGCCAGCACCGCGTTGGCGACCTCCGCGGTGGGGTTGGTCATGGACCCGGACGCGTCAAGTATGATGATGACGTCCGGGGGCGTCTTGCGCCGCGCCACCACTTCCATCTCCACCTTCTCCCACTGCTTGGTGGTCAGGGTCGGTACCGCCTTGCCGCAGGTATAAAGGGTGTAAGGCAGGTCCAGGTGCTCGAAAGGGTCGGCCATGCCCCAGGGCAGGGGTGCGTGGGGTACCTCCTCGCCGGCCTCGCTGCGCACCGGCTGGAAACGCACCTCGTAGCGGCGGGAGAGGTCGCGGTAGTACCATACCAGGGCCTGCGTCTCTGAACCGGCGCCTATACCCCCAACCAGTTCCTTGAAGTCCTGCATCCCCATCTCCATAGCCAGGGAGCGCAGTGCCTCCTCGGCCGAACGGGAGCGCATCTCGTCGATGCCGTGGTCCATGAGGCGGCTGTCGTCCATCTCCTGGGGGTCCTCGTAATATTTATGCAGGTAGCCCACGAGGAAGCGCACCTTCTCCTCCCATCCCGCCGCGGCGAAGGGGCGGTCCAGGACGCGCGAGGCGAGGCGGCAGGCGTCATCGCGTATCTCGCTGGGCACCCTGCCCACCAGGGTATCCTGCGCGTCCCACAACTCCTCGAAGCAGCAGAGCAGGAACTTCCACATCTTGCTCTGCTTCCAGCCCTTGGCCTTGTCCAGGGCGTGATAGAGGGAGATCATCTCCTCGCGCATGCCGTTGCGCGCGGCGTAGGTCACGTCGACCATATCGCAGAAGAGGCGCTGTATGGACAGTGCTTCCTGGAAGGTCACCGTGCGGCCCCGGTCCTTGACCTCCTCCAGGGCCAGCTTGGCGGAGGCGGTGAGGCGCAGCGAGGTGCGCATATCGAAAGGCGCCAGGGCGTAATGCAGCAGCTGGTAAACCACGACCGCTTCCAGGTTCTGCATGCCGAGCTTCTCCATGACCTCGGGTACGTTGATGTACACGCGGTTCTCCGTGGGTTCCCAGAACCCGAACTCATCATTGAGCTTGGCGGCATGTTCGTGGCCGGCGGGATTGAGCACGAACTCGGGGTCCATGATGCGCGGGTAGCTGCAGAAAGCCCGCGCCCGCTCGAGTATGTCGTCGAAGTCTACCCCCTGTATGCGCAATCCGGCCTCACCCCTTGTTCTCGCGCGCCAGCTCCCGGTAGACCTGGCGCAGCATGGTAGCGATGGGGTACTTGGCGGGCGAATCGTAACTCTTCAGCGATTCCAACGCCTCCAGTACCATAGCGGGATCGACGGACTGGTTCTTCATCGCCTGCTCGTAGAGTTCCAGCACGCCGTCGAGGGTCTTTATCATGCGGCGGCTCTTGAGGTAGTGGTTGCGCGAGGTGGCAAAGAGGTCCTGCACGAGGGCTATGCGGTCGTTCATGAACTCGGGACGCTCGGACCATGCACGGTCGGTGGGGATGAGCTTGAACCAGAGCACGTAAGGGGCCATCGCCTCCACTTCGTCCAGCCCTGCCTGCTCGCGGCCGCGGAACCATGCCAGGGCCTTGGCGTAGCGTTCGATGGTCTTGCCCGCGCGCACGCTTACCTCGTTCTCCGTCTTATAGCATATGTTCTCGGTATTGTGGTAATGGCATCCGCCCAGGTGCCCGCCTCCCCCCGCGCCGCCGTCGTCCACTTGGGAGCAGAGTATGGGGGGCTTCACGAACCAGGCGAAGCCCTTGTTCTTGCGCTCGATGTCCGGGGAAGCCAGGGTGCAGCCGTTGAGCTCGGATATGAAATTGTAGAGGATATAGAGTGCGTCGGGCTCGATCTCCACGCCGGCGATCTGCTCGCGCATGATCTCGAAGTCCTCGGAGGTCAGCTCCAAGTCCATATCGCCCCGCAGGCGGGCGACGTAGGCCTCCTCGTTCCCGGTGAGCTTGCGGTCCTCCCCGCCCTGCGCCATCTCCAGGAAATAAGGGTTGAGGGTGGGGGCGAAAACCCCCACGTCTATGCGGTCCAGGAAGGGCGGCGTGAGATCCGACGAGGCCACGTCGCGGAAGTTTGCGGTGAGGAAGGTGGCGCCCTCCGCCGCGTAGATCTTGGAATCCCCGTAAACGGAGAATCCGCGGTCCATCATCTCCAGCAGGTTGTTGGTGCGTCCCGGGGTAAGGCGGTTGACCTCGTCCACCATGCGGAAGGGGGAGAGCATGAACTTGCGGGGGATGATCTCCTCCTCGCCGTCCCGCATGAGCTTGCCCAGGTGCGGTCGGCCTATCATCTTCTCCTCGGTGAGCTCGTGGTGGCCGTGGATGGTGGCCTCGTGGATGGCCTCCATGACCTTGAAATCGCTCTCTCCGTCACTGAAGGTCTCCTCCAGCAGCTTGCCGTGCACGAAGGCTCCCACGAACTCGGCGGAGGTGGTCTTTCCCGAACCGGGTGAGCCGTAGAGGATCATGGTGCCGTTGCGCAGCACCGAGGTGAGGAGGGCCAGGAGCAGCGGGGAGTTGTAGCTCTCCTCCGCCAGCACGATACTCTCCGTCTCGTTCAGGTTGAGGGGCACCTCCTTCTTCTCGTGGAAGCGTATGTCGTGGTTGAGGTTGATGTACAGACCGCTGTCCTCGATGGCGCCGTAGATCTGCCGCAGCTTCTGGTTCAAATCACTCATATCCCGTCCTTTTCCGATCTCTTACGTCCTCCTTGTCCTCCAGCGCCGGGGTCCGGCGCGGAGATCCCTCTGATATAATGATTCTACCCTATCCCGATATAGGCAAGGGTAATGTCCGTCAAAGTGGGGTTTCGGGTCTTCTGCGCTCGGTCTTTAGGGAACCAGGCAACCCCTCCGGGGGGGGAAAGGCTCGCTACCGCAGGTGCGTCCCAGGGAGGTAATAATGGACAACGAAAAGATGATGAAGTTCGCGAAGCAGCTGCCCGTCATGCATGCCTTCGAGGCCCTCATCGCAATGCGCGCGGCCAGGAAGCGCGGCCTGAGCCCGGTAAAGTATTTCTTTCTGACTTTGATATTCGGGGTATTCGTCCTGGTGCCCCTGCTGCGCAAGCCCAAGCTGGAAGGCAAGAAAGTCGACATCTGACCTCTAGGCCTGGGGTGCGATGCCGTGGGTCTCGAGCATGAGGCGCACCGCGTCCCTGGAGTGCCTGCGCGGGCCCAGACCCAACGCCTCGCGCGTGAGCTCGTCCGACGCCGTCCAGCGGTAGCGGAGGAAGTCGAGCATGCCGGAAGGGCCCTCGATCAACGGCGCGTGTAGTTTCCACAGTAGATCCACGATGGGATATACCAGTTTCGCGGGCAGGGGGATGATGGGTTTCCCCGCCATGTCCGCTATCTCGCCGACGCTTATGGTCCCCTCGCCGCAGGCGTGGAAGTATCCCTCGGCCTCTTTCTCCAGGATGCGCATGAAGACCTCGGCGGCGTCGTCCTCGTGCACGAACTGCATCTGCATCCCGGTGTCGCCTACGGCTGGGAAGAAGGGCAGTCTGAGGATGAAGCGCGAGAGGTAATTGTCCACGTTGGGACCGTAGACGATGCACGGCCTGACCACCGCCACCTTCACGTGCGGGTTCTCTTCTTTGAACACCCGCACGATCATCTCGTTCTCGTACTTGTCTGCTGCGTAGGTATACTGCCGGTGCAGGCGCGGGTGGTCTTCTTCCGTCAGCCAGTCGGGATTGTCGCGGTGCGCACCGAATGCCGTGGTGGACGATGCGACGACCAGGTGCCTGGCCACGCAAGCGGCGGTGGCGGCGAGCACGTTACGGGTACCTCCCACGTCGATGTCATGCATCAGATCGTCGTCGTGGAGGGGGTTGACGATGAAGGCGAGGTGCACCACCGTCGCTACGTCGTTGAGCGTGAAGAGGTTGATTATCGAGGGATCGCGTACGTCGAGGCGGTGGAATTCCATCTTCGGGGTCGTATAGCGGGGCGGGTTCAGGTCGACCCCGATGATCTTGGTGACTTTCTCGCTTTCGTCCATGAAACGGAGCAGGCGAGAACCGATATATCCCGAACAACCAGTGACGGCTACGACAGACATCTCTCTTCCCCCCTCCAGCATCCTCCCTCGTCCGACTAGACCGAAAGTATCAGAACGGAACCCGCAGTGCAAGTTTTCCCCACGAGCCATACAGCTGGTTGCTGCACAGATTACTGGCTCTAAGGCTACTTTTCTGTATTCATCCATCTTTGGTCTCCTCCCAGATCAGGGAATCCATGCTGGCGCACGTTTGCTAGCCGAACATTTCGGCGAAGAACATTCGAAAAGTATTGACGGACGGGAGCGGGCATGATATAAGTTAGTTAATATTCACTAACCTCATCGAAGAGGGCGAGCATGGGCGAAAACAACGGGCGGATGAGCGGCCCGGAGCGCAAGCAGCAGATAGTTCAGGCCGCCATCTCCATAATGGCCGAACAGGGCATCCCAGGCACCACGACGCGCCGCATCGCGGAGAAGGTCGGCGTGTCCGAGCCCGCTCTCTATAAATATTTCCCGGGGAAGAAGGAACTCATGCTGGAGGCATTGAACGAGGTTGGAAACCGTTTCGTAAACACTCTCAGCGGCGCGATAAATGAGCGGGACATCGTCCCCGACCGTATATATGCCATGAGCACCGCCCTTTACGAGTTCGTCATGGAACACCCAGAGGAGTCCATGCTCCTCTTCGAGACGATAACCGCCACACGCGACCCAGAAATACGGGCGGCGCTGAGCGATAAATTACTGCAGTATATCGGGATGCTCTCGGACATATTCGAGATCGGAAAGAACGAGGGGACGGTCAGGGAAGACCTGGACACCACGGTGGCAGCCTGGCAGATCCTATCCCTCGGTATAACCCTGGTTTTCGCGTTCCTCCTGGGGTTGAGCGACGTCCTCACCCGGGAAAAAGCCCTGCTGGCCGTGGAGGAGATCCTCGAGAACATCGTCGGCAATGCTTCAACGCAAAAGGGGCGTGCCGGCAGATAGGCGAGAAAACAAGGCAGTCTCACAGGGAGAGTGCCCACCGCTTTGAAGGCATTATAAGTCGCAGCAGAGAGAAAGGAGAGCGAGAAATGAAAGCGCTGGTCATGGGCGGAGGTATGGCCGGTCTGGCAACGGCCATCAACCTGCTGGACCTCGGGATCGAGGTGGAGTTGGTGGAGGCCGACGAGATATTCGGCGGGCGCGCCAGTTCGTGGCTGGACGAAGACGGCGACATGATCGACAACGCCCTGCACGTCTTCTTCCCCTACTACGCCAACCTGCTCAACTTCTTCAACAAGATGGGCATCGAGAAGAACATACTCTGGAAACAGACGGAGTTCTACTATATGCAGGAGGGCGGAAACGAGGCAGTGCTCAAGTTCGCCAATCTGCCCGCGCCCTTTCATGCGGCCGCAGCCTTCGGCAATCTGCTCAAGTCCTATACCGCGGTGCCCAAGTGGAAGCTGCTGTTCACGGCAATAGGCATGGGCAGCGCGGTTATGTACTCCAACAGCAAGATCGAGAAGCTGGACGATATTACCTTCGGCCAGTGGCTGGTGCGCAGGGCTCCCAAGGATTCCTTCCTGCCCCTGGAGCCGGGCATAAACGGCCTGACCTTCACCCCCTCGTGGATGATCTCCGCCAAGGTCATGATCAACTGGTTCCGCAAGGTGGCCGCGGACCCGGACAGCGCCCGCGTGGGCTTCGCCAACGGCGGCCTGGGCGAGATCTGGGTGGATACCTGCCTGGACTATATCCATTCCAGGGGCGGTAAGGCCGAGCTCAAGTCCGCGGTCACCGCCATCAACCTGGAGGACGGCAAGGTGAAGAGCGTCATCATCGACGGCAAGGAGAGGACCGCCGACCTCTACGTGTCGGCCATCAGCCCCTACGCGCTGCGCCGGGTCCTTCCCAGGGAAGCGTTCTTCTACGATTATTTCAAGGACCTGTGGCACTTCCGCTACGCACCCTCGCTTTCGCTGCAGGTATGGTTCGACCGCAAGCTCACCAACGTGGACGTTACCTTCTTCTCCAACAACTGCATATTCAACACCTACGCGGACCTCTCCAACGTGCTTCCCGACATCTTCAAGGGAGGTTCCATGTTCGAGATGGTGCTCTCCCCCGCCGACCACATCGAGGGACTGCCGGACGAAGTGATCTTCGACACCGCCATCAAGCAGATAAAGGCTCTCTTTCCCGCGGCGCAGGAAGCGGAGGTGCGCAAGTACAAGGTGGTCAGGGAACGGCAGGGCGTGTACAGGGCGCTGCCCGGCATGGAAAGGCACCGCCCCTACCAGCGCTCTCCCCTGGATAACCTCTATCTCACCGGGGATTACACCAAGACCCACGTCTCCTCGGGAGGCATGGAGGCGGCCATATGGAACGCCAACCACGTCGCCGAGGTCATCGCACTGGACAAGCTGGGCAAGACGATCACGCTCAACGTGGAGTGGAAGCCCAAGAAGGGCTTCACCCCCTTGCTCAAGCCGGCCACCCAGGTGGGTGCGGCCCTGGGCGCCCTTACGCTCGCCCGGGGTGCATGGAAACTGCTCAAGGCGTCGCGCGCTAAGGAATAATCCCGGCCTTAAGCCTGGTAAACCTGGGGTCAGCCCTCCATTATCAACAACGGGGGTCAGGCCTCAACATTCCATTCATAGCTTTAGGGTTCAGGCCTTGACGCTTGGCACCTGCAGCGTAAAAGGCAATGCCAGACCCAGGAACAGAAGTTCACGTTATTAGGGAT
>CAZGWK010000078.1:0-8591 GCA_964529285.1 uncultured Actinomycetota bacterium
GTGGGGGAGGGAGGATTTGAACCTCCGTAGGCTGAGCCAACGGATTTACAGTCCGTCCCCTTTGGCCACTCGGGTACTCCCCCGCTATAGGGTGCCTCCCGCTAGGCCTGGAGGCACCGCTGCAAATTATCGTAAATAGAGAAGACTTTGTCCAGACCGGTTATGGTAAAAACCTTGAGGATATTGCGCTTGTTGCAGATGAGCCTGATGCTCCCACCCTGATAGCTGGTCTTCTTGAGCGCCGCTACGAGCACCCCGAGCCCGGTCGAATCCATGAACTCCAGTTCGTTCAGATCGATGATTACATCCTTGTTACCCGACTCGATGACACCGTATACCGTCTCCTTGAAAACCGGCGAGGTCGAGAGGTCTATCTCACCTTCTAGTTCCACGACCGGTATTCCGCCCATTTCCCTGACGCGAGCATTTAATACGGCTCCCCCTGTGTCGTTCAAAGGTGCTCCTTCCCTGCTGTATCCCCGCATTCATCTCTCTTCACATAAGTTTAACACGTTGTCGAGCTTGCTTATCAAGATGAATCATCATCCCAATCCCTGCCCGCTTGGGCCTCCAAATTGTTTAAAAGAACTCACATGGGGAAAATCTATTACCGTCTACAAAAAAACGATGTGGATTTCCGGAGAGGTGAGGCGAATGGTCGATAAAGACGACATCATACGGTTGCTGCTTCCGGCCGAGCAGTTCTCCCGGCAGCTCATAAGGCTCGCCATATACCTGGTTGCCAGCCGCATGGACTTCGATCTCTCCCAGTTGGAAGACCTGCGTATTGCCGTTGATGAAGCCAGCAATTACGCCGTCATCCATTCCCCCGAGGATACGACCCTGCATGTTGAAATAGAACCTTCGAAGGAGTACCTTGAAATCATCCTGACTTCGCAGCTGGCTGAGAACGGCGAATCGCGTTCGGTGATGCCTGATTCGTTCAGTAGGATGATCATGGAGTCCGTAGTGGACGGCTTCGACCTGCAGAGAGATAAGTCGACTTGCCGTATTTCATTGCGGAAGCGATGCCCCGAGTGATGCGGCCTCGTCGAATCGCGAGCTTCCACAAGGAGATTATGCGTGAGCGGAGACGATGAGAGGCGGCAAGAGCGACGGCGATATATCAAGGAGCTCTTCGAAAAGCTGAGAGAAACGGGTGACCAGGTCGTACGTGATGAACTGATCTCCCTCAATATTCATCTCGTCGAATATCTGGCGCGAAAGTTTTCCAACCGCGGCGAACCACTGGAAGACCTCCTGCAGGTCGGATATATAGGTCTCATCAAGGCCATCGACCGTTACGACCTGGACCGCGGGGTAGAGTTCAGCACTTACGCCACGCCCACCATAGTCGGTGAACTCAAACGCTACTTCCGCGACAAGGGATGGGCCATCCGCATTCCTCGCCGCCTCCAGATGCGGGACCTCGAGCTCAACCAGGCCATCGACTACCTGACGCAGGAACTGCACGGCTCACCGACCCTGCGGGATGTGGCGGAATACCTCGATATAAGCCTGGAGGAAGTGGTGGAGATCCTCGAAAGCTCGTATGCGGCCAACTATCTCAGCCTGGACAATATATATACGACCAGCCAGGAAGACCGCGGTTTCAGTCTCCTTGACTACCTGGGAAGTGAGGACGACGATTTCTCCCTGGCCGAGGACCGGGACACCCTGGCCAAGCTCCTCTCAAGACTCACGGAACGGGAGCAGAAGGTCATCTACATGCGCTTCTTCCGCGGTATGACCCAGATAGAGATAGCGCGCGAACTGGAGATATCCCAGATGCATGTCTCGCGGCTGTTGCGAAAGATTCTCGCTAAGCTGCGCGGCGATATCGAGCTGTAGGAAGCGTGAACGCCGGCAGGAAGCGCCGCCGCTCTTTCACTCCTCCTCCCACAAGGACATCGGGCGCTCCTCGCAGCCCAGCGGAACGATCCTCTCCTCGGGGAGCATCCCCGCCAGCATCGCGGCATTGCGTGGAGCCTTGCCGCGGTAGTGATTGTTGAAAATAGCGTATGTGCGCTGCGTTTCGTCGTCCAGTTGCAGCAGGCCGGGCAGCCACTCCGAGAGTTCATCCTCGTTGTAGAGGTAATCGTACCTCTCCCAGGACTGCCGCTTGCGGTCCCACCACGTCTCGTAGTTCCGCCCGTGGAAGCGCACGTAGCCTATATCGCCCGTGAGGATAACGTGCGGTTTAACCAGGCCCTTGAGCCGCGGCTCATCCACGCAGCAGAAGCCCATGGACAGCTCGCGCAGCAGCTCCAGGGTCTCGCCGCATATCCAGTCCTCGTTGCGGAACTCGACGACTATGTCCTGGGAAGGGAGCAGCTTGCGGAAACGGCGCAGGTATTCCCGGTTGGTATCGCTGTTCTTGAACCCCCAGGGGAACTGGGCCAGCACGCATGCAAGCTTTCCATGTTCCTCCATGGGGCGCAGGATCTCCCGGAAGCCTTCGAAGTCCTGCCGGTTGTCCTTATAGGCATGGGTTATGCCCTTGTAGGCCTTGATGATGAAGTGGAAATCTGGGCTCGTGCGCCTGGCCATGGACAGGATGCTCTGCGGTGAAGGGAGCGCATGCCAGGTGCTGTTCACCTCCACGACCGGGAAACGGCAGGAATAATACTCGAGCATGTACTTCTTGCCCTGTTTTTCGGGGTAGAACGCGCCCTTCCAATCCTGGTAACTGAAACCCGCCGTCCCTATATAGATCATGCGTAACCCTCGCTCGCCCCGGTTGCTTGTGCAACCGCCGGATAAGAAAACCCCCGCCGCTCGAGGTCGCGGCAGGGGCGTATTTTCAGGGCTAATTCTCCCGTTAGTTCTCCAGTATCTTCACGTCGTCGATGGCGACATCAACGTAGCTGTAAGCTACCCTCTCGTCCACGTTGCGGCGATTTTTGAAGCGAAACAGGAATACCGTTGGGTAAACGCCCTCTACGATACCCTCTTTTTCCTCCCAGTGGGTCTTGGGCTTCGATTCCTTCACGGAGATACGCACTACCTGTCCTACCAGCTTGCGCATGGTCTCCATGATGTCCGAAATGCTGTCATTTTCTATCCCGGTCGGCTTCATACTGTCTACCACCTCAACTCTTTCCCGAGATTTGCAGGAAGCTCCATTCTAACACCGTTTTTCCTGCTTATCTACCCTTATTCTATCATAGAGACGCAAAATACGGCGATTTTGTTCCGCCAATTTTGCCCTCCGCAGTCGTTAATCTGTTCGCCATCTCCGCGTTTTTCTCCTTTTATCTCGCACAATTTCTATGCATTTTCGGGTTCGATTATGCGTTTTAAACAACAACATATTGCGTTTACAGCTAATGAACAATGATGTCTAGCAATGGGCAGGTATTTTTGGCGATAGACCCATACCCTGTAATTCGCCCTTCTTTCCGCGAATAATGGCATATGCCCAGGAGGTTTCAGATTGATGGAGCTACAGCCGGCCCTGCAGGAATTCTATGGCGTCGTCCAGGGTGTCCACGGCATAGAGTTCGATACCGGCGGAGAAGCCCTCCAGGTCCTCCTGGTTCTCAACGGGGTAGATGAACAGCGTCGCGCCTTCCCTCTCGGCGGCCCTGATCTTGTAAGGCAATCCTCCGATAGGCCCGACGTCGCCGTCGAGGGAGATCTCCCCCGTGCCGGCGATCGCATCTCCCGCGGTGAGGTCGTCAGGAGTGAGGGCGTTGCACAGGGACAGCGTCATCATCATGCCGGCCGAGGGGCCCTTTACGGTCTCCAGGTCCCACTGCACCTCCACCTGCGATGTATACGCGAAGAAGTCTCTCAGTGAGACCCCGATGACCTTCTTCTCCAGTTCGGGATCGTATACCGGCTGCAGCCGCACCTCCCTGGCACCGTCCATCAGCAGCTCGGACAGGGCGGGGCGCTGCATCGTGCCTTCCTCTACTTCATCGCTGAACTCCTTCGCCAACTCAGCGTCTATCTCTTTAACCTGCAGCTCGAGCGCTTCGCCCGCGGGAGTCGAGTTGATAGCTTCGCTCAACTGCTCCGTGCCTTCAACCGCTTCGCCGTTCACTTCTACGATGACCTCGCCCGGGTTGAGCACTCCATATGCCGGATAGTCGGGTGCGACTCCGACCACGAAAGCACCCAGGTCCGATACCTCGACTTCCGCGCCCACCTCTCTCAAGCCCGCCACCACGGCGGTATCCTGGCTCAGGAAGGTGATGACGATGTCCACCGTGTCCTGCTCCTCGACGTCCAGCTCCTCCCCCAGATAGTCACGCACCTTCACGAACTCGAAGCCGTCGTCAAAGAGGGAGATCAAGTTGTAGATAAGGCGTGATTCCTGCAGCGATACCGAGGTCAGCAGTAACTCCCCCCCGACGGGATAAGTCTCGGCGCCCTCCACGTCAAGCCCCTCCTGCAGGTCGAAGGAAGGCCCCGGGCTTTCGAGCAGAAAACCAGTGGGCACCATGAACAGCATGAAGAGCAGCGGGATAAGCAGGGTAATCAGCAGCTTGGCCAGGGCTGCTCCCGCCCCCTCGGGACGGGCCGCGGCCTTAAGAGGTCCTCCGTCTTGCGGGAAGCCTCCCCTTGTTTCCCAGGGAGCATTACCGGGTGATTCCGTCATAATACTACGTCCACCTTCCTGCCGCAGTTGTCGCAATCGCCATCCCTGATGCCCTCGATGGACGTCCCGTACCCGCGGCGGGAGATGAGAAGGTTACCGCACTGGGGGCAATATGTATTGGAGCCTTCTCTCGCCGCCACGTTGCCCAGGTAAACGTAATAAAGTTGCTGTGCGGCGATCTCGCGGGCGCGCAGCAGGGAGGACAGGGGGGTCGGCTCTATGGTCATCTTGTAGTTGGGAAAATAGGCCGAGAAATGCAGGGGCACTTCCGGCCCCAGCTCGGCCACAAAATCCACGAGTTCACCGAAAAGCTCGCCTGTATCGTTGAGCGTGGGGATGACCAGGTTAGTGATCTCCACGTGGATACCCGCCTCTTTAGCAGCCCTGCATGTGGCCAGAACTGGCTCCAGTTTCGAGCTGCAGATCTTGCGGTAGAAATCCGGTTCCATGGACTTCACGTCGATGTTCATGGCATCCACGAACGGCGCCAGCTGCGCGAAGGGTTCGGGGTTGATGGAACCGTTAGTGACGAGGACGTTGGCCAGTCCCTCCTCGCGTGCCAGCCTGGAACAATCCAGGACGAATTCGTACCAGATGGTAGGTTCGTTGTACGTATAGGCGATGCCTTCCGATGCGTGCGACAGAGCTTCGTCCACCGCTTGCCGCGCGGTTATCTCAAATGTGTGTGCGCCGGATTGCAGCATGTGCCAGTTCTGGCAGAACTGGCAGCTCTGGTTGCAGCCTCTGGTTCCCAGGGAATAGATCATGGCTCCGGGATGGAAATGGTAGAGCGGCTTCTTCTCGATGGGGTCCATCCCCCTGGCCATGGCGCGGTTGTAGATCTCCGAATACAGGATGCCTCCCGAATTGCTCCTTACCCCGCACACTCCCCTCTTCCCCTCGGCTATGCGGCAGTCCTGGGGACAGAGCAGGCAATGCACCCTGCCGTCCTCTAACTTCTCGTAATAGAGCGCCTCTATCATAGCTATCATTCTACCCGAATGGGGTCAGCCCCGGACATGGGGCCTTTTTGTCCCGTTTATGGGGTCAGCCCCGGACATGGGACATAATCTAGACACCAAGCAGATTGCGTGAAAACGCCAGGTGAAAATGTCCCATGTCCGGGGCTGACCCCATCAGAGCAGGTTGATTACGAGGTGGGACAGGCCTCCCAGCAGAAGAGCCAGGACGACCGTCGAGCCGGTTATAAGGAGGGAATCGCGCGTGCCCACTTCCCTCCACAATACCGCCAGGGTGGCCACGCAGGGTATATAAATGGCGCACACCAGGGCGAAGGTGAAGATCTGCCCGCCGCTCATGAATTCGGTCAGGGCCGAGCTCTCGGTGACGCCGGGGATCACCTGCGCCGCCAGCACCAGGAGCAGGGCAAGCGCGAGTTCTTTGCGCAGGAAAGCGAAGATGAGTGCCAGCAGCGCTACCGCCGGGATGCCCAGCCACCACTCCGCCAGAGGCTTGAGGGGTTCGGTCAGCTCGAATATCCAGCCGCTCTCGTACAGCAGGCCCAGCACGAAGCTGCCCACAATGATGAGGGGCGCCGCGATATAGAAGAAATCCTTCAGCCTCATCCATGTCTTCTTGAGCACGTTGAGAAACGAGGGTGTGCGGAAGGGGAACATCTCCATGACCAGCCCGGCGGACTCCCCCGGCATTATCTTGTTCAGGAACAGTCCCGCCGCAACCACGATCACGAAAAGTATGGCGAAGAGAAGCAGGGCGTACTGCCACCCCACGAAACGCGCCACCCCGCCCATGACCACCGCGACCCTGGCGCTGCAGGGCACCAGCACTATGAGCGTACACGCGATAATCCTCTCCCGGCGCGTGGACAGGACCCGCGTCCCCATCACCGCGGGCACGTTGCATCCCACCGCGGAGATAAGGGGTATTACCGCCCGCCCGTGCAGCCCCAGGCGGTGCATGAAGCGGTCGGTGAGGAAGGCGACCGAGTTGAGGTAGCCGCTGTCTTCCATGAAGCCGAGGATTATGTAGAAGACCAGGAGGTACGGCAGGGCGATCTCCAGGACCGCTCCCACACCTTCCACAGCCCATCCCAGGGACTGCGATAACATGTTCACGCCGAGCAGCGACTCGATCCCCCGGTTCAGGGGGCCGCCGATCACGGAATCCCAGAAGCTCGCGAACAGCTCCGCCAGGGCGCCTCCTCCCCAGAAGATAGCCAGGAAGATCAGCCCCATCATGACCACCAGGATAGGGATGCCCGTTTTAAAGGACGTAGTGTATTCCCACAGCCTCTCTCCGAGACCCGGCCGGCCGTACTCTCCACGCTCCTGGACGTTGGAGGCGATGCTCCCGGCTATGCCGTGGCGCTCGCGGGCGATGATCAGCGCCGCCTTCTCGCCGTGCTCCTCTTCGATCTCGCCTGCTATCCTGCCGCAGTAGGAGATAAGCTCGCCGCCGCCCTCCTCTTTGCGTATCGCCTCCACGAACTCCTCGTCGTCCTCCAGGAGCAGGATGGCCAGGGCACGAGGTGACAGGTCGTAGGGGATGTTCCCGAGCTTGCTCTCTATACGCCGCGCAAGCCTTCGTATGCGGGACTCGATGTCCATGGCGTAGGAGAACGGGATGGTGATGTATTCCTCCCTGCTCCGCGCCAGCTCCAACGCCTGGTGCATGAGCTCGTCCAGGCCGTCTCCGCGGACCCCCACCGTCGGCACCACCGGCATCCCCAGGAACTCAGACAGCAGCTCCACATCCGTGTGTACCCCCAGCTTCTCCGACTGGTCCACGAGGTTGAGGGCAGCTACGACGGGGCATCCGAGGTCCAGGAACTGCAGCAGCATGTAGAGGTTGCGTGCGAGGTTGTTTGCGTCCAGGATGACGATGACCACGTCCGGCTTTCCCTGCAGGACCCCCCGGCGGGCGACCGTCTGGTCCTCGGAAACCGCACCCAGGGCGTAGGTCCCGGGCAGGTCCACCACGCCTATCTTGCGGCCGTCCATCTCCGTAAGCCCGAGGTTCAGCTCGACGGTCATGCCGGGATAGTTGGCGGTCATGACGCCCATGCCCGTTATACGGTTGAAGATGGTGGATTTGCCCACGTTGGGATTCCCGGCGAGGGCGAATATGTATTCGGCCCTGTCCCGGATCTTCTCCAGCTGCTCCAGGCGTTCCGCTTTCATCTCTTACGGGGGCCGCCCATACGATGCTGTCCGCGCCGTCGCGGCCCCCGCCCCTTCTTTGTATAGATCTTCGAAGCCACCTCCCTGCCGAGTGCATATTGCGTATCCCCTATCTTGACCAGGAGAGGACCGCCGAAGGGAGCCACTTCCTTTACCTCTATATCAACATCAGGCAGCAGTCCGAGGGAAGCGAGATACTGTAGGAGTTTGGGCTCGTTCTCGTCAACCCTGGCGATACACCCTTTTTCGTTCTCGCTGAAATCGCAAAGCGGCTTGATATCCTCATCCTCCTTGATGTGACCGTTTTCATCCGGGATGGGATAGCCGTGCGGGCAGGTCTCGGGATTCCCAAGCATCTCGGCCAGTTTTTCCTCCACTTCGGGTGAAAGGACATGCTCGAGCTTGCAGGCCTCGCGATGGGCCGATTCCCAGTCCAGTCCCAGTACGTCTGTAAGGAAACGCTCCGAGAGCCGGTGGCGCCTCACCAGTGTCGTCGCCGCTCTCTGGCCTTTAGCCGTGAGATGTATTTTGCGCCGGGCACGTCCTTCATGTCTGCCCTTGCCGGGTTTGTGCGCTTCCGTGTAGCGCACGAAGCCCTCCGCCTCCATGCGGCGCAGCATATCCAGGACGGTAGGCGGAGTGACTCCCAGGTATTCGGAGAGCCTGGTGGGCGTCAGGTTCTCGTTCTCGCAGCTCAACTTGAACAGGGCCTCCAGGTATTCCTCCATCTTCTCGGTAAGCATACCTACACCACCTTCTTATATCACCCATATAAATATTATTAGGCTAACCTTAAAATATAACGCAGGTCTCTACGGGTCAAT
>CAZGWK010000079.1:0-8349 GCA_964529285.1 uncultured Actinomycetota bacterium
TGGTCTCGACCGCCTGGGCGTCGGCATCCACGTTCCGCGGCTCCGACAAGCGCGGAGGGGCGAACGGGGCGCGCATCCGCCTCGCGCCGCAGAAGGACTGGGAAATGAGCCAGCCGGAGCAACTGGCGCATGTATTGCAGACCCTGGAGGGGATCAAGGCGGAGTTCAACGGCGCGCAGAGCGGCGGGAAGAGGGTCTCGCTCGCCGACCTGATCGTCCTGGGCGGCTGCGCCGCCATCGAGCAGGCCGCGAAGAACGCCGGTTATGATGTGGCCGTTCCCTTCGCGCCGGGGCGCACGGATGCGTCGCAGGAGCAGACCGACGTGGAGGCATTCGCGGTGCTCGAGCCAGCCGCGGACGGGTTCCGCAACTACCAGAAAGCGAAATACGCCGTATCGGCGGAGGAGATGCTGGTCGACCGCGCGCAGCTGCTGACGCTGACCGCCCCCGAGATGACGGTCCTGGTCGGCGGAATGCGCGTCCTGAACGCCAACTACGGAGGGTCCCGGCACGGCGTCTTCACCACGCGGCCGGAGGCGCTCAGCAACGACTTCTTCGTCAACCTGATCGACATGGGCACGGAGTGGAAGCCGACCTCGGAAGACGAGGACGTGTTCGAGGGCCGCGATCGCGCCACGGGAGAGCTCAAGTGGACCGGCACCCGCGTCGACCTCATCTTCGGCTCGAACTCCCAGCTCCGGGCCATCGCGGAAGTCTATGCATGCGACGACGCGCAGGAGAAGTTCGTGCACGACTTCATCGCAGCCTGGGACAAGGTGATGAACGCTGACCGCTTCGACCTCACCTGAACCCCCTGAACCCCCTGGGGTCAGCCCTCCATTTTCAACACTGAGGGTCAGGCCTCAACAAGGGAGTGTCCCGTTTGTGGGGTCAGCCCCGGACATGGGACAAAAACGTCCTTTTGTAGATCAGGTCCGGCGCGAGCCGGAAGGGAAGTGGTCATTTATCCATGCACGCTTTCATTAAGATAGCTATGGATATGGAGATTGTTATGGAGATGGCCGGGCGCGTTGGGATCGCCACTTCGTTTCATTCATCGCGATGACACGTATCAGGCGCCGCTCCGCGACGACAGTTAAGTGGGCACTTCTTTAACCCAGGGGTCTACCATCGGATTTTGGCCTGGTAGTTGTCCAAAAAGGTCAACATTTGAGACCTGACCCCAAAATGTTGAGGTTCTTCCCTTGGGCCTTCCTGGCTCAAGTTAGCTTCTATAAATCACGACTATAAACCCATAGATGGCTCGTCTCTCCGGGGAGAACAAGTATGCGGAATAAGCTTCGTGGCCTCATTTGATCATCGAGTCATGGAAGGGGATGCCGACATGTCTGAAAGGCTGAACACCGGCGGCGGGGACATTACCATCACCAACGCGAGGGTCTGGACCGGGGACGCGGCAGACCCTTGGAAGGACGGCATCACCGTGCGCGGCGGGTTCATCTCCGCCATGGACGCGGACATGTCCGACGGGCAGGTGATAGACGCTGGCGGGCGGCTGGTGGTCCCGGGCTTCTGGGACGGGCACACCCATCCCCACACCCCATATATACTGCTCAGCCTGGGTGGCCCTTCCCTGCTGCAGGCCGGCTCGGTGCGGGAGGTCCTGGACATACTGCGTGACTACGCGCAATCCCACCCCGAGGACAAGTACCCCCGGCTCATGGGCTGGAGGTCCTCCCTCTTCAAGGAAGGCGAGAAACCCACGCGGCATATGATAGACGAGATCGTCCCCGACCGCCCCGTTTATCTAGTCCACTACAGCGGCAACATCCACTGGGCCAACACCAGGGCCCTGGAGATAGCGGGCATCCTGGAGAAACCCAAGGAGGAGCTGCGCGGACCCGGCCACATCGAGCGCGACCCGCAAACGGGGCTGGCCACGGGCTACCTGGAGGAGACGGAGCTGGCCTCCACCCTGGGATACATGCTCAACACGGTGAAGGAGGTGCAGCCCCTCACTTTCGAGCAGCAGGTGGACGCCCAGCATGCCATCTTCCGGCGCTACAACCGCGTCGGTGTAACCAGCATCTGGACCAAGGACGGCACCATCGACATCACGCGCATCTACGAGCGCATGCTGCGCGAGGACCGCCTGCCGGTGCGCGCGGTATTGAACTGCCTCTTCACCCCCTTCCACGAGCGGGATTACCTGGAGGACATACGCGACCGGGGCGCCGAGATCGCGGGGCTGGACATCGCGCAGGGCTTTCTGCGTGCGGGCAGCGTCAAACTCATCATGGACCTGGTGCCCGAGGCCCACCAGGCCTGGCTCTTCGAGCCGTACTGCGACGGTTACGAGGGTGAGGTCAAGCCGGTCTTCCCCATCGAGGAGATGCGCGAGATAGTGGCCGCCGCCGACAGGTTGGGCCTGCAGATGAACATGGTCACCATCGGGGACCGCGCCGTACACGAGGGCTTGAACGCCTACGAGCTGGCGGCGAGGGAGAACCCGGAGAGGCTGCGGCGGCACACCCTGGAGCATACCGAGCTCATCGCGGACGAAGACTTAGAGCGTTTCGTTACCCTGGGGGTCACTGCCGATTTTAACCCCATGGTCTCATATCCCGAGGAGGGCCACATGGAGCACCTGGAGGGCCTCTTCGGCGCGGAGAGGCTGAAGACGCGCTATCACCGCTGGAAGGACCTCGTGGAGGCCGGTGCCGTAGTGGCTGCCGGGAGCGACTATCCCCTGGTTCCCATGGACCCCTTCCTGCAGATGAACGTGATGGTCAACGGCACCGACGTCTTCGGAAACCCGCCCGGCGGACTCTTCCCCCAGCAGCACCTCAGCGTGGAGCAGGCGCTGCGCGTGTACACGGTGAACCCGGCTTACGGGACCTACCAGGAGGATTCGCTGGGCAGGCTCAAGGAGGGCTACGCCGCCGACTTCCTGGTCCTGTCCCAGGACATCCTGGACCCCGCCTTCGACAAGGGGAAGCTCGTCCAGACCAAGGTGAACCTCACCGTCTTCAACGGCCACGTGGTCCACGAGGACTTCACCCCCGAGAAGCACTTCGAGCTCACCCCCTTCTAATCCCTGGGGTCAGCCCTCCATTTTCAACACTGAGGGTCAGGCCTCAACAAGGAAATGTCCCGTTTGTGGGGTCAGCCCCGGACATGGGACAAAAACGTCCTTTTGTAGATCAGGTCCGGCGCGAGCCGGAAGGGAAGTGGTCATTTATCCATGCACGCTTTCATTAAGATAGCTATGGATATGGAGATTGTTATGGAGATGGCCGGGCGCGTTGGGATCGCCACGACGGTGATGATGATAACGCTCACCCCGATGTTCAGCAGCTGCGACAGCTTCACCACCGATTCGATAAGATAGGTCGAGCCGAAGTAGAGGGCGGTGGTGTCCAAACCGTGGGGGGTCATTCCCGGCACACAGCCATGATCAACCGGTGGGGCCTGCCCCGTACATGAAACCTTCTCTTTTCCTTTTTATGGATATTGGGGCTGCATCATCAGCACAGGCGTTAACAGTAAGGCCCTTCCTTGACCTCCACCACTGGCCTGCAGCTTACTTACCTTCAGTAGTTTCGCCTTACCTCCGGTAGGGTGATAAGCTCTTCAAGGCAAAGCATCAACACGACCACGGGAGGGAGGAACGGATGGACCACAAGGATATCCTGGTTGAGAAGGATGGTCACGTCGCCGTCATAACCCTGAACCGGCCCGAGCACTTAAACGCCCTGACCTTGAGCATGCAGGACGAGCTCCTCGCCGCCCTGCAGGAGGCGGATGCAGACCCGGAGGTGCGGGCCATAGTGGTCACCGGTGCCGGGCGCGCCTTCTGCGCCGGCATCGACATGTCCAGCGGAGCTACGGCCGCCGACGACACCGTCCCCCAGGACCTGCTGGAGGAGAAGACCAGCACGGCGAAGCTCCTCTTCTCGCTGAAGAAGCCGGTCATCGCGGCCTACAACGGAGCCGCCGTTGGGGTGGGCCTCACCATGACCCTCCCCTTCGACATCCGCATCGCGGCCGAGAGCGCCAAGCTCAGCCTGGCCTTCGTGCGCCGCGGGCTCCTGCCCGAGCTGGCCTGCCCCTGGCTCCTCCCCAAGATCATCGGCATCAGCCGCGCGGCGGAGTTCATGTACACCGGGCGCGCGCTAACCGCCGGGGAGGCCCTGGACTTCGGCCTGGTGAGCCGGGTGGTACCGGACGAGGAGTTGATGCCGACAGCGCTGGATCTGGCAAGGGAGATCGCCGAGAACTGTTCGCCGGTGAGCGTCTCCCTGACCAAGAAGATGCTCTACGATTTCCTCGCCGAGACGGACGTCGAGAAGGCGGAGAAGACGAACCACCGCTACCTGGACTGGATAATGACCCAGCCGGACGTGGTGGAGGGGATCGTGTCCTTCATGCAGAAGCGCAAGCCGGAGTGGACGGGCAAGGTCCCCGGCGACATCCCCGATCTCGACTGAAAGACAGACATCGGGGTCAGGCCTCGCCTCGTGCCTGGGCGAGCGAGCGTAAAGGTCAACATTTGAGACCTGACCCCAAAATGTTGACTTTGGCGCCAAGCCTTACTCGCCTTTTATCATGGCCTTGAGCTCGCGTTTGAGGACTTTGCCAACCGCGCTGGTGGGGAGCTCGTCGTAAAACTCGATCACCTTGGGCACCTTGTAGGGGGCCACGGTATCGCGCAGGTAGGCCAGGATCTTTTCCTTCTCCGCGTCGCTCTTCTCGATCCCCGGCTTGAGAATCACCGCCGCCATGACGCGCTCCGAGCCCGGCCGGTCGGGGTCGGGGAAACCGATGGAAGCAGCCATGTCCACGTCCGGGTGCTTCATCAGCTCGTCGTCCAGCTCCCGCGTGAATACCTTGTAGCCGGATACGATGACCATGTCCTTCAGGCGGTCCACCACGTAGAAGTAGCCGTCTTCATCCATGCGCCCGATGTCTCCGGTGTGCATCCAGCCGCCGCGCAGGGCGTGGGCCGTCTCCTCGGGCTTGTTATAGTAACCCTTCATCACCTGCGGGCCGCGCACGCAGATCTCGCCCGTCTCCCCCAGTGGGACCGGCTCATCCGTCTCCGGGTCCGTCAGCTTGACCTCCGTGTCCGGGTAGGGCAGGCCCACCGAGCCCACCTTCTTCATGCCGTAACGGGGATTGCAGACGCTGATGGGCGAGGTCTCGGTCATCCCGTACAGCTCGATGAACTTGTTCTCGCCGATGACCGATTCCATGTCGGCTATGCTCTCCGGGGGGAAGGGGGCCGCTCCGCTTATGCACCACCTGAAGTCGCTGAAATCCAGCGCCCTGAACTCCGGCTTCTTCAGCAGCTCGTAGTAGAGGGTGGGGACGTTCACCATGGAGGTGGGATTGTGCTTCTTTATGCTGTCGATGATGAAATCGAGGTCGCGCGGGTTGGCCACGCATATCTGTCCCATGCCGCCCTGCAGCAGGCCGGCGGCCATGGCCAGCCCGGCCATGTGAAACATGGGGAAGGCGGAGATGCCCACCTCGTCGATATATCCCGGTTCGTCCGCCCAGGTGAGGGTCTGCTGGCAGTTGGACATGAAGTTTGCCTGGGTGAGCACCGCTCCCTTGGAGGGCCCCGTAGTGCCCCCCGTGTACATGATGAAGATGATGTCGTCCATGCTGCGCGGGACCTCGACGGGGTCTTCGGGCATCCCGCCTACGGCGTCCGCGAAGGAGATGACGGTCACGCCGGGGATCTCCTTCACCTCCAGCGGGGGGAACTCCCCGGGCATGAAATCGGTGATGCCGGCGACGACCACCGTGGAGACGTCCGTCTTGTCCGCCACCTCGGCCACCCTCTCGAAGAGCAGGTCCATAGTGAGCACAGCCACGGCGCCCGAGTCGCGGAGCTGGTGCTCCATCTCGTGGGTGGTCAGCAGGGGGCTCAAGCCGGTGGATATGCAGCCCGCCTTCTGCGCCGCGACCATGGCGATGTAGTTGGCCGGTATGTTGAGCGCGTGCAGCCCCACCACGTCGTCGGGTTTGAGGCCTATCTCGATGAAGTAGGCCGCCAACTGGTTGGAGAGCCGGTCCAGCTCCTTGAAGGTGATGTGATTGTCCATGTAGATGAGGGCGGTGTTGTCCCCCACCTTCTCCACCGCCTCGCGGAACTTTTGTGTGTAGGTCTTGTTCTCGTAGTCGATATGCTCGGGGACGTGGTCATCGTAATGCTCGAGCCACGGTTTGCTGGAGTAGACGTCGCCTGCCTGCGTCTTGCTTTCAGTGGTATCGCTCATGCCAGACCCCCTTCTTGAACCCTCCCGTACCGGATAAGAAACAGCATACACCATACCGGATCGGGGGTCAGCGGTACCGGGGGTCAGCCCTCCATTTTCAACAACAAGGGTCAGGCCTCAACAAGACCGAGGCGCATTAAGCCTTGGGCCTGAAGCCCAGGATCAAGTCTGGACGTGGGGACAGTGGCTGAGAGGTACGTACAAGAACGGATAAGAAGAACACGGGAAGAACGGAGGCCCCGGAACAACAGGGGCCTTCTTCGGTAATATGTCCCGTGTCCCAGGTTGACCCTAGATCTAGACATGTTTTGTCCCATGTCCGGGGCTGACCCCATGATCGGGACACCATGATCGGGACACCAGGCCTCAAGACCGGGGGTCAGCCCTCCATTTTCAACAACAAGGGTCAGGCCTCAACATGAAGTCAGCCGTTCAGCCTGCAAGGATTCAACGGGTACCAGGGGGAGGCATTTGTAATCATCCGGGCGCTGACGCGCCGGATAATAAGTGCCGGGCGTTCACGAGGGGGTCAGTCAGGTATCAAGTCTTGACGTCTTTCGCCTGCGGCAAAAACGCAACGCCGGAGCTTGGCCATTCGAAAGCAAGCCAGTATAACTGGTTTAATGTTTTAATGGTTTAGACGAGCCCGGCCTGAAAACAGGGAGATACTCATGCCAGATGATGCAGAACACGTGTTGGAGATAAGGCCTGTCGGGGTGGTCAGGGGCGGGCCCAAGCAGCCGATCCTGGCCTTTCGCCGCGGCGAGCTACATATGGGAGACATGCACGCTCCGCGAGACACTTCGGAATGGCGGGAACCGGAGATAGTCATTTTCGACGAATACGCGGAGTGCCTGGACGGGATCGAGGATTTTTCCCACGTCCTCGTCCTCTACTGGTCCCACCTGGCCGCCGAAAGCAGGCGCGGCGTGAAGAAGGTCCATCCCGCGGGACAAAAAGACATGGCCATGGTGGGGGTCTTCGCAACGCGCTCTCCGGCGCGGCCCAATCTTGTCTGTGCCACCACCGTCGAGCTGGTGGGACGGGAGGGAAACGCGCTCAAAGTAAGGGGGCTCGATGCCATCGACGGCAGCCCCATTATCGACCTCAAACCGCACCTCCCCTCCTTCGATGCACCCGAAGGCGTGAGGCTGGCGGATTGGATGCTCGAACTGATGCGCCGCTTCAGAGGGGAATAAGAGCCGCGAGGCAATGGCGTCGTATCTTCGATCTTCGGCGGTACGAAATCGATATCAAGCCAGCCACCCTGCGTGATAACCGAAAATCGAAGCTATGACCCCCCCCCTACATCCCCTACAATGTCAACATCTGGGACCTGACCCCAAAATGTTGAATTCAGGTCAGGAGGGAGGGTTCGCTGGCCAGGTCCTGCGAGTCGTCGTAGGTGGGGTTGATACCGGACAGGTAGCGCGCGAGGTCCTTCTTCGCCTCGAAGTCGTACTCCACGTTGAGGGCGATGGTCTCCATGATGGGCGAGCCCCCGCCGTGCACGCCCGCTATCTCGTACCAGGCCGACATGGGCGAGGCCCCGATGTCCTCCACGAACTTCCATATCTTGAGGGATTCCTCCGCCGACAGCTCCGGGTTCCTCACGATAAGCCTCTCCAGCAGCTCCCGGGTTGCGTCGGCGTGGAAATCCTCCCCGAAGGGCAGGGTGACCGCGATGCCTCCAGCGATCTCCGTGAGCAGGTTGTACTCGTGATAGATAAGCTCGCCGGTCATCCTGCGGCCCACGTTGGCGTATATGGGGTCGGGGAAGAACACCCCGCTCGAGGTCTTCTGCCCGAAGACGGCGGCGGCCTGGGCCGACGCGCCGCACAGGATGTCCGACACCCCCGGCTTACAACCGCTGTAGCTGTGGCGGTGTGAGTCGGCGAAGAGCAGGGCCAGGCGCCTCCCGAACTCCCACTCCCCGCACATGAACACCCTCTCTTTGGGGACGAAGACGTTGTCGAAGGCCACCACCGAGTCGGAGACCCCGCAGCGGCAGAAGGGCGCGGCCCCGGGCTCGTCCTTATCCCGCAGCCATACCGGCCTGGTGATGAGGCTCACGCCCTCCCAGTCGCCGGGCACGGCGAAG
>CAZGWK010000080.1:0-8286 GCA_964529285.1 uncultured Actinomycetota bacterium
AAGTGGATACGCAGGTAGTAACGTGTCCCCAGTGCGGGTACGAGATACCTTTGACTGAGGCCATCTCCCAGCAGATCAAGGAGGAGCTCCAGAAGGAGTTCAACGCTGCCATGAGCAAACAGAAAAAGGAGCTTGCGAAAAGGGAGAAGGAACTGAAGTCGAGGGAAGACTCTCTGCAGGCGGCCAAGGACGCCATCAGGGATGAGGTTGCAAAGAAGGTCGCGGAGGAGAAGAAAAAGCTCGAGAAGGAGGCAAAGGACAAGGCCAAGGACGAATTCGAGCTGGAGATGAAGGACCTGCAGGAACAGCTGGAGGAGAAAAGCGGCAAGCTCAAGGAGATGCAGGAGGCCGAGATAAAATTGAGAAAGGAACAGCGCCAACTCAAAGAGGATAGGGAAGCCTTCGAACTGGAGATGACGAGAAAGCTGGACGATGCGAAGAAGTCCATAGAAAAGAAGCTTCGCGAAAGTCTTGCGGAGGAGTACGATCTGAGAGAGAGGGACTACGAGGAGAAGATAAAGGGGCTTACCGATCAGATAACAGAGTGGAAGAGAAAAGCCGAACAGGGCTCTATGCAGGCCCAGGGTGAGACGCTCGAGAGGCAGCTCGAAGACGACCTCAAGGCTTTCTTTCCGCAGGACAACATAGAGCCGGTCCCCACTGGTAAAAGCGGTGCCGATGTCACGCACGTGGTATGCGATGGCATGGGCAGGGAATGCGGGACTATCGTATGGGAGGCTAAAAGGACCAAGAACTGGAGCGATCGCTGGATAGACAAGCTAAAGGGCGATCAGAGAGAGGCGGGCGCGGACGTAGCGGTCATCGTGAGCATTGCGCAGCCCAAGGATGCGAAGGGCATATGCTGCCAGAGCGGAGTGTGGGTCTGTGATTACAGCTCCTACATAGGCCTTGCGACCGCGCTCAGGGCAAGCCTTATCGATATCTCGGGAATCAAACAGGCCGCGGTGGGGAAGAACGAGAAGATGGAGCTTCTGTACGACTATCTCTCGGGTCAGGGCTTTCGCCAAAGGGTAGAGGTCCTGGTCGAAGCCTTCAGGTCCATGCACGAGGATCTCGAGAAAGAAAGAACCGCAATGCGGAGGATATGGAAGAGGCGCGAGAAGCAACTGCAGAAAGTCTTGGATAGCACAGCAGGCATGTATGGAGAGATGCAGGGCATAATCGGGGCTTCCATGCCGGAGATAGAGAGCCTGGAGTTGAGAGCCATAGCCGGCTCTGATGATGAACACGATGAGGAAGAGGGCGAGATCGTAGATTAGCTATTTGTGATTATGTGATGCTCTAAGGCAGCCTATATAACTCGACGCGATCTAGCCTGAATGCCTTTACTCTTCCGGTACGGTGGCAGTAGGCGATGATGTATTCCGTGAAACCCCTGCTGCGTATCGAGATGGGAGTTATCATGCGTGGAACCCCTGGGTCGGTCCCGCCCTGATAGATCACCTCTATCATTACCTTCTTCTCGGCCAGTGCCTGGAAATCAGAGTGATCACCGCTCAAGCTGACGTCGATCTTCGGCGCAAGCCCGGAGAAGGTACCTATAAGACCGGGGGCATCTATCACACAAGTATGTGAGGGCGCCAGCTCGAGATAGCGCTGGAATATCTCCATGGCGGCCAGGGCGTCTGGCAGCCCGCGGTGTATCTGGTCGCGCATTATGCTCATGTATTCACACAATGTATCCAGCCTGTAATTCTGGAGCCCTCGGAAAAGCCTTCTGGCGAGGAGAACGGTGTCGATCACCGGGCTGTCCGGCACGGTGATGCCGGCCCGGGCACATTCCATACCGATAATGCGGGTATCGAAGCGCGCGTTGTGGGCGATGAAGATCGCATCACCCATGAAATCTAGCAGGCGAGTCACTGCTTCGGGAGGCGGGGGACTTCCAGCTACCATTTCGTTGGTTATGCCGTGTATGGAGACGACCTGGGGGTTTATGGGCTCCTGCGGATCGACCAGGGTTTGAAACTCCCCCAGTATTCCGCCGCAGTCGAATTTAACGGCACCTATCTCAACCAGCCTGCTGGCGAGAAAAAGGCCGGTGGTCTCGACGTCTACCGCACAGAAGGTGCAATCGGTGAGTTTCCTGTTCAAGGTGAATACTACCCTTCTTGCCAACCAGGGCAGAAACGGTCCATGAATTCGATTGTAACTCCACGCAGCCTCTCATCCAGAAGCTCCAGGACGCTATCGGTGATATCCCTGGGTACGCCACCATAGAAGGCCTGGGCGATGCCGCCGGTGATGCAGGCCTGGGTATCGCTGTCTCCACCGAGGGATACGGCATTGCGGACAGCGCTCTCGTAGCTCTCGGACTCTAGGAAAGCGATGATGGCCTGCGGGACCGAACCCTGGCAGGTCACGTCGAAGTGGTACCAATCCCGGATGCTGTCCAGGGACTCGCTTAAGTCGTAAGCGAATTCGGCTTCCACAAACTCCTTGATGTCATCCTTGCTCTTGCCCTGCCTGGACAGAAAGATGGCGGCAGCCGTTGCCTGGGCGCCTTTTATGCCTTCCGGGTGGTTATGGGTAACCGCGGCGCTCTTCTCGGCCTGCTCGAGTGTCTCCTCCAGGGTGCCGAAGGCGTATCCCGCCGGGCTCACCCGCATGGCGGAGCCGTTCCCAAAGCTGTTGTAGGGCCCGCTCTCACGCGAGGAAGCCCAGCGGTAGAACATGCCGCCGCAGCCGGCATGCGGATAGTACCTGAAGTATTCCTTGAGCTTTAAGGTGTAATCCACTCCGTGGAGGATGCTGTCGGCAAGGGCCACCGTGTGAACTGTGTCGTCCGTGAAGCGGCTCCCCCTGCTGAAGAGGGGGAAGTCGGTTGTCTTGATGGGATTCCCCTCGTAATCAGACCCGATGATGTCGCCGGCGATGGCTCCGATCATGATTATCCTCCTTGTAGAGGCTTCCCTACATCCAGCCTGGACAGAACCTGTCCATGAACTCAACCGTTATTCCCCGCAGCCTTTCGTCCAGCAGCTCCAGGACCTTGTCTGTTATATCCCTGGGCACTCCGCCGTAGAAGGCCTGGGCTATGCCGCCGGTGATAGCGCCCAGGGTGTCGCTGTCCCCTCCGATGGATATGACCTTACGTATGGCATCTTCGTATGATTCCGACTCCAGGAAGGCGATGATGCCCTGGGGCACGGTCTCCTGGCAGGTCTCGTTGAAATAGTACCATTCTCTGATGCTGTCCAGCGGCTCGCTGAGGTCGTAGGCGAATTCAGATTCCACGTATTCCCTGATCTCGTCCTTTCCCTTACCCTGTCTGGCCAGAAAGATAGCGGCGGCGGTAGCCTGGGCGCCCTTGATACCCTCCGGGTGGTTGTGGGTCACGGCGGAGCTCTTCTCAGCCTGCCTGAGGGTTTCCTCCAAGGTATCGAAGGCGTATCCCACAGGGCTAACCCGCATGGCGGAGCCGTTGCCGTAGCTGTTGTAGGGTTCGGTATCAGGGGATGCAACCCAGCGCCTGAACATGTTCCCATAGCTCTCGTTGGGATAGTAACTGTAGTACTCCTTCAGCTTGCTGGTGTAGTCGACTCCGCTAAGAATGCTGTCAGCCAAGGCGACGGTATGCACGGTGTCGTCGGTGAAGTGGCACTTCGGGCTGAAGAGGGGGAAGTCCGTGGTCTTTATGTTGTCGAACTCATATATTGAGCCGATTATGTCGCCAGCGATAGCACCGATCATTATGCCCCCAACATAGACTACTTATGACCATACTCTAATAATCGATATAGAGAAATCGTTTCATGCCTCTGGCATTATTGACTCCGAATATCACAGATTCGTCTGTTTGCTCTGCTCTAACAACTTGCGAACGTTGCTTTCCCAAAGCGTCCTGAGGTTGGAATCGGCTAGCAGGGGGATCATGCCGTCCCAGCCAGCTACTCGCGCTTCGAGTACCCAGGGGGAGGAACGAGCCATCTCTATACCGACTCGCAGAACAACGGGGGCAGTCCGGGTTATGTTGGCAGGCGACCAGCCGAGGTCGATACTCACTACTGCTTCGTAATTGTATCCTTGCTGCATAGTACCCTCCATCTGGTCGGTTGTGAGCGCTGAATTCCAGAGCAGCGTAGGTAGTCATCTCTCCCCCCTGCAATCTTCAGCAGTCCGATGGGCCTTAAACGACTAGCGCTTTCTGGCAAACCTTTACAATGCATTATACGCGCCCGGGATGACAACATCAGCGCGTTGATTGCAGATCCTTGTCGTAAAGTCCGACTATTATAGAGATACGAAGTTGTTCCAGGTTTGCTCGTGAGAGCACCGCCGGGGAACTGCCGTGGGATGGTGCATGCATACAGATTGGGGTGAGTGAGAGCATGGGCTCGGAGATAGTGCCTCTGGAAAAGGGCGGCGGTACCGACAGGTTGAGCAAGGGGCTCGCGGTGCTGGAGGCGATAAGCAGAGGCGCGACCAGGGGGGTTCCGGCTGCGGGGTTCATGCCCGCGCGACAGCTGGCCGAGCTTTATTTAGGAAACGACAGGTACAAAAGCGATGAAGAACGCGTTGACGCCCTCATCTTCCACGAGTCGATAAAGGCTTCCATATATGGGTTCATTACAGGCCTGGGCGGGCTCGTTACAATGCCTGTAACCATTCCCGCAGATGTTACCGGCTCATGGGTAATCCAGTCGAGAATGGTCGCGGCAATAGCCACTATCTATAACAACGACCCGGAGAACGAGGCGGTCTGGACCATGATATTTGCCTGCATGCTGGGCGGACAGGCGGTAAACGCGTTCAAGGATGTGGCGATCGAAGCCGCCCAGAGGCTCACCCTCAAGGAGATATCTAAGATATCCGGAAAAACCCTGGCGAAGATCAACAAGGCCTTGGGCGCACGCTTTATCACCAAGTTCGGGAAGACGGGCACTGTCAACCTTGGCAAGATGGCTCCCATTGTCGGGGGGCCGATTAACGCGACGTTCAACTTCTTCTTCTGCTACTCCATTGGGCTTCTGGCGAAGAGCGTGTTCGGTCCGGAGGAAGCCGACTTGAGCAAGAAGAAGTTGCGGACTGAGACCAGGGAGATTATGGCAAACGCTGCGAAGATGACAGCAAGGACGAGCAGGGAGGCTGTTGTCAAGCAGCTGGAGGAGAGAAGGCAGAAGAAGGAGATCGAGGAGCTCGTGCGGTCGCTGAGAAGCGTGGTCGAGGCCAGCTCGAGTATGGATTCCATGGCCGTGGTGCACCGTAAGGAGATGATAATGGAGAGGGGGCCCGAGGTCAGGGAATGCCTGATCGTCCATGCCGTGAAGGGCGAGGAGGCTTTCAGGGAAGCGGCGAGAGAGATACTTGTCGGACTTTGCGAGCCGGAGGACGAGGTTATAACCAGGCACCTCAACAGCAGAGACGCGGCCGCAAAGGAGTTCATCTTCAGCGTGCTTGAAGGGACTCTTGCCAAAGGGGCCGAAGGTGTGGAGGAGGAAGGCCCGGGCAAACCCGGCTAAACATGGAACGAGGTCATGATGGGGCACAGGTATGAGGTTGAATGCGCAGACTGCGGGTGCCGTTTCATGGTAAGCGTGGGGGGCGGTTCTACGATTAGGGCCGAAGGACATGAAGACGCTATGCATAGTGCCGTGTGGAAACCGTAAGATCTGGGACGTCGAGCCGCAGGCCGGCCCCACCAGGGCGGGCTCCGTCTACATAGGGCCCTTTGCCAGGAAGTGCAGGGAATATGCGGAGAAGTATCACCCCGCTTCCTGGTGTATCCTGTCCGCGAAATACGGCTTCCTGTTCCCCGAAGACATCATTCCCGCACCCTATAACGTGAGCTTCAACGCCAGAAAGACGAACCCGATATCCGTAGGTGAGCTCTCGGCGCAAGCAAAGAGAAAAGGCCTGGATGCTTTCGGAAGGATAGTTGTTCTAGGCGGAAGGAATTATGCGGAGATCGCGAAAGCGGTCTTTTCCACCAGCGAGGTCTGCTGCCCGTTAAGCGACTGCAAGGGCATAGGATATATGATGGGAAGGCTCAATGGCGCGATCAGGTCGGGGGTTCCGCTTGTTCGGCAGGGGGCAGGGTCAAACCCGGCCCACGCTCGAGATGATATAGCAGCGGATCCTCTGCGAATACCCCATAGGGAAAGCATTTCGGATGAGGTGCTGGCTGGCGGGGAAGCGGCTCCAAAGGTGGACACGGATTCACCCCAGCAACGCATATGCGAGCGCGTGCACGCATGTGCAAACACACTGCGCAGGTTCGAATTTCCCTTCGACGAAAAAATGATCCCCGTGAACGGTATATATATCCTCTTCGAGAAGGGGGAGAGAGCGCATGGGGTTGATCGTATTGTGAGATTCGGCACACATACCGGGCGAGACCAGCTGAGGTCTCGTCTCAAGCAGCACTTCCTGAGCGAGAACAAGGATCGAAGCATCTTCAGAAAGAACATTGGAAGGAGCATCCTGAGCAAGGCCGGCGATCCCTTCCTCGGGGAATGGGAGCTAGACTTAACTACCAGTGCCGCCAAGCAGAAGTTTTCATCTAAGGTTGACTTTGAAAGACAGAAAGACGTAGAGAAGGAAGTCTCGCGGTATATCCAGAACAACTTCAGCTTTGCTGTTGTGGCGGTTGATGGCAAAGATGACCGCCTGGAGCTCGAGTCGAAGCTCATATCGACGGTTTCGCTCTGCGAGGAGTGCAGGCCAACGGGGGATTGGCTCGGCCTTCATTCGCCAAAGAAAAAGATAAGGGAGAGCGGTCTGTGGTTGGTAAATGAGCTATACAAGCAGCCGCTTTCCGAAGAAGACTTCTTGAAATTGGTGGAATTCAGCTCCACCCAGTCCACTGTCTGAGCACTTCTGGGCCGGGAAGATCGATCTTCCTGGGGTCTCAGAAGCACATACAATTATAGTGAGACCAGTTGTCCACTGCGGTATAAAAGTACACATTATGGCGGAATAAAAATGCACATAGCAATCCAAGTTAATAGAATAACGGCAGACCGCGGCAGTAAGCGAAGGTTGACATATAGTACCTTATATGGGTACGCTAGTACCTATAATGGGTACTATAAATGAACCAGAGATAACGAGCATGGCTTCCGCGCTGTTCAGCGAAACGCGCTTGTCTATACTGTCATTGCTCTTCGTAAACGATGATGAGTCGTTTTACCTGCGGGAGATAATGCGAATCCTCGGGAGGGGCAGGGGCTCGGTACAAAGGGAGCTGGCCAACCTAACGGATGCGGGAGTGATCCTTCGTTTCGAAAGGGGTAATCAGGTATTCTATCAGGCGAATAAAGACTCACCTATATTCTCGGAGCTCAAATCACTATTGGTGAAGACAGCGGGAATCGCGGATGTCGTGAGGGCTTCGTTGTCGGAACTCGAGGACAAGATAAGGGTGGCGTTTATATACGGCTCTTTCGCCGATGGGACGGATACGGCCGCAAGCGATATAGATGTTTTTATAATCGGGGATATCTCGTTGCGCGAGGTTGTCTCGAGGCTGCAGGATGCTCAAGCCGCTATCGGACGGGAGATCAATCCCACTACCTACAGCAAGGGCGAATTTCGCGAGAAGTTGCAGGCGGGACATCACTTCGTGAGTTCCATATACAGTACATCAAAGATATACCTGATCGGAAACAAAGATGAGCTTAAGGGATTGGCAGAAGAGGAAATGGCTGACTGAGCACGCAACCAGCCTGGCGGAGATCTCGGGACTGCTTGGAGTCATAGAACGGGATCTATCCGATAGCCGTGTATACGGCTTGAGCCCTGACTGGAAGATGAACATCGCATATAATGCAGCCCTGCAAGCGGCGACCATCGCCCTTTATGCTTGCGGCTTTCGCGCCTCGCGCGAGGCCCACCATCTGAGGGTTATCCAGAGCCTCAAGTTCACGATCAAGGCCGATAAGGAGATCATCGACCAGCTTGACCAATTCAGGAAGAAGAGGAATATCAGCGACTATGAATCTGCGGGACAAGTCTCCGATAGCGAAGCTAGCGAGATGTTGGAACTGGCGATTTCCTTAAGGGACACAGTCAAAGAATGGTTGAGCGAAAACCATCCCGAGTTGATTGAATAAGAACGATCCTTGATGCGTGGCTTGATCTAATCACCAACCCTTAACCGATACAAGGAAGATTTACCCCATTCCCAGCCAAGTAATGCCTACAATCTCGCGATGACCACAGGAGAGGGGTGCCTATAGCGATCTGAGATATTCCCCAGGAGTACAGAAGATAATCCCTCCGATGGCTTTGGAGAAATATTGGCCAAAATGCTTGATGTCGCCG
>CAZGWK010000081.1:0-7089 GCA_964529285.1 uncultured Actinomycetota bacterium
AAGGAAAACAATATCCCCCGAGGCCTGTTTTCTACGAGATATATACCCTTGTGACCGTAACATTATAGCAAAAGGGGATCGTGTGGGGACCATGTATGAAATGGCATCATCCTGAGAGACAAACGCACGAATTGACCATGGCATGCGGACCGCGGCGTCTTGACATGCGATGAGTACGATGTTAGTTTATTAGCATTGCTAACAATTATGGAGGCGGCATGGACCGGAGCGAGGAAGACGCACAGCGCCTTCTGCAGAATTTCTACCGCATCGCGAGGAGCAGGCAACTTCTTTTCAGGGACCTGCTGGCTCGTTACGGAGTGACCCTGCACCAGTTTCACCTCCTGATGCACATGAAGACGGCAGAGAAAGTAAGGGTCACGGATCTCAGCGAGATGATGCTGGTATCCAAACCTACCGCCAGCCGTATGCTCAACACCTTGTGCGACAAAGGGCTGGCCCGCAAGAAACTGGACAGCGAGGACAGGCGCCTCGTGCACGTCGAGCTTACTCCTGAGGGAGAGAGGGTGGTTGAAGGGGTCCACGCGAAGCAGAGGGAGATGGTATCGAAAGTCCTCGGGAGGATGCGCAAGGACGAGACGCAGGCTTTTCTGGGGACCATGGAGAGGATCACCGGCGAGTTGACTTCGCAGATGAGAGAAGAGGGCGAGGGAAGCAAGGATTAGAGCGCATGCGAAAGAACGGCTCCGCCGGGACCCGGCAACGGGAAAGCCGGGCTTCTTTAAGGGATGACCCGTACGAACAGTACGATTAACCGGGTGTCGAGAAGGAAGGACGAAGCTGCCTCCGGGGTGAAGGCAAGGACTCTCTCCTCTTGACGCTGGGAGTGTGAGGTGAAAAGAGTATTCGGATGGCTGGCCGATCAGAGCGCTCGATGGCCGTGGCTCGTGGTAGCCGTCGCGTTCTGGCGGGGGCTGCGGTGCTGTGGCTCGGATATAACAAGCTGCGCATAATGCGGTGCAGGTTTTTGCCGCGGCGCGACCCGTGCCGTACCTACGAGGAGTTCAACGTCACTACCGCTGACGGGCTCTCCATAGCAGTGCGCCGCATCGCTGGTGGGAGAGGGAGGGCCTCTTCCCGCCAACGTCGCGGGGTCCTTCCCGGATGTGCCTCTGCTGGTGGTGCACGGCGGCAGCGAGGCCTTCTACTCGCCCGATGACCTCGACGAGATGCTGGCGAAGCTGGGAGAAAGAGCGGAATTACTGGTCATAGAGGGGGCGGGCCATACCGAGCTGGCGGGCCGCGAGCGAGAGCTGATCGACTGGCTCCTGTCCAAGAGCCCCGGAGTTGACGGTGCCGATAAATGAACGCCGCCGAGCTGCACTTCTCGGGGGAGGACTTTATTGGGTAATATATTAATATATCGATCACCGGTGAATGGAGGAAGTGGTAGAGATGTTGTTGGAGAAACCGTGGGGTACCATAAGCGCCTACGCCCTGAACCAGCCGTGCACGGTTAAGCTGATCACCGTAGAAGCCGGCCAGGAGACCAGCCTCCATTATCACAAGTTGCGCGACGATATGTGGATAATTCTGGACGACGGCCTGGAGGTGACCATCGGCGATCAGGTGTTCCTGCCCACCGAGGGTGAGGAGTTCATGGTCCCCGCAATGGGTATGCATAAGTTGAGGTCGCTGGGAAAAAGGGGAAGGGTGCTGGAGATAGACATCGGCTTCACCAGCGAAGACGACAATTACCGTATAACCGACCTCTACGGCCGCAAGACGGAGGAAAGGGACGAGCAAGGTCTTTGAAACGATAAGGGCGGAGAGAGGAGAGAGATGCTGAAGCTGGTTTTACCAAAGGGCAGCCTGGAAAACACGACCCTGGACATACTGGATGACGCGGACCTCGGGGTGCGCAGGAGCGGGGACAGGGAATACCATGCTCGCATAGACGACCCGCGAATCGAGCAGGTGCGCATACTCAGGCCGCAGGAGATACCCAAATACGTGGAAGACGGCTTCTTCGACCTGGGCATCACCGGATATGACTGGATAAGGGAATGCGGCGCTGACGTGGTGGAGATAGCGGACCTTCCCTATACCAAGACCGCTGTGGGCACGATAGTGAGCATAGTGCTTGCCGTAGCGGGCGATTCCCCTTATCGAGAACCGGCTGATCTCCCGGACGGTTTGCGCGTGTCCACGGAGTATCCGAACCTGGTGAAGTCTTATTTTGATGGGTTGGGAATCAAGGCGGCGGTGTACCTTTCCTACGGGGCGACGGAGGCCAAGGTGCCCGAGATGGCCGATGCCGTGGTCGAGCTGACCGAGACGGGAGGTACACTGCGCAAGCACGGCCTGCGCATAATCGACACCGTGCTGGAGTCCACCACGCGGCTCATCGCCAACAGGGAGAGCCATGCCGATGATGAGAAGCGTCTCCTGATGGAGGAGATAAAGCTGCTCATCCTGGGGGCGATGAACGCGCGCGGCAAGGTGCTCATTAAGTTCAACGTGGCCGAGCCGGACCTGGAAGCCGTGGTGAACGTACTCCCCTCCATGAAAGCACCCACCCTTTCGAGGTTGCTGGACAAGGATTACTACGCCGTTGAGAGCGTGGTAGAGAAAAAGGGCATCAACCTTCTCATCCCGGAACTTGTGAAGAGGGGGGCGGAGGATATCATCGAGCTTCCCATCTCCAAGATCATCGCTTAGAGGAAAGGACGGCGTCATGACACCGCTGCCGGACAGAGCGGACTTGCTGCTCGAGCGTTGGAGGCAGGAGATGCAGCGGCTTCCCCTCCCCGCTCACGTTCAGGTGGTAGAGGGAGAACCCGGAGAGATAATGGCTCGCCTGGCGGAGGCGGTCATCGCGGCCGCGGGTGAAGAGGCGGCGGCTGAAGACTTCAAGCCCGGCGAGAAGACCTACAGGGATGCGGAGGAACTGGGCCGCCTGCGCCGCCAGAACGGCTTCTCCATCGAGGAGCTGGTGCAGGAACACGTCATCATGCGCAACGAGTTCTGGAACCTCTTTCGCGAGCAGGTGGACATGAAGCAGGTTGTGGATTTTCACCTGGAGAAAAGCGTAAACGGCTGTTTCGATCAGCTTCTGCAGGCCGCGGCCTCCGCATATCACTTCGAACATTCCAGGGAGATGATGGAAAACCCCCTGCGGGATGCGGCGACCGGGCTCTACAACAAGAGTTATTTCCACGGACGCATGATAGAGGAGTTGCGGCGTTCGGTGCGCTACGGGCACGACATCACCCTGGTCCTCTTCGAGATGGGCGATTACGCTGACTTGAAGGACGCCGGCGGCGAGGAAAAAGCGGTGAAGGTTCTGCGCGACGTAGCTGCCGCCCTGACCCGGATGACCAGGGATTGCGATGTTGTCGCGCGCATGGGGGAGGGCAGTTTCGCCATACTGCTCCCTGAGACCGGCTGGCGGGGCGGCCAGGTCATGGCCGAGAGGTTGCAGAAGTACATGCACAGCGAGATAGCGACAATGGTCGGCGAGTTGCCGCAGCCCGCACTGCACTGGGGCCTGGCATCTTTCCCGGAGGAGGTGCGTCTTCCCGAGAAACTATACGCGTGCTCCGTGGAAGCCATGCGTTCGTCACGCTCTCTTGCCGGCGGCGGCGTGGCCATATACCGGACTGCGGGGAGCGGGGAGGGCGACTGATTTGGCGATCAAGCTGATCGCGGACACTCACGGCCGCTTCGAAGACCTGGGCGATACGATTGCTGCGGAGGACATCCTCCTGGTACTCGGCGACGTTCTAGACCTCATTGACTGGGCCGATATAAGCGGCATCCTTCCCGACGTCATCGGTAAGGAAGAACTGGTGAACAAGCTGATGTCCGCGGTGGCCTCCGGCCCGCAGGCGGCGGTGGAGATCAGGGACGAACTCCTCGCGCCGGACGGGAGGTTCTACCCGGAGCTGCAGCGCCGGGTCGTGGAATCCTACACTGTTTTCAGCCGGGTGCTGCGGGATATAGGATGCCGCGCCTACATCATCTACGGCAATGGGGACATACCAGAGGTGCTGGAGGCATCGCTGGACGGAGCGGCAAACGCGGTGATGGCGGAGGGCAAGGTGGAGATCGCGGGCAGCGTTTTCGGTTTCGTGCCCGGGGCCCTCTATTCCCCCTTCATGATGCCCGCGGAGATGGATGACGAGGCTTACGGGGCGCGGCTGCGGGAGCTGGGTCCGGTGGAGGTACTCTGTACCCATATACCGCCGCGCCTGGAGGCTGCGACCATGGACGTGGTGGCGGGCAGGCCGGTGGAGGGAAGCGCGAGCCTGCTTGCGTACATCGAGGAGAACCGCCCCCGCATCCTCTACCACGGGCACGTACACCAACCGGCCCAGCGCGAGCTGCTGGTGGGGGAGACGCGGGTGATAAACGTCGCATACTACAAGCGCACGGGATACGTCCACATCCACGGGGTCAGCCCTCCATATTCAACATGAAAAACCAAAGGTTTCATTTGCTTTCTACGCAAGTCATCATGTTGAATATGGAGGGCTGACCCCAGGTGTTGGACCCCATATATAATAGACGGGGCAAACCGCTCGGGATCGACACGAGGTAGGAATATGGATTTCGACATCGACAAGGTAATACGGGAAGAGGTAAAAGGGCTTCCCATATACAATCCCGGAAAATCTCCCGAGGAGGTGGCCAGGGAGCTGGGCGTCTTCGGCTGCGTTAAGATGGCCTCGAACGAGAACCCACTCGGCCCGTCACCTAAGGCCATGCAGGCCATACGCGAGGAGCTTGCTTCCGTGCACATCTATCCCGACGGCAACAGCGTGGAGCTGCGGGAGGCACTCTCCAGCAAGCTGGGATTACCCGCGGAGAACATCGTAATCTCCCACGGGGCGGACGAGGCCTTCGACCTGCTAGCCTTCGCCTTCCTCGACAGAGGTGACGAGGTGGTGGTGGGCGACCCCACCTTCACCTCCTATGAGCTGGCTGCCATGACCATGGGGGCGCAAGTGGTGAAGGTGCCCCTGCGCGACTACCGCCAGGACATCCCGGCAATGATCACGGCAGCGGGGGAGCGCACGAAGTACGTCGCGCTCTGCTCGCCCATCAATCCCACGGGAACCGCGGTCAGCCGGGCCGAGCTGGAGGGGATGCTCGAGAAACTCCCCGCAAACGTACTTCTGGTACTGGATGAGGCCTACGTCGAATACGTTACCGATCCCGATTATCCGGACTCACTGACATACCTCGCGAGCTACCCCAACCTCATAGTGGCCCGCACCTTCTCCAAGATCTACGGGCTCGCCGGGCTGCGCGTGGGATACGTGATCGCATCGAGGCCGGTACGCGATGCCCTGGAGAAGGTGAAGCTGCCCTTCAACGTCAACCGCCTGGGACAGGTGGCGGCGCTTGCCGCTCTGGATGACAGGGAGCACGTAGCGCGTTCGCGTGAGAACAACGAGAGTGGTAAGGAGAGACTCTACCGCGTGCTGGAGGAGACCGGTTTCGCATACGTGCCCACCCAGGCGAACTTCATACTGGTCAAGAGCGGGGACTACCCCGACCTCTTCAAGAGGCTCATCGCGAACTGCGTTATCGCCCGGGAGGGAGAAGCCATAGGCATACCCGGCCACGTACGCATAACCGTAGGCGATGAGGCACAGAACGACGTGTTGGAGCGGGCCCTGCGCGCCATTGCCGCGGGAGGTTGAGGCGCGGCCATGCCCCTCATCGGCGAGCGAGAGGCGCGGGACCCGGAAAGCAAACGCCTGTTCGTATTCCTGGACGGGCTGGAGTTCGTAGAAGGCATGACCGCATACGAACGGGTGATGGAGCCCCTGCTCGAATTCGGCGGTTACCGCTACTACAAGAACCGGCTGGACGAGAGCCACCTCCTGCTGGAGCGCATCGGCGAGGCGCACGCCGTATTTCTGGATTGGTCCAACCTTGATGCGGAGATCCTCGCCAACTGCCCTAATCTGGAGATCGTCTCCTACATCGGCGTCGGGGCGGCGAACTTTGTGGATATAGAAACGGCTACCGGGCTGGGTATCGCCGTCACCAATACCCCCGACTACGGCAACCGTTCCGTCGCGGAACACGCCCTGGGGCTTATCCTGGCGGTGGCCCGCAACATCGCGTGGGGGGACCGCGACCTGCGGGGCGGCCGCTGGACATCCATGGACCGCGAGGGCGTGCAGGTCTCCGGGCGCAGCATCGGTCTGGTGGGCATGGGAGCCGTGGGCAGCGAGATGGTGCGCCTGTGCCACGCCTTCGGCCTGCGCGTGTTCTATTACGATATAGAACGGCGTCCGGAGATGGAGGACATAGCCACCTACGTGGACATGGAGGAACTCTTCTCCGCCTGCGATATCGTCAGCCTGCATGTTGTCTATACCCCCGAGACGCGCAACCTCATCGGGGAGCGCGAGCTCTCCCTCATGCGTCCCGGCTCCTTACTCATCAACACCAGCCGCGGCGAGGTCCTGGACCTGGCGGCCCTGGCGAACGCGCTGGAGAAAGGGCGCATCAGGGGAGCCGGACTGGACAACTTCCCCGGCGAGCCCCACCCCGACCTGAGCAGGCTGATAGGACTGGACCAGGTTGTGCTCACCCCACACATCGCCTTCAACACCCGCGAGGCCAAGGACCGCATGACCGCCCTCGCCGTGAACAACGTGGTCTCCTTCTACCGCGGCGAGCCCGAGAACGTCATGAACCCCGCCGCCCTCGCAAAGGGATGATGATCTAAATTCAACATTTTGGGGTCAGGTCTCAAATGTTGCTCTTTAACAATTCAATGTGGGGATAGAATAAACATCCGAGCCACTGTTCATCGCTGCGACATCCGCAACATGCTTTACGGCCGCCGTTTAATACAATCAGACGATGCTATTATTTAACATGGAGGCTGGTAATGGCGGTTGGTTAAGCGTGAGGGGGGCATCTGCACTATGAATCGCTACAAGGACTGGCTGGATAGGCGGAAAGAGACCTTGAAGAGGCCGGGCAACTCACCGCACAGCGCGAAGAGATAGAAGCAGTCTACCTCTTCGGCTCGCTGTCCAGGGGAGATTATACGGGGTTCAGCGATGAGGACATCCTCATCATCCTTCGCGATAGTGGCTT
>CAZGWK010000082.1:0-6906 GCA_964529285.1 uncultured Actinomycetota bacterium
CCTCGGTCTTGCCCCAGCAAAGTGGCGAATAACATTTGACGGTTGCGGTTTATAAGCTTTGCAGCCCGTGTATAATAATATTAAGTAAACACTACCAAGGAGGTGGTGAGATGAGGATCACGAAGATCCCCAGGCGCAAGGGCGGCACTTGCAAGTGCAATAAGAGCTGCGGCTAGCACGCCCGAGCATTGAGGGGGCCTCCAGGCCCCCTCATCTCATTGGAAAACCCCCAGCTATTGCAGAAAATGTGTTTATAGATACTGGGTTTCCTATCTATCGCTTCAGGACTCCTCAAGAACGATTCTCTTTATCTTATTGATTTCTGCTTGGAGTTTCTCATCGCTGTCTATGGATTTCTTGGTGCGCCTATATGATTCTGATACGCCGGCACCACTGATATCTCCTATTAGCTCAGCTATCTCAGCATTTGTGTAGTGCGTATATTCTCTAGCAAGATATATAAAAGATACCCTGGCTTTTTGGCGTGTTCCGTATGCAATATCTGGTTTTCTCTTTAACTCCGGAAGATCGTAATAGCGGCAGACTGATTGGTTTATTTCCTTCAGGGAAAGATGTAGGAGTAGTTGCCTTCTACGCGTAATTTCGTTGCATAATATACGGGACTCGTGTTTTGCCATTGCCTTCTTGACGAACTCCTCATTACCTAATATTGCCTGGGCAACGACCTTATCTTGAGGATATGGATATTCCTTATCCATATCCTTCTCAACAAACTCCCGATACCTAATAAGCGAATCGCCCAATCCGGGAGCAAAGAAATCAACCACCCACTCCCTCTCAAACCAGGCAGGTGCCTTTCTGTTGATTAAAAAGTACTTGTAACCTGACCATTTATATTCTCCTGGACTATCGGTCAATAAGGCCTTGATCGGGTTGAGATGAATGTACTTGCTGACCGTCAGGAGGTATTCCTCTGTATCGATGAGGATGGCTTTGTATCTTCCTGCAAAAATATGTCCCTTGCGTCCTTCTCTCGCTAAATAGCTAGAATATGATGAGAGTAGGAAGTGCATAAATACAGGGAGGTTCGCCTTCTGTGTTCGCGCCAGCAAATGATAATGATTGTCCATAAGGCAGTATGTGAATATGTCGACTAGATACTTCTCCGCCCCATCCCCTAACAGTTTAAGGAAGTATCCTTTGTCCTTTTTCTCCGCAAGTATGAAATCATCCAGGTTTCCCTTGGAGAATATATGATATGTTGCCCCCTCAAAAAGAATCCTTAAAGGTCTAACCATAATATATAACTTAACTATATTATATATTATATGTCAAATGTTTTTTAAAATACTGCTGAATATTCAAAAAGTCGTTGATCTGTATTGTTGTTTAGGCCTGACCCCCTTTGTTGAAAATGGAGGGCTGACCCCAGGTTCTTCGATGAGGATTTTCCAGTACTTCATGGGCATGAAGCTTTTCTGGAGGCGCGGGTTGCGCCTCTCGGCCACGGAGACGGTCTTGAAATACATCTTCCACAACTCCTGGCACAGCTCTTCCTCCCCGCTGAAACGCTGTTCGAAGGCCGGCAGCTCGCACAGCGTCAGGCGGCCGCCGCTGCAGACGGCGGCCTGCTCCCGGGCCAGGTCGTGGATCATCCACTCCTCGTCCCCCATGCGCGCCAGAAAATGGCGGGATACCAGGCAGAGCACGTCGCATTCGGGTGCCATGGGGGCGTAGAGAAGGCCGCCCTCGAGCTGGCGGAACCTGAGAAAACCGCGCATGCGGTGTGCCTCCCGGCCGGTACACCTCTCCATCCTGTGTACGGCATGGACGTGCTCGTCTCCCAGGCGTGCGTCTACGTCAGCGCCCAGCTCCCACCCCAGGCGCAGATAGCCGTGGATGTGGTACTCGGCGCCGGCCGTCTCCGAGAGAAAGGCGCGAAATACACTGCGGAGGGCTCTGGGGGAGATCGCATCGCATATATCGCGGCACAAAAGCTCCGCCTTTACCGTATCGGTGGCCATGTGCACGGTTTCCGCCAGCAGGCTTCCCTGCAGCGCCTCACCTTCAGCCTGTATCCCCTCGGGATCCTCCCCCGTCTCGCGCAGCGACTGCAGCACCGTGAGCAGTCCCTGGAAACCCCCGTCGTAGACATAGAGGGCCGTCATGGCGGAAACTCCCGGGGCAGGCAGCCGCGGCGGCCCGATCGCCCGCTATAGCGGCCTCCAGGATCGCTCACCTCTAGAGCTCACCGCTGACGCCGGAGAGGGAATCCCGCGCTACGGGGAGCGCGCCACTCCCGGAAAAAAAGGACAACTGGTCCGAGCGGCGGGCCTTTCCCTCGGACGGCCGGTAGAAGGTGGCAATGTTGTGCCGGATGTCCTCCTCGCTCACCCTGGAACCCGAGTAATACCTTCCGCGGCAGGTAATGAAGTAGCGTGCGCGTTTGAGCACCACCCCGATCTTCCTCAGATCCTCGAAATCCAGTGAATGGACGCGGCGTGCATAGACGATCCTCTTCGCCGACTTCACCCCCAGGCCCGGTACGCGCAGCAGCGTCTCGTAGTCGGCCCGGTTGATCTCCACGGGGAAGAAGTGCTGGTTGCGCAGGGCCCAGCCCGACTTGGGATCCAGTTCCTCGTCAAGCTGGGGATGGCTTTCGTCCAGGATCTCACCGGAGGTGAAGTGGTAGCGGCGGATGAGCCAGTCAGCCTGGTAGAGACGATGCTCGCGCAGCAGAGGCGGGCCGTCCAGGCCGGGCAGGCGCGGGTCATCGCACACCGGTACGAAGGCGGAATAATAGACCCTCTTCAGCCCGTACCTCCCGTAGAGCCCCTCGGCCAACCTGACGATGCGCAGATCGCTCTCGGGAGTGGCACCCACTATGAGCTGCGTGCTCTGCCCTGCCGGCACGAATGCGGGCGCCTTCTTAGAGCGCTTGCGCTCCTCCTTGCTGCAGGTGATCTGTTCCGCCATATCCCCCATGGGGCCGAGGATATCCTCCTTCTTCTTGTCCGGGGCCAGGAGGCGCAGGCTCTTCTCGGTGGGAAGCTCTATATTTACGCTCATGCGGTCGGCATGGATGCCCGCCCGCCTGATGAGCTCCGCGCTCGCGCCGGGGATGGCCTTGAGGTGTATGTAGCCGTTGAACCCCTTCTCCTGCCTCAGCTTCCGGGCGGTGAGCAGGAGGCGCTCCATGGTGTAGTCCGGGCTCACCCAGACGGCGGAGCTTAAAAACAGCCCTTCTATATAATTGCGCCGGTAGAAATCCATGGTCAGGTCCGCCAGCTCCTGCGGCGTGAAGGATGCCCGGGGGCGCGCGGCGGAGGCGCGGTTGGCGCAGTACGCGCAGTCGTAGATACAGTGGTTGGAGAAAAGGATCTTCAGCAGGGAGATACACCTCCCGTCGTCCGACCAGCTGTGGCAAACCCCGGAAACGGCGCACTCGCCGAGCTTGCCCCCGCGGGCCGGCCTCCTCACGCCGCTGGAGGCACAGGAAACGTCGTAACGCGCCGCGCCTCCCAATATCCTCAGCTTCTCCTCGATATCCATGGTCCCTATGTCTCCATGTCCCGATATACTCACCCACTGTCAGTATGGATGGTGGCGATGACATCGGCCGCGCATGGACGGCAGCGCTGCGGTTGATATGGCTCGAGTCCCTTCCGAAGCTGCAGAGGCCGTACCACTGCAGGACGTAGGATGCGTGCGTCCCCCCGGGACAGCGAGGGGGATGCACGTCTCGGGACCCGAGAGGGGTGGCCGTCTCCTTTCCATTGATATAAAGTCATGGAAGGCGGCATGAAGGCTTATGCGGAAACCGGGAGATCGGTCATGGGACTCTTGGAAGAGCTCGAGGAAGCGGCGAGGACCGAGCTCTTCGGAGTGGCGGATGCCGCGGCTTACGGGGAGAAAGCACCGCTCGGACACCGCCCCGACGACTATATGGGCGGCTGCCGTTCCATCGTGCTCCTGGGTAAGCGCATGCTGGACCTGCCCCTGGACGACCTTCCGGAGACCCGTAAGGAATATACCGTCAACTTCCATATGATCAATACAAGGTTGAACCATGCGCTCTTCGACGCGGCAGGATTTCTGCAGGACCAGGGATACAGGGTATTCCCCGTCCCATACCTGGAGATGCCGGGATGGAACTTGGACAAGAGGCCGGCATGGATGCTCAAGCTGCTGCGCCATCTCACCGCCGTCCCCAGGGTCCATGACGTCCTGAACTCCAAGGTGCTGTGGGAGAACCTCTCGTACCGGCACATGGCCGTGGAGGCGGGCTTGGGAGAGATCGGGCTCAACAACCTGCTGCTCACCCCCGAGCACGGGGCACGGGTGCGCTTCGTGGCCCTGCTTACAGATGCAGAGCTCCCGGCGGGAAAGCCGCGCGAAGCCGTGCTGTGCCAGCCCGAGCGCTGCGGTTACGCATGCGTCAAGGCATGCCCGGTGGGAGCGTTGAGCGAGGACGGGGCGGGTACGGACAAGGCAACCTGCCTCAAGTATTACATCAAGCTGGGTATTCCGGGAATCAACGGCTTGCGCTGCGGCCTGTGCGTCGCCAAGTGCCCCGTCTACCGCCCCCGCTTCCGGGAGGGATGGGACTAGGGGATCTCATCGCTCGGCGGTGGCGGTGACCCGGAGGGTACCGTCACCCGCCACGTCGTATTCCACCCCGGAGCGGCCGCCGGTGGTGATCTCGTAGATACCCTGCAGCATCCCTACCAGGAGCAGCGGGGTGATGGCGTTCTCCACGGCCGCCTGCAAGCGTTCCGCGTCGAGATCGAAGGTTACCAGGTTGCCCAGGCCCCGCTTGGCGAACTGCCGGAAGAGGTAATCGGGCGACTGTTTGAATTCCTTCTGCTGCAGGGTCTCTATGATGTACTGGCGCTGCGCCTCGACTATGGTGTTGCCGATCTCCTCCCCCAGTTCCGAGACGAGCTCCTGCATAATGGCGTCCAGCTCTCGCGGCCCCGTGAAGACCATGTGCCTGCCGGTGACGGTGTCGGTGATGGTGCCTTCCTCCAGGTCCCACTCGTATTCCTTGAGGTCGAGCGGGACGCCGCACTCCGGGCACCTCTCGTGCCCGACGTCCCCGGGTTTTCTGGTATATGTTACCATGTCAAGCCTGGAAACCAGCTCCTCGTATTCCTGGCCGTGGACCACGGTGACCTCGTAACCGTACCCCTTCTCCTCTATACGCAGGTCAGCAGGCAGCCCCTCTACGAAGTTAAAGACGGCGATGAGGTCGCCGCTGAACATGGGAAGGCAGTAGATGTTGCGGCCGAAGATCCTTATGTATTCTCCTTTCGAGAAATCCAGCAGCTCGTAGTGGCCCAGGCCGAACATGGCGCCGATATCCGCCGTGCTCTGGTAGACCTTGCGCCGGAACGCGCGCAGCAGCATGCGCTTGTAACCCGGGTACAGGTTCTGTATGTATTCCAGGGACCCCTTGCGCTTACCCTCCACGATGATGCGGTCGAGCGGCAGGCCGATCAGCTCCTCTATCTTCTTGAACAGCTGGTTCAAGCCCTCCGCCTCGTGGAAGAACACGCGGTGGTCCGGATTCCTGGCCTGGGTTATCGTCCCGTCATCGTTCCACACGTTCCCCCTTGCGAAATCAACGGGAACGCCGCAATAAGAACAACGCTTGATCCTGCTCATGCCAATCCTCCACTCCCTTGCCCTCTTTTATGCAGCCTTTAATCTCGTCGGCAGGTTTCTTGCCGTGCTTGAGGCGTCTGCAGCAGCTTATCCATATAGCAGATATACCCATTCGAGATGGCGGCAAACCACCGCGGGTCTCTTGCCCCCGCAAGAAAATCTCGTTTCAACAACGCGTTTGATATCACACGGTGCGGCGGACAGAGAGCGGCCGATGTACGGCCATCATCTGATGACGGGAGAGGCCTCGGGGTCCAGGGGATTCATCCTCACGGCGAGGGAGAACAGGTAGGGGTAATTCCCCTTGAGATGTTGCAGGTAGGCCAGCCACTCGCGCAGAAGCAGGCCGTAAGCCCTGGCGGTGTCCCCACAAAGGTGCTCGTGATCGGAATCCGGCAGGTCCGCTATGGCGTACCTGTACTTCAGCTCCTCGGTGAGGTGAAAGACGGCCCACAGGAGGTCCGTGAAGGTCTCGTGCTCGAGCAGGGTGGGGTTTTCGAGCAGGGTCAACAGGAAATCCCGCTTCGAGAGCAGGAACTCGCGCAGTGCCTCGACGAGTACGTCATCCCTTTCGATGGAACACTCGTACTCGGCCAGTTTCTCTCCGGCGCGCTTGAAGTCCTCTTCTTTCCATTCCAGGTCCGTCTCCAGACATTCCTTCACCTGCTGGCAGGTCGCATCGAGTTCCGCCAGCGAGTGCAGGAGCTGCATACCCATCTCGCTGAAGAAGGCCCCGATGACCATATTCAGCTTCTCCATGCGGTTGCGCTTTTCGCGCATCTCGAGTACGCGGTGCACGATGATGGTTACCAGCAGCACCTCGATGGGCAGGAACGCGATATCGCCGAGCATGTAGATGTAGATATGGTGCGCGTCCTCGAAGATGGCGTAATGCATGAGGTAGAGGATCACTGTTAGCAGGATCAGGGATGCCCCCAGAAGGACATACCAGTTGTGGTACCACTTGTTGTCTTTTTCGTATGCGATAGGTCATCACCCTCCGGTTGTGTCCTGGCGGTCATGGGCGCCCACGTTCCCGCCCAAGCCGCCACTCTTCCGCCATGTTAGATTGTATAACACGTACGGGGGGCGCCCGTTAATCTGTATCAACATCCTCTCCTGGCCGCAGGCCGATGAGCTCGTTCCCCGTATGGTCTTATCCCGAAAGACAGGACCGACCCCTCGGCATGGGTCGCGTTCGTAAAGGGCTTCGCGTGGAGGCCTGACCCCCGATGTTGATAATGGAGGGCTGACCCCGGGTCAGGGGAGGGCTTTTTT
>CAZGWK010000083.1:0-3311 GCA_964529285.1 uncultured Actinomycetota bacterium
GCAGCTCGAGGAGGAGCCGGCCCTTTCCGTGCCCACCACCCTGCGGGACATATCCGGATACGGTCCCGACGATGCATGGACTGTAGGCGACGGGGGTTTCGTCTTCCATACCACCGACGGCGGGGCCACCTGGCTGCCCCAGGACGCGGGCACGCAGGAAGACCTCCTGGCCGTCTCCGCAGCCGGCGTGAGCGCGGTCTGGGCGGCAGGGCGCCGCGGCACCGTGCTCAAGACGGGCGACGGCGGCGACACCTGGGAGGCGCTCAACCCCGGCCTCGGGCGGGACATCTACGACATAGCGGCGGTGGACGCCGATACCGCATGGGCGGTGGCCGACGGGCCCGTATTGCTCCGCACCGTCGACGGAGGCCTTACCTGGGACCACCAGGACACCGGCAACCTCAGCCCGCTCGCGAGCATCGCGGCCTCGGGGCCCGAGACCGCATGGGCCGCCGGAGAGATCGGCACCATCCTGCGCAGCGATGACGGCGGGGAGACCTGGGCCCTGCAGACATCCAATACCGCCGACCACCTCGTTGCCGTCTGCGCCCTGGACGAAGAGAACGTCTGGGCCGCGGGCGAGCTCGGCACCCTGGTGAGGACCGCGGATGCGGGACTCGACTGGAGCATGGGGGACGCCGGGGTCGCTGCGCCGCTCACCACTCTCCTGGTGCTGGATGACCGTACCGCCTGGGTCGCGGGGAGCGGGGGATTCATCCGCAAGACCACGGACGCGGGGGCCACCTGGAGCCCGCAGGACGCGGGTACGACTAACGCCATCCTTTCCCTTCACGCCGCGGACGCGGAGAACGTATGGGCGGTGGGGGAGAACGGGACCGTGCTGCGTACCTACGACGGCGGTATCTCCTGGATCCCCCAGTATATAAGCGACGGCCGCACCCTGAACGACGTGTGCGCCGCGGGTGCGCAGAGCGCCTGGGCGGCGGGGGAGGCGGGGGCCGCCCTGCTCACCACCGACGGCGGCTTCACCTGGAATGCCACCTATCCCGGCACCATGGCGGACCTGTTGGGCACGGCCGCTCCCGATCCCGAGAACGCCTGGCTGGTAGGCAGGGACGGCCTCGTGCTGCGCACCCGGGACGGCGGCAGGAGCTGGGAGGAGCAGCCCTCCCGGACCTCATACGACCTGCGCGATATCTCCTGCGTTGACGCCAAGACGGCCTGGGCGGTGGGGCGCAGGGGCACCATCATCCGCACCTTCGACGAAGGCTATACCTGGTACCGCCAGGACCGCGAACAGGGCGAAGAACTCATGGGCGTGTACGCGGCGGACGCGGACACGGCCTGGGCGGTGGGGCGCGGCGGCGTCATCATCAGGACGGAGGACGCGGGCGAGACCTGGGAGCACCAGGAATCCGGAACCTCCCAGGACCTGGCGGCCGTGGCGGGTACTGATAAGGACACGGCCTGGGCGGTAGGCGATGAAGGCACCGTCCTGCGCACCGGCGACGGAGGCCGCACCTGGTTCCCGCTGGACACGGCGGCCCTGGGCGCCGCGGACCTCAGCGGCGTGTCCGCACCGGGCCCGGATAACGATACGGCTTGGGTATCGGGCAAAGGCGGCTTCGTGGCGAGGACCCTTGACGGAGGCCTCACCTGGGATATAAAGGAAACCGGCACCTCCAACGGCATGAGGGGGATATCGGCCCCGGACGCGGAGACCGCCTGGGCCGTGGGCGCCCGCGGCACCATCCTCGACTTCCGCGCCTCGCCCCGCCTGGACGCGGTATCGCCGTCCACGGCGCAGGCCAGGGGCGTCGTCACCCTCATCGGCCTTGCCTTCGGGGACGGTACCGCGGGCTCCCATGTCTCCTTCGGCGACGTTAGGGCATCCGAGTACGCGTCGTGGAACGAACGCTGCATAAAGGTGTCCCTGCCCGCCGGCGCATCGCTGCGGGAGGAGATAACCGTGACTACGCCGCGCGGGACATCCGCGGGCTTTACGCTCATCATCATGCCCAGGCTGGAAGGGGCAAGCCCCCGCTACTGCCGCGCCGGCAAGCCCCTGACCATATCCGGTGCGTCCTTCGGCGCCAGCCGCGGGGATTCCTACGTGACCATGGGAAACGTGAAGATAACCGAGTTCGAGTACTGGACCAACAACCTCATCAGGCTCGAGGTACCGGGGAACGCCCCGGAGAGCGCCGAGGTGAAGGTGGTCACCGCTTCCGGCAGCTCCAACCCCGTGAGCGTGACGGTATCGAAGTCGCCGCGCCCCATCAGCGAGCTCATCAAGCCCAGGCTCGACTTCCTGGACCCCACCGCCGCCGTGCTCGGGGGGGAGATCTCCATCTACGGCAGCGGGTTCGGCCCCAGCCGGGGCTCCTCGTACGTCAGCTTCGGCCCGGTCGAGGCGGCGGAGTATGAAAGCTGGGCCAACGACCTCATCGTGGTGAGGGTCCCCGGAGGTATAAGCGGGGCGGTGAGCGTGTCGGTGAAGACCCCGGCGGGGGCGTCGAACAAGCTGTCCTTCGACGCCATCGTGCCCCCGAGCGTCCATAAGATAACCCCGTCCTCCGGTCCCTTGGGGACCCAGGTGGAGATAACCGGCGCGGCCTTCAGTGCGCGCGAGGGCCCCAACAATTACGTCTCGTGCGGCGGCGTGCGGCCCGCGGCCTACGATTACTGGTCGCAGGAGCGCATCGTGCTCAGGATACCCCCGGAGGTGGCGGGGAAGGTGGCCGTCAGCGTGACCACGGCGGCAGGCACCTCCAACGCGCTTTCGTTCTACGTGAAAAAGGCGGATCTGCGGGGGGTGACCGCCGCGGGTGGGACTGCCTGGGCGGCGGGGCAGCTCGGGACGATCGTGAGGAGCGTCGACGGGGGAGGCACCTGGGCCTCTCAGGACTCCGGCACCGACCTGTGGCTCTACGGCGTGGCGGCCGCGAGCCCCTCGGTGGCCTGGGCGGTGGGCGAGGGAGGCATCATCCTCATGACCTCTGACGGGGGCGCGACCTGGGCGCGGCATCCCGCCGGCAGCACCCGGACCCTCTACGCCGTTGATGCGGTCGACGCGGCCACGGCGTGGGCGGTGGGCGAGGGCGGGGTCATCCTCAAGACGAGCGACGGGGGAGCGACGTGGACCCCGCAGGCCTCGGGGACGGGCGCGGCCCTCTACGGCATCTCGGCCGTTGACGGCTCGACCGCGTGGGCCGTGGGGGCCGGCGGGGTGATCCTGGCTACCGCGGACGGCCTTTCCTGGGCACCCCAGAACTCGCGCACCACGGCGGCTCTCTATGGCGTTTCCGCGCTCGACCCGGCAGCGTGCTGGGTGGTGGGCGAGGGCGGGG
>CAZGWK010000083.1:3411-6699 GCA_964529285.1 uncultured Actinomycetota bacterium
GCGCGCCCGGGGCGGCCGGTAATTCGGAGGCGGCCTTGGAAACGCCTGGTGCTGCCGATGCGGGTGACGGCAGCGCATCGGAAGGCGCCGGCGAGGCAGTCGGTGAAGAGCCCGCGGAAGATGCCGGTAGTAGCGGGTGCGAAGCGGCGGGAAATGGCGGCGGAGAAGGCGCTGAACCGGTCACTGCCGGGGAAGCCGTCGTTACCGCTGCCATACGGGTATCTCCCTTGAGCACCGCTGCCCTGCGTGCCGTCTGCGTCCTGAACCCCATGACTGTATGGGTGGTCGGGGAAGGAGGCGCCGCCTTCAAGACCAGCGACGGCGGCCTCACCTGGACGCCCTGCGCCGGCTCAGCGCCGTCCCTGTACGGCCTGGCTCCCATGGGCGCCCGCGCCCTGGCCGGCGGCAACAACGGCACCACCCTCCTCCTCCCCTGACCCTGACCTGGGGTCAGCCCTCCATTTTCAACAATGAGGGTCAGGCCTCAACAAGACCGACGTCCCGATAATGGGGTCAGCCCCGGACATGGGACATAACAAGGGAAGAGGCCCCGGTGTCATCGGGACCTATATCACTCTGTCGCTTTGGGTCGCTTTGGGTCAAACCCGTTCCGACCTTACCCTATCCTGTATCCCTATATCCTATCCGGGACTGGCCCCATTCATGACATTTTGCGGATGTCCAGGATCACGCGCATGGGATCGCTCTCGTACATGAGGCGGTGCGGCCGCGAGGAAATGCCCGGGTGGGCTTCGGAAAAAGCGCAACTCACCAGGAAGAAGACGGGTTCTGTATCCGCACCGGAAACTCTCTCGATTGTCTCCACCAGCGGGTCACCCAGGCTGAGCGGTATTTCGGCGGTTACAAAAGGAGCGTAATCGAACCTGTATTGGATGACGTCTTCCAGGGAGATATTAAGCTCGTAGAACCTCTCGTCGCCGGGTGCGCCGGGATACCAGGTATGGCAGTTGGGCACCTCGGTGACCTCGCTTCCGTCCGTATGCTCGAATTCGAACACGATGCGAAAGTACTCTCCGTGGTCAGCCCATCTGATGTCGGTTACCTCGAGGTCTGGGATGTAATCACCAGACCCGATCTCCTGTCCTTCGAGGACGAAATCGGTGTTGCCTCCCGAGATCGATACGTCTTCGTCTGCTTCATCGGCATCCGTCGCATCTTCTTCCTCCGCGGTGGTCTCTTCTATAAGCGCGGTTTCGTCATCTTCTCCAACGGGCGACTTTTCCTGCTGCTCGGTCTTGTCGCAACCTGCGCAAGCGAGGACGGCAAGGGACAGGAGTGATGCCACACATGTCAGAGCAACGAGGCGCATGCAACGCCTCCGGGTATCTGTTTGGCCCGCTTTCATCGCTCACACCTCCTTATCCGGCAAACCCTATCTTCACAAATAAGATAACGCTCAGCGAGAGCAAATCTCTACAGCGGGCACACTCGGGGACCTTGTTTATGTCCGGACGCTACGTTTGAAGGAGGTTTTCTTAGCGGACCTGCGGGATGAAATAGATGGCGCATGCGGGCCAAACCTTCGCCTTTGAGCTCTCCGCCAGATTATGGATGATAAAACCAGGGCTGATGATAAAGTCGTGCATTGCAGACCGCTTGTTTACGCAACTTGAGAGGCCCCGATGTATCCGGGGCCTCCATTACTCTATCGCCTTGGCTTAATCCGTTCAGGCCTTATTTTGTCCCATGTCCGGGGCTGACCCCATTATCGGGACATTCGTTCTTATACGTTGTATTCGTCGCGCAGAACGCGCTTGAGGATCTTGCCCGTTGGCGTGCGGGGCAGCTCCGGCGCGATGACCACGCTCTTGGGGATCTTGAACTTGCCTATATTGCCCTTGCAGTACTCGATGAGCTCGGCTTCGCTAAGCTCTTCCCCCTCCACGACCACGACGATGGCGCGCACCGCCTCGCCCCACTGCTCGTCCGGGAAACCGATCACTCCCACGTCGGCCACCTTGGGATGGGAGAGCAGGTAGTCCTCTATCTCGGCGGGATAGATGTTCTCACCGCCGGAGATGATCATGTCCTTCTTGCGGTCCATGATATAGAGGAAGCCTTCCTCGTCTTTCTTCGCGATGTCACCGGTGTAGAGCCAGCCGTCCCTGATGGCTTTGGCGGTCTCCTCCGGCTTGCCCCAGTAACCCTTCATCACGTTCTGGGACCTCATGACGAGTTCGCCCAGCTCTTCGGGACCCACCTCGTTGCCGTCCTCGTCCACCAGTTTTATATCGATATAGAACATGGGCAGGCCGCAGGAACCGGCCTTGGAGAGAGCGTGCTCGCCGTCGATAACCGCGGCCGGGCCGGTGCACTCCGTGAGGCCGTAGAGCTGCCTCACCTCGATGCCCGCTTCCGCATATTCCTTGAGCAGGGTCACGGGGACCGGAGCCGCGTAGACCAGGATGACCTCCACCGAGCTCCAGTCGTACTTCTCGAAGTCCGGCACCATCTTGAGGATCTGCAGCAGTTGCGGCACCGAGCCGAAGGCGGTGACCTTCTCCTCGCCCAGCAGTTCCAGGAAGCGCACGGGATCCAGGGTGCGGCAGAGCACGCAGCGCAGTCCGAACTGGGTGTTGAGGATGGCCCCCGGCAGCGCCCCGATATGGAACAGGGGCAGGACGATGAGGAAGGTGTCTCCGGGCATCCCTACGGTGGCGATGATGGTGTCGGAGGTGACGAAGAAACTGTTGTGGGTGAGCTCGGCCCCCTTGGGCTTGCCGGTGGTGCCGGAGGTGTATAGGATGGCCAGCGTATCGTCGCCGCCTCCCACGACCTCGGGCTCGTCGGCGGGCTCGGCGGCGATGGTCTCCGCGTAAGAAACGGCCCACTCGGGAGGTCCGTCGGTGATCGCAATAAAGTGTTCGGCTGGGACCTCATCGCGGAACGAGTCCACCACCTCCACGAACTCCTTGCTGAAGATGAGCACCTTGGCTCCGCTGTCCTCCATGATGTACTGCAGTTCGGGCCCGGCCAGGCGGTAGTTGAGGGTGACCATGATGGCACCCATCTTCGCTGCAGCGTTGAAGAGGTCGAAGTACTCCGGCTCGTTGAAGGCGAGGATGGCCACGCGGTCGCCCCTCTCCACGCCCAGCTTGCGCAGGGCGTGCACGAGCCTGTTGCAGCGCTCGTTCATCTGGGAGAAGGTATAGCGCTGGTCCTCGCAGACCAGCGACTCCCTGTGCGGAAACAGCTCCGCCCGCTTGGTTAGGAATGTACCGAGGTTGAAATCCATGGCAGCCCATCCTTTCATCCGATTCCGATACG
>CAZGWK010000084.1:0-6650 GCA_964529285.1 uncultured Actinomycetota bacterium
GACCCCTACAAAGGTTTATCTGCGGGCTTGCGAGTATATAAATGTAGGTAAGGATTTGTTGTCGCGCTTCGAGCGCAGGTACGGCTGGAGGGAGAGATGTCATGGGTGGGGTCCCCTTTTCACATCGCGGGAGAGTGATTCTTCTTTTCACGATCGTTTTCGTAATGCTGGCCTTCCTGGCGGTGACCGTCTGGCCTTTTTCCACCGAGGCGGTGGCGGAGGGCGCGTCCAGGGGTTCACCGGCAGCCACCGCCCGGGCCGGCGATATCGTGGAGGAGTTGGGTGGATCGCGGCCTTACTACGCTCCGGAAGTGGCCGCGACCTTCGATCCCGCGGCCGAATCGCTACGTGAAAGGATGGCCGATCGCGTGCCCGCCGAACTGCTCCCGGAGTCGCTGCTTCCCGAGCAGGAGGGCGGCGTTAAAGCCCAGGCAGGAGACTTCAGCGCCGCCGGGGCGGGCGGTTGGACGCCGCTCGCCAGGCCGTATACCCCATCACCCGACCCCAACGTATCCTACTGGACGAGCTCCTACGGAGGGGTCGTGGACGGCGGCGGAAGGCTGCATGCCGAATACGAAAGATATGTTCAGACGGATATCTCTCAGGGTCCCGACGTCCCGGGTTTCAGGAACGAGTTCCTGGCCAACCAGTATCACGATACGTTCCTGGAGGGAACGTGGGCCGGCCCCACCAACCTCAGCAATGTCTCAGGCTTTGGCGATTCGAGCTGGATATTCATGGACTGCGATGCCAACGGATACCTGCACTTCGTCTACAGCGCCTGGACCTGGGGGCGCGATAATTCCAGGCCCGCAGGGGAGTGGAATGCCTACCAGCACGAGAACGAGAACCTGTGGTACCGCTACCGCACGCCGGGGGGAACCTGGAGCACCCCCCGGCAGCTCACCGGCTATGTCGGCAGCTGGGGCCTGCAGGGCGCCGACTTCGCGATGAGGGACGGGCGGCTTTTCGGCACCTTCGTGACCGTCCGCAACTACGAGACCCTGCCCGCCTCCTACCGGGCCGAGGTCGGCATTCTCGAGGGCACCCTGGATACCTGGGGGCCCGTGACCCCGTTGAGCGCGTGGGATTTCAATATGGACCCGGGACAGCAGGTCCCGAGCTTCTGGCCGAGCATCGGCGTATCCTGGCTGGGCGAGGAGATAGCGGTTATATACGGCGTGCGGACCCAGTCGGGAATCGCCACCGACTTGAGAAGCGACATCTATGCGGCGGTGCGCGATACGGGAGGCGCCTGGTCGGGGCCCCAGAACATAACCTCTGCCGCCGCCAACCAGTTCTGGCTGCCCATGTTCCTTTTCTATAGAAACGACTCCAACAGAGCGGCGGTTTTCAGCTATCAGTTCGTCAACTTCACCGATGCGGCCCACCCGCCGCGCAACAACTTCCAGGTCATCTACCATGACGGCGGTGGTTGGGAGGCTCCGCTGAACGTCACCCGGGTGGGTAACCAGCAGGACGGCAACCTCGCCAGTATCGACTTGGACCCCTTTCAGAACCTGCATTTCACCAACGTCGTCTCCACCTATACGTGGACCGGCGCGGCCTGGGAGCAGCGGGGCGCCTCGCTGGAATATACCCGCGAGACGGGCGCGGGGCTCTCCGGCATCGCCACCATCCTCGGCTACCTCTTCCAGAGATATCCTGCCGACGTCAGTACCGTCATCGACGCGGACGGGAGCGTCCGAGTCGCGTTCACCACGGTCATGTACGACGGCGTGACCTCGTGGGACTGGAACGTCAATTACATAGATAACGCACCAGGAGGAGACCCCCTGGCCTTCAACCCCGCCCAGCAGATAAGGCCCGCTACCGCCTACGAGATCTACGAACTCAACCTGAGTCCATACCCGGACGGTGACGTCCTGGCCTCGTGGTTCGAGAAGGGCTTCGTCGGCGCCACGCCGACCTGGGGGCGCATGTTCTCGCGCTACCGCGACGGCGCTACCTGGCAGGGGACGGTGCCCGTCTCGGTGGTGCCGGGCAGCACCGATATCCTGCACGTCGAACCGGCGGGCTGGCCCAGCTTCCAGGCAGTGGAGACAGCCGACACGGGCGAACAGCGGTGCGTCTTCGAGACAGCCAAGTACAACCCAGGCCCCGGCGTCTATTATGACTTCAACAAGTACCTCACCGAGACCGTGAACGGAGCATGGACCACGCCCGAGCTCATCTCCACCGCTGAGATCAGCGGAGAGAACCCCGCGCTTTACGCGGACGGCGGCCAGCGTTACTGCGCCCTCTACGGCACCACGGACGCCGCCACCGGCAAGGACGTGCTGTACGCCTCCCAGCAGAGGCTGCCCACCCCTCCCGCCAGCACTTATTATTTCGCCGAGGGCACCACCCGTCCCGGCTTCGACGAATGGATATGCATTCAGAACTCCGGCGACGGTGACGCCAACGTGACCCTCACCTATATGCTGGAGACCGGGGCCAATATCGAGGACAACATCGTGGTCCCAGCCCACAGCCGCTCCACGGTCAACGTCAACGCGGCCGTGGGACCCGGCCACGACGTCTCCACCCGGGTCAGCGCCGACCGCTTCATAGTAGCCGAGCGCCCCATGTATTTCGACTTTTACGGCTGGACGGGAGGGCACTGTACCCTGGGGGCAACGGAGACCAGCAGGCTGTGGTACTTCGCCGAGGGGACAACGCGCAGCGGTTTCGAGGAATACCTTACCATGCAGAACCCTTCCGGCAGGGACGCCCGCGTGGATATCACCTATGTCCTGGGCGACGGTACCACCGTGCCCACGGAGGCCTACGTAGGAGCCGGGAGCAGGGCCACGGTCAACGTAAACGCGGCCGTGGGTCCCGAGCAGGACGTATCCATGGTGGTGGAATGCGAAGACGTGGCCATCGTGGCCGAACGGCCCATGTATTTCGACTACCGCGGCCTGACGGGAGGACACTGCGTGATGGGGAGCAACTCCCTGGACACCCAGTGGTACTTCGCCGAGGGGACGACGCGCAGCGGCTTCGATACCTACATCTGCCTGCAGAACCCCTACGATGTCGATGCTACGGCCAGCCTGACCTTCATCCTGGAGGACGGCTCCACGGTGGTGCAGCCCATGCTCGTCCCCGCCACCAGCCGTCAGACCCTGCGGGTGAACGACGCCATCGGCCCCGGCAGGGACGTCTCCACGGTGGTGGAGTCCGACAGCCTGCTGCTGGCCGAACGTCCCATGTACTTTCTCTATGGCGGCGGCTGGCCGGGCGGGCACGTGGCCACCGGCGCCAGGAACCCCAAGAACTACTGGTTCTTCGCCGAGGGAACCACCAGGGCGGGATTCGTGGAGTGGTTGTGCCTGCAGAACCCGGGCGATACCGGCGCCACCGCCACCCTCTCCTTCATGCTGGAGGACGGTACGGTGCAGGACGACGACGTGGCGGTTCCTGCTCACACCAGGGTCACCGTCGCCGTGCCCAACTTCATAGGTCCGGACAGGGACGTATCGGTGGCTGTAGGATGCGACGGGGCCATAGTGGTGGAAAGGCCCATGTATTTCCTCTACCAGAATAAGTGGCCCGGCGGCCACGTAGTGGTGGGGTTGTAGGGAGACGGAACGCTAGGTGTTCTATCGTACGTATACGTGCCAGGCCCCCACATTCGGAAATGTGGAGGCGCTGGGACACCGTCGCGCCGAAGACGGCGCTGTCGCTTTCGCGATGCAAACAGGCGGGCGGATTGGCTCAGACGGAGGAGTTCGCTATCTTGCGTTATTGCGCACAACCGACAGAAAGTCAGCCCTGCCGCACTACATCCTGCGTTCGAAATAAATCGGTCGCTCGCAGACGATGGGGGCCCCGTTGGTGGTGCGTACCCTGGCGCTGAATGCGAGGTAGCCCCAGCGCCCCGCCACCGCCTTTGCCCTCCCGCAGGAGCGCCGAGCGGTTTTCACGACCGTCTCCGCCCTCTGTCCGCCGCAGAGAAGAAGGGAGCCAGGGAGATAAGCTGCCGGTACCAGAATTGGGTGAGAAAAGCATAGCCGTAGAGAGCCGCTCCCTGACCCTTGAGCGTCCCCAGTTCCCTGCGGGCCGCCACTACCGCCCCCACCCCCACCAGTGCGGGGTAAAGGGTGGCACTGCCGACAAAGGCAGCGAAGACAGGCCATCCCACGCGGCCGAAGGCGAAGAATAGTATGGCCAGCGCAAAGGCTCCGAATCCCAATACGGGGGCCATCTTCACGAAGAGCCAGAAGGACGGGAGCTGCAACATCCCCACGCGGCCGAAACGGGCATTGAAGAGCATACCCATCTCGGAGCGCAAGGCGGCGGAGATGCCCGCCTGCCTCTCCCGGAAGTCGGCGAAGCATTCTTTCAGGCTGCGGGGGAAGGGTCGCCGTAACACAAGCCGCGGCAGGAAGACGAAACGGTATTCGCGGCCTGTTTCGTACATGTACCGGTGCAGCCGCAACGACATGTCCATCTCCGCTCCCATGCAGGATAGGCCGGGTTTGAAACCACCTGCGTCCAGAAGGTCTTGCTTGCGGTAAAGTATGAGTGAACCGTAGGCGGTGACCGGACCCCCGAAGTAAGGGGCTCCAACCATGTACGCCAACTGTACCCGCAGCGATTCCATGAGCGCGAACCTGGTGATGCGGCGGGGAGGCAGGAGGTCTTCACTCTCCATGTCCAGCGGCAACTCTACTCCCATTACGGCGGGCACTCTCACCTCTCCCTCCATCAACGGCCTCACCATGCACAGCAGAGAGTCGTCCGCGAGGCGCGGACCGCGGTCGGCCACCCCGAACAAGGGGTAATGGGACAGGTTGAGAGCCAGGTTGAGTGAATCGCCGCCGGCTGCTCCATCCGTGCGTACCAGGGTCAACCTGCGGTCGTCGCTCTGGTAGACTTCGGCGGCTTCCGGAGCATCGAGCGTGCGCCTGTATACGCGGTCAACGCGGCGCAGATAATAGGTCTTGACCAGCCCCTTCACCCTCTCGTCGTCGCTGCCCCGGTATACCACCAGGACCTCCATCTCGGGGAAGCGCTGCGACAGCACGTGATCGACCCACTGCACGGAGTCCTCTCCGGTTGACTCGATATCGGCGACGAGGGTAAGGGGCGGTACTATCCTGCTGCGCATGAGGCGGTGGGCCTCCTCAAGATATCCCATATTTTGCCAGCGCAAGGCCGCCCGGTATCCGATTATCAGGTGCAGCATCTGGATCGAATAGAGGCCAAGATAATAGGCGATGGCTATATATACGAGTACGTAATAGACCGTCATTACAGCCCGCGCCCCTCTTCATCGGGGCTGCCGGGCTGCTCCCCCCTCTCTCCCGCGGGCTTTCCCGAGGCCCTTCTTCGCGATCCCTTCAATTCCTTCCTTGCCTGAGCCAGTGCCTGCGTAAGCTCTTCGTTGTCTACCTCCCCGAGGAGCTCGATGAGCCTTCCCTTTAACCGCGCGTCGGGAAGATCTGAGAGCACCTGGATTATGGTTCCTACGCTACCGATCTCGGCCAGGCGCAGGATGATACGGTCGTGTTCGGGGGTCTCGCCCCCCTCCTGCATGTCCCTGACCAGTCTTTCCACTATGCTGCTTTCCTCCAGGGCCTGGGCAGCGGTTTCCCGCGCGAAACGATCCTCGTCCCATAACATCTCCACCAGCGGGCCCTCGCCGGCTTCACCCATCTCGCGCAGGGCATAGGCCGCGTCATTGCGCACCCACCATTCGGTGTCACGCAGCTTTTCCGCGATGCGGGTCACGTCGCTCTCTTCTGCGATACTCCCGAGTGCTTTTGCCGCCTGTGCGCGCACCTGCCATGCGGGGTCGTCCAGGGCCTGTAACAGGGCGGGCCGCGCCGTACGATGCCTCATCCTGCCCAGGGAATCGGCGGCTCGCGCTCTCACGTCCACTTCCTCGTCCGCGAGGGCTTCCTCGAGGTACAAGGCTTCCTCGGCGCCGCCTATCCCGCCCATGACCTCAGCCGCGAATGCCCGGCGCGCCGGGTTTGCATCGCGCAACAACCCTACCAGCACGCGGCGCGATTCGTCGCCGGCCTCCTCCACCGCCTCGGCCACCTTCTCCTGCGACCAGCGGTCGCCGTCATTCAAAGCGACGAGCATGCATTGAAGCGCATCGTGCGACCCGATTTTTCCCAGGGCGTAGAGTGCCACCTCGCGTACCTCCTCCCGGGGGTCCTGAAGGAGCTTGGCCAGTTCCGTAACCGAGCGTGGATCCCCTATCCTCCCCAGGCGGCGAGCCGCATCGCTGCGCCTGGACTTGAAGCGAGATCGCAGCTGCCGGGTGCGGGCGCTCATAAAACCCGAGAGTTCGTATAGGTCGATCACCTTGTCCTTCCACCCCTCCGCTCCCTCGTCTCCCATACGCAGCAGAACCTCCTCGAGCGCCTTGGGGTCTGGATCGGACAGCAGCGTTTGTACCGTCTGCTCCGGGCTCAGTTTCTGCAGGGCGGCGTAAAGGATAGTCTCGTAGCCGCGCATGGTCTCCAGCCTGCGTGCCTGCACGTATACCCTGAGTATGCGCACCAGGAGATAGCAGGCAAAGGCGACCAGACACACGACCACGATCATCAGGATCAGAAAGAGTATGGTTCCCATAACCTACACCGTATCTTCGTACTTTCCAGGCATCCGCGCACGTTTGTTATTAT
>CAZGWK010000085.1:0-5778 GCA_964529285.1 uncultured Actinomycetota bacterium
CCTGCCTCACCTTCGCCATCCACGCGTAGGGATCGCGGTAGTCCCAGATGTAGTCGCTCTGCTCCATCTCCCCTCCTCCTTTCCTTCCTCAAAGCGCCATCTTCGCGCTCTCAACCCTGCTCGCGCCGGCTAGCAGCATGTCTATAGCCGACTCTATAAGGGTGGGGTAAAGCTCACTCTCCTCGTTGTCCGGCTCCTTCATAATGGCCAGTTCCAGCAGCCCCGTACCCAGCCTCCAGATGATGATGCTCATTTGCACCGGGTCCACGTCCTCCTTCAGGAGCCCAGCCTCCAGGGCCTCCCGCACTGCCTCCGCCCCGTAGTTAAGGCACTTCCATGTGTGGTCGTTGATGCGGTCTATGAGGTGCTCAGAGATGTTGCTCTGGGCGTAATCGGTGAGGAAATACTCGAAGATGCGGAAGTGCTCCTTGTGGGTGAGACAGTGATCGACGAAGGCATAGTAGTAGCGCTTGATCTTCTCCATGGGGTCCAGGTCCAGGCTGGAGACCTTGGCCATGTTCTCCTCCAGGATGAAAAAGCCCTCCTCGGTGACGGAGATGTACAGCTCGTCCTTGCCGCTGAAGTAGAGGTAGATGGTGCCCTTGCCCAGCTCCGCCTTCTCCGAGATGGCCTCCATGGTGGTGAGGAAGTATCCCTTCTCCAGGAACAGATCCTTGGCGGCGTCCAGGATTGCCTGCCTTCGCTGCAGCTTCTCCCTTTCTCTGCGGGAAACAACGCTCATGGACTTCGCTCCTCCCGGAGCCGTTACGCTACGTTACGCTACGCCTGAAGACAAGCTGAAGTGCCTTGTTTCTGCAATGCTGATGCGTTAACGCGTTGATGCTTGATATGTGGTGTGAATAATCCCCAGTTTCTGACCGTAATTCAGGTCTCAAATTCTATTACTCACCCCCACGGCTGTCAAGCGACGTTTTCGCTATCATTTCCATGGAGGGAAGCCTCCTTCCTGGCTTGCTTTGTTTTCAACCCGGATATCGCAGAGGTTTCTCTCCCTCAAGGAGGTGACCTCTTGGGAAACCCAACCATTTATACATGACATTTCATCTCTGAGGGACGAGGCGAGGCCGCCGCAGCGATCCCAGGCCGAAAGCCGGGCCTGACCCCCCGGCCTGACTTAAGGCGTCGATTGGGGAATAATGAAAACTGTAGTGAAAATCCTTATAGCGAGAGGAGTCATGGTGGCAGTCAACGTTTATCCGGCCCAGAACTACTACCCGATCGGCTTGCTGGCCGACCGCGAGCCGCCCTGCCTTTCCCTCTACCAGCCGACCCACCGGCACTCCCCCGAAAACCAGCAGGACCCCATCCTGTACCGCAACCTCCTGCGCGAGCTGGAGAGTTCGCTGCTGCGCAAGTATCCGAAACGGGAGGCGAAGCAGCTGCTCGAGCCGTTCAAGAGGCTGGAAGGCGACCGCGAATTCTGGAACAACGCCCTGGACGGCCTGGCCGTGCTGGGTGCTCCCGGGTTCTTCCATTACTACCGCCTCCAGCGCCCGGTCGAGCAGCTGGTGGTCGTGGCGGACAGCTTCCACACCAAGCCCCTGCTGCGCATCTTCCAGTCGTCCAGCCGTTTTCAGGTCCTCGGGTTGAGCCGCAAGGAGGTCAAGCTGTACGAGGGCGACCGCTACGCGATCGACCGGGTCGAACTGGACCAGGAGGTGCCGCGCACCGTCACCGACGCGCTGGGCGGGGAGCACACGGAGCCGCATCTCACCGTCGCTTCTTATGGGACGGGCGCCGAGGGCCCGGCGATGCATCACGGCCACGGGGGAAGAAAGGACGATGTGGACATCGACGAGGAACGCTTCTTCCGGGTGATCGACCGTGCCATTCTGGAGCACCACTCGAAGCCGTCGGGTCTGCCCCTGATGCTGGCGGCACTGCCGGAACACCACGGCCTCTTCCACAAGATAAGCAACAACCCCTTCCTGGTTGAGGAGGGGATCGACGTGCACCCCGACGACCTGGATGCCGGCAAGTTTCTCGAGCGCGCCTGGCAGGCTTTCGAGCCCCGCTACAAGGCATTCCTGGAGGGCCTGGTCGAGGACTTCGCGAATGCCAGGGCCAAGGACCTGGGCGAGGAGGACCTGGAGAAGATCGCCTTCGCGGCGGTGGCGGGTGGGATCGATACCCTGCTCATCGAGGCCGACCGCCAGGTCCCGGGGAAGCTCGACGCGGATACCGGCGGCATAGAGCTGGCCGACCTGGAGAGCCCCGACGTGGACGACCTCCTGGACGACCTCGGCGAGCTGGTCCTGAAGAGGGGCGGCCGGACCATCGTGGTCCCCGCCGAGCGCATGCCCACCCAGACCGGCGCCGCCGCGGTCTGCCGCTTCAAATGCACCTGATGGGATCCACCAAGCCGGGGGGTCAGGCCCCCCGGCCTGTTATGGCCTGGCGGCCATGAGGATGGGGTAGGGGTTTATGGCGGCTCCCCCTCCGGGGTGGATCTCGAAGTGCAGGTGCGGAGGCGTGCCCTTGGCGTTTCCGGTATCTCCCAGGTCGCCGATGACCGTACCCGCCGAGACGTGGCCGGTGGCGGCGAAGCCGTCCAGGTGCATGTAGTAGTAAACGTTGCCGTCATCGCCGACGAGACGTACGTACAGCCCGGCGTTCTTGCCCTCTCCGTGGTGCACGGTGCCCGAGACGCAGGCAACGCAGGGCGTACCCCTGGCGGCGAAGATATCGTTGCCCTGGTGCAGGTGCCCCCTGCGCGGAGCATGCCAGTCGTTGCTGAACGTATTGGGCCCCCTGACCGGGAAGATGAACGAGCCGATGGGCGTCATGACCGGGTTCCCTCCCCCGCCGTACGACGCCAGGAGCTCCAGGATCTCCTTGTTGATGGAGTCGAGATATGTCTGCTGCTCCTGCAGCGAGGCCTCCATGGCCTGGCGCTTGGCGTTTACGGAACCCAGGACCTGCCTCTGGCGCGCTTCTTTTTCCTCGAGGGAGCGCTGCTGCTCGCTAATCTCCTCGCGCAGGCGTTTCACCTCGTCGAAGAGCTGGAAATCCTTGTTCCCGATGTAGGTGAAGAAGTCGTACCTGGAAAGCAGGTCATCGATGCTGGTGGCATCGAGCATGACCTCCAGGGAGCTTACCTCGCCGGATTTGTAGATGGAGCGCAGGCGTTCGTGGAGGATGGTGCGGGCCCGTTTGTAGTCGGTCTGCGCTTTCTCCAGTCGTTCCCGGTTGGACTCGACGTCCATGCGTATGGCCTCATATTCGCTCAGCGCGGAATTGTATTCCTCGGCGATCCGCCCGGACTCGACCTTCATCGACTCGATCTGCTGCCGTACCCGCTCCGCTTCAGCCTGCTTCTCCTGCAAGGTCGCGGCGGATACCTCTGCGGGCATAAACGCGCCGAGCAGCGACACCGCCATACATGAGATGACCACACATGAGATGAGCGCTGCCCTCGCACTCGTTTTCATACGACCTCCACTGCCTCCACGGCCCTTCACGGCGCGACTCCGGGGTTAGGACGCGCCCCCCGAAGATTTTGTTTCATTCATGATAACAGATATAAACAGGCCGGGGGGTCAGGCCCGGCTTTCGGCTTGAGGCATAAGAACGCGCCAGCAGGCCGATGCCGGGAACCGGCCTTGAGGCGTTGGGTCGTATCGTTTTTCGGCTCAGTCCGGTGCCTGTGATTCATCCTAAGCTTCTGGCTGGACAACCGAAGAACGATACGACCCTTCCACCTTCCCACGCCCACCTTCAAGGGGGCTGGCGATCCGCGGCGGCTGGCGATCGGGATGTCGATGCATGCAGACGTGGTTCGTGAGGGAACCGAAAAACGAAGATACGACCCCTTAATCTTTCATGGTATAATTTGGGCACTTGAGATACGCCTTGAGGAGGCGACATTCTCTATACACCTTCTCTATCGGGGATGAAGGCATGCGGGGTGTTTATCCATCGCGCTTTGCCCCTCTCTTGAGAGGCTGTCCGAGCCGTTGGAGGAGAAACCGGGCAGCCGTCCGGCTCGAGGGTCGACGGCCTCAAGGGCTTGCGTCTCAAAAAAGCTCAAATAGCTTATGGACGAGAATACAGGGAGGGACCCGGGTGCTCGACCCGGAAGGTACAGGAGGTAGCAAAAATGCGCGTAAGTAGAGCGATCACCGCGAAACACAAGCTGGCCGTGAGCATCCTGATCCCGGCCCTCGCCGTCTGCATGACCCTATGCCTGTCGAGTGCGCCCGTGTTTCCAGATCCTGCCGCAGAGAGCATGCTCGAATGGAAGAAGCTCAGCGACGGCGGTTTCGGGGACTCACGCAACATCGCCTGCCTGGGCATGGCCGTAAAGGACGGCCGCCTTTACTTCGGGACCTGGGCAACGACCATCGGAGCGTCCGTCATAAGATACGACGGCAGCGGTTTCATCAAACTCGCCAGCGGCGGATTCGGTACGCCCTTGAATTACGCGGCGGGGACAGTAGTGCACGACGACACCATCTACGCGGGCACGTTCTATCCGCTCGTCGGATGCGAGGTGTGGCGCCACGACGGCGGCACCTCCTGGACGAAGGTGGCCGAGGGCGGTTTCGGGGACGCGGCTAACTACGGCACGTTCGGCGTCGCTTCCTTCAACGGCTCCCTCTACATAGGTACCGAGAACAGGATCACCGGCGGCGAGGTGTGGCGCTACGACGGCGGCACCACCTGGACCCGCATCGACGGTGGGGCATCTCCCGGTAACGGCGGCTTCGGGGACGCCAACAGCGTGGGGGTCCACCTTCAGACCTATAACGGCAGCCTCTACGCCAGCACCCTGAACGCCGCAACGGGCCTCGAGGTGTGGCGCTACGACGGCGGCACCACCTGGACGCGCATCGACGGGGGTACCTCCCCCGGCAACGGCGGCTTCGGGGATGCCAACAACAGGAAGGCCGGCCTGATGGTCTTCGCGGGGGCGCTTTATGCAGGCACGTTGAACGAAGCGACGGGCGGCGAGGCGTGGCGCTACAACGGCGGCACCTCGTGGACCCGCGTGGACGGGGGGACATCCCCCGGAAACGGCGGATTCGGCGACGCCAAGAACACGGACCTGTACAGCGGCGCGGTATGCGACGGCCGGCTCTACGTGGGGACCGAGAACGATGACGGCTGCGAGGTGTGGCATTACGAAGGCGGCACCTCCTGGACGAAGGTGGCCGAGGGCGGCTTCGGAGATGCCGACAATTTCTCGGTGCGGTGGATGGCCGACTGGCAGGGAAGCCTGGTCATCGCAACCGGGAACACGGCCACGGGCACGGAGGTCTGGACCGCCAAGACCGTGCCCGGAACGGTCGTGGCCGGAGGCGCCCCCAAATGGTACCTGGCCGAGGGGGCGACCGAGGGCGGTTTCGAGTCCTGGGTGCTGGTGCAGAACCCCGGCCCCGACCCGGTGCACGTGGACTTCACCCTGAACACCGGGGACGGGGCGGTCAAGCCCCCAAGCCTGCAGAACGTACAGGTAGCGGGTGGCACCCGCAGCACCTTCAACATCGGCAATTACGTTACCACCTACGACGTCTCCACGATGGTGGCGGCTCGCGACGGGAACATCATCTGCGAGCGGGCCATGTACTGGACCCCGCCCGGTCAGGCAACCCGGGTGCTGGGTCACGACTCCATCGGGGTTACCGCCCCCGCAAGGGCGTGGTACCTGGCCGAGGGGGCGACCGAGGGAGGATTCGAGTCCTGGGTGCTGGTGCAGAACCCCGGCCCCGACCCGGTGCACGTGGACTTCACCCTGAACACCGGGGACGGGGCGGT
>CAZGWK010000086.1:0-2346 GCA_964529285.1 uncultured Actinomycetota bacterium
GGAAATCGGCCTTTGGTTAACCTACCATCCACCGGGGGTCAGGCCCGCACATCACCACATGACTCTGAAGCCATGCAGCGGGTAGAAGCGTTGCTTGGTCATGTGGAATGTGTAGGCGCTGACCCCTTGACCACAGGAGGGGGTCCCGAATCAGGCAGGAGCTGAGTTATGAGGATGTCAGGTGAAGGCCCAGCTATTCGCATCCCTTACAAGTTCGCCGGAGTTCATCCGTTCGTGAAGCGAAGCGCGCTTCTTCTCGAAGATGCCGTTGTCATGAATAACCAGTCCATCATGGAGGATGTCCCAGATCAGGGCGCCCTCGGCCTCGCCGAACTCCGACGAGGTCAAAGCAACCGGCTCCAGTGCGACACTGCCCGGCCAGCAGTCCAGGAGGACCTGGATGCGCTCGAAACGGTTATAGCGCTCGAAATCCGGGGAGAGCACCAGGATGTCGTAGTCACTGTCTTCGAGGTTGTCCCCGGTCGCCCTTGAGCCGAACACAACCATCGCCGCCACGGAGACGATACCCCTCACGGCATCGGTGAAGGCGCCGAGCAAAGCGCTGTCCAAAGCGCTGCCTATAGATGCTTGCGAACGAATTCCGCTATCTTTCCCTGACATTCCTCTAGTTCCTTGATGATATCTTCGCTGTAGAAGTCCTTTGGGGGCCCGCCGACGCCATTGGGATAACGAGACATGATGTAATGCCCGTCGAGTTTCTTGCACTCCTTGGAGATCTCAGCGGTGTCGATGCCCATCGAGCTCAGCAGTTTCTCGATCTGCACGCAAGAATGGGTGCGCGATTCCCTGCCCTTTCGCAGCAGCAGCGCCTTCAGCGCCTTCTCGGCGGATTGCTGCAGGTGGAATGCGGCGCCCTCGTAGAGGCCCTCCTTGTTGAGGGACGAAGCCATTTTGCGGTCCCTCTCCGCTGCTTCCAGCCACCACTTTATTTCCTGTCGCATCATCTTACCCCCACGCCAATTATAGCAGGACTTGCGGATAGATCAGCCACGGCCGGGGGGTCCGGCCGAGGCGGCCGGGGGGTCAGGCCCGGCTTTCGGCCTGGAGCTCCTCCTATTCCTCCAGCGCCTTCGTATAGCTCTTAGGCAGAAGGAAGAGAATCTCGTCGAAGTAGCTATGAGCGAAGGCAGAAATATGTGCGATCTCCTTTCGGGACACTATGCCCCTTGTCTCATAGACCGCCCGGTTGCGCTTCTGACGCATTTTCTGGAGTTTCTCAACGTCGTCTTTCAACGCATCGGGAAGGGCTTCTTTCATGAACCTGAAGACATTCAAATGCTTGCTTTCGCTTCTCGGCCGGTATCCCAGGAAGTTCATATAAGCGACGGACGCCTGGAGGATACCGTTGTAGGCGATGCTAAAAGCCCAATCCCGGTCGATCGGAGCAACGCTTGAGGATATTGAGATGTCGTGTCTTGCCGCTCGCAGATGCTCTATGATCTCGCTTTGCGGTACCTCAGCGCGCTCGATCACCCTTTTCTTTAGAAGGTCTTCGAAGGACATCTTCGTCTCCAACGATGAATATTTTTGCATTCTTCATGATATCGGTTACGAAAGAGTCTTTTTTTCTGGCGCGATCTCGCCATTCCGAGAAATCGATTACTACGTAGTTGACCTCTCGGCCCAACTTTTTCTCGCACTTTGCGACCGCCCTGTGGATGTCATCCACCGCGACGTTCCCGATAACCATCAGATCGATATCAGACCTGGCATCCTCGAGGTTCCTCGCCACCGAGCCGTAGATGAATGCAGCTGCGATATTCAATCCCTGCAGCTCTCGCCTCAGTATGTCTCCCAACCCCACCGTCTTCATGACGATGGCCTTTATCTCCGGATAGAGGAGAAAATCCTGGTTCACCGAATAGAACTTGACGTTGGCCTCCTTCCTGCTTTGCAGGAGTCCGGCATTTTCCAACCGCTTGAGTTCCCTCTGTATGGATGAAGGATTGGCGTCGAGGGCCCTTATAAGTTCGTTGTAATGGATGCGCTCACCGGGATGGGTGACAAACCAGGTGATCAGCTCAACCCTCGCCTTCGACGTGATCAGGGACGACAGCAACTTTACCACCGCTCGTTTCGTTACCGATAACACAGCCTGACAAACAGTACATTATTTATACTAAACAGTACAAATAATAATATCAATATTATACATGTTGTCAAAGGCCGGGGGGTCAGGCCCGGCTTTCGGCCTGGAGTAAGACCAGGGGGTTACATCATCCACACTCGCATCTATGGAGCCGCCTGGGGGTCGTATCTTCGTTCTTCGGTTCCCTCCTGAACCACGGCTGGAATCCACCGACTTCCCGATCATCAGCAGCCATG
>CAZGWK010000086.1:2446-5547 GCA_964529285.1 uncultured Actinomycetota bacterium
GAAAAACGAAGATACGACCCCGTTGCACTTTGCAGCTCTCGGGTTACAGGTGTCGGGGAAAGGAAGTTCACGAGCTTGGCCGCCGTCCGCCTGAAGTCCCTAGCCGGTCCTCTTCCTGAGCTCACGGGTCAACTTCCTGAGCCTCTCCGATGTGTCGTGCTTTCCAAGCTTGACGTCGATGATGGTGGGGGAGGCGTCGTTGATCCGCGCGGCCGCGAGAGCCCGGGAAAGCTCGTCTTCCGTGGAGACGGTGTAGCCCTCCCCGCCGCCGATGACCCGGACTATCTCGGCGTAGCGCCACGCGGGGACGTCGTTGAACGGCCCGTCGGCCATGGGGCGGAAAGTCCCGTAACCGGAGTTGTTAAGGATGATCACGATGGGGCTCAGGCCATGCTTGAGGCTGACCGAAAGCTCCATTCCGGTCATCTGGAACGAACCGTCGCCGGTTAGCACGAGCGGCCTCCTGGCCCGGTCAGAGAGCTGGACCCCAATCGACGCCGGGACCCCGAAGCCGAGAGAGGCGTAGTACGCCGGTGAGATGAACTGAGCGTTACCGTGCAGCAACAGGTCGAGTGCGCCGAACAGCGAATCACCCGCCTCCGCGATGACATCCGTGTCTTCCTCGAGGAAGCCGTTGATGCACGAGAACAGGCGGTTCACGGTCACGGGTCGGCCGTCCTCTGCAGTGAATGGCTCGAGGACCGGCCTGCGAGGACCGCCTTCTCCCGCCGCCCCCAGGCGCGTCCCGGGCAGCGCAGCCGTCAGCGCTTCGAGGAACTGCCTTATCCCTACGTCCGCAAACCCCATGCCCTCGAACATGACTCCGCCGGAGAAGACCGCGAAGCCTTTGCGGGCATCAAGGTTGTGAGTGAATATCCCGGTGGCCAGGTCGGTCGTGAGCGGTCCGATCAGGATGACACAGTCCGAGCCCTCGACGGTTTCGCGCACCTCTTCCGGGCTCAGCGCACCGGCGTAGACCCCCATGAACTGCGGGTGCGACTCTGAGATAGCAGACTTCCCGAGGACTCCGGTCACGAATGGCACCCCCGAGCGCTCCAGGAACTCGAGCATGAGTTGCTGCAGGCCGAACCGGTGGACCTCCAGGCCGACTACCGCGACGGGTCGCCGGGCGGAGGAGAGCATGTCTAGCGCCCGCCTGACCGCCTCATCGAGGGATTCACTGCTTTCCTGCGAGGATCGCTCCACGCCAGGACTCATGGGCGACGCGGCCTTGACGCGGACCATGTCGCGCGGCAGCTCGATGTAGCCGGGCCGCCTCGTTTCCATGACCGCCGCGATGACGCGGTCTATATCATCCGCAGCGGTCCCGGCGTCGTTCAGCACCGCCTGCGCGCACGTCATCTCCCGGAAGACGTTGAGCTGGGTGTCGAAGGAGCGCACCTTGTGGTGGAGCAGGGGGTCAAACTCCCGCTCTGACACGCCAGGGGCACCGCTGATGACCAGTACCGGCGAGCTCTCCGCGTAAGCCTGGGCGGTGGTGTTGGCGAGCTTGAGGCCCCCGACCCCGTACGTCACGCACACCGCCCCGAAGCCCGAAACCCGCGCGTAGGCGTCCGCCGCGAAGCCCGCGCTCTGCTCGTCGCAGGTGTTGATTACCTCGAGCGGGCTCTCGCAGAGCTCCCTGTAGAAGCCGAGCACGTAGTCGCCCTGGATTCCGAAAACGTGCCTGATTCCGGAACCCAGCAGGCTCCCTGTCAGGTACTCCGAAACGGTCGCCACGCAAACACCCCCGGTTTCATCAAGACGGTCGCCACGCAAACACCCCCGGTTTCATCAAGACGGTCGCCACGCAAACACCCCCGGTTTCATCAAGACGGTCCCATCTTCCATTTCGCAGCCTGATCGAGCCGGCCGCTAACTGAGTGCGGGTTTTCGGCACTTTCTTACGCGGAACAACCCATCCGGGCCGCAGAACGTACCTGAGATTGCAACAACACTGGCGATCGGCTGACAACAGCCTCCCGAGCCCGACGGGCAGGCGACAACTCGGATTATCTAACTGACATTTCCCATGGGCATCTCCTGATGCCATAATCTTACCAGGGCTTTGGGGTCGTGTCTTCGTTTTTCGGTCACAAACCATGGCTGGCTGGCTAGCATCGATTGCCGGATCATGAAAGAAAACATGGCCACCTCCCCAGCTATCCGACAACTTGAGGAAGAGGAGGGAGAGGAGGAGGCACGGTGCGAAGGCGAAAAAGAAGACATGACGGAGGCCCAGGGAATACCGGGCCATTTTCATACACACCTGACCAACCTTTGCTGGCTAGCACCGGTTGTCACCGCTCCATGTTATAACATAAACATTATATATAACATTATAAAGGAACCTGCATGGGACAAGCACAGTCATACTATGTTACAATAAGTCATACTAATAGTTGGAGGTATGACTATGGCATATACAGTAGGAAGTAAAGGTCAGATAGTGATAGCGAAGGACATCCGGGAAAAACTGGGCGTGAAATCCGGTTGGGTCGCGGTACAGCGCCTCGTAGACGATCACGTCGAGATGTATCTCTTCCCCCCGGAACACAGCGATTCGCTGAAGGGCTCCCTGAAGAAGCACCTGAAAGGTAAGGCGGCGCCCGGGGAGCAGTGGGACGAGGCCAGGGGGGCCGCATGGGACAAGGCGGCCGGGGAAAAGATGCCCTGAGGATGCCATGAGCCGCTTCGTCGATACCAGTATCGTGGTCCGCTACCTCACGGGAGATCCGCCGAAGCTTGCTGACGCAGCCGCGGAGATCCTGGACGGGGAAGCGGAGCTTAGGCTGGCGGACGTAGTCATCGTCGAGACGGCGTACGTCCTTTGCTCGGTGTACGGCATACCGCGCGAGGTCGTGGCCGATTCCCTTATGGCTCTTATTCAGAAAGAGAACGTGGCCCTCTTCGCCCTGGATAAAGAGCTTGCGCTGGAGGCCTTGCTTCTCTGCCGGCCCTCGGGCAGGGTCTCCTTCGCCGACGCTTTCATATGGGCAGCGGCGAAGTCGCACGGCGCAGAGGCTATCTACTCCTTTGACGAGAGGTTCCCGGCGCAGGACATCGACGTGCGGCACCGGGCCTGACCCCCCGGCTTTGCC
>CAZGWK010000087.1:0-5344 GCA_964529285.1 uncultured Actinomycetota bacterium
GAGTAATGGGGTCAGCCCCGGACATGGGACACTTTTGTCACTTTTAGGGGGTCAGCCCCGCGGTTGGGACATTTTTGTCCCATGTCCGGGGCTGACCCCATTATCGGGACATTATTTCTTGAAAGCGGTGATGATGCGGTAGCCGAAATCCTGCGGCGGGACGGGGATGACATCGAAGCGCTCAAGGCCAGCCTTTAACAGTTGATCCCTCCATACCTCGTCGGTGGTGAAGTACTCCCCCTCCTCCCTTATCACTGCGGGGATGTCGCCGATATGCATCAGCATGGTCTCAAAGGCGCCGTGTTCCAGGGCGTAGAGTGATTTTCCCACCATCTTCTGGATGATGTCCCTGCATCTCTCGGGATCGTCTATGGGACCGGTCACGTCCGAGAACATATCGGTGTACATCAGGCGCCCGCCGGGCTTGAGAACCCTGGCTATCTCCGATGCGCATACACCTCTCTGCGCCGGATGCACGTGGTGCAGCGCGAGGTTGGACATAAGACAGTGGATATATCCGTCGGGCACGGGTATCTGTACCGAGGTACCTATCGAGATGTGAACGTTGGCCCTGCCGGAGAACCTGTCGATGCCGGTCTGGACCATGCGCTCCGACGGGTCCACCCCGTATATCTCGGCGTCGGGACACAATTCCGCTATGCGCGATATCAGATTTCCCGAACCGCAACCCAGGTCGAGCACGCGTTTGCGGTTGGCATCGCCCATGAACTCTATCATGATGCGCATGGCGTCCTCATACATGGGGTCCTTCGCGAAGAGGGTGTCGTAATCCCCCATGTATTCATCCTGGTAACCCACCTCACACCTCCTGCCCCTCCTGCCGCGAGGGATGCCCGGCAGCCGCTGTAAGCTCGCGTACCCGAGAGACGCCGCGCGCGAAAAGGAGCTCGACCCTCACTTCTTGTACAGGCGCGACAATTCCACCACCTGCCGGTAATCCTCTATCTGGCGTTTCCTTTCCTCCTCGTCCCAACCCAGCTCGCCGCCCAGCAGCTCCGCGACCTTTTCCGCGCACCCGAGACCCTGCTGGCGGTCCTCGTAGTAGATGAGGCTGCGGCGCACCATGAAGTCGCTGAGGTTGGCGACCGACTCCTCGCGGGCGGAATACACCACCTCGGCCTCGATATACGGTATACCGTCCCCCAGTCTTTCCGCCGCCGAACCGCCTTCGGATACCATTTCCAGGACCCTTACCGCGCCCGTTCCCAGCAACTGCAGCTTGGATATAATGTCGTCTTCCAGCCGCAGGTCCCCGGCCAACCTCTCCAGGCGCCGGGTGAAATCGGTGCCGTCCTTGCCAAACACCGGAGCTTTCCTGGTCTTGCATTTCACGGGGTGCGCACCAAGGCGCTCCTCCATCCTCTTTACGGCAAGGTCCACCAGTTCCTCGGCCATGGAGCGCGCGGTGGTGAGCTTGCCTCCCGCGATGGAGATAAGGCCGGAGTGGCCCTCGTAGATACTGTGCTCCCTGGATACCTGGCTTTCCTTCACGTCCCTTAAGTCGCCCTCGACGACCAGCGGCCGCAGTCCTGCATAGGTGCTGATGATGTCGTCGTAGTCCAGGTTCGCCTCCGGCATGGCTTTGTTCGCGGCCTCCAGGATATAATCGACATCCTCTCGCGAGGCGTGGATGGTATCGTAATCCCCCGAATAGTCCGTATCCGTAGTGCCCAGGAGGGCGAAATCGCCCCAGGGGACAAGGAAGAGCATGCGCTGGTCCTCGGGCGAGATTATAGGCATGGCATTGGTGGCCCTTACCTTTTCCCAGGGCACGATGACATGGGAACCCTTGGTGGGACGGAGCTTGGGTAAGGCCTCGGGATCGCTCATTTGGCAGACGGAATCGGTCCAGGGACCGGTACAGTTGAGCACCATCCTGGCCTCGACGTCGAACTCCTCTCCCCCCACCTCGTCACGCACCCGGGCTCCGCGGGCCGTATCGCCATCGAGCAAAATGTCCAGGACCCGAGCGTAGTTGAGGCAGCAGGCGCCCTCCAGGCGGGCGGACTGCACGTGAGAGAGGGTCAGGCGCGCGTCGTCGGTGGCGCAGTCGTAGAACTGCCCCCCTCCCTTGAGCCGCTCCCTGTCCAGGCACGGCTCCACCTCCAGGATGCGCTTGGGCCCGTGCAGCTGGTGGTTCTGCACGTTACGGAAGAGGGCCAGAAGGTCGTACATCCACAATCCCGTGGCGATGATGAACAGCGGGTTCTTGTCCCCCTTGTACACCGGGAAGATGAAAGATTGCGGCCAGACGACGTGGGGCGCATTGAGCAACAGGCGCCGTCTCTCGCGACACGCCTCGAAGACCAGTTTGAAGTCGAACATCTCCAGGTAGCGCAGCCCGCCGTGCACGAGCTTGGAGGAGCGGGAACTGGTCCCGAAGGCCCAGTCGTTCTTTTCCACGATGGCGGTGGAGAATCCCCTGCGGGCAGAGTCCCGTGCGGCACATGCGCCCGTTATCCCTCCCCCGATCACCAGGACGTCGAATACCTTGCCCCGGGCATCCTCTATCCGCTCTTTCCTCTGCTGCGACGAGAACATCTTCCTTCAGCTCCTTTTCCTGTCAGGCAGCGTAATAACATGCGCTTAAGGATATCGGCATCTTCATACCGCCCCTACACGCGGCCACACTCAGTATATAGAGTTTCCCCGGCATGCCAACAGGCAAACGCTCATAAGACCTGGGAGCGGCTCTAACCCAGAGCCCCGAGATGCTTATGCGCTTATCAACGCATTCTCCGCCGGTGATGTTTTGATGTATAATACAATCCATTCTCGCACAGCCACGGCTCGGAGTGATCGCAATCCTTACACAGACGGCAGGAGTGTTGGCATGTTGCGGAGGAAGTCTTTACCGGGTACGCGGGAAGGTTAAAAGCGGCAGCGGAACGTTCCCTAAGATCCGGCGGGAGGCCGTTATACTGCCGGAAAGGGCATACCGCAGGAGGAGAAAATGGTTGAGAGATTCGACGCAGAAGGGTTTGTGAAAAGCAGGCTGGAGTGGGTAGAGGCAAACAAGCCCTTGATCCACCATATCACCAATCTCGTGGTCATGAACGAGACGGCCAACGCCACGTTGTGTCTGGGAGCGCTTCCAGTGATGGCACACGCCATCGAGGAGGTTGAGGAGATGGCCTCGCAGGCCGGAGCGCTGATACTCAACATGGGCACCCCCTATCCCGACCTGGAGACGGCCATGCTGGCGGCGGGAAAAGCCGCCAACCGCGCGGGCGTGCCCGTGGTCTTCGACCCGGTCGGAGCGGGGGCTACCGCCTACCGCACCCGCATCGCCAGACGGTTGCTGGACGAGGTGAATTTTACGACTGTACGCGGCAATGCCGCGGAGATGGCCGTGCTTGCGGGCATGGAGGCGGAGATACGGGGAGTGGACTCCCTGGGGGTAAAGGGAGCTGTAGAGGATATCGCTGCGAGCCTGGCCGGGTCCGCGGGCTGCATCGCCGCCGTAACCGGGGAAGTGGACGTGGTGAGCGACGGAGAACGCACGGCGAGGGTGAGTAACGGGCATTCCCTTTTAGGCAAGGTCACGGGCACGGGGTGCATGGCCACTACCGCCGCGGCCGTTTTTCTCGCCTCGGGGGAACCCTATCTCGAGGCGACTGCAGCGGCGCTGGCGGTTTTCGGCTTGGCCGGGGAGAAAGCCGCCGGGTCGTCAGGGAGGCTTCCGGGAAGCTTTCACGTCGAACTCTACAATGCCCTCTATGAGCTGAGCACGGTGCGCAAGTTAAAAGGCCTGCGCGTGGAGCTGTAAGGGGCCCCCTCTATATTCCACAAGATTCGATGCAGATGTCATTAGCAGACTTGCGCTGGCATTCTTGTTTAGTATTTAGGCCTGACCCCTTTTGTTGAATATGGAGGGCTGACCCCCGGCGTGGTGGTGGAGATCACCCCGCCTCCCAGGACCTCTTCGCCGCGGTAGAGAACGGCGTGCTGGCCGGGGGTAAGCGCCCAGACCCGGCGGTCGCAGAAAAGCTCGAAACCTCCCTCGCACAGTTCGACCCTGCAAGGTTCGGGGGTCGTGTTGTATCTCGCCATAACCTCGGCCGCGAAGGAATCGGCGGGAGGCTCGCCCTTTATCCAGTGCGGCAGATCCGCGCGCAGCCAAGTGCCCGGCACTTCATCCCTCCTACCCACGATGACCGCCCGGCGCGCAGCGTCCAGGGCCACCACGTACATGGGATGGGGGGCCGATATCCCCAGGCCGTGCCGCTGGCCCACGGTATGGAAGGCGATGCCCCGATGTTCGCCCAGCTTCTCTCCGGCGGTATCGAGTATGGGGCCGGGATACACTGCCTCCGGGTAGCGTCGGGAGATGAAATCGCGGTAGCTCCCACCGCACAAAAAGCATATTTCCTGGCTCTCCCCTGCTCCTGATCCGCTCAATCCCCACACGCGAGCCATCTCCCGCACCTCGCCCTTGGACCTCTCGCCGTTGGGAAAGAGGCAGCGGGACAGATGCTCCCGGCCCAGCCCGTAAAGGACGTAAGACTGGTCCTTACGCCGGTCGCGGGCGCGCAGCAGAGAATGATCTCCGGCCTCGTCCAGACACGTGCGTGCGTAATGGCCGGTTGCTACGGCATCGGCTCCCAGCTCCTCCGCTACCTCGACGAGGATGGGAAACTTCACCAGGCGGTTGCATTCCACGCAGGGGTTGGGGGTGCGCCCGCGCAGGTATTCACGGACGAACGGCTCCACTACCAGGGCCAGGAAGCGTTCCCGCAAATCGATGACCGCGTGTTCTATATCCAGCACGCGGGCTGCGGCTGCAGCTTCCTCCACCGCAGCCAGAGAGCAGCGTGCTGCCGGACCCACAGCGTCCGATACGCGATCTTCCTCCCACATGCGGAAGGTCACCGCGATGACCTTGTATCCTTCTTCCACCATGGCGGCTGCGGCGGCGGATGAATCTACTCCCCCGCTCATGGCCATTATGACGCTGGGATTTTTGCTTACCATAACCTTCCATCCCCGAACTGACTGCGAAACCACATCACCTTTAAGATACCAGCCTTTCAATCATGTGGGATATGCCGCTTTTCATGTGTGAGACAAAAGGCCTTTGTATAGGGTCTGGCGTTGTATGGGGTCTGGCGTTGTATAGGATCATGGACTTGCGTTTTCGCCGTAGATGCAGAGTGCCAAGGCCAAACCCCAAACCTCCACAGGTGCATGCAAGGATCAAATAACGTTCCGGGGGTTGGGCGCATTCCCTCAGCCTCCTCCGGGGCCCAAGAAGGTCAACATTTGAGACCTGACCCCAAAATGTTGCTTTTATGCGTTGACAGGAGACGGATAGTCACTTATC
>CAZGWK010000088.1:0-5324 GCA_964529285.1 uncultured Actinomycetota bacterium
GACCCCCGTTGTTGATAATGGAGGGCTGACCCCCGTTACTTGGTTTCGTAGATGTAGAAGGTGCCGAGGGCCTTGGCCACCAATCGCTCTGCGCTCTTTACTTCCGATTCTATGGTGGCGAGACGGCGACGGCGGTCGACCACCCGTGAATCGCAGACCAGGCAGCCCGATTTTACCGCGGTGACGTAGGAGATCTTTATCTCGACCGTGGCGCAGAGCTCGTCATCCGAGAGCGTCGAATAGACCGCTGCCCCCATGCCGAAATCCGTCATGGAATAGATCACCCCTCCGTGCAGGACGCCGTGAGGGTTCACCAACTCTTTCCTGATCTCCAGCTCGCAGCGGCTGCGCCCCTCCCCGTACTCGGTGAACACGATGCCGAGCATGTCCCCGAAGGGGTTGAACCCTTCCTCCGGTTGCGGTACCTTCTTCGCCACGATGACCTCCCCCGACGCGGTACGACCGTAACGACATTATCGCATATGCGGCTCCGTCGACTAACCGGCGGAGCACGGGACCGAAGAATGCGTATAACAAACCCGCGCGGCCCGTCGGCAGGCGGTCGAGCAGCTGCCGCTCAGGAAGGCTGCCCCGGTTTCTTTTCCTCCTCCTCGCGCAGGATCTTGCGCAGGACCTTGCCCACGGCTGACTTGGGCAGAGAGTCACGGAACTCCACGCTCTTGGGCACCTTGTAGGCCGCCAGCTTCTCGCGGCAGAACGCGATCACCTCTTCTGCCGTCGCGGACTCACCATCCCTGAGCACCACGTAGGCCTTCAAGGTCTCGCCCCGGTACTCGTCGGGGATGCCGACGGCCACGGCATCCTGGATCTTGGGGTACTGGAAGAGCACCTCATCGATCTCGCGCGGGTAGATATTATAGCCGCCGGCTATGACCATGTCCTTCTTGCGGTCCACGATAAAGAGGTAGTCGTCCTCGTCTCTGACGGCGATGTCGCCGGTATAGAGCCAGCCGTCCCGCAGCTGCGCCGCGGTCTCCTCGGGGTTCTCCCAGTAACCCTGCATGATCAGGGGACCCTTCATGATTATCTCACCCGGCTCTCCGGGAGGTACGTCGGTCTCGCCGCCCTCGATGTCCACCAGGCGGACATCGTTGTCGGGGAACGGGATGCCTATACTCCCTGTCTTTTTCATGCCCAGGATAGGGTTGGAGACCCCCAGGGCGGCCGACTCCGAGAGTCCGTATCCCTCGCTGAAGAAGATGCCCATGTCCTTCACCTTCTCTATCATCTCCACCGGCATGGGTGCGGCCCCGGAGTTGAGGAGACCCAGTTTACGGTCGAGGCCCAGCTCTTCCACCCTGGGGTGGTTGATGATGGCGTTGATGATCGTCGGCACGGTGGGGAAGAAGGTTATCTCCTCCAAGCCGGCAAGCAGGTTCATCACCTCCTCGATATCGAACCGGGGGATGAGGATCTGGGTGGCGCAGGAGAAGGTGGCCCAGTTGAGGACGACGACGTTGCCGTAGACGTGAAAGAAGGGGAGTACGGCGATGACGCTGCGCCTCTCAGGAGGGATGGGAGCGATAATCGGGCTTCCCCACAGGGAGCACTGAAAGGTGGCGGCCACCATGGTGGCATGGCTGAGGACGGCCCCCTTGGGGATGCCGGTGGTGCCCCCCGTGAACTGTATGAGGGCCGGGTCCTCCGGGTTCACCTGCACACGGCAGCGCCTGGGGCTGGCCACGCCGTCTATGAGCGCCGAGAAATGGTGCCAGCCCTTCTCGAGTTCAAGGCTCTCGACGGTGCTAACCTCCGCACCCGCGATGAAATCGGTCACCTTGGTCACGATGACCTTGGGTATCTCCACCTCGGCCGTGAGAGCCTGGATGACCGGGAGCACCATGTCGAAGGTGATCAGCGCCTTAAGCCCGGTGTTGGTCGCTATGGCCTTCAACTCTTCGGCTGTGTACAGGGGATTGAGATTCACGACGATGGCCCCTACCGACAGAGATGCGAAGTAGGCGATGGAGTACTGGGGGATGTTGGGAAGGTGGACGCCCACGCGGTCCCCTTTACGCACTCCCAGAGCCTCGAGGGCGTTCGCGAAGCGCATCACCCTGTCGCGCAGCTCCCAGAAGGTCATCTCGCTGCCGAAGAAGTTGAGGGCTGCCTTGTCCGGGAACATTTTCGCCGGCAGGTTCAGCAGCTCGTGGGCGGCCAGGCGCGGGTAGCGGATGGTCGTGGGGACGTTATAATCGTAATGACGATGCCAGCTTTTTTCTTCCATCACTTTCACCTCCGAGATTTCTGCCGCCATTGCCGATGAATTCTATCCATATGATAGCACTCACCACGAGTCCTCAATAAACCCGGAACCTGTTCGGATTTCGGACCTGTATAATATAGTAGTTCGCGTAAGGCTGCGAGAACGATCCCGAGATCACGACTCAAACCGCTCGTTCGCACCACTTCGAAGCACCAGCAGAGACAAGGAGGGGGAGATGCCGGAGTTCACAGAGGAAACGGTCATGCGCCTGTACAAGACCATGTACACCATCCGCAGCTTCGAGGAGAAGGTGAGCGAGTATGCGCGTACGGGGATGATCCCCGGCTTTATGATCCACCTCTCCCTGGGCCAGGAAGCCATCGCCACGGGTGTCTGCGCCTCACTACGCGAGGACGACTACATAGTCAGCACGCACCGCGGGCACGGCCACCTCATCGCCAAGGGAGCTTCCACGAGCAGGATGATGGCCGAGCTGAAAGGCAAGGAGACCGGTTACTGCAGGGGACGCGGCGGCTCCATGCACATCACCTCCGTGGAGGTGGGAGGCCTCGGGGCCAACGGCATCGTAGGTGCCGGCCTGGTGATAGCGCCGGGCGCCGCCCTCTCGGCCAGGATGCGCGGTACCGACCAGGTCACCGTGTGTTTCTTCGGCGACGGCGCCTCCAACCAGGGGACCTTCCACGAGGGCCTGAACCTGGCGGCCACCTGGAAGCTCCCGGTGGTCTACGTGTGCGAGAACAACGGCTACGGCTTCTCGACCCCACAGAGCGTACACCAGTCCATAGGGCACATCTCCAGGCGGGCCGAGGCCTACGACATGCCGGGTATAACTGTGAACGGGGACGACGTCCTGGAGGTCTATCTCGCCGCATCGTGGGCCGTTGAGAGAGCCAGGAACGGTGGCGGGCCGGCGCTGCTGGAGGCCACCACCTACCGCTGGCACGGCCATTTCGAGGACGACGAGGACGATTACCGCAGCGACGAGGAGAAGGCTGAGTTTGCCGAGCACGACCCCATCCAGCACCTGGAGCGGCGCTGCATCGAGGAGGGCTGGACCTCCACCTCCCAACTGGAACGCATCCGCTCCGAGGTAGACGAGGAGCTCGCACGGGCATGCGAATTCGCCGAGGAGAGCGAGGAGCCCTCGCCGGAAGACGACGCGGGGCTGATATTCTCAGGGGGTGAGCGGTGATGGCAGAGGCGGCCACAACCGAGACCGAGTTCCTCACCTACTTCCAGGCCATCAGGTTGGCCTTGAAGGAGGAGCTGGAGCTCGACCCGTCCGTGTTCCTCATGGGAGAGGACATACGCTACAGCATCTTCGGCCCCACCAAGGACCTGCACCTGGAGGTGGGAGAGGACAGGGTGCTCGACACCCCCATCACGGAAAGCGCCTTCGTGGGAGCTGCCGTGGGCGCAGCCATCACCGGCATGCGCCCCGTGGTGGAGATAATGTTCGCCGATTTCATGACCGTATGCATGGACCAGATCATAAACCAGGCCGCCAAGATCCGCTTCATGACCGGCGGGCAGGTGAAGGTACCCCTGGTGATCCGGGCCCCCGGGGGCATGCTCACCTCGTCCGCGGCACAGCACTCCCAGTGCCTGGAGGCCCTCTTCATGCACATCCCCGGTCTCAAGATATGCGTACCCTCGGGACCGGTGGACGCGAAGGGACTGCTCAAATCCGCCATCCGGGACGACGACCCGGTCCTCTTCTTCGAGCACAAGGCGCTTTACTATGCGTCAGACGAAGTACCGCTGGATCCGCAGTTCATAGTACCCCTGGGGCAGGCCGCGGTGATGCGAGAGGGTGAGGATGTAACCATCTTCGCGGTCTCCGGCATGGTCTCCTCCGCACTTAGCGCCGCCAACTCCCTGGCCAGGGACGACATCAGTGCCGAGGTCATCGACCCCCGTACCCTGGTGCCGCTGGACAAACAGACCTTGCTTGATTCCGTGCGCAAGACGGGAAGGCTGGTCACCGTGGAGGAGGGATGCCTCACCGGTGGAGTGGGTGCGGAGATCACGGCGCTGGTAACATCGGAGGCGTGGAACGACCTCAAGGGACCGGTAGTGAGGGTCGCGGCAAAGGACCAGCCCGTCCCCTACTCGCCGGTGCTGGAGGCGGCCTGTGCGCCCACCGCACAGACCATAGCTGGCGCGGTGCGGGAGTGCTGGGCATAGGCAGGCGAACGAGGCGCACTGGACAAGAGAAGGGTGATCACATGAGCGACGATTTCCTTTCCGGCCTGCAGAGATCGCATGCCAGCGTCGCGGGCATGGATTTCGAACTGCCCGTGGTTATCGGAGAAGCGCGCATATTCTCGGCGGTGTTTCCAGCCTCGAGCCAAAAGCTACGTAAGCTGATACCGATCGAGTGCCCTTCCCCTACCCAGATCCTGCCGGGAATGGGCCTTATGCAGCTTACCGCGTACGAGTACCGCGACAGCGACCTCGGACCCTTCAATGAGTTCTCCGTGGTCATACCCCTGTACTCGCCGCATGCCAAGATGCTGCCGTTATACAATCTCCTCAAGTCACGCACCACGCGGGAAGTCCACAACTTCCTCCTCCACCGCGGCACGACTTCCGAGGCGGCAGTGCGCATCCTCGGCGAGTGGCATCTCTGGCCGGAGTTCCTAGCCGACATCAATATCGCAGAGGACGACGGCTGGATAACCTGCGAATGGAAGGAGAAAGAAGAGCTCATCTGCCGCCTGCGCGGCCGCAAGATACCGGCAAAAAGATCCGGTGAGATAAAGGTTTTCATCTACACGCCCCGCCACCCGCGGGCCCAACGCGCCGACATCAACCCGCGTGAGAGCGCGACTGCACTGAAGTCTCCAGATGTCGAGCTGACAATGGGAGATTCCCATCCCGTAGCCAGGCAGATATCCGAGACCCTCAAATCCACCAAGCCGCGCATGTACACCTACTCGCCGGACTGGCAACTGATCGCCTACGGGCCCCATTGGTAGGCATGGGGGTAAGGCCTCGCCTGGTACCTGACGAGAATGGTGCGCGATATAGCGGAGATGGTGAGATTTGAACCCACGATGACACCAGAAAGAAC
>CAZGWK010000089.1:0-5250 GCA_964529285.1 uncultured Actinomycetota bacterium
GCTTGCGCATCGCTTCCCCCTCCGAATTCACGTCCAGGCCGGGGGGTCAGGCCCGCGGCGCAAGACACTGACCCTTTGTGACCACAGGAGGGCACATTCACGGGGAAGAGCAGCACCCTCTTTGCCGCGGTGCGTTTCGAGAGCTGTGACTTGACAATAGCTTAAGATAACTATAATATAATTATAGTTAATAAGTAATATTGTCAAGTATTAGAGGAGAAGATGAAGCTAAACAACTTTTTTAGCCGGCATCCGGTCTTCACGGTTGAGGAACTGGACAGCTATCTCGGCGATGTGAATAAGAAGTCACGCACGGTGCTTCTAAACTACCATCGCCGCAACGGCCGGATACTGCCCGTACGAAGGGGCCTCTATGCAGTCGTGCCTGTTGGCATGAACCCAGAATCAGCCCCCCTGGATCCATATCTGCTCGCATCGAAGATGACCCATGACGCGGTGCTTTCCCATCACACCGCCCTGGAACTCCATGGCAGGGCGTACTCGGTATATCAGAGGTTCTTCTACCTGTCCGGCAGGCCTTCACAGCCCGTTCATTTCCGCTCCTATGAATTCAAAGGAGTTATCATGCCAAAAGCATTGAGGGATAGGGGGATGGGATCATTCGGCGTGGAGTCGCTTGAGCGGCAGGGCCTGCAGTTGCGCGTCACGACCCTCGAGCGGACACTAGTAGATGTCCTGGATAGGCCGGACCTCTGTGGCGGCTGGGAAGAGATATGGCGCTCACTCGAGTCAGTGGAGTACTTTAAACTGGACCAAGTGGTCGAGTACGTGCGGCTTCTCGGGAAGTCCACGACCGCCGCCAAGGTAGGGTTCTACCTGGAGCAACACAAGGACATGCTGATGGTCGATCGACGACACCTCGATGAGTTGCGCAAGCATATTCCACGGCAACCCCATTACCTGGAACGGAGCAGAAGGAACGGTGGGCGCTTCCTGTCAGGATGGAATCTCATCGTTCCCGAGGAAGTCGTCAAGCGCTCATGGGCTGAAGTGCCATGAGAATCTCGCTCGAGCGGTTGTCGGAAGCGGCTGGCACTACGGGATTCCGTCCAGAGGTACTCGAAAAAGCAATACAACTCATGAATCTGCTGCAGTCCCTGCTGGAGCATCCCTTCCTGCAGGGGAAGCTTGCCCTCAGGGGCGGAACCGCGCTGAACCTCTTCTACTTTGATGTACCGCGACTGTCCGTCGATATCGACCTCGACTACATAGGCGCTTTGGACATCGATGCGATGAAAGCGGAACGCCCCGTATTCGAGAGAGCGACAGAGGCTGTTTGTTCCCGAGAGGGATTTGCCGTAAAGCGGATACCGCAGGGACATGCGGGTGGCAAATGGCAACTCCGTTATGGAAGTGCATATGGCCGGGAGGGCAACCTGGAACTGGATATGAACTACATGTTTCGCGAACAACTGTGGCCCATCGACTACCTGGATTCGCATAGAATCGACCAGTATCAGGCCACCGGAATCCCGCTGGTGTGTATTGCTGAGACCGCCGCCGGCAAACTGGCGGCCCTTCTTTCTCGAGGCAAGGCAAGGGACCTCTTCGACAGTCATCAGCTTCTGCATACAGGGAGCATCGATCATGGGAGACTGCGTATCGCCTTCGTCGTTTATGGTGGCATGAACAGGCGCGACTGGCGAACCGTATCGGCCGAGGATATAAGCTTCGATGAGCGGGAGTTCGAGCGGCAACTGCTGCCCACTCTTCGGAGCGGGATAATAGCCGCAGGGCAGATACGCGAATTCGGAGAGAAACTCGTCGCCGAATGCAGGGACGCCCTCTCGTCACTATTACCCTTTACGTCCGAGGAATCGGAATTTCTTGATCGACTACTAGATTCAGGGCAGATTTCGTCTGAATTGTTAACAGATGACAAAGGGCTCCAGGCAAAGATCACTAACCACCCTTGGCTTAAATGGAAAGCCCATAACGTAAGAGATTACTACGGCATTGAGTAATGGATAGGGTCATCTCTTTGTTTTTTTGTTTTTTGGTTCTGTCATGATCTCTCTTTGCGGTAAATCCGCAAGAGAGGTATAGGGCCTGGAAATCGGCCGTGGGGTCAGCCCCCCACATTACCACATGAGCCTGAAGCCATGCAGCGGGTAGAAGCGTTGCTTGGTCATGTGGAATGTGTAGGCGCTGACCCCTTGACCACAGGAGAGGGCCGCCGCGCGGAGAAAGAGGATCACACAAGGCAATTGCCAATGGGCAGTAGCCTTCAGCCTCTGTAATCCATTATGGCAGATAATATTGACAAATGGAAGATATAGCTGCCAATATGATCATATGAAATGGCATAATACCCTGGACGATATACTTGGAAGCACGCTCAAGGTCCGCATCCTGCGGGTCCTCTCCAAGCATGCTCCCGCTCTCACCGGGAGGGAACTCGCCAGGCGCGTCGGTTATTCCCATACCCAGACCAACTCGGCCCTGGCGGAGCTGGAGATGAATGGACTGGTGATGAAGCGCCACTTGGGCAACGCAAACGTCTATTCTTTAAACGATGGCAATCTCCTGGCCTCCCGTATCATCATCCCGGCATTCCAGATAGAGGAACGGCTTATCCGGGACCTGGCAAACAGGTTCTTCGCAGGAATGGGCAAAGACCTGGTTTCCATCATCCTCTTCGGCAGCGCGGCAAGGGGAGAAGAGGACGCGGGCAGCGATATCGATCTCATCCTGGTGGTAAGGGACGGAAGCGAGCTCGATAATCTCGATGAAAAGGTATCCGAGATCTCCCTGGAGGCGGCGGCGACTTTCGGTGGCCCGGTCTCACCCATTCTTCTAACGGAGACCGCATACGCAAGTAAGAAGCGGAGCAGGAACGCCTTCTGGAGGGCAGTGCTGGATGAGGGAATAGAATTGGCCCCGGTGGAGCTGGAGGAGATCAAGGTTGGTTAAGAAGACCAGGACCAGGAGTGTCAGCAAGACCGAGGCCAGGGCTTACCTGGACAAAGGGGAACAGTTTCTAAGGACGATGAGAGAGGCCCTCAAGAACGAAGACTGGGATGCTGTAGCGATGAACGCCATCCTTGGGGTGATATCCGCAAACGATGCCCTGCTTGGCATGCGCCATGGGATCAGGCCAGTGAGCCCGGATCACGGCGATGCGGCGGTCCTGCTCAATCAGTACGAGAAAGGCGAGGACGCGAAGAAAAACGCGAACAGGTTGGACAGGATGATGAGGAAGAAGAACCTGGTCGAATACGAGGGGCGGAAGTTGACAAAGTCGGAGGCTACAGCATTGGCGACCGATGCGGAGAGGTTCTTCTCTTGGGTCAGGAGCACGTTGTCCTGAGTCTTGGACACTGGCCGGGGGGTCATCGGCCGGGGGGTCACGCCCGGGGGGTCACGCCCGGAAATCGGCCTGCGGAGGACGGGAAGTAGTCCACTCTCCCCCCGTATAAGGTGTCAGGTCTTGGCACTTCACGCCTGCGGCGCAAAACGCAAGACGCTGACCCCCGCGCCTGCGGCGCAAAACGCAAGACGCTGATCATCATCTTCGCGATGACAGAAAAAAGGCGGCAGGGGGCAGAACCGAAAAACGAAGATACGGCCCCGACCGCCCCTTTTTCTGGTATTGACCCCTTAATAGCTCATGTCGTAAAATACGACATGTAATGTCGTAACTTACGACATTGGAGGTCTTATATGTACGTGCAAAGAGAACTTGTGGGAACCATCGAAAGAGCCCTCCGCGACATGCCGGTCGTTGTCGTGACCGGGATGCGCCAGGCAGGGAAGAGTACCCTGTTGCTTTCGGACCCTCGCCTGAATTCCCGTAATTACCTGAACCTCGACGATTACCCGGTGATGCGCTCGATCCAGGAAAACCCGGATGCGGTTCTGAAAGCTCTTCACGAAGTCACAATCGATGAAGCGCAGAGAGCGGGAGAGCTTTTCGTGGCCGTGAAAAGGGCCGTGGACCGAGAGCGCAGGCCCGGAAGGTTTCTGCTGTCCGGCTCGGCGAACCCAGCCCTGCTGAAAGGGGTTTCTGAGAGCCTTGCCGGTAGAGCGATTTACTTTGAACTCCCACCTATGAGCAGGAGGGAGGTATGCAAGCAGACCAAGTATCCGCCTTTCCTCGTCGAATTCCTGCGCGAACCCGAACTCCCAGCGCGAAAAAAGACCCAACCACTGCAGGATGCGGAGATCCTCAAGGGCGGGCTACCGCCGGTTGTACTCGGTGAGATCGGTGACCCGAACACCTGGTTCACCGGATACGAGCAGACATACCTGGAGAGGGACTTGCGGGATATCGCGGCGGTCGAGAACATATTGGGGTTCAGGGACCTGCTGAAGCTAGCGGCCTTGAGAAATGCCCAGATACTCAACATAGCGAGCCTGGCGCGGGACGCCAGCCTGGAACCCAAGACCGCCGCCCGTTACTTGGGGTGGATGGAGGCGACATATATCATCCGCAGGGTCCAGCCTTTCTTGAGGAACAAGACCAGCCGCGTCAAGAAATCCCCCAAGCTGTATATATCGGACTCCGGTCTTGCATGCCACCTGGCCGATTGCGCCGACCTGGGCGACGATCCCATGAGAGGCGCTCTGTACGAGAACTATGTCTTCCAGAATATCTCCGCGATCGCATACAACCACATCCCCCCGGGGCGCATATACTACTGGCAGACCCAGGCGGGCCGCGAGGTCGATTTCGTGGTGGAGATCGGCCGCGATATGCTGGCCATAGAGGTCAAATCAGGAGAGAACTGGTCGAGGAGAGACCTGGCCGGGCTCAAGGAATTCCTCTCGGCGACGCCCCGGTGCAAAGCGGCGATAATCGCGTATAACGGCAAGGATGCCATAAGGTTGGACGATAGGCTCTGGGCGATACCGTTGGGTTTGCTTCTCTCCTGAGGGTCTCTGGCGCCATCGCGACCGGATGTACGCCGAACAACACCCGGCGCCGGGAGGCTGAGGCCGGTGGGTCACGCCCGGCAATCGGCCGAGGGAGGCCGGGAAGTGGTCCACATTCCCCCGTATAAGGTGTCAGGTCGAACACGTAGACGGCACCTTTTGCCCCACGTCCCCCCCGTATAAGATGTCAGGAGGCAGGGCGCGCCGACCCCTCGTATAAGGTGTCAGGTCTTGGCATTTCGCGCTAACGCGCAAAACGCAAGACGCTGACCCCCACGCCCGGCCGGGGGGTCACGCCTGGAAATCGGCCTTTGGTTAACCTACCATCCACCGGGGGTCAGGCCCGCACATCAC
>CAZGWK010000090.1:0-4896 GCA_964529285.1 uncultured Actinomycetota bacterium
GTTGCTGCCGCATCCCGTTGCGAGGAGAGCTGCCGCAACCAGCATGCATAAGATGGCGAGTAACGCTATCGTTCTTCTGGACATTTCTCGTACCTCCCATCTACTGCCGGAAACAAAAAACCCATTTAACCCCTATTTCCCATATGGAACTCAAAGGAAAACTTGCTTGATTAACAATGCATCAGAACAGGCCTATCGGTAAAATGGCTACCTCGAGAGGAGAAAACCCAATGGGTGAAGGCGAAAACGGGCGTCTGATCCTTGCTTTCGACGGTCATCTGAGGCTGGAATTCAGGGGGGCAAGGGTCACCACCGATGCGGGATTGCTGGCGATAAGGGAGCTAGACGAGGCGCTAGGACTGACGGAAATGGCAGGGGTGATGATACGTGATGGAAGGACCGGGAGGAACATCAGGCACCAGATGACGGGGCTGCTGCGCCAATCCGTATACGCCAGGTTGGCAGGGTACGAGGATGTCAACGACCAGGAGGCGCTTTCCCGCGACCCCGCTATGCGGGCGGTGATCGGAAGAAAAGCCTTGGAGCGTAGCGCGGCGAGCTCCCAGACCGTATCCCGCTTCGAGACCGAGACCCTGGCTACGGAGGAGAACGTAAGTGCGCTATCATCGATCAACCATGCCTGGGTATCCAAGGCAATGCGCGCAAGCGGTGCTAAAAGGGTCATCCTGGACATGGACTCGTCGGAGTTCCCGGTGCACGGCAGCCAGGAGGGCTCTGCCTACAACGGGCACTTCCTATCCAGATGCTATCATCCCCTGTTTGTCTTCAATCAGTTCGGGGACTGTGAGGGAGCTGCCCTCCGTCCAGGTAATGTCCACTCAGCCGATGGCTGGAGGGACCTGCTGCAGCCCATAGTGGAGAGATACCGGGCAACGGGAAAGAGGATCTACTTCCGAGGAGATGCCGCTTTTGCCTCTCCGGATATGTATGAATACCTGGAGAGCGAAGGCATCCTCTACGCCATGCGGATCAAGGCCAACAGCAGACTGTATGAACACGTGGATCATCTCATGACTCGCCCGGTGGGAAGGCCTTCTGCCAAGCCCAAGGTCTTCTACCATGTTTTCTCCTACCGGGCGAAGTCCTGGAGGAGGTCCAGGAGGGTCATCGCCAAGATAGAGTGGCACGTAGGCGAGCTCTTTCCCCGAGTGGGCTTCATCATCACCAACTTAAGCGCACGGGCGGAGAAGGTGGTGCGTTTCTACAATAAGCGGGGAAACTGCGAGCAGTGGATCAAGGAGGGCAAGTATGCCCTGTCCTGGACGCGCCTCTCCTGCTGCCGCTTTATCTCCAACCAGGTGAGGCTGGCTCTCTTCGTCCTCGCCTACAACCTGGGCAACTTCCTTCGTCGCTTCGCCCTTCCGGGTGAGATATCCCACTGGTCGCTGCGAAGTGTCCAGCTCAAACTGATAAAGATCGGGGCGAGAATCATAAGCCATGCTCGCAGGACGGTTTTCCAGATGGCGGAGGTGGCCATGCCCGGGGAGCTGTTCGCCGAGGTACTTGACCGCATCCGCTCCCTGGCTGCAGCTCCGACCTGAGGCAGCGGATAACGAAAGGAATTGCATATGGAACACACCGTAATCGCTCAAGCATCTCCGGATATCTCTCCGGAGGGAGTCGTCAATGCTGTGTCAGGCAGATTCGCCGAGTTGGGAGTAGGTAAACTGCGGTTTGGGCGTTCTAACCCGTCTCTTAATGGTAGAATATTTGCAGTAGGAGGTGCATATGGGGAAATGCCAGCTTAATAAATGGAAGCTAGGTGAATTTTCTTGGAAGGACATCGGGGAGTTCTTTTCGGGTAATGAATGAGTTGAACCTAATACCAATCAACATATTTTCCATAGCATTTATCCGGTATTTCCCATATACACCTCCCGACATCATGTTTCTACCTAAATATAGGTAGGTCAAAACGTCAAAGTCCCAGCGTTCTTCCTTCCCCATGATGCTCTTTCCCATTTTCGCGCCGAGAGTTTCATTTTCAGCGATGTGCGGGGAAGCTTGAGCGATTGCGGTGTGTTTCATATGCAGTTCCTTTCGTTATCCGCTACTTCAGGTCGGAGCTGCAGCCATGGACCTGATGCGGGAAAGGACCTCAGCGAATAGCAACCCGGGCATTGCCACCTCCGCCATCTGAAAGACCGTCCTCCTGGAATGATTAATGACCTTGGCCCCGATCTTTATCAGCTTGAGCTGGACGCTCGAGAGCGACCAGTGGGATATCTTTGCGGGAAGGGCGAAGCGCCGGAGGAAGTTGCCCAGGTTGTAGGCCAGGATAAAGAGGGCCAGCCTCACCTGGTTGGAGATGAAGCGAGAACAGGAGAGGCGGGTCCAGGAAAGGGCACCTTTGCCCTCCTTGATATACTGCTCGCATAGGCCACGCTGGTTGTAGAACCGCACCACGTTCTTCGCCACCCTGCTCAGGCTGGTGACGATGAAGCCGATGCGTGGGAAAAGCTCTCCCTGGTGCCACTCTATTTTGGCGATGATCCTCCTTGGCCTGTTCCAGGAGCCGGCCCGGTAGGAGAAGTCGTGGTAGAGGACCTTGGGCTTAAGGGATGGCCTTCCCACCGGCCTAGCCATCAGGTGTTCGATGTGTTCTTCCAGCCTTGCGTTGGCCTTGATGCGTATGGCGTAGAGGATGCCTTTCTCCTCCAGGTACTCATAGAGGTCCGGGGAGGCGAAGGCGGCATCTCCCCGGAAGTACAGCTTCCTGCCTAAGGCCCCGTATCTGTCCACTATGGGCTCCAGCAGGTCCCGCCACCCGTCAGCGGAGTGGACATTGCCCGGCCGCAACAGCGCCCCCTCACAGTCACCTGCCTGATTGAACACAAACAGGGGATGATAACAGCGTGAGCAGAAATGCCCGTTATAGGCCGATCCCTCCTGGCTGCCGTGCACCGGGGACTCCGATGAGTCCATGTCCAAGATTACCTTCTTGCCGCCAGTGACGCGCATCGCCTTTCCCACCCAGGCATGGTTGATGGCGGCAAGCGCTCTTATGTTCTCCTCCGTGGCCAGGGTCTCGGTCTCGAAGCGGGATACGGTCTGGGAGCTGGCGGCACTTGCCTCCAGCGCTTTTCTACCCACCACCGCCCGCATGGCGGGGTCACGGAAGAGGCGCTCGTGGTCGTTCACGTCCTCATATCCGGCCAGCCTGGCGTAAACCGATTGGCGGAGCAGCCCCGTCATCTGGTGCCTGATGTTCCTGCCCGTCCTTTTATCTTTGATCATCGCCCCCGCCATATCGGTGAGCCCCAGCGCCTCGTCCAGCTCCCTTATCGCCAGCAATCCCGCGTCTGTGGTTACCTTCGCCCCCCGAAATTCCAGCCTCAGATGCCCGTCGAAATCAAGCCTCAAACCCCCGTTTTCCGCTTCACCCGCAAGGTTCCCCATGTTTATCCCCCCTGTATCGCTGCTGCTGCTGTTCTGATACATATTTCAGCAATGCAAGCAAGGAATCCTTGCTATTTGAAATGAGAAATCCGGGTTTATGTATGCTGGTCTTTCATCAAGAAATAAGTAATAACTCAATTTGGGTAGAAACATGATGTCTGGAGGTGCATATGGGAAAATGTCGGATGACCATTCATTAATGGAAGAGTGCCGAAAAGGAGGGAAAATGGAAGAGGAGAACCTGACCCCGGAGATGAGGGAGGCGGGAAGAGCGGCATTGAAAGCTGCATTTGGATACACGGATGAGGAAGTCGACGAGCTCATAGGGAATTCCAAGCGTAGAGAGCTCATCCTGCACCTGCGGGAAATCATGGGCAAGAAGATGGTCGTCGAATGCGTTGCCGCGGAGAACTGCATCTATCATAAAGTGGGCGACAAGTATGTCTTCAGTGGGCCTGGAGCTTTGATCAAGGATGAATCCTGCGAGCAACCATGCCTGTTCGCGATGGCGAATTTCGCGCCTTTCTGCAATATGCTCTACGACCGTGTGGCGTCAGGGCTGGATCCGAACGGTATGCATTTGGACCATATACAATGCTCCGATACGAGCCTGAGGTATGGAGGTTTCGGCAAGGCCACCTTTAGGGTCTATGTGGAGGACGCTACTTAGGATTCGATACTCCACTACATTACAAGCCATTAACTGTTTGAGAAAGAACTCAGGAGTTATGCAGTTTATTAGGCGAGAAGAGAAGAATAACGGATTGATTTGCCTAAATAGGCATTGATAAACTTCTCGGCGTTGAACTGCCAGCTGGCTCCCTGAATGGCCTTCACCTGGATAGAGCTGTCTTATTTTTCTCGTTAACAGCCAAGATGTCGATTTATCAAATAAAATCACTTAAGTCGACAACAGGATTCTTCTAGTGAAATATATACGATCCTAAATCTAGGTGATTATAATTGCTCTTAAACTGGTGATGGATGCTATCTTCAGCCCTAAGTATTTTATCAATGAGATCATCTGGAAGCGTACCTCGGCCAAGAGCCTGGCCTTCACTAGGTTTGCGTCAAATCATGTTGATACGTTTCCCATATGCACCTCCTATTCTACACCTCCCTAGCCAGTTCCCAGCCCCCCCTACAGATCCTCTATATAAAATAATCCCATGAAACTCGTGCCCCTCTACGAAGGCGACCAGAATATAGGCTCCGCCCCTCTCGTAACCAACCTCGACACCTGGGACGGCATGAGATGGCGGCATCTCCACACCGGTTGTCATCTGGGGATGGTAAGGTACAGCAACCGCAGGATGCCACCCTCGATATGCAGGGATTATAGGTCTCCTTTGAAGGCAGTTTAGAACAGAGGCGATATTCTAGAGTAATGGGGTCATCATGGGGGAAAGGAGAAAACTGTGTGCGTAATCTGACGAAAGTGGACACCGGAAATTATCGAAGGTGGACACCCCCGGA
>CAZGWK010000091.1:0-4371 GCA_964529285.1 uncultured Actinomycetota bacterium
ACATCATCCACACATGCATCTATGGAGAGAACCGGGTGCGTTGAGGTCGCCACGGCGGCAAGGACGCCGCCTTGCGATGACAAGACGGAGGTGGGCATGGCCCCCCCCGCTTGCCATACTTACCTCGGGCCGAAAGCCGGGCCTGACCCCCCGGCCTGACGCACCACCACTTGCAAAGTTATCAATAATATATATAATAGCTAACATGGCTAGAGCTTTAAGAATCCAGGAAGAGGGAGCGGCATATCACGTCCTCTCGCGGGGAAACCTCAAGCAGGACATCCTCAAACAGGATAACCAGAAGGCTTACTTCCTCAAGCTTCTGCGAACCGGTGCGGAGAGATACCGCATACACATATTCGCGTACTGCCTGATGGACAATCATTATCATCTATCCCTGCGCATCTCCACGGAGAATCTTCCCGAGTTCATGCATTATCTCGGGTCCTCATATGCCAACTACCTCGTGAGGAGCGGATGGATCGGGCATGTTTTTTCGGGAAGATACAAGGCGATCCGGATCGATGAGGAGGAATATTTCCTGATCGTGAACCGCTACATACACCTCAACCCCGTCGAGGCCGGTATTGTAATGAGGCCGGAGGGGTACGCGTGGTCGAATTATGGAGGCTGCGTAAACGGGGGCAACAAGGAATGGCTCGAGGAGGACTGGCTGACCGAGTACTTCGGGGCGGATCTCGCAAAGGCGAGGAAGGAATACCGCCGTTTCGTTGAGGAGGCTGTGGGAGGAGGGTCCTATTATCCCGAGAACAGGGTCGTAGCGCAGGCCCTGCTCGGCAGCGATGAATTCGTGAAACGCATCACGGCCAGCCTTAGGACAACGGAATGGACGAAGGAGGTAACCGGCAAGCGGCTGCTCAAAAGAATCGCCTCCCTTGATGAGATTATTCATGCCGTGTGCGAGCATCTCGGGATTGACAGCCTGGAGCAAGGAGATTACGGGCGTGACGAGGAGTATCGCTATGCATGCTGGCTCCTGATGCATATGGCCAGGGAGTATGCGGCGGCATCGTGCAAAGATATCGCCGAGGTCCTGGGGGGAATCAAGGAGAACGCCGTCTCTCACCGCTTTGGCGGGATGCGGAAGAGCCTGCGCGTGAGCAGAGGGCTGCAGGGCAGGCTTGAAGCTGACGAGAAGCGGGTGCTGGAGTTAATCGAATGAGGCCGGGGGGTCAGGCCCGGCTTTCGGCCTGGGACAAGAGGTAAAGCCCGATCCCTAGCCCGTAACCCTCGTTCCTCCCGATAAGGCCGAAAGCCGGGCCTGACCCCCCGGCCTCAAGGCCTGAATCCTTGTTGGCCTCATCTGCGTCATATCATAAAGTGGAGGGCGGGATGAACAAGTCTAGAAGAAAAAAGGTGGAGCGGAGTTTCGCTGCCGTGGCGCTGATCGCCATGGCCCTCGCTCTGTTATACCCAGGGTGCGGGAGTGACGCCAGCAAGCCTCCGGGGCCGGTTCCAACCGGAGAGGTGATCGTCCGCTACGAGGTTTTCGGGGGGCTCGTCCCGCCGTGGGCGGACAGGTTCCCCCAGTTCATCCTCTACGGGGACGGTACCGTCATCAGGAACGAATCGGGCGACATGAACGGGTTGATGGTGGAGGGCAAACTCGACGGCGATGAGCTGGAGGAGCTGCTTACGCGGTTTAAGGAGACGGGCTTCTTCGAGCTGGAGGACGAATACACCGATGTGACCATCATGGACGGCGCCAGCCAGGAGCTGTCCGTATCCCTGGACGGCCGGGAAAAAACGGTGCTCGTTTACATGGAAGACGTGAAGGCCTTCGACGAGGCGGTCGATCTTCTCCTCTCCTGTCCCCTGGGCGAGGTCCGTGATTATGTCCCGGAGGAAGGTTACCTGGTGGTAGAGGGGACTGGAGATCCAGGTTTAAGGGTAGCCGTCGACCCTTCGCATCCCGTATATAGCCTGCTCCCCCCACCCGAAGAACTGGAGAAGGCCCTGGAGGAGGACGACCCCATAGCCCTGAAGGGGGATGATTTCGCCGCCATCAAGGCGTATGAGGCCGACCAGGAGAGACCGGGCCTGCTGCTGGATACGCAGGATGGTATATATATCCTGTTCCCGGTGTACCAGGCGGAGTGGTCATTCCCCGAGTAACGAATGGGGTCGTATCTTCCATCAGCATGGTAGAATATTGACGTTAGGGAGTACATATGGGAATGCCGACCTATCCATTCACCCAAACTTCTCTTAGAAGAACCAGCGTTTAATAACGCAGGAGGAGCGCAGTGGAGGCGATGAGAGGATGAGGGAGGGGGAGAAACGGTTCCGCGCCCTTGCCACGACCGCAAACGACGCGGTGGTCGTCTATGACGCCGCGGGGATTATATCCTTCTGGAACAAGGCGGCCCAGGATATTTTCGGCTACACGGAGGAAGAGGTCCTGGGCAAGTCCATCAGGATGCTCATACCGGAGGAGAAACGGGATACCTGCATGGCGCGGCTCAGACCCGGGGAACCCTCGGGCAAGTCGACCCTGGCGGGAAGGATCACCGAGGCCTACGGAGCAAGGATGGACGGAAGCGTCTTCCCCCTGGAACTGTCACTGGCGTCCTGGAAGACCGCGAGCGGGGATTTCTACACCGGGATAATACAGGACATCACCTGGCGTAAAAAGATCGAGGAAGAGCTGCGAGCGCACAACGAGGAGCTGGCCGCTTTCGCCCATTCCCTCTCCCACGACTTACTCAATCCCCTCTCGATGATCGAGGGCTACGCCCAGTTGGCGCTGAAGGCCAGGGACGGCGGCGACGCGCCGCTGGAGGCCGCATCCCTGCACAGCATCATCACGGCGACCGAACGCGCGCGCGCGCTCGTTAACTCCATGCTGGAGTACGCGGAGGCGGGAAGGCCTATGGGAAAGGTGAAACGGGTAGACCTGGGGACGATCGTGCAGGAGGTCATGGAGGAGTTCGGGGACAGGATAGAACGCGAAGGAGCGGATATCGAGGTGTCCCCTGACCTTCCCGTCGTGAGCGTTGACCCGGTAAGACTGCACCAGGTGCTCTCCAACCTGTTGAGCAACTCGCTTAAATTCAGGAGGGGCGAGGCGGCACCGAGGGTTCGGATAGGGGCGGAACTGGAGCCGGACCGGATAATCTTATTCGTGCGCGACGAAGGTCCGGGCATACCCACCGAGGAGCTTGAAAGCGTATTCGAGCCCTTCAAGCGTATCCACGTCACCGATACCCCCGGCCTGGGCATCGGCCTCTCTACGGTGAGACGCGCGGTGAAGGCCTGGGGCGGCATTATATGGGTGGAATCGGAGCCCGACCGGGGCTCGATCTTCCGCTTCACCATCCCACGTCGCCGTCCACCCCATACATAACGGGGTCGTATCTTCGTTTTTCGGTCGCGGACCATGGCTGGCTGGCAGCGATTGACGGATCAGCCGAGGCAACATGGCCACCGCCTCCGGCTATGCGACACCTCGAGGAGGAGGAGGAGGAAGAGGAGGAAGAGGAGGAAGAGGAGGAGGCACGGGGCGAAGGCGAAAAACGACCTCCTCTTTTGATTCCTCAGGCCGAAAGCCGGGCCTGACCCCCCGGCCTCCCCCCGGCTTCGACTGCCTCAGGGGATGAAGCCCATCGGGAAGCCCGCGGAGTCGTGCCCCAGCGCGCGGGAGGCGGATCCGGGCGGGGTCCAGTACATGGCCCGCTCGCAGATGACCAACCCGTCTCTGGCCTCGACCCTGGTGGAGACGTCGTAGGTGGTCACGTAATTGCCGATGTTGAAGGTGCTGCGGGTACCACCCGCTATCTGTACGTTCTGCAGGCTTGGGGGCTTGACCTCCCCGTCCCCGGTGTTCAGGGTGAAGTCCACGTGCACGGGGTCGGGGCCGGGGTTCTGCACCAGCACCCAGGTCTCGAAACCGCCCTCGGTCGCCCCCTCGGCCAGGTACCAGGTGCTTATGGGTTCGGTCACACCAACCGAGTCGTGCCCCAGCGCGCGGGAGGCGGATCCGGGCGGGGTCCAGTACATGGCCCGCTCGCAGATGATATCCCCGTCGCGGGCAGCGACCATCGTGGAGACGTCGAAGGTGGTCACGTAATTGCCGATGTTGAAGGTGCTGCGCCTGCCCGCGCCTATCTCCACGTCCTGCAGTTCGGGGGGCTTGACCTCCCCGTCCCCGGTGTTCAGGGTGAAGTCCACGTGCACGGGGTCGGGGCCGGGGTTCTGCACCAGCACCCAGGTCTCGAAACCGCCCTCGGTCGCCCCCTCGGCCAGGTACCAGGTGCTTATGGGTTCGGTCACACCAACCGAGTCGTGCCCCAGCGCGCGGGAGGCGGATCCGGGCGGGGTCCAGTACATGGCCCGCTCGCAGATGATATC
>CAZGWK010000092.1:0-4195 GCA_964529285.1 uncultured Actinomycetota bacterium
ACTTAGGGCGCAAGAGCGAGGACAGGCTATCTGATTAGAACCTGCGGGGTACTTCGCGAAGAGAGATCGTGCACCTTCTCTTTTTTCGGGGCGTCCTTTGCTAAAATCATCATGAAGCTAAGGTTACATTTACAGGCGCAGCAGGATAAAGGCAAACCCGCGGAGTGAGGAGGACCCCTTGCGAGAAGGGCGCAGCAACAAGCCGGGCGTAAGGCGGACGTTGGCAGCCCTGTTCTGGACCGCAGTGATACTGCTTCCCGTGTCGTTCATATTCACCATCATCGGCAGTGCCGTAAACATCAACGGCGTCCTCAGCGCAGGCATCATCGGATGGCTCGCTACATCGTTCCTGCTTTTCGCGTGGCTCGTACTATGGATATGGGCCAAGTCAGAGACATACAAGGAATAGGCCCTTTCAAACGCACCTGCGATCATTCCTTACCATTCCGGGTAATAACCCCATAACGATGCCGCATGACCTGGGTCATGGCAAGAGGGCGTGCGTTCACTTAAGGTAAAGGTACAACATAATAGAGTAATTAAAAGAAAAGAGTTAGGTAAGTAAAAGAGGAAGCGATGACAAACGTTTGGTAAGGTGGTCACTTAAAACGTTTCAAGCAAATAGTGAAACCGGCCTCTATCAGATAGAAGGCCGGTTTTATATTGCAGAAAGGAGATGATCGTGATGAAGAAGCTGAATGGAAGAAGCGGAAGTATAATTATAGCCCTATTCATCGTAACGCTTCTCATCTTTTCCGCCTTCCCCGCTCTTGCGGACTCCGACATCAATACCGCTGAGGACGCGGAAGCGGAAGTTCTGTTGAAGGAAGAAGTAAAACACGAGCATGCGGATACGGATGGAACAGAGCCGGGCGAAACAGCAGTATTGGAATCATCGCCAGATGATGAATCGGATTCTGTTGAGAACCCGGAAGGTGAAGCTGAAGGCAATGCCGCCGGAGATTCTTCCGGAGACCTGGAACCATCAGAGACAGCAGGCGATGAAGCAGCTAAGCCGCAGCCAAGCGGGGCCGAATACGCCGATGATGTGGTTGAGGTAAAAAAAGATGACAGCGCCGAACCGGCTCCGATATATGGACCAGCTGAGATAAGGACCGACCAGGAGGACTACCTGCCTGGAGAGACAGCCGTTATATCGGGGCACGGCTTCATGCCGGTCGAGGAGGTAAGGCTCCTCATTACCGACCTTACTGGATCCATCGTCTACAACGCGGTCGTTATCACAGACGCGGAAGGCGGGTTCACTGCCACACACGTGGTGAGAAAAGGACCAGCTTACCTGGTTTCAGCGACCGGATTGATATCAGGGCTCGAAGCCAATACCTCCTTCACAGACTCGACAGCTCAAGTGACAGGCTTTGGCGCAGGGACCAACGTGACCGGATCGACGGGAAATCCATGGGCCGGCCTGATAATCGCAAACGTAGATGGGGTCGCAGGAGTACTAACATACTGTATCGACATCCTGCACAGCATAGCGATTGGCAATACCCTGGTCGACGGACCACCCACGAGCCCGGAGATAACCTATATCCTCAACAACTACTACCCCCTGGTCACAAGGGGTGACCAGCTCAGTCCACTGGGCAAGGAGACGGCGGCCATCCAGTCCGCTATCTGGTATTTCTCCGATGCTTTCGTGATCACCGGCCCCTCCGCCATCAAGGCAAGGGCGCAGTCCATAATCGCCGATGCTGAGGCCAATGCCGGCGACGTCGCGGTACCTACCAAGCTGACCCTGGAGCCTCAAGAGGCTGTCAACGAGGTCGGTGATGTCCACGAGGTAACGGCAACGCTGACAGCTGATGCAGGCTACGAACTCGAGGGAGTGACCATCGAGTTCGAGGTTAGCGGCGCGAACTCCGCAAGCGGCAGCGCCGCAACCGATGCATCCGGAAAGGCCGTGTTCTCGTATACAGGATCCAATGAAGGCAACGACGTTATCGAAGCCTGGGTCACCTTCACCATCCCGGCTGGGATATCCTTCGTCAGCCCGGAGGGCAAGCCCCGCAGGCAGTCACTGGTGCTGGCCCATCCCACGCAGGGAAGGGTGAGTGATAACGCTGAAAAGACGTGGGTCGAGTATGGTGAGCTCTACGGTTACAAGTGGCTGGATGAGAACGGCGACGGCATCCACCAGGATGACGAGGCGGCGCTGGAGGGCGTGACCATCAGGCTGGAAGGCGAGGGCATTGCCGAGGAGAGGATCACCGACTCCAACGGTTACTTCCTCTTCGCGGACCTGGAAGCCGGCGAGTACCTGGTGATGGAGGAAGTGCCCGAGGGATACTACGCAACCAGCCCCGCGGAAGTGGAGATCATGCTTGCCGCGGGCGAGGAGAAGAGGGTTGACTTCCTCAACGCCGAGAAGGCGAGGGTCAGCGGCGAGAAGCTGGATTCCACGACCCAGGAGCCCGTCGCCGGAGTCAAGTTCGTTCTCGAAGGCGATGACTTCTACATGGAACTCGCCAGTGACGAGAACGGGCACTTCGACTTCGGATGGCTGATGCCGGGCGAGTACCTCCTCTACGAGGTAGTCCCCGAGGGCTGGGTGCCGGTCTCCGAGACCGAGCACGAGATAGTACTGGAGAACGGAGACGATGAGCACTTCGTGTTCCTGAACGAGAGGCTCTCCGCCATCTACGGCTACAAATGGCTGGATGAGAACGGCGACGGCATCCACCAGGATGACGAGGCGGCGCTGGAGGGCGTGACCATCAGGCTGGAAGGCGAGGGCATTGCCGAGGAGAGGATCACCGACTCCAACGGTTACTTCCTCTTCGCGGACCTGGAAGCCGGCGAGTACCTGGTGATGGAGGAAGTGCCCGAGGGATACTACGCAACCAGCCCCGCGGAAGTGGAGATCATGCTTGCCGCGGGCGAGGAGAAGAGGGCGGACTTCCTCAACGCCCCCCTGGCCGCTGTGCTGGGCACCAAGTGGCTTGACCTCAACGCCAACGGCCAGTTCGACGAGGGCGAGAAAGGGCTGGCTGGAGTAACCATCCGGCTGCTCGACGAGGAAGGCGAGGTGATCGCCATAACGGTCACCGGAGCCGATGGTTCATACGCATTCGAGGGCCTCGAGGCCGGCGAGTACAGCGTCGAGGAGATCGTTCCCGACGGCTACGTCGCCACCTCACCTGTATCGGTTTCCTTCGACCTCTCCGCCGGAGAGGAGATGGTGATCGATTTCCACAATAACGTGCAGATAGCTGCGGAGGTAGTAACGCCCGTCGAGCCCGCACAGCCGGAAGCCGAACAGACACTGCCGGTAACCGGGTTCGAGTTGAGCTGGATGCTCCTGGCAATCGGGCTGATAATCCTGCTGGGGGCCGCATTGACTTCCTTCGGTCTGGTAAGACTCACTCGATAAGCAGGCGTAGAAAAGAGGGGAGGGTTCCACCCTCTCCTTCTTTCATGCGCATGAATGGGTTGACAGGCATCATACATCACGCATTATCCGCACCGTATTCTTATAGCATGGAATGGTTAAAGAGATACGGAATAGCCTTTATAGTCGTAGCCCTCCTGGCGGGCGCCGTGGTGCTGGTCCTGGTGCGCGGGGGAGAGCCTGCCGAGGAACTCGAACTGCCCGAGGGCGGCACTGTTGAGGTGACACCAAATGACGAGATGAGGGTGCGCACCGCCGAAGACGATCCGGTAATAGACACGGATACCTATACCCTGACCGTAACGGGCATGGTGGAGGACCCCCTGTCATTCAGCTTCGACGACATCCTGGCTATGCCGGCGGAGGAGCGGCTGGTGGATTTACCCTGCGTGGAGGGCTGGACGGAGACGTCCCTGTGGAAGGGGACCCGGCTGGCCCCGCTCCTGGAGAGCGCGGGCGTGCTGGAGGGAGCGGACAACGTGGTCTTCTACTCACCGGGCGGTTATACGACGTCCCTTACCCTGGAGGACATCGCCGAGACCGATCCCCTGCTGGCATACGGGTCCAACGGGGAGATGCTCCCGTACGAACAGGGCTACCCGCTGAAGCTTGTGGTACCGGAGCGGCTGGGATACAAGTGGATCAAGTGGGTGACATCCATCGAGGTGATCTCGGGCGATTACGAAGGCTACTGGGAGAGCCGCGGCTACTCGAACCAAGCCGACGCCTCCGACCGCTGAGCATATACCTGGGGTCAGCCCTCCATTTTCCACATCGGGGGTC
>CAZGWK010000093.1:0-4157 GCA_964529285.1 uncultured Actinomycetota bacterium
GACCCCCGTTGTTGATAATGGAGGGCTGACCCCAGGTGGCCCGTACTAAAGGTATTGCTGGACGTCGATGCCCAGCTTCGCGGGATTGAGTGCCTCCAGGATGGCCTGCCCCGTCTCCCCGATTTTATCCTTCATGTACAGGAGGTCGACGATGCGCGGCTCTACCTCGCCGCCCTCCGCATCGCGGATGATCTTAACCTGCGGCCACATGGCATCGCTCTCACCCAGCTCGTAGACGATCGCCAGCTCGCCGGTGGCCAGCCTCACCAGGGTACCCACAGGGAAAAGCCCCATCATGTCTATGAAGACCTTCACCATCAGCGGGTCGAAAACGGTGCCCATGTCCTTGACCAGGACGCGCATGGCCTGGTCGGGCGTGCGCGCCTTCTGGTAGGGGCGCGCGGAGGTCATGGCGTCGTACACGTCGCAGACCTCCACGATGCGAGAGAAGAGCCCGATGCGGTCCTTGTATTTGACCTCGGGATAACCGGTCATATCGTAGCGGGCGTGGTGCTCGTAGGCCACCATCACCGAGAGGGGGTGTACCCCCGGCTGGGCCATGAGGATATCGGCCCCCTTCACCGGGTGGTCCTGCATCATCTGCCATTCCTGCGTCGTCAGCGGCCCGGTCTTGTTGAGGAGGCTCTGGGGGACGGTGATCTTTCCCAGGTCGTGCAGGAGTGCCCCCGTTCCCAGGATCATCAGGGAGCTGCGGTCGAGGGGCAGCATGGAGCCGAGCGCCAGGGATAGGATGAGGACGTTTACGGAATGGAAGGAGGTGTACTCGTCGTAGCTCTTGATGGTCGCCAGGCCCAATACCGCGGAACGGTTCTCTCCCACGCGGTTGAGCATCACGCCCACTACGCGGTTTGCCTTGCTCACCGAGAGGCGGCGGTCGCTCATCACCTGGTCCGCCAGTTCCCGGATGACGTCCACCGCGTCGAAATACTCCTCGCGCGCCGAATCCCTCTCCTTTATCTCGAGCGACTTCTCCTCCCAGGTACCGGGCTCGTCGAGGGTGATATTGGCGATCTCCTTCTCCTCCATGAGGCGCCGCAAGCCTCCCCCGGCTCGCAGCTCTTCCGCGCTCAGGTTTAAAAGGTACAGGAAGTCCACGAACTCTCCGGGAGCAAGGCCGCCGACGATGTTGATGCCCCCGATGTCCTTGTCCTTGAGTTCCTTTATCAACGGGTAGTACAGGACGCTCTCCCTGGGCATGAGCTTCTCTTCGTAGAAGAATTCCTCGCCCACGATGCGCAGGCTGAACTGTTCCCTCCATACCAGGTATTCCTTGAAAGCGCGCAGGAAATCGGTAAAGGATTTGATGCAGATCTCGTGGTTCGGGGGATAGATGGAGGCGGCTTTCTTAGCGGCGGAGAGGAGTTTCAATACCTCCCGCGCCCTCTCCATCTGCCCCTTGGCGCGGAAATAGTCGAGGGCTTCCTGTTTCCTGCTGGTTCCAGCCTGCATGCCTTCCATCTCTTCGCGGTTCATCTCTTCCTCTCCAGGTGGGGAAATTTCTGTGACAGTTTCAGTAGTGACTGCGACGCCGCCTGGTTCAAGTCCTGCCATTCGGCGCGGTTGAACCGTTTCTGTTTGCTCTGATATTTCCTCAGCACCTCGTAACTCTCCGGAGCCCTGATCTGGCCCAGGCTTACGATTATCTCCTTCTTGACGTTCATGTCCTCGCCGCCGGGTTCCTTTTCCTCGAGCATCTTGATCAGCCGGTTCACGGCCCGTGTCTCCTCGAGCCTTCCCAGCCAGCGGATGCACAGGATGCGCGTCCTCTCGTCCTCGTCCTGCAGCCCCTGCATGAGCAGGTCGCACGCCCCGTAGCCGCCGGTCATCCCCAGGGCGCGGATGGTCTCCGCCTTGACCTTGGGGTTGGGGTGGAAGAAGGTGCGGCGCAGGTAGGGAATGGTCTCCGGGCTGTGAAGCCTGGCCATTATGGATACGATGTTGCGTACAAGGTACCAGCGCGGGTCGTCGACGTAGGCTCCCAGCAGGTAGATGCGGTCGCGGCACATGGCGGTGAGGACATCGATTATGTACTTGCGCACGGACATGTCCTCCTCGGCCCCCAGGGCTTCGACCATGGCCGCGAGCCCTTTCTCACCCAACTCGGCCATGTAACGTTTCAGCCCTTCCACCGCCTGGGGATCGCCGCGGCGGCTGCAGGCCACCTTGATGGTTCGCTGCATGGCGTTTTCACTGGCGGCTTCGTCCAACATGCGTTTCAGCTCAGGGCGGAAGGGGTCGATGGCGGGATCGCCGCCCTGCAGGACCTCGCGAGTCCCCTCCAGGACGGAAGCGGCCATGTCGAGTTGCGCGGACATGGTGAGGCCCCAGAAGTTCTGCTGCAGCAGTTCCGCTACCTTGCCCTGGTTGTCGAGGTTGCTGCCCTGCTTGAGCAGGCCCAGCAGCATGGGGGTGGTATCGGCGAGCATGTCCGCGGAGGGGTCGTAAACGGAGATCAAGCGCAGCTCGTCCAGCTCCTCCTCCCGGTATTCCTTCAGGACGAACATTATCTCCTCGAAGGCGGGAAGTTCGTTGCCGGGCTGCCCTTCCGGCCTCCCCCTCTCGGTTCCCATCTCCAGCGAGGCCAGCAGGGAAGGGGGAATCTGGCCGAGATCGATCAGCTTGGCTCGCAGCAGCCTGAGGGTATTGCGTATCTCCCCCTCTCGGAAGCCCAGGGCCTTGAGCAGGCTTGCAACCTTGGGGGTGAGTTCGGGCGCGACGGGGAGGAAGATGCTCATCAGGTCGGCCATCTCCTGCGCGTTGAACTGGTTGAGGATACCGGAGCACATGGGGTCCTCGCGCAGCAGGGGAAGCAAATACCCGAGCAGGAGCAGGTTACGTACGTCGGCATTGAGGAAGAGAAGGGACTCGGCCATGGAGCGCAGGCACTCCTGTTCGCTTTCCGGATACGCTCTCTTGACGATGGCAGCGGCGTCCTTGAGGAAGAAATAGATAGCGCCGGCCAGTTCCTTCTTGCCCAGCGGCCTCCCGTCCTGTCCGGTCAGAGCCATGAGCACCCTGCCGAGCTCCTCGGGGTCGAGCAGCAGCTCGAGAAGGTCCTTTATCTCTTCCGGCGTAGCTACCTCCGGCCTTTCGATCTCCTCCGGGGCCGCTTCCAGGACCTCCCCGGCGATTTCGTCCTCCTGGTCTTCCTCATCAGCCCTCTGGGCTTCGCTCTCCACCACCACGATGCTGTGCACGCCTTTGGCCAGAAGAAAGGTCTCGGCACCGCCGGCTTTTTCCAGTCCCTCGGGGTCTTGTACCAGCATTTCTACGAGCGCCTCCGCGTCCTGGAAAGATACGCCGGCATCGATGAATATCTCCTGGATGTTCAGGGAGCGGATGCGCGTGGAGAGGGCGCGCAGGCCTTCCATCCTGCGCCCGACCACCCACTTGTCGTAGACCAGGCTGTCCTTGCCGACCTTTACGGCTATGCTGGAAGTGATGCGCAGCGAATCCTCCATAACGGCATGCAGCAGGACCACCGTGTCGACTGCGGTAGGATGCTCCGCAGGATAGAGGGTGCGGGACTTGCAGGCTATGGACAGGCGGGAGAAGATGTCGACGACGGACCTCAGCCGCCTTTCCTCCTCCTCGGAGAATGCAGCGCCTTCTTTTTGCCCTAAGCTCTGCGCCTGGCCGTCTTTCATGCGATCTTTTCCTCCGACCAGTTTATATGTCTTGTTCTGGAACCAGCATATATCGACTCTCATGTCACTTATCGGTTAAAAAGGATTGATATTGAACTTCCGAGATGCTTAAATCTTTATGGCCTTGCTCAGGGCACATCCCGGCGGGGATGTTATCATAAGATTTGACGTATGCCCCCATCGTCTAGAGGCCTAGGATATCGCCCTTTCAAGGCGGTGACGCGGATTCGAATTCCGCTGGGGGCACCAGGATGTATGATTGTCCGCCGTGACAACTTACTATAATATATTTAGTGGGGTTCGAGTGGCCCCCAAGCTGGTTTTACGCGGAGCCGTGGTGTAGTCAGGTGAACACGCCGGCCTGTCAAGCCGGAGATCGCGGGTTCAAATCCCGTCGGTTCCGCCAATATCTACTCCCGTGGGAGTTTATATATCTAAAGGCGAGATAGCTCAGTTGGTAGAGCGCAGGACTGAAAATCCTGGCGTCGG
>CAZGWK010000094.1:0-4046 GCA_964529285.1 uncultured Actinomycetota bacterium
TCAGGTCTCGAATATCGAGTTCTCTGCCATATCATGGAACCCGGTACGCTCCCCTGTCACTGCGCCAATCGCCATCACATCGATTGCAGGGCATGCATGCGGCCACTCAACGCCTTCTTTAATAGGCAGAGCAGGAAGCTAAACTTCAGGCATGCAGCAGGTATTTCCACAGCGGGATTGCAGAGATCTCCGTGCCGTCGATCTCGAGCCGGTCGGTGGCATCGCGGGTTACAACGGTGAGCTTGCGGCAGCCGGGGAATCTGCGCAGAAATAGCCGTGCCCCCCGCAGGCGACGGCCCTCCCACTCGAAGCTGTCATCATATTTCGATTCCACGACCTCGGGACTGCCGGGCTTGCCGGTTGCGAAATCGACCTCTCCTTCCCCCTCGGCGTAATATCCGGGCCGCATACCTCGTCTTAAAAAATCCATGAAGATAGCGTTCTCGGCCTTCGCCCCGAGATCACCCCTCCCCGTCAGCACCGTCTTCATGCCGGTGTCCAGCAGGTATCCCTTCTTCTGGGCGTAGACACGCTCGTTGTGCGACGTGGTCCATTTGTTGATGGTCTCCACGAGGTAGGCGCTCTTCAGATGCGAGAGATAGTCCTTCACCGTGTCCAGGGAGATGCCGAGGCTCTTGGAGAGGCGGTTGTAACTTATCCTGGAGCCGACGCTGGATGCCAGTTGAAGCATCAGGTCCCGCACCGACTCAGGCCTCCGGATATGCTGGAGCCTTATCAGGTCGCGCGAGATCACGTCGTCCAGGAGTTGGGCCAGGTAGGTCTCCGAGGGCTGCAGAACGTTCTCCGGATACCCTCCGATTTGCAGGTATTCCTCTGCCGCTGCCACGTAGCGGTATTCCTCCGCCCGGCTTATCTCCTCTCCCCTGAAGGCGAGGAACTCATCGAAACCCAGTGGATAGACGACGATTATCAGCTGCCTTCCGGTGAGTTTACCACCCTGCGCGGCAAGCAGGGCGGAGGTCGAACCGGTGCATACCAGCTTGAGGTTCTCGTTATCGTAGAGGGCCTTCAATTCCGCTTCCCAACCGGGACTTTCCTGCACTTCGTCCAGGAAAAGCCAGACCTTACGATCACGGCGGTGCCCGAAGAGCGCCCGAAAATCGCGCAGGATCTCGCTTGCGGATATCCCGGCCGCGCGGGGATGGTCCATCGCCATGTAGAGGAGGTCTTTGGCGTCCAGCCCCCTTTCCAGGCATGCGGCGATGAATTGCCTGACCAGGGTCGTCTTTCCGACCCGGCGGCCTCCCAGGACTATCTCGATCTGTTTTCTTCCCTCGGTTTGCTGTAGAAGGTTCATATAGCGTGGGCGGGGGATTCCGGCGTCCGGCAGATTCCCCTCCCACCAGGGATTCATCAGGTAAAGCGTCTCATCATCCATATGCATCACCACATGATACCGTAACATAACTGCATCAATATCTCAATACTATATTCGAAACTTATAGCTCATAATTTCGAATATATATGAAACTATTGGAAGCATATCTAGTTCTTTCCCTGTTGGAGGTACTGGACGATCAAGCGGAAACTCGCGCAGCGAATGCTCCCGTAACCACAATATGACCACAGAACAGGATGCAGCAAGGAAGAACAGAAGACAGGAGCACATACCAAGATACACATCAAACCCGTTCACCATGCGGAATAGAGCTCCGGGTCCCGCATGAAGCATTTATTTCGCGATTTACGCAAGGCGAGTGTAACGAAACTCTTGTGAGCTGGTTGATTATTGCATGAGAATCGGAATACCGAATGCAATGTTATTTCATTACTACGGAGAGAGATGGATCTCTTTCCTGGAAACGCTGGGCGTTGAACCCGTCGTTTCTAGCCCGACAAACAGCAGGATGATAGGTGAAGGAGCATCCTACGCGGATAACGAAACGTGTTTTCCGGTAAAGGTATTCGTGGGGCATATACTCGCGCTCAAAGAGTCGGTTGACTACATGCTGATACCTCGCTTGATCAGCCAGGGCAACGGCACAAGCGCCTGCCCGAAATATCTGGGGTTGCCGGATATCGCACGATCGTTGAACTCGTATATGCACAAGAGCTCGAGGATTCCCGAGATCCTAAGTCCGCGGATCGATATGAACGATAGACGCAGGCGGTGGTTGGGGGACTGGTACGACATGGCACGCTCCATCGGGTTCGGCAGGCGTTCTTCGGCTGAGGCGATAAAGCAGTTGCCGGGGAAGGCCGCTTGCGGGGGAGCGGAGGCAATGCTGGCGGAAAAGAAGACCGGGGCCCTCAAAGTCGGTATTATCGGCCATCGCTACAGCATCGACGACACGATGATTTCCCTGGATATAACCAGCATGATACGCAGGCTTGGCGCTGAAACCATTACGGTCGAGGAGGTCCCCAGGAGGCACATTCTACATGAGACCAGGCTGCTTTCGAGGAAGATAAACTGGAGCTTCGAGAACGATTTCGCCGGATCTGCCCTGTACTGGAGCAAGAACGACCAAGTCTCGGGCATCATCTATGCGCTTTCCTTCCCTTGCGGGCCCGGGTCGATGATAAGCTCCTTTCTCGAGGACAGGTTTAGGCACGAAGCATCGTTCCCCTTCATGCCTGTTATCCTTGACGAGCACTCCGCCGAGACCGGCTTGTTGACCAGGATCGAGGCCTTTGGTGATATGCTGGAGAGAAAGACATCCCGGTAACTATAGAGGTATGGAAAGATAATGCAAATCTCAGTGCCCCAGGTAGGCAGCCTTACGTTTATGGCAAAGGATTTTATTGCCAGGATCGGCCACTGTTTCGTAGAGGCTCCGACTTATAGCGACAGGACGGTCAGACTTGGGGTATCCGTCGCCCCCGAGACCTTCTGCTTTCCCATGAAGGTCCTGCTCGGAAGCTCTATCGAGGCGCTCGAGAAAGGTGCGGATACCCTGGTCGCCATCGCGGGATTCGGCCCTTGCCGCTTCTCGTATTTCGCCGAGCTGCAGAGAAGGATACTCAGACGCATGGGATACGATTTCAATATGGTGGTTTTTGATTCTCCCCGCGATTCAGTCGGAGAGTTTTACCGATCCCTTAAGATATTGAAAAAGGAAAGCAGCACGAATATAAGGGGCCTGATCAGGGAGATGCCTCTGGCCTTGCGCAAAGGGTGGCTCTATGACGAGATAGAAAAGCGGGCGATGGCGACTAGGGGGATCGAGGCGAAAGAAGGGTCGACCGATAAAGCCGCACAGGATGCGCTGTCTGTCTTGAAGCAGGTACGCAATAAAAAGGACACGAAGACAGCGGGCAGAGAGATAGGGGACATCTTCAGGGATGTCTCCATAGAACCAGAGCATCCCCATATCAGGATCGGACTGGTCGGCGAATTGCTTACAGTTCTGGAGCCGTATTTTAATTTCGATGCCGCGAGATGGCTCGCGAAGAACGGGGTGGTCCTGGAACGTTCCGTGCATATCTCGGACGTATTTACACCTATGGGGCGTAACCCTGTTTTCGGTTTTACGGATGAAGAGATTCTGAGCGCGGCGAAACCCTATCTGGGGCATGAGATAGGAGGCCATGGCCTGCTGTCCACAGGTGCGGCCGTCATGTTCGCACGCCAGGGCTTTGATGCGGTTATCCATTTTCATCCCTTTACCTGCATGCCCGAAGTAATCGCAAGGACTATCTTCGTGAGGATCTCAGACGAGCTGGACATGCCCATAGTCTCCCTGTCGATAGACGAGCAGACCGGCATGGCAGGCCTGCAGACCCGCCTGGAGGCATTGCTGGAGCTTATCTGGGCAAGAAAGAGGAAATATGGTACAAACCCTTCCCGGCAGAGCGCTTGAAAGAAAATGCGTCGGGTGATTTACTCAACCCGATTTCCTTCCGGCAATTCTAATCATCGCAAGGACCTCGTCGTCAGCAATGACAGCAGGCTTCTCATCTGGATATACACTTAGGTCTCGCCTGCACTCACAACCGGGTTTTCCATTCCCGCTTTTCATCACAACCTGCAATAATGGCCCCTATGTTTGTTATGATTATGATTGAATGTATGGAGTCTAGCT
>CAZGWK010000095.1:0-3768 GCA_964529285.1 uncultured Actinomycetota bacterium
AACTCCTCATGCAGCGCGCCCCGCGGGTGATGGTCCGCCTGATCTCGAAATACGAGCACGTCCTGCTGCGTATCACCAATTTTTTCGGCAACAACCCGTGGATATACGAGCATGCCCTGAGCAGGCGCCTTGTGGAACTGCACAACCGGGCGGCCGCAAAGACGCTCACGGGCGAGATCCTCAACCTGGCCGAGTCACGCCAGCTCATAGAGAGGATAGCTGAGGCGGGCTACACCATAGCCGTGGGCACCTGCCCCTGCCGCCGGGCGCTCCACAAGATATCGGACACCAGCCCCAACAACACCGACATGGTCTTCGGGCGCTGGGCTGACGAGTACCTGGATCACCACCCCGGCATGTACTACCGCATCTCGGGCGAGGAGGCGCTGGAGCTGCTGGAGCGCTTCGACCGCCTCGGTTTCGTCCACAATCTCTTAGGTTATCCCATGCAGGAGAGGGCGGCCTACGTCCTCTGCAACTGCAACCGGGATGTCTGCATCCCCATGAAGGCGCAGATAGAGAGGGGCTACCCGGCCTTTCGCAAGGGGAGGTCCGTGGCGGCGGTGGACGCAGGCGCCTGCCTCGGGGCGGAGGAATGCGGCTTGTGCCTGCAGCGCTGCCATTTCGGCGCGCGCATGGCGGACGGCGGCGTGGTATCGGTTGACAGCGATAAATGCTACGGGTGCGGCTTGTGCGTCGCCACCTGCCGGGGCGGGGCCACGAGCTTGGAGCGCAAGCCGGGGGCCGAGCTCATATTCGCCCGCAACGTGATCGATTGATAACCAGTGCGGGCGCACGCACCGCGTGCGGACGTTCGTGTTCGTAATTGCGGCCTCCAATTTATATTCATTATTTAATCAAGATAAAACTTTAATCAAGATAAAACCGCATGTATAAACTGCAAGATGGAGTAGAGGCGGCAATAACGTGCAGCAAGGGATGGTGCAGCAGGAAATATCGATCCGGCGGAAAGACGAGAGGAATAGTCATACATAAGATCGAAACGAGGAGAGAGTCGCGGGGGGTCCCGTCTTCGAAGACGGGACCCCCCTGAACGGCGGAGTGGGAACGCCGGATACGAGCGTCTTTGATGAAGCGAGGAGAGTGCCGGCTTTATGTATCATTTCTTTATCTCGAATAAATCCCCTTCTTGTACTATATCAATACTGGAGTCGGCTTCCAGAGGACTGCGGCAACGACCGTTCGTATAGCAAGGGGACGAAGAGGTCCGGTGAGAGATGAACGAGGGGGGATGAAGATGGCAAGGCATATCTGGCCTGTCCGCGAAGACCACGAATACACGCATCACGATTGGAGGATGGGGGAATGGCGATTTCCAAGAGAGAGGAAGCAAAGGGGGAGATGATGGTAAAACGCGTATCGGCCATAGCTCTGGCGTTGTTGATGGCGCTGTCCATGTGTTCCATCATGGTTGCCGCGTTTCCGGAAGCGGCCGCGTGCGACGAAGGCGGAGAAGCCGAGTGGGGCTACTATGATTACGGAGGTTACGGGTACACGGACCTGAACGCGGCCTACTATTACTACCTGTTCAGCGCGGAGGATAACCAAGACTTGAGGTTCGAGTTCAAGGGCGAGTTTCCCCACGCGCGCTACATGAGCTTCACGCTCTACGACGAGGGCCAGCTGCCGGTTGACGCCCTCCACGACGTGGATATTAATCCCGATCCCTGGAACCGGAACCCCTTCCGGCCGGGCGTAGATCGCACGGTGGCCAACCGGAGCTACACGGTGCAGATGGTCCCGGAGGGCAGCGCCCACGCAGGCGAGCCCAACACCCTGGTCATCTCCGACGAGGTCAAAACCGCCGTCCTGCTGATGCGCGTGTACCTGCCAGACGACGGCCAGCCCCTGGACGGGGGGGTCGGGATGCCCTCGACGAGCACGTTCTATGACGCCACGGGAGAGACCGCTCCCGGGCCCGCCTGGATGGACGTCGGCGATTACAGGGACACCACGATCAGGGAGCTTCTCGAGATGCAGGAATACGTCCATGCATATCGCGACGCCCTGAGCCCGTACGTGGAGAGCTGGAGTGTCGACGAGTCTTATTTCCTGCCCCAGTACGGGAGCCCCTACGTCTGGACGTCCCTGGACTACTATCCCGAACTCGGCGACATCGCGGTGATGCGGTTCCGCGCGCCCACTTTCACCGACACCAGCGGCGGCGGCGGTGAGTTCACGGGCGAGGAGGACGTCCGCTATTTCAGCGTATCCGTGGCCGCTTCCTGGACCACTATAACCCAACGCACCATACACGACAGCGAGCTTGTCATCGACGAGGACGGGTTCGTGAACCTGGTGATCGGCGCCCCGCGCTGGCTCGCTAACCGTGCGAAGTCGAAAGGATGGAACGTCCTGCCCGGAAAACTGGACCAGAAGCCCATGGTGGTTTTCCGGCAGATGCTGCCGCGCGATGACTTCGCGGGTTCGTTCATGGTATTGCCCGAGCTCGACATATTCGTTCCCCCCGAGCAAAGCGGTGCCCTGGAAAAGGCGGCCTCGCAGCACATCGGCGACTGGGCGCTACAGGGGGATTACTGCACGAAGAGGGAATTCAGGCGGATGCTTCGGTAAGCGATTGACCGGCGCGGCCAGGGCTGGCTGCCGCCCGTATGGTTGCTCATCGCAGATGTCTTGTTGCCAATAGCCAGGGGTTTCGGATAGGGCCCCTGGCTATTGGCCCCCTGCAACGTGATCGATTGATAACCAGTGGTGGCGCCCGCACCGCGTACGGACGGGCAGCCTTGGCGATTCTCTCGGCTTGATAGCGAACACGCTGCAGTATTACGCCGCCATGAGCACGCAGGTGGAGAGCTGGCGTATCGAGATACCCAGCGCTTTTCCCGCAGCATGCGAACCCCTATATCTGGATGCCCCTCGCCCATCCCGGACCCGGCGGGGTCGCCCTGGTGAGGTTCCGCGCGCCCTCCTTCACCGACACCAGTGGAGGCGGCGGTGAGCTCACGGGCGAGGAGGACGTCCGCTATTTCAGCGTGTCCGTGGGAGGTCTTCTGACCACCATGACGAGCCGCACCATAAACGACAGCGAGCTCGTGATAGACGATGAGGGGGAACTGGGCGCCCCAGGGGGAATACTGCACGACCTGGGAATTCATCAGGATGCTTTGCGGCGCCAGGTGATTTAACGGCATTAACCCGGGCACCCCGGTTTAGGCCTTAAATCGCATCACCGGCATGGTTTCTCGAAAAAGAAGGGGGCCTCCGAAAGAGGCCCCCGGCATAAGTCATCGGGCAAGAAGGTCGAGGCTATGCAGGCCTCACGACCTTTGGACCAGAGAGCTGTTCCTATTCCATCGACCTCTCTATCATGCGCTTGATGCTGTCGACCATGTCGCGGAAGCCCCTGCAGGAGCAGGTTGAACGCCTCTTCGTAAAGCTTGGCGCTGTCGAGGTCCGGCGGCTCGTAGTAGCTGAATATGACGAGCATCTTGAAGACAGAACCCGCGTTGGGCCTTCTTCTTGGCATCTTTACCGCCACTCCTCCTGATCGATCGCCACGGATATCGCCGGGAATCGCACCGGGGTCGGATCCCAGTAAAAAGGGGCCGTGCCTCCCATGATGACTGCACACTTTGACTGTGCCATTGGGAGGTTTTCAAAGATGAAGAGGAAGCACCTGCAGGAGCGACCTTTTCTTCAGGTACAGCTGGCTGGGGAAGCGAGAGAAACCGGCAATAATGGCCCCTATGTTTGTTATGATTATGATTGAATGTATGGAGTCTAGCT
>CAZGWK010000096.1:0-3652 GCA_964529285.1 uncultured Actinomycetota bacterium
GGCGCCAAGGCGCAGGTAAGGGTTGAGCAGGCCAAGGTGAAGTTTTCCGGCGGCGATTACGAAGATGCGCTCGCGCTCCTTGCCGAGGCGCTTTCGGAGGAGCCGGACAACGCCGAGGCGGCGCACTACGCCGGGCTCTGCGAGCTTGCGCTGGGCAACGCCGGCGGCGCCGTCAACTACCTGCGGCAGGCGGCCGAGCTCGACCCCGATGATGCGGGCGCATGGGAGGACCTGTCATGGGCCCAGCTCCAGGCTGACATGTCCGGGCCGGCGCTTGCGTCGGCGCAGACCGCTCTGGAGCTCGACCCGGAGAGCGCCCGGGCCGCGTTTTACAAGGGCAAGGCCCTGATGGGCGAGCGGCGCTTCGGCGAGGCGCTCCCGGTACTGGAGGGTCTTTTCTCCTCCGAAGATTTCGCCCAGGCTTCCCGTTATTACGCGGGCGTATGTCTTCTCCACCAGGGCAGGACCAGGGAGGCCCGGGTCCATTTCGAGCGGGCGCGGGACCTCGGCCCGGAGACCGAGCTTGGCGTGCGCTCCGCGAAGTACGTCTCCACCCTTGGGGGTGAGAGGCCGCGGCCGGCCGTGCGCAGGGAGAAGAAGCCGTGGTCCGGCCGGGTGCGCCTGCTTTACCAGTACGACAGCAACATCGCGCTGGTGCCCGAGGAGGACCTTCTTCCCGAGGACATCACCGAGATGGATGACAGCCGGGGGGTGGTTGACCTCGCGGGCCGCTACCGCTACGCCTCGGGGCGGTTCGAGGGCTCCGCGCGCTACGTGGGTTATTCGAGTTGGCATTCCCGGGAGGGGGAGGCCGACATCATGTATCACATGGGCGGCGTGGGCGCTTTTTACGATGCGCCGGCCGGGGGCGCCGATGTGAGGGCGGGTCTCCGCGGCAGCTACTCGGGCTCCTGGGTGGACAACGACCCTTACACCAACGTCTGGAAGGCTTCTCCCGAGGTCTCCGTTTCCTGGACGAAGTCGCTTCGCACCCGGGTGGTGGGCGAGTACGGCGGCGAGGTTTTCGATGAGCCGGGGGAGGGCGAGAACGACCGCGACAACAACAAGGCCTCGGCTTCCCTGTACCAGCACTTTTTTTTGCTGGATGAGCGCGTGAACGCCTGGTTGGGCTACTCCTTCGCCCGGGTGTCCGCTGAGGGGGAGAACTACAACCGCGTTGAGAACGCCTTTCACGCCGGCGTGATCTCGGCTCTTCCCATGAAGGCGGTGGCGTCTTTGAGCGGTCGCTACGAGGTGCGGGACTTTGTGGACTCGGCTTTCGAGCGGGAGGAGCGCCGCACGTTCCTGTCCGGCTCGGTGCAGGCGCCGGTTTACAAGACGCTGCATGTATACGGAGGGGTATCGTACGGCACGGTTGACGCCAACCTTGCCAGCCTGGAGTACGACCGGTCCATTTACAGCGCGGGCATGCTGGCCCGGTTTTAATGCTCCGGGCTTTTTCAGGATGCTTCAAAGGAGGAGACCATGAAGAGGGCGATTTTGGTTTTAGTGGTTTTTATGACGACGTGCGCGGGCGGGCGCGCTTTTGCCGCTTCCGCGGGTCGTTTCACCGAGGTCGAGGGCGAGGTTTACATAAACCGCGCGGGTGGCGGCAGAGTGCTTGCATCGCTCGACGCCGAGGTGTTCCAGGGGGACGAGCTTGAGAGCTCGCGGGGTTCCAAGGCCACTGTTCTTTTCAAGGACGACAGCGTCCTCCGCCTGGGTCCCTCGACCAGGATCGAGATAAACAAGATGGTATACGACGAGGACAGCGGGGTTGTGCAGGCGGCCTACGACCTTGCCGTGGGCACGGTCATGTCCGTCGTGGGAGGTCTCTTCGGTGGAGACAAGTCCAGCTACGAGATCAAAACGGACACCGCCACCTCGGGCGTGCGGGGGACCATGTTCATAGTCAAGGCGGGCGTGCACCCCAACACCGGCAACATGACCACCATGATGGTGGGGATCGAGGGCGCGGCCAACTTCTGCGGCCAGTCGGGGGGCGGCTGCTATGACGTGGGCTCGGGGCAGTACTCGGTGGCCGAGCTCGGCCGGGCCGCGACCCCGCCGTCTACCATGAGCCAGGCGGACCTCGAGGCCCTCATCAATACGGTTCACGTATCGAGGCGCAGCCTGGACACCCGGGCCAGCGAGCTGCGCAACCAGTCAGCGGGGCAGGCCCCCGACCCGGATGACGACGAGCTCACGCCCCCGGCGCCGGGCGGTGACGGTGACGATGAAGGCGAAGACGAAGGAGAAGGAGAAGGCGATGGAGACGAGGGAGCGCCCGGGGACACCGACCCTGACGACCTCCCCTCTGAGCAGGACAACCCGGAGAACATCATCTTCCAGGAGCCTCCGCCTCGGACCGAGCTCAAGATAATAATCCAAGAGTCAATGTAACCACAAGGGGGAGAACTCATGAGACTGAATAATATAACCGGGACGGTATGGGGTGCGGCCCTTTGCCTGGGTCTCCTTTTCGCGGGCTCGTGCCGGGAGGTCCCCAACCAGGAGGAGAAGGTAAGCTTCTCGCTGGAGATAAGCCTGCCCGAGCCACAAGGGGCGCAGGGGGGCGGCGAGCTTGCCCCCGCCGTCGTCGGCGGCCCGGGTCGTACGAACCTTTTGATGCTCGTCCTCAGCAACCCTTACGAGGTGTATTACTCGCAGTTCGTGGAAGGCGAGCAGCAGAGCTTCATGGTGGAGACCGGCGAGCGGAGGAGGGTGTCGGTGGAGGTGTACAGCGTCTCAGGCGATACGGTTACCAATACCTTCCCGGCCCTGCATTATGGCACCACTTACTGCGAGCCCGACTGCACGGTGGACCTCATGGGCGAGCCGGTGGAGCTTGTGGTTCACGTGAGCCAGTCGGACACGGCCACCGTAAGCGACGCTCATAACCTCTGGCTCCAGACCCCCGACGGCGAGACCGTGCTGGTGCCTGACGCCTGCTACGGCGGCGGGGTGCACGCCACCCTATACGATCCCGTGTGGGACCTGGTGCTTCCCCCGGTTCCCCTTGCCCTGCACCAGGGGGCGACCGCTTTCCAGCTCAGGGGCGTGCCCCAGGGGCAGCGCTTTGCCGTGGACGTGTGGCACCAGGACCCGGACTTCTCCGGCTTCCTCGACTTCACCTTGAGCGGGGACACCGCGGTGGAGCTCTTCTTTGACCAGGGGTTCGACCCGGCAATGGCCATGAGCTTCTCCCCTGATCCTGTAAGCGTGGACTCAGGGGTTACAGTAGAAGTTACAGCCTCCGTCACCGGCGGGTGGAGCGACCCTGTTGTCTCTTTGGCGGCGCGTGACACCTGCCAGGGGACCCTTGAGGGGGGCACCTACACCTTCACCGCCCAGCGCACCTGCCGGATCGAGCTCGAGGCTTCTGACTGCTCCGGTTCCACGGTGGTCGCCGGCATGACCGCGGAGGTCGCGGGCGGGATGGTGTGCACCGACTCTGATGCGGACGGGTATTTCGCCGAGGCCGGCTGCGGGACCACAGTGGACTGCGACGACGCAGACGAGAACAACTGGGTGTCATGCGACACCTGCGTTGACGAGGACACGGACTCGTATTACACCGGCTGCGACGATTACGTGACCATCTCCGGCCCGGACTGCGACGACGCCGACGAGAACAACTGGGTGTCATGCG
>CAZGWK010000097.1:0-3401 GCA_964529285.1 uncultured Actinomycetota bacterium
ACAGGGATGAAAACGCCATCATCCGTTACAAGATGAACAGGAAGGCGGTGCAGGAATTCACGCCCGTGCTGGCGGAGATCATAGCACAGGGAGACGAGGAAGGCATCTTCGACGCCGAAAGGCCGGAGGATGCGGCGGAGATGATCCTCCTCCTCTCCAACGCCATGGCCGAGCAGCAGGCCGCCGATATCATCCGGTTGAAGGACGACCCGGAAAGCGTGCAGAGGGTAATGCGCCGCACGAAACTCTATCTGGAGACGATAGAGAAAATAATCGGCTCTCCGCGTGCGATATTCCCCCTTTACGATAAGAGAATCGAGGAGATGGAGCAGGCCTTGAAGAGTGGAAGGATGGAAGAGAATGGAGCCTGAAACGACTCTTGCAGCCGAGGACATCGCATATTCATACGGTGACATACAGGCGGTGGACCACATCTCTTTTCAAATAGACCGCGGGGAGGTGCTGGGGTTCCTGGGCCCAAACGGGGCCGGCAAGACCACCACCCTGAAGATGCTCATCGGGCTCCTCGAACCGCAGGATGGAAGCATAACCATCCTCGGCAAGGACATGGTGAAAAACCGGGAACAAGTCCAGGCGCAGATAGGCGTCTGCTTCGAGGAAAAGAGTCTCTACGAGGATATGTCGGCAGCAGCCAACCTGAAGTTCTTCGCCTCCCTGTTCGGGATAAAGGAGCTCGATGCGGCGGGCTTGCTGGAGAGAGTGGGACTGCCGGTAGAGCGCAAGGATAAGGTAGCAAATTATTCCAAGGGCATGAAACAGCGGCTCATGGTCGCGAGGGCCCTGGTAAACAAACCTCAGGTGCTCTTCCTGGACGAACCGACGGACGGCCTCGACCCGGTCTCTTCCGAGGCCATCCGCACGGTGGTCACGGAGGAGAAAGCCAGGGGGGCCACGGTATTCCTCACCACACACGACATGATGGAAGCCGACAAGCTCTCCGACCACGTCGCCTTCATCAACGAAGGGGAGATCGCCGCCCTGGATACCCCTGAGAACCTCAAACACCAATTCGGCAAGAGGGTCTTGAAAATGCGCTACCACAAGGACGGCGAGCTAGCCGAGGAGGAATTCTCCCTGGACGACAGGCAAACGGGAAGCCGCATCCAGGAGATAATCGCCGGATACGATGTCCTGGACATGCACACAGAGGAAGCCACCCTGGAAGATATCTTTATCCAGTTGACGGGAAAGAAACTGAAGTGAACCGCATTTTCGCTATCGTAAAGAAGGACCTGGCGCAGATCCTGCGCAACCGCTTCGTCGCGGTGATCTCGGTGCTTTTCATCGTCGTCTTCGCGATAATCTACTATCTCCTGCCCTCGAGCGTGGACGAGGTGTTCAAGTTGGGCTTTTACCTCGATATCAGCCAGCAAGCCGCCGCAGAGTCCGGCCTGGAGTTGGGAGAGGACGAGATCGCGTCGAGGTTGAGCGAGGCGGGAAAGGAAGGGGCGGAGGAAGGGCTGGAGCTGGTATGGGCGGAGTCCGTAGAGGATCTCAAGAGACTGGTTGAAGAAGAGGAGGTCAGCGCCGGCATCTCGTTCGTCATCTCGGAGCAGGAACCGGAGCTGGTCCTGTACGTCTCGTCCAAGACCCCGGAGGAGGTAGTCGAGGCGGGCGAGGCCATCGGCTCCGAGATAGGATATGCGCTCATCGGGTACGAGCTTCCGGCCGATTTTCAGGCCACGGTCATCGGTCAGGACATGGCGGGCCAACAGATCCCCATGAGGGACAGGTTGAGGGTCATCCTGCTCGCTTTCGTGTTTCTGCTCGAACTGTTCAGCCTGGGAAACCTGCTCATGGAGGAGGTCCAGAGAAAGACGGCCCTGGCCCTCCTGGTCACGCCGGTGACCCTAAAGGATTTCGTATCCGCGAAGGCGATCACGGGCATCCTGAACACCTTCTTCCTGGGGGTGCTTACGGCGCTGCTTCTGGGAGCCTTGGCCGCCGATACCTGGTTGGCCATCCTCTTGCTCATGCTGCTGGGCGCCGCGATGATGGTGGGTATCGCCTTTATCGTGGGTGCCTTCAGCAGGGATTTCATCTCCATGTCCATAATATCCATGATCCCCTTCGTGATACTGGTGATCCCAGGTTTCCTGGTCATATATCCCGGCTTCGATTCGCCCATATTGAAAGCGATACCCACCTACTGGCTGCTCGAACCCCTGAACGGCATCCTGAACTACGGCATGGGGCTGTCCGATTACGCCATGTCCCTTTTGTACAGCGTCCTGTTCATATTGGCCTTCTTCGTGCTGGGTTTCGTGATCTTGAGGAGGAGACTGGCATGAGCATGCACAGGATACTCGCCATCATGAGGAAGTGTTTGAACCCCAGAAACCCCTACATCTTTTTCGCGGTGTTGGGCCCGCTGCTCTTCGCGGCCGTTTTCCAACTCATTTTTGGTATCTGGCAGACCAGACCGAAGATAGCCATCTACGAAGGCGGGAACCAGGCGATAGTAGAAGAGCTGGAAGGCAAGGAGGTCGCAGGCCTGCTGGTAGCGGATTCGGCTGAAGAAGTCACCGGGCTGGTGGAGGACAACAAGGCCGACGTGGGAGTGGTCTTCAGCGAGGAGACGAAGGAGAAACTGGAAGCGGGGGAGAGAACGCCGGTCGATCTATACGTGAGTGGAGAGAGCTTGGCTGAGAACAGGGCCATCGCCCTGGCCGCGATAACTGGGGCGGTCAGATCGGTATCTCCCGGGGTGCCGCAGATCCGATTCGAACAGGTGAAGCTGGGAGAGGAGAAGGCCCTGTCCCTCATGGACATGTTCCTGCCCTTCATGGTCATCTACATCATCCTTCTCGGCGGCCTGATGCTCACGGCTTCCTTTATCGTGAACGAGAAGGAGAAGAGGACCTTTGCCGCCCTGCTGGTCACCCCGGCCACGTTGACGGAGATACTCGTAGCCTTCGGGACGGTCGGGATCATCGTCTCTCTGGCCATGGGGATGATCCTGGTATTGCTCACCATCGGTTTTGCGCAACCGCTGCTCATGCTCATCGTGTTCGTGCTGGGTTCTTTCCTCGGCGTAGAACTGGGGCTCATATTCGGCCTGATATCCAAGGACCAGACCGTCTTCGTGGCTTATATAAAGGCGTTCGGGATCTTCCTCGTCGCTCCGGCGCTGTTCATCATCTTTCCGAGCTGGCCGCAGTGGATAGCGAAGATCTTTCCCACCTACTATATCGCCAACCCCATCTTCCGCATCTCCATATACGGGGAGGGCTGGAGCGAACTGGGATGGCAGGTGCTCGTCCTGGGCGGCTTCGTCCTCGCTTTCATGGTTCCCCTTCTAGCTTTCACCGCGAGGTGGGGAAGATCGGCCAAAACGGGACCGCTCAGCATCTCCAGTTGATAACCAAGCCGGGGGGTCA
>CAZGWK010000098.1:0-3187 GCA_964529285.1 uncultured Actinomycetota bacterium
CTGACCCCCTAAAAGTGACAAAAGTGTCCCATGTCCGGGGCTGACCCCATTACTCCCTATTACTCAAGCCCTTCTGCGGTGCAGGAACACTCCTTCCCCAGTATCTTGGCCTCCGCCAGGTTTCCGGCGATGACCGGCAGGTCGAACGGATGCGAATAAGGGGGCGCGTATGCCAGGTCAAGGTACGAAAGGTCATTGACGTTGAGGCCGCCCCTTACGGCAGTGGCCATGATGTCCAGGCGCTTGTCCACTGCGGCATGGTAATCGCCTATAACCTGTGCGCCCAGCAGCCTGCCGGTGGTCTTTTCCACCGTGACCCTGAGGGTTATATCGCCTTCTCCACGGAAATAGCCGGGCCTCGAGGTATCCTCGACGTCGATGGTGTCGCTAATGAAGCCGGCGTCCGCCGCCTCGTCCCGGCTGAGACCCGTTTTTCCCAAAGTCATATCGAAGGCCTTCAGGATAAGGGTACCCTGGGTGCCGGGAAAAGCGGACACGTTCCCGGCAGCCGTCTCGGCGGCGACGCGTGCCTGCTTGCGGGCGGTCGAGCCCATGGGCATCCAGCTCTCCTTCCCCGAGACCAGGTTATTGGTAGTGACGCAGTCACCGCATGCAAGCACGTCCGGGGCACTGGTCCGCATGCTTTCGTCCACCCGGATAGCGCCTTTTGCGCCGAGTTCGACCCCCGCCTTCTCGGCCAGGGCGCTGGCCGGCCTGATCCCGATGCTCAAAAGGACCATGTCCGTGGCTATCTCCTCTTCCCCAGCGGACACCACGCTGATCCTGCCGTCCTTCCCGTGCAGGCTTTTAAGCTCGGATCCCAGGTGCAGTTTTACCCCGTTTTCCTCGAGATGCCCCATCACCTTGGAAGCGAGATCGGCATCAAGGGGTGGAAGTACCTGTTCATCCAGCTCGACGAGGTGAACCTCCATGTCCAGGCGACGTAAGGCCTCGCACATCTCCAGCCCTATGGAGCCCCCTCCGACGATTACCGCCCGCTGCGGTGCCTGCAGGTCGATATAGGACTTCATCTCCAGGGCATGGGTGATGGAGCGCAGAACGAACACGCCGTCCAGTTCTCGGCCGGGTATGGTTGGCACGAAGGGAGATGCGCCGGTGCCAATGACCAGCGTATCGTAGGCGATAGAAGACTCGCTCACTCCCTCCAGATCGGCGACGCGTATGACCTTGTTCTCCGTATCGATGGAATTTACGCGGTGACGCAGGAAGACGTGTATATTCTGACGCTCCTCGAACTCCCTGGGCAGTCTCGCCAGTAACTTGCGCCAGTTGGGGGAATGGCCGCCGATGAAATATGGAAGGCCGCAGCCGACATATGAGATGAACTCGTCCTGGTCGTATATCTCTATCTCCGCATCCGGGCAGCAGCGCCGTGCCTTCGATGCGAAGGTGGCCCCGCCTGCCACCCCACCGATGACCACGATCCTGCGTGTTTGTTCCATCACCACCACTTCCTTCCCGTACCTTTTTCTTGCCCTGGTCGACTTCCGGTATAATTGCTAATGGCCTGATACTTATGATTCCCTGAAGCGAAGGGGGCTAAAACCGGTGCGGGAAGCGTACATCGCAGGCGTCGCCATGACCGATATCGGCTGGCACACCAGTGATCCGCATGACATGGGAGCACGGGTATGCGCAGGGGCTCTCCGCGATGCCGGTCTCCTTCCCTCCCAGGTGGAGGGGTTGATAACGACCCCGCATGGATACATGGCGCCTGCGCGTAAGATGATCACCCAGAGGATGGCCGACTATCTGGGCATCGAGTGCGGCCTCATGCTGGATATCGACAGCGGCGGAAACTCGACCTCGGTCGCCGTGCACATAGCCCGCGACCGCATAAGGCAGGGCAGGATAAAGTCATGCCTGGTCTTCGCGGCGCAGAGGGAGACGCCCCCCAAGCAGATAAGGGGCGATATCGCCGGCCACTTCCACCTCATCAAGGAGGCGAACTCCCTCTACGATTCCTACCAGGCGGCCTACGGGGTCATCAGCCCCCTGCCCTTCTACGCCATGGCAGTACAGAGATACATGCACCGCCACGATATCGCTCCCGAGGATATCGCGCGCGTGGCGGTACTCCTGCGCGAGCATGCGCTGAGGCATCCGCAGGCCGCCTACAAGGAAGCTCTCACCCTGGAAGAAGTGCTGGCGAGCAAGATGCTCACCCCACCTATACACCGCCACGAGAGCTCGGAGATGCACGACGGCGGCGCTGCGGTAGTGCTGGCCGGCGATGAACTCGTGCGGGACAACCGCAGAGCGGTGCGCATAGCGGGCATGCGCGAGGCCCACGACGCTACCAGTTTTATCCCCTACCATGCGGAGATATCCAGGTTCCCGTGCGTGGGGCGCGCCGCTCGCGGAGCCCTGAAGGGGAGCGGGTACGCCATCGAAGACGTAGATGTCGCCGAGGTCTACGGCGCCTTTGCCGGCATGGAGCCCATGATGTACGAGGAGCTCGGCTTCTTCTCGCCGGGCAAAGCGCCGGCAGCGATAAAGGAAGGACGTACAACCCACGGCGGCGAGGTGCTTATAAACCCCAGCGGCGGCAGGCTATCGCTGGGCCATCCCGCCTACGTCACCCCCCTGCTGGAGTTCATCGAGATCACGCGCCATCTCAGGGGCGAGGCGGGAGAGCGCCAGAGGCCGGGCGCTTCCGTGGGGCTGGTCCATACCGAGCAGGGTTTTATCAACGGCTCCATCGTAGCCGTGCTGGATCGGGGGAGAGGCTGATATGGACACCAGGCCCTACATGCAGGACCGCGCCGCGGAGGAGTTCTTCGCACGCCTGGAGCGCGGCGAGTTCCAGACCACGCGCTGCAGGGGCTGCGGAAAGACACACTATCCCCCGCACGTCGTATGTCCGGCATGCCTGGGGGAGGACATGGAATGGGTGGACATGCCGCGCGAGGGCACGCTCCTGGCCTTCACCCAACAGGTCGACGCCATTCGCTGCCGCAAGCCCGACGTCCTGGGCCTGGTGGAACTGGAGGGGATAGGTAACGTCATCACCCGCATCGACGCCCCCTTCGAGGAGCTGAGCATCGGCATCAGGGTGACCCTCGACACCTGGACCTCTGCAGACGGCGTGGCCTTGCACCAGTTCCGCCCCTAGGGTCTACCATCGGATTTGTGTGGTGGAACTATAGTCATAGACAAGGTACCA
>CAZGWK010000099.1:0-3024 GCA_964529285.1 uncultured Actinomycetota bacterium
AATCGGGATGCACAATGTCCAATGTCCGGGGCTGACCCCGTCCGCAGCTACGCTGGGGGTGTGGATGCCTCTGCTTCCCCCTCGTCCTTCACCGCGTGCAGCCTCCCACCGCCCTCGCTCTCGGCCTCAGGCCGATTTCCGGGCCCCTGGGCCTGACCCCCCGGCCTGACACCCTCCACGGCCGAAAGCCGGGCCTGACCCCCCGGCCTCATACATTCCGAGGCTCGATCCCGGGGCTTTAGAGGCGGCTTAGGTAGGCTTGGATATACTCGGCAAAGGCAGCGAAGTACGCTTCTCCACGATGATGGCCAAGATCGGGCATCCGGTAATCGATTCCGTCCATATCAAGACCTTTGAGTAACCTTGGTGCATTATCACGGATGCGGGAGGCGGCCAGGTATTCAGAAGAATATGCTTGCCTGTTCTCCGCCCAATCCTCCAACAGGAATTGAAACGTACTGAAAATATCGGCCCACCTGATAAAGAGCAAGTCTTTGCCCACGCCGAAGAATTCGAGCCAAGGCTCTCGGTTGATGAAGAATACAGATTCCCTCCCACTGGACCGTTGCAGAAGGAACTCTCCTTCCGCCATCTCGTTGAGTATATGGTAAACGTTCCTCTGGTTAACGTTAACCGCCTTTGATATCTGCATCGAATTACCATCACTCTTCAGCAAGAGGTATCCGAATATACTGGCACGGGAGGTTACCCCAAACAGCTTCCTCAAACGTATAAACAGATTCACGCTATTGCTCATATCGGGTTTACCGGACAGACCGCGCAGGTTCGGCTCATTACGCAAAAACCCCCAGGCGCGAAAGGTGGGGTCGGTTTCTTTCACATCAAATCCCTTATCCGAGCCCCAGCTCAAGAAGAGGTTTTCCTCGTCGGCAAGCTTGAACTCTTTCCATCTATCAACAGATGATGCGAATCTTGGGCTCCTTTTTTCTAGGGCCACGGCATCCATAGAGGCACCCAGGCATGCCTTGCACTTGGGGCCAAATATGTCTGCGATCCTCTTCAGCCGATCAAGGCTTAGGACTTCCTTGTTAACGGAGATCCAATCTAAAGCCTCATCAAAGAGCCTGGGATCAAAACGCCCATAGAACATCGTCGCGCAGATCAATGCCTCGAGGTCGATTGCCCACTTTGTTTCCGGCGGAATGCTGGTATATACGCCAAGAGCCGACCACTGACGCCAGCATAAATCCAGCATCTTCTCGAGTATGCTTTTAGGAAACCCTTCTAACGACGTCTCCATAATCCATCCACTCCAGTAACTTGACCAACTCCGCTCTAAACGGCTCAGAGGGATCTTGAGCCAGGCACCATAAAGCTGCCGCTTCCATCTCCTGGGGGGAAGGATCCAGCTTTTTTAGATCTTCAATGTGCTGGCCTTGTCTATCGACGGCCGCATATAGCTTGAAGTAAATAAGATCGAGCCTTGAGGTATAGTGTACGACCAGGTTGTCACCATATCGTTTTGATATGAGCCTGGCGATGAAGCCCTCGGGCAACCCCGTTCGCACCATGCTCGTCGGACCATTGTTTATCCATTCATCGGGCAGCTTAAAATCGCGGCCTACCTTACCCGCCGATTCAAGAAACCAACCCTCGAAATCCGCTTCCCGGAGTTCTGGACCTTCGCTATCTGGACCTTCGCTATCTTCTATAATCCCAACAACGTCTATGTCTTTGGTCGCCCGACTTAAAAGGCCAAGTACATTAAGAGCCGTGCCCCCGCATACAACAAGCTCTATGTGACGTCCTTGCAGACCGAGCTGCTCATCCAATGCGCGCAGATATGTTTCAACATCCTGATAATCGAACATATTCACCTCTTTAATTAGTGTATTATTCACTATTCTGTAGTGTTTAGTATACTATACTATAGTTTTTAGTCAACTATTGTAAGCTTTGCATTTTCGTCAGGACCGGGGGCCACTGCTTGATGGGGATTTCCTCCCTGGCCCGTAGCTAATACTTCGCCGAGGGTACTACGTGGGGGTTTGAGGAGTGGCTCACCCTGCAGAACCCCGGCTTTTCGGACATCAACGTGCATTCCTCCTACCAGCTGGGCTCGGGGGCACCGGTGGAGATGGACTACCCCGTACCCGCTGCCAAGCACTCCACCATCGCCTACGCAGGCGGGCATGGACCAGGACGTCTCCGTGCTGCTCACCTCCACCTCCGACTTCCTGGCCGAGCGGGCCATGTACTTCACCCCTGCACTGCCCCATTCTTTACGCGCGCCCTTGGCGTGTTGGTTGAAAACCGAAAAACGAAGATACGATCCCGCTGCCCCGCGTCATGTGGCCAGCCGGGCGGGGGTATAAAGCCGCCACTTGGCGTTGAACGTGCCATCACCACTCAGCATGTAGCTGGCACTTGACTTGCCCATCACCATCTCGTAAACAGGCCCCGAGTCCATGCCCGCCTTGTCCAGGAGCAACCCCGCAATCCTGCGCACGGTCAAGCTCTGCCCCGCGCAGTACTCATGAAGCCTCCCGAGATCGATCTCATCCGCGCTCGACTGTAACTTCTCGAGCACCAGGTCGACCGCATAAGCGGTCCTGCGGTAGTTGAGCAGGTCCAGCAATGCCTTTTCCACGCTCGCTATTCTTACCACGAAGCCCTCCACACGCTCATCCCCGAATCCGTAGAACAGACTGCCCTTCGTCTTTACATATCCATACCGTATGCCCTGAAACTCCCGCGTATCGTACACCTTAAGGGAGACACTGAGCACCGACCTCAGGTACTGGTCGAAGAGGCCGTGGAATTGCAACGCGGCCTCGAAGGAGACGTACGATTCCTCCACGAAGACCTGGGCTATTTTATAGACGGGAAGCGCGGCGAAGCCCCTGGACTCGCTGCCGGCGATATAATAGGTGCCTTTCTTGAGACGTACCAGCCAGCCGTTGCGGCTAAGCTTGCTGACGAGGTTCGCGGCGGCCTGACGGCTCATGCTGCCGGACAGCTCGGCATATATCTGGTCGAAGTCGACCAGGACGCCGTATTTGG
>CAZGWK010000100.1:0-2793 GCA_964529285.1 uncultured Actinomycetota bacterium
CGGGCCCCCGTCAATTCCTTTGAGTTTTAGCCTTGCGGCCGTACTCCCCAGGCGGGGCACTTAATGCGTTAGCTTCGGCACGGAGGGATTTGGTAACCCCCCACACCTAGTGCCCATCGTTTACGGCTAGGACTACCAGGGTATCTAATCCTGTTTGCTACCCTAGCTTTCGCTCCTCAGCGTCAGTCATAGCCCAGGAAGCCGCCTTCGCCACCGGTGTTCTTCCCGATATCTGCGCATTTCACCGCTACACCGGGAATTCCACTTCCCTCTGCTAGACTCTAGCCTGCCAGTATCGAATGCAATTCCTCGGTTGAGCCGAGGGCTTTCACATCCGACTAAACAGACCGCCTACGAGCTCTTTACGCCCAGTGATTCCGGACAACGCTTGCCCCCTACGTCTTACCGCGGCTGCTGGCACGTAGTTAGCCGGAGCTTCCTACCGAGGTACCGTCACGGACAAGTCCGCTTCGTCCCTCCTGACAGGACTTTACAACCCGAAGGCCTTCATCGTCCACGCGGCGTCGCTGCGTCAGGCTTTCGCCCATTGCGCAATATTCCTCACTGCTGCCTCCCGTAGGAGTCTGGGCCGTATCTCAGTCCCAGTGTGGCCGTACACCCTCTCAGGCCGGCTACCCATCGTTGCCTTGGTGAGCCGTTACCTCACCAACTAGCTAATGGGACGCGGGCCCATCCCGAAGCGAAGTTAAACAACCTTTCCTGACCTCATCATGCGGTATGGTCAGGGTATCCGGTATTAGCTCCGGTTTCCCGGAGTTATCCCGGTCTTCGGGGCAGGTTGCCCACGTGTTACTCACCCGTTCGCCGCTAACCTGTCCCGTCTCCGAAGAGACAGGGTCGGTCCGCTCGACTTGCATGTGTTAGGCACGCCGCCAGCGTTCGTCCTGAGCCAGGATCAAACTCTCCGTGTAAAATGCAGTCCAGTATAACCGGACTTACATGCTTGGAGTGTGTATCCAGGCTCCATACTGACCGTGATCCATCTTGCGATGGATCTAATCGGAATTGATTGGAGCTCAATTCTCTCTCTGTTACGCTGTTTAGTTTTCAAAGAACGCGGTTCAAGCACCGAATTCAACAATGCCACAAAGTAGCACTTGCTTCAAACCCTGTCAACAAAACGGCATCAAAAAGGCCGCTTTTTCAGCGGCATCCAGACCGAAGACTCACTGCTGTTTGCTAAGTATCCGGATTACCGCCTCCTTTTATCAATCGGGTTTTAACCCGGCGGCCCTGCCGCATGTTTTATGATAGCACCGTAAAATAGGCCTGTCAAACGGCTTTATTCGGCGTTTTCAAGTCCGTATCCTGCGAAAATGGCGCTTGCCTTTCTGGATGACGAGCCCGCTCAACTCCTCGGCGGCGAGTTCCATCTCCGTATCCTCCGCGACCTCGTCGTCCAGCTTCACCCCTCCCTGGGTGACGAGGCGCTTCCCCTCGCTGGTGGAAGAGGCCAGGCCCGCCAGGACCAGGAGCTTCGGCAGCCATATCCTCCCGTCCTTTAATTCCTCTGGAGCGATGCACACCTCGGGGATCTCCTCCGGCAGCTCCCTCGCCACGTGCACGCGGTCGAAGGCCTGCTCCGCCGACTGAGCCGCACCGCTTCCCCAGTAGAGGCCCGTCACCTCCGCCGCCAGACGCCTCTTAGCCTTTACCGGGTGCAAGGCCCCCGACTCCAGCTCCGCCATGATGGCATCTACCTCAGAAGGCTCCAGGGCCGTGGTAAGCCGGAAGTAATCTGGCATGAGCTCGTCCGGCAGGGACATGAGCTTGCCGAACATCTCCTCCGGGGGGTCGGTGAGGCCCACGTAGTTGCCCAGGCTCTTGGACATCTTCTTCTCCCCGTCCAGCCCCACCAGTATGGGCAGGGTGAGCACGCTCTGGGGCTCCTTGCCCATGGCCCGCTGCAGTTCCCTTCCCGCCAGCAAGTTGAAGATCTGGTCGGTTCCCCCTATCTCCACGTCGGCCTCCAGGGCGATCGAGTCGTAGGCCTGCATGACCGGGTAGAGGAACTCGTGCAGCCCGATGGAGACGTTCTCCGCGTAGCGCTTGGAGAAATCGTCCCGCTCCAGCAGGCGCGCCACGGTGAAATAAGCGGTGAGGCGCAGCAGTTCCTCGAAGTTGAGAGGGGCCAACCAGCGGCTGTTGTAATCCAGCACCGTCTTCTCCCGGTTCAGGATGCGGAAGGCCTGCTCGGCGTAGGTCTCGGCGTTGGCCTTCACTTCCTCCGGGGTAAGCTGGGGGCGGGTCACATCCCGCGCCGAGGGGTCCCCCACCAGGGCGGTGAAGTCCCCGATGAGCAGGATGGAGGTATGGCCCAGGTCCTGGAACTGCCGCAGCTTGCTCAGGGGTACGGCGTGGCCCAGGTGCAGGTCGGGACGGGTGGGGTCCACCCCGAGCTTTACCTTCAAGGGGCGGTCCTCGGCTATCGCCCTCTCCACCTTGACCTGCATGTCACCCTCGGGCAGGCATTCCGCCGTCCCCGATAGGATGACCCTCATCTGGTGTTCCAGGTCCTTGTCCAGCGCCATATCGTGTCTCCCTTCACGTCGAGACAAGGATACTTCAAGCACGCGCAGGTGGTAAAGCGCGGTTGGGCGTGTGAAGAAGTTGCGGTGTTTCTTTAGAAACGCAAGCCGGATTAACCCTGGCCTGATGAAATGCAGTCCTGGAAGGACAATGCCTTCTTGCGTTAAGATATTCCCATCAGGAGGTGGGCAAACAAAAACGCTGTGCTGGCCGTTATATGCCTGGAGGGCTTATGTCCGAACA
>CAZGWK010000101.1:0-2725 GCA_964529285.1 uncultured Actinomycetota bacterium
CGTCCACCGCCGCCACGGACCTCCCCTTGCGAAAGGCCGGGTAGCCCCTCTCTATTAGAAATCGCCATTCCTCCAACCTCCAATCGTGATGCGTGTATTCGTGGTCTTCGCGGACAGGTCAGATATGCCTTGCCATCGTATCCCCCCTCGTTCATCTCTCACCGGACCTCTTCATCCCCTTGCTATACGAACGGTCGTTGCCGGTATTACCTGGAAGCCAGCTTGAGTGGTGATAATGTATATGGGGAGTGTTTATTCAGGATAAATAATCAGTATATTGGCAGGTTAAATACCAGGATTCGGGCCACGACCCCCGAGCGAGGCATCCGACATCTTCCCACCTCCTTGGACATAAGGTTTTTCTTATTCCGTGTCCAAGGAACTCGGGTCCGCTATACGGGCTCGTCCCCTCCACCTATTCCTCGGGGGAGAAGACCTCCCGAGGCAGGTTAACCAAGCGGGGAAACAAGTATTTGAGGTGGGCCTTCACCGAGGCGGCGAGGCCCGCGATTATGGCCTCTCCCGAGCTGCGCCTCTACCACGAGCGCATCAAGAGGAGGAAAGGGGCAGGTGACGCCAGAGTGGCCACGGCCAGGAAGCTCGCCTGCATCAGCTGGCACGTGTGGACGGAGCAGAGGCTCTATGAGATACGGTAGTATATTTCCGGGACCCGGCTGCCCTCTGAATTTCCTGGGCTACAGGCTCCTTATATGAGAATAGGGAGCCCGGGTCCCACCTTATGGTGTGTGCCGGCGTAATGCCGGGCACGGATGGAAGAATGACCGCGGAGTCCTAGGAAAGGACTTGATTTGCTATGCTTGACAGGCGCTTTCATGGAGGAAATACCGACTAAAGCCTCGCGGGTATTATCGCGATACTCTAAATAAGAATGGCTTTTATCTAATCCTGGCAAGGCGGTGGGAGCAATGAACGAATTCGAGTTGTGTGAGGAATGCGGAATACCCCTGATGATCAGCAGGGAGCAGAACTGGTGCGACAACGGGGTCATATCCCTGACCCAGAATCCCGGACGCCGAGTGGTCTTCTACGAGTCCGCTGTCCTGGATGGCCTCTTTCAGGGGATCGGTGATCTCATCGGAATGCCCATAGAGCACGTGGTCATCGAGAGCAGGCGCCGGGACGTGCGCAAGTTCATAGAGAGGCTATTCTCCTCCCAGATCGACAAGATGCAGCTGGAAGGGAACGCTCCGCTGAACAGAGAGATATTCGAGGAGAGGAAACAATATAACCTTCAGGTGAACACAATGGGCAGGGCTTACGGTTATGGCGATATCCAGATCAGCGACCAGTGGGAGCGTGGGGGAAGGAACCCCTGGCGGATCCAGATCATACGCAACCCCTACTCGCTGTTCCTGTACGCGGGAGAGATGCTCGGTTCTGCTGAAGCCTTCGAGCAAAACGAATTGGGCGTGGAATATACGGAGATCGGGGACAACCAATATAAACTGTTCGCCTACGACAGTGTACACCCCCTTGAACTAAAGGAAAGGTTGAAGAAGAGGATTTACGCTTTTAAAGACGGGACAATAGATTTCGAGCGTTGTGCTTCGTGTGGCGTACCCCTGGAAGTAGCACGATGCCGGTGGGACCTGGAGGAGGGCACTATTATTGATCGGCATACCCGGCGCAGGATGGCTATCTTCAGTCCAAACGCCGTCGAGGCCGTCCTCGACGATCTCGAATCTGAAATTGGCGATTCCATCCCCCAGACGGTTATCGAAGCCCAGAGGCGCCATATAAGGATCGCGATGATAAACGAGGGCTGGCGCCAGGATGCCGATGTCTTCAGGAACATGACTGCCCTGCGGGGCCTGGGGAACATAACGCAGTTCGAGGGAGACCGGCACCACTTGAAGGTCACCATCGAGAATTCATGCATGCACCTACTGATGGTAGGCACCATCCAGGGCCTGGTGGAACTGGCTTATGGCTTCTCCAGCTCCAACGTAACCTGGAACCTTTCCGACGATGGTGACCTCGAGGTCATGGTGAAGGGTGAAAGGATCATGGCCAATAAACACCAGGGGGCTGCCAGCAGGCGATAAGTAGGTGGATCGCTGATGTAATGGAATATCCCCCGGAATCCCGCGGATATTCCCACTTTAACCTTGTTGGGTTCTTACATTCCACCGAAAACCTTCCTGACTCTACGCTCCTTTTTCCGTCCATATCTTATACTATATATTTTCGGTTTTTCTCCGAGAAGTGTGGGTAGCCTTGGCTCAGGCCGAGGGGTCACAGGCCGAGGGTTCCTGCATGGGATAACCTAAGAGATTGTGGACGAAACCGAGGCGGTCGAAGCGCTCCAGCAGCTCAAGCGCCTCTTCGCCGGAGATGCGGTAGTACATGCCGGGGTGGTGATCCAGGTATTCGTCCGCCCAGCGGCCGAACACCACGTCGGTATTGTTGGGGCTGGTGTCCGATATCTCGCGGCGCGCCCGGCGGCAAGGGCACGTCCCCACCGCGATGGTGTAGCCCGCCTCCGCGATCCTCTCTACCAGCTGTTTCGATTCCTCGAGAGTGAGGATCTCGCCGCTTATCAGCTTGATGACGGTCCGGCTGTGCAGGTCCACCAGGCGCTTGCTCAGGGCGTGTTTGTATATCCACGGTGTGGAGGCAAGGAAATTGGTGAAACGCAGGAGGACGTGTTCGTATTTCGAGATCAGGCGGACCATCACCCGCGGGGCGCGCTGCATGAGGAGTT
>CAZGWK010000102.1:0-2565 GCA_964529285.1 uncultured Actinomycetota bacterium
CGCGCCCGACGGCCAGGGATCGGGCAGCGAGCCGGTGCCGTATTCGGCGGTGGCGGTCAGCGAGTCTCTGACGGCACCTGCGGGGGCCTGTTAGTCTGCGTCTGGTGCGCGAGTTCCTCTGACGTCATGCCGCCATGGTCCCGCAGGACGCCTTGCACATCAGGGTAGTACTCGGCCTGGTCCAGAGGCGTCCACCCCCCTTCGTCCAGGGCGTTTACATCGGCTCCATGTTCCAACAGCACGCGCACCGCTTCGGTGTACCCGTCGCGGGCAGCTCGATGGAGCAACGGCTCGTGCGTCTCCGGCCTTCGCGCACCCCTATCGAGGAGAAAGTCGACTCCCTCAGCGCAGCCGTTGTAGACGGCCCAATACAGGGCACTACACCCGTCCTCGTCCACGGAGTTGATGTCGGCGCCGGCGGCGAGCAACACCTCTGCCGCCTCGACGTGGCCGGCGGCGGCAGCCAACACGAACGGCGTCCAGCCGTTCCCCGCCTCCGCACGAATGTCGCTGCCCGCCTCGAGGAGCAGCCTGACAGCCGCGGCGTGGCCCATCGCCGCGGCCAGATGCAGGGGCGTGTAGCCGCCTTCGTTCGGCTCGTTCGGATCAGCGCCCCTCGCCAACAGAACGGCGGCGGCCTTGTTTGCCCCCGTCGCGCCCGCCCAGTGGAGGGCGGTCCACTCGAGACCGTCCCGGCCGCGCACGGCCGCCCCGGCATCAAGCAGCAGTCTGACGACCTCCGCGTTCCCACCCTGGGCGGCTTCGTGCAGCGGACGCCACCCGTAGCGGCTTGTTGCGTCCGCGTCTGCCCCCTCATTTAGCGCCTCGCGCACGCCGTCGGCGTCTCCCTCCCACGCCGCGTGAAGCAGCCGGTCTAACGCGGCGTCGCCCGTTTGGCCCGGCGGCGGTAGCGCGATGCGGAAGTCATCTGGGTTGTGAACGTAGTGCTGAAGGAAACTCCTCACCATGCTATTCGCCCGCCACCCGGGAACGGGGTGCTGCTCGTAAGTAGGCCCGTGCCTCAGTGTCCCTGGGTGCAGCGGAAAGAGCAGATAGTACCAGCGGGGCGGAATCGGGAGCGTCTCACCTCTGTACTGCTCCTGGAAGTCCGCCAGATCCTGATAGAGCAACCTGGCCAACGCCGGATCCGCGTCCAGATAGGCGGTAGCGTCCACGTTATACGAACCAAAAACGAGGCGCCACTCACGGGGTTCGGCAAACGCGCTACATATCGTGACCCACTTCCGAGGGAAGGGCGGGGTCCGATGTGTCACGGAGGGAATCGCCGGACAGGGCGCCCCTTCGCCGGCAGGAAACGGGACCCAGAGCACTCGTCGCCGAAGAGCCCCCGTGTCGATCCGGACCTGCACAACGGCTGATAGGAGCATCGCAGCAATGAGCACGCCCAAAGCGAGTAGCCCGAGCAAGAGTTTCCTCATAGCCTTGCCTTCCGCAATGCAGGTGAGAGACAGCCGTGCCTCAACTTCCTGCTTGCCTCCAAGGGGCCACCTCCGAGCGAGGTCTATCCAGCGCTGATCGACGTTACGGGGAGAAGGGGGCTCTGCCGTGCAAATCAAAGCAATGGTCTGTTCTTGCCTTCCGAGTCACGTTCATGAAACGCTTCGTGGGGTCCAAGGCAGGCTCGTACCCAGTCGTTCCAATGCCACACGACATGCCGCCACAGCCGCGCGACCCTCCACCAGTACGCAGCCACCTGCCACCAGTTACTCCCCTGGACCATCCGGCTCCTTTATTAGTCCAGGCATGACCCCACCTGATGCATCCCATAACCTCCCCGCACCGGCCTCCTTTGTCAAAGCACACCGCACAGGATTCGAACGCCTGAACGATCGTCGTTGTGCGCGAATTCCAAGCGTCCATGTTGTTCCCTGGATCATCGGTCCAGGAGATGTGTCCCCCGATCCCATATGGGATCCCCCTCCTGCTATAGGGAATCCCGCCGTCCACGATCCATCCTGTATGTTTGTCAGGCCACAGATCGGTCTCCTCATCCCAGTCCACGATCTGAACAACCGCTACCTTGGTGCAGCCCGTTGCGTTGTAGTCGAAGGATCCGTCGAAGGCGCTCCTACCAGGACGCGGGGCAGCAGCACTGGGATACGGTCCCAGGGTGGCCTGGACGTCGACCGTTCCTCCTCCCCCGCTCCCGCCACCAGTACCTCCGCCTGGCGGAGTACCCGAACCTGGTGGGGACGGACCTGTCCCGGGATGGCCATTCCCTGGCGGCGGACAACCGCCCCCGCCACCGCCCGTGCCATCCCCCCCGCCGCCCCCGCCTCCCGTGCCTCCGCCATTGCCGCCACCCCCTCCTGACCCGCCCCCCGCACCGCCGCCAGCGCCGCCGTAGCTGCAGCTCTGGTTGCACGTTGGCCCGAACCGAAGGTAGAGACTCTCCGAAAGAAAGACCCAACACTGGATGCTCTGGAGGATGCAGATTATCATCCTCTTCGCTGGTTCCGGAATGTATCGGTGGTTGGCGATTCCCGAGAAATCCGAACCAGGGGGAGGGCCCGCCCATCGCAGAGACCAAAGACCCATGGGATC
>CAZGWK010000103.1:0-2339 GCA_964529285.1 uncultured Actinomycetota bacterium
CTGGTACCTCGCCGAGGGCTGCACCGAGGGCGGCATGGAGACCTGGATACTGGTGCAGAACCCGGGCACCGAAGCGGTAACCGTGGACCTCACCTTCATGACCTCACAGGGAGCCGTACCCGGCCCCCAGGACTTCGCCGTAGCCCCGAACTCCCGCGTCTCCTTCGACGCCGGGCTCTTCGTCACCGACTGGGACGTCTCCACCCGGGTGCAGGCCAAAGGCGGCGAGGTCATCTGCGAGCGCGCCATGTACGGCAACTCCCGCACCTGGGCCCACGACTCGGTAGGGGTGTCCGGTGCCAGCCTCCTTTCGGGATGGAGGTTTTGCATAGACCCCGGGCACGGCGGCGGTGATAGCGGCGCTATCGGGCCCGGCGGCCTGGAGGAAAAGACCGTAAACCTCGACGTCGCCTTTATGCTTAGAGATCTGTTGCTGGAGCAGGGGGCTGACGTCCTCATGACCAGGGAGGACGATTCCGCGGTGAGCATCAACCAGAGGTGGCAGACGGCGAACGACTGGGAGGCGGACCGCTTCATCAGCATCCATCACAACGGGGTGCCGGACGCCGGGGTGAACGGGACCGAGACCTGGATACATTTCGATGCCAGCCCGCAGGCCGTCCAGCTCGCGGGAGCAGCGCAGGAGGAAATGGTGGGCGAACTGGGCCTCCCCGACAGGGGCGTGAAGAGGACGCTTGTAGATTCGACAATAGATTTCGGCGTGCTTAAGTACACCTACATGCCCGCCGTGCTCACCGAGGCCTCTTTCATAACCAACCCCGAGGAAGAGGAGCGGCTCTCCGACGACAGCTACCTGATGCGCGAGGCCGAGGCCATCATGCGGGGGATCTGCATCGAGTGCCTGGGCTTCTCCCTCCTTTCTCTGCTCGCCCCGGGCGTCTAGGCCCGAGGGTATAGGTCTGAGGGTATAGGTATGAAGGTCAGGCTAAGCTTTAGGCAGGGTGCACGCAGACCTTATCCTACTCTTTTATCATCATCGCTTTAAGCTCGCGCTTCACGATCTTGCCGACCCCGGCGGCGGGAAGCTCGCAGAAGAACTCTACGACCTTCGTTACCTTGTACGGAGCTACTGTATCGCGCAGACAGGCCAGGAAGAGCGGGAAAGTTGAGAGCAACACTCCTTCATGCTCCCCCGATTTCATGTCCAACCAGAACATGGTCTGCTTTGCATCGCTCATGAAGTTGCGCTGGGCGCTTTGCTTAGAGGTTTTGGGGTCCGGGGCCCCCGGGGTCCGGGGCCCCCGTTAACTCTTCTCGCCGAACAGCCTGACGAAATCCTCCAATACGTCCGGGGCCAGACGGCCGGGCTCGTAGATCAGCAGATTGCTCACGGGCGCGTAGACGTAACAGAGCGCCCTGGTGCTGAAAAGCACGTCCCTCAGCTCCCGCGCCATGGGGTGTTCCTCGCCCAGCTCCAACACCAGGTCGCTAGCCTTCATAGAGACCCCGAAGTCCCTGGCGAGCATCCTGGTCTCCTCCGTCATGGGCAGCTTATCCCGGTAGAAATAGGCCAGCCCATGTACGGGAATGGATCCTTTGTTGGCGTACCTGGTAGCGAGCTTTTTGCAGTGCAGGCGGAATATGAGCTCTTCCTCGCCCAGCACCGAGCAGACGATCTTGTCTCCGTGGTCGTCGTAATCGATGTCCGAGGCGAACTTGGGCATGCCGAAGAAGGCGTATCCAAGCTTGTAGGAGATATAGGAATCGTCCGGGATCCGCCACACGAATACGTGGTTCTTTCTCTGCAACAGGGACTGCCTGAGCAGCTCGAAACCCGGTATGAGGTTCAGAGGCGAGAAGTAGCCGATATGACCGGGGTCCTTTATGGGTATCAGGACCAGGACGGAATTGTAGGGCCCGATATCGGTGGCCCGGCTCTCAACGGCCGCGATGATCAGGGGAGTGACTCCCGGGACGATCTGGATGGGACGCAGCGTCGGGTCCCTGGGCAGGTATCTCTTGAGCGCGTGATACTTGGCCATGAAGACCCCCACGTAACCCGATTGTTCGGTGTAGCGGACGGGCAAGGCAGCGGGGTACCCCTCGTATTCAAGCTCGCCCAGGTTCAGAGCGCCGAAGAACTCCCCGTCCCTTGTCACCTCGCGCTCCCTCATCTCCGCAAAAGTGGGCATCTTGTCGAAATCTTTTCTCCTCGTCCTGGCCATGCCTCAAACCTCCTCAGGGTATCGTGTTCCCAAGATGTCTCTTGCCGCGATCGCCTGCCCCGCTTCTCCATATTATACAGGCCTATAGGTCAGGCCTAGGGGTCTACCATCGGATTTGTGTGGTGGAACTATAGTCATAGACAAGGTACCATA
>CAZGWK010000104.1:0-2322 GCA_964529285.1 uncultured Actinomycetota bacterium
TGGTGCGCCCGGAAGGACTCGAACCTTCAACCTTGGGATTAAGAGTCCCCTGCTCTGCCAAATTGAGCTACGGGCGCACGCGAATATACATTATGGAATCAGGGGTGAAAAAAGGCAAGGGCTGTTCATACTATTTTTAAAAGAAGCTTTACGGCAAGCGCAGGCGAAACCCTATGAGTTCAAGGCGTTTCCGGATCGCGATGCAAAGCCGCTCCCCCGTTGGGGAGCGGCTCACATGTATACGAAGAAGTTGACATGGTGATCGATGCGGTCTACTTCTTGCCCCCCACCGCCTCCTTGAGCGCGGTACCGGGCTTGAAGGATACGACCTTGGTCGCCTTGATCTTGATAGACTCACCGGTCTGGGGGTTCACTCCCTTACGGGCGGCCCTCTTTCTTACCTCCCAGGTGCCGAATCCTACCAGGGTGACCTTATCGCCTTTCTTCAACGCATTGGTTACAATCTTGATTACCCCATCGACAGCGGCCGCGGCATCCTTCTTGCTTACCTTCGCATCGCTGGCGACGGCGTCGATCAATTCCGCCTTATTCATGTCTCACCTCCTTCGCTGCTCACGATTTCCTAAAAATAATTTCGTTGTGATAGTGATTTTCCCTTTATGCGTCGAAAATAAACGGAAATCGAAATATGTGCTTACCTTCGTGCCGCTGCGGGACGCAGGAAAGCGGTACCCATAAGGGTCAGTCTTCTACGCCGGTTTCCTCTATTGCCTCCAGCGCGGCCGCGATGGCCTCCAGGACTTTGTCCCTTCCCTCGCGGGCCTTGGCCGAGAGCAGTGGTTCGATGGCCCGCTCACTTCCGATCCTTCCCAGGGACCTGGCGGCCTCGAGGATGTCGCTTTCGATGTCGCTCTCCAGAAGCGGGAGCAGGCAGTCGATGGCCCGCAGGCTGTGCATCTCTCCCAGGGCGCGAGCGGCAACCGCCCGCACGCCCGCGGAGGAATCACCAAGCATCTCGCTTATGGGCGCCCAGAGGCTGGGTTCGTCCATGTGCGAAAGAGACTCCACTGCACGCAGGCGGACGATGCTGGCGGAATCGCTGAGGGCTTCTACCAGGAAAGGGGTGGCCTTGCGGTCGCCCAGTTTACCCAGCGCTCTCACCGCGCTGTAACGGAGAGACAGGCTGTGGTTGCGTGTGGCCTTGCAGAGGTCGCCGGCTACCTGGGGATCTCCTATATCGGCCAGGGCGTCGACTATGAACTGGCTGACTCCGGGGCTCTCCTTCTCCAGGCGGTCCAGGAGCGGCCGCACGGCTCGCTTGTCGCCCATGATGCCCAGGGCCCTCGCCGCCCCTTTCCTGATGTCGGGGTTGTCGTCAGCCAGCGCCTCGATCAGGTAGGGGAAAGCACTGTCGCCCTGAGCGGCCAGGATGTCGGAAGCGGCCATGCGCATGAAAGGCTGGTTGTGGCCCATGGCCCCGACTAAGGCCTGCAGGTCGCCCGCGGCGGCCAATTTCTGCAATTCTTCCCGGTCTTTCATGCTAACGATTATAGACTATCGGCTTTCTACTGTCCCATGGCCAATCTCTGTGCCAACATATGCGGCAGGCCTGCCGCGACGACCTTCTCCTGGGTTGCCGCGACGTCGTATCGCAGAAAGTGGAACTCCACCGTCATGTCACCGGTGTCCGCAATGCACATGGTGGCGATGGGCAGGCCTCCACGGTACTGCCCGCAGCTTCCCACGTTGAACATGTAATGCGCACCCGGCTTGACGGCAAAACGGTCGCCGCCGGCCACGTTCTTCTCTCCCACGCGGTGGTTTTCCTGGTCGAAGACGTAGGCGGCACAGATATGAGTGTGGCCGATGAAACAGAGGGTATTGGCGGGAGGGGCGTAATCGAAGGCCAGGGATTTGAAGGCATAGGCGGCTTCGAAAGAATCGAATACGTATTCGTCCGGGGCGCCCGGAGAGCCGTGGAAGAGGTAGAAGGAATCTTCCACGCTCAGTTCCTCGGGGAGTGCGAGCAGCCAATCACGGTTATCCCGGCTCAAGGTCTCGCTGGTGAAAAGAAGCGCCTGCATGGCCACCGGGTTCATGTTCGGTTCCTGCCCCGCGTCAAGCTCGCGCAGTCCGCGCTCGTGGTTTCCCTGGATGCAGCGGGCCTTCTTTGACCTTACGAGTTCAACGCATGCGTTGGGGTCGGCGTTGTAACCGACGATGTCGCCGCAGCTGAGAAGGGCGTCTGCCTCCAGACGTTCCGCCTCGTCGAGCACCGCCCGGAGTCCCTCGAGATTGGAGTGTATGTCCGAGAAAACCGCGTACCTCAATGCACCACCCCCGTTCCGTATTCTAAATTAT
>CAZGWK010000105.1:0-2228 GCA_964529285.1 uncultured Actinomycetota bacterium
AGCTCTACTTCCGGGGAGACGCCGCCTTCGCCTCCCCGGATATCTACGAATACCTGGAGGACAACAAGGTCCTCTACGCCATCAGGATCAAGGCCAACGGCAGGCTGCATGATCACATAGAACATCTCATGACCCGCCCGGTGGGAAGGCCCTCCGCCAGGCCCAAGGTCTTCTACCATGACTTCACCTATGAGGCGGGCTCCTGGGATAGAACGAGGCGAGTGATCGCCAAGATAGAGTGGCACGCAGGCTAACTCTTCCCTCGCATAGGCTTCATCATAACCAACCTGAGCATGGTAGCCAAGAACGTGGTGAGGTTCTACAACCAGCGGGGCTTATGCGAGCAGCACATCAAGGAGGGCAAGTACGCCCTGGCCTGGACCAGGCTCTCGTGCACCAGGTACGCAGCCAACCAGGTGAGGTTGGCCCTCTTCGTCCTCGCCTACAACCCGGGCAACTTCTTTCGGCGCTTCGCACATCGCTAAAAACGAAACCCTTCACGCGACAGCGGGAAAAATCATCATGGGGAAAGGAGGAAACCGGGGTTTGGACATGTCAGTCTGCCTGCGGGATGGTAGAATATTGGCATCGGGAGGTTCATATGGGAAATACCGGTTAAGAGTGCTCAAAGGCGATAGTGCTCATTGATGCTCGATTAAGAAGGGATGAGTGTGATTTCAGATAGAGTAAAGCAGGCAATCTGGAATAACTTCGTACTGGTGTTCGTATTGGCCGCGATAATCATGGGCTTGGTGAGCGTATACGTTTATAATAATGAGGCCGCAGGATCCTTTCTCCAGGGGTTCCTGTTCTTCTGTGTCGGGTGTTTCGGTATGGGGGCCTTATTCCAGCACTGGATCCAGCCCTCCGCGGACAGGATAGCGGAAGGGCTGGGCTGGCCGAAGGGAAGCCCCTTCCAGAAGGAGGTCGCTGCGGCGGACGGCGCTTTCGGTATACTCGGCATTATCTGTGGTTTCATCCTCCCGAGCGCCTCCGTCGGTTTCTATACCGCCACGACGATAGGCGCGTCTTTCATGCTCTTCATGATGGGAGTGGGGCACGTGTTGGACATCATAAAGACCAAGAACCGCTCCCCTCTCAATGCCGGGGCAATGGTCTATTATGGCCTCCTGCTGCCGATCGTTATGGTAATAGACGTGCCTGTAGATGGGGGTGATCAGCTTGCAGCCTGAAGATGTGAAGAAGGTGCTGGTGGTTGGCGCGGGAACCATGGGCCATTCCATCGCTCTGGTATTCGCGAGCTACGGCATTGAGGTCTGCCTCGTCGATGTGAGCGAGGAGGCACTCACCCGCGCCGCGGGACTCATAGAGTCTTCCCTGGGCGTCCTGGCGGACGCGGGCAAAGTAGCGGGAGAGGAAGTTGGAGATGTAATCGCTAGGGTGCACACCTCGACCGACCTGGAGACCGCGGCGGAAGGGGCTGATTTCGTGGTGGAGGCAGTCCCCGAGGTCCCCGAGGTGAAGAACGAGATTTTCGCCAGGCTGGACGCACTGTGTGCCGAAGGGGTGGTCATCGCCAGTAACACTTCTGGGCTGGACATCTTCGAGTTCGCGCGGGTGGAAAGGCCCGAGAGGCTGCTCGTCGCCCACTGGTTTCTGCCGCCCCACATAATACCCCTGGTGGAGGTGGTCCCGGGTCCTTCCACGTCCCCTGAAGCTGTCGCCTTCACGGCGGCCCTCATGGAAAGGCTGGGCAAGGTTCCCGTGGTGATGAAGGGATTCACCCGGGCATTCATCGTGAACAAGATACAGAACATGATCGCGCTGGCCGTGTTCGAGCTGCTGGGAAGCGGGCTGGTGGAGCCTGAGGATATCGACATGGCGGTGAAGAACAGCCTGGGTGTGCGCCTCCCCATAGTCGGGGTGGTCCAGAACCTCGATTTCAACGGGCTGGACCTGGCGCTGGACGTGATGAAGAGCTATGGCTTTACCAACCAGTTCATCGTGGGCAAGGTTGAGGAGGGTTACCTCGGCGTTAAGACCTCGCGGGGGATCTACGACTACGGCGGCCGTACGGAGGCTGAGATATTGGCGGAGAGAGACCGCCGTTATCTGCAGATGCTCGACGACCTGGAGGCGGCGGGAGCCTTCGAGCCGATATAGTAAGGAATGGGGATGGGAACGGGGCTACGCTTTGGGGTCGTACCTTCGTTTTTCGGTTAAGGGGGATAGACCTCACCCTATCCCCAGGCCGATTTCCGGGCCTG
>CAZGWK010000106.1:0-2148 GCA_964529285.1 uncultured Actinomycetota bacterium
CCACGGCATAAAGTATAAGAGCCCGTCCGTACTGGGGGAGGCTTTCCGCATCCCCTTCACCGTGAAGTCGTGGAAGGAGATTTAAGCCTACATTTAGTGATTTGCGCGTGAAGAACGATATAAGGTGATGCGAGGGGGCTTGTACGCCCCCTTCTTGCTGCGGGAGGGGGATAGAGATGCAAGGCCGCGCGGGCGGGAGGACTGCGGAGCGTACGGATAGAAGAATTAGCACGGTTTACATGATAACTCGGACGCGGCTGATCGGAGCCCGGCGGAGGTTGCGAGGATGAAAGAAAACGGCAGCCAATCGCAGAATATCAAGGTGGACGCTCCAGGGAGGAGTTTCTTCTGGTTCCTGATGCTCGCTGGCATTTTGCTCATAGCATATTTCTCTCTCAACATGGTGGTGAACTTCATCTATGCCGTAGATCTGGCGGGTGACGGGATACAGGTGGTGCTCGAGGATGCCGTGGTTGAGGGCGGGCAGGTCGTAGAGGAAGCCGATGTGATTATCCTGCGCGGGATGAGCGGGTGGGTCGAGAGCTTCGCCCCCTGGCTTGCCGTGAACGCATCAACAATGTTCCTGGGCGCTTTTATCTTTGCCTTAGGTTATATGATGACGGGCAGGAGGAAGGAGAGGGTTGCGGTATCCCTGTTCAAGATGCGCATGTTGGGCTCTTACATGGCCTTGCTGGCCCTGATCATACTGATACTGGGGATGGACCGCGTGTTCTTCATACCCCACGGGGCGAGACCGACCTTCCTTTCCTGGTTCGACTGGTACGTGATGGAGTTCCTCGCTCACATCATCTGGGCTGTCCTGCTTGCCGTATTATCATGTTTCTTCCTGCGCGTAAAAGAGGTGGACGATAGGCAGACCGGAAAAGCTGTGGAACAGCCATAATGTGATCGATGTTTGGAACAGACATGGCGATGGACGAAAAGGCGCTGAAGGCGGAATATTCCGACAGGCGCAGAAGGTACAGGGCGGCGTTCATGGCAGAGGGCCTCGACGGCCTCCTCGTGACCCACCTGCCGGACGTCCGTTATCTCTGCGGATTCAGCGGTTCCGCCAGCACGGCGCTGCTCCTGGGCGAGCGCGGGTTCTTCCTGAGCGACTTTCGCTATCGCGAGCAGTCCGCGGCCGAGGTAACAGGACTGAAGACGGTGATCTACGAAACCGGCCCGGAGGAGGCGCTGGCGGGCATCCTGAACCGCTACAAGGGTGTGAGGTTGGGGTTCGACCCGTCCTTCATATCATATGCGGCCGTCCTGGCGCTGCGCCGCCGGCTGAAGGGAAACGCCAGCCTCGTGCCGCTGCAGAGCTCCCTGACGCTATTGAGAGCCCGTAAGAGCGCCCTGGAACTGGAGATTATACGGAAGGCCATAGAGATAGCCGAAATAGCCTTTAAAAAGGCGCTGAGCGAAACGGGGCGCAACACTACGGAAGCCGGCCTGGCCGCGGCGGTGGATATGGCGGCGCGCATGGAGGGAGCCGAAGCCCCCTCCTTCGAGACCATCGTGGCGAGCGGACAGAGGGGGGCCCTGGTGCATGCACGGCCGTCGCAGGAGAAGCTGCGCGGGGCAACGGTAGTTGATTGGGGTGTGGTGCACGAGGGCTATTGCAGCGACGCCACGCGAACCTTGTCTTTCGGCAGGGTCCCGGCCGAAGTGAGGAGGGCCCACCGCCTGGTCCTGGATGCGCAGGACAAGGCCATGGAGAGGATAAAAGCGGGAGCAAAAGCCAGCGAGATCGACTTAGCCGCGCGGGAGGTGATCGAGGCGGGCGGCCTCGCCGATGCGTTCGGGCACGGGCTGGGTCACGGCGTGGGGCTGGAGGTGCACGAACGCCCCAATATAGGAAAGAACAGCCGGGACGTCATCGAGGAGGGGATGGTCTTCACCAACGAACCCGGCATATATCTACCGGGAACGGGCGGCGTCAGGGTGGAGGACATGCTGCTCGTGACGGCGCATGGACCGGAGCTTCTGACCACCCTCCCCCGCAGCCTGGAACCCGCCGACTACCTCTAGGGGTCTTGTTTTTTGCATACCGCAGTATGTCAGCATCTCGACCCGCAGGTGGCCTTTGCATTATGGCTGGTATCGCTACATTTGAAAGTTCCTGTTAGATACCCGGAGAAAGGA
>CAZGWK010000107.1:0-1927 GCA_964529285.1 uncultured Actinomycetota bacterium
AAAGGATGCATCTTTCTTTCCTCCGTTTAACAGGCCAGCCGGACAATACCATTGTTCATGCATTCCTTGTTTTTCAAGCAAATTATCCCCTTGTTCTTGGTATTTCTGCGAATAGACCACATAGTAATTTGAGTATACTATTAAGATATATTTCCTGGCCTGTTTTTACACACAGGTAGGTTTAATCTACTCTCTCCTCTTTAAATCTGCGCCTCAGCGCATTCCAGACCTCGGACTCGGCAGGTTCCCCGAAGAGTTTGATGGGGCCCAACGTCGATCTGGCGTGGGGAATAGAGAAGGGAGGGGGCTCGAATAATTTCCCGCCTGCCTTGAGAAGATTATCGTATACGAATTGCAGTTTTTCCCCGGGTATTGAAAACAGCATCTCATGGTCCTGCACTTGACCGGCGACGCGGTCGCCCATCCCCGGGCTCACTACCTGGCACTGTTTCGTTTTGTATGTTCTTATAACGCCCTCTTTACAGCTGGCCTCCATTCCCATGAAATTGCCTTTGATGATACTGCCGTCATATGTGGCGGCGAGAATCAGATGAGACAGTATGACGGGCGGGCAGAAGATCATGACCAGGTGCGGTTCGACGACGGCGGCATGCAAGGGCGATAACACCAAGCTCTCGATCTCGCCGTACTCCAGCCATGCATCATCTTCTCTGGAGGCCTTCTCCGCTTCCCAGTCCCGTTTATGACCTGCGTAATCAGCCCAGGCTTTATACAGGCCATCCATATCGTTGAGTTTTTCAAACCCCAAATACAGGGATATGGCCTTGCATGCGAGATCATCCCCGGTGATCTGAAAGTTGAATCCCATCGTCCTGCAATGGGTTACCAGGGTGCAAAGGCATACCTCGGAACCGAAAATCTGCAGGGGGCTGATCAGCCCTTCCGGTATGGTGTCGCCCTTTTTTATCATGCGTACGCCGGCGGGATAGGTCATCAGTTTCAAACGATCGATATAGGATTGGCCGAGCTCGCGATATTCGTCGAGTGACATGACTTCATTCATTTTTCCACCCCCGTCAGCAATACCGCTTTTCAGTTGATAAAACCGGGATTTCCCATATTAACCTCACGATGCCAATATTCTACCATCCCGCGGGCAGTCTGACACGTCCAAGCCCCGGTTTCCTCCTTTCCCCATGATGGTTTTTCCCGCTGTCGCGTGAAGGGTTTCGTTTTCAGCGATGTGCGAAGATGCTTGACCGCTCGCGGCGTGTAGCATATGTAGTTGCCTTTCGTTTTCCGTTGCATCAGGTGGGAGCTGTGGTCAGGGACCTGATGCGGGAAAGGACCTCGGCGAATAGCTCCCCGGGCATTGCCACCTCCGCCATCTGGAAGACGGTCCTCCTGGAATGAGAGACGACCTTGGCCCCGATCTTGATCAGCTTGAGCTGGACGCTTCTGAGCGACCAGTGGGATACCTCACGCGGGAGGGCGAAGCGCCGCAGGAAGTTGCCCAGGTTATAGGCCAGCACGAAGAGGGCCAGGCGCACCTGGTTGGCGGCAAAGCGCATGCACGACAGGCGAGTCCAGGCCAGGGCGTACTTGCCCTCCTTGATATGGTTCTCACACCTGCCCCGCTGGTTGTAGAACCTCACCACGTTTTTCGGTTTCCTCTTGAGGTTGGTTATGATGAAGCCGATACGGGGGAAGAGCTCACCCGCGTGCCACTCTATCTTGGCGATGACCCGCCTGGACCTGTCCCAGGAGCCCGCCCGGTAAAGAAAACCATGGTAGTGTACCTTGGGCTTGGCTGAGGGCCTTCCCACCGGCCTTACCGTGAGGTGGTCTATCTCCTCGTAGAGCCTGCTGTTGGCCTTGAGCCTTATGGCGTAGAGGACCTTGTTGTCCTCGAGGTATTCGTAGATATCCGGGGAGGCGAAGGCGGCGTCTCCCCGGAAGTAGAGCT
>CAZGWK010000108.1:0-1867 GCA_964529285.1 uncultured Actinomycetota bacterium
CATCTCGAGAAGCTCCGCGATACTGCTGTTACCGTATTCGCTCTCGTCCATCCAGTCCGGTGCGGGCGCGGGCAATCCCGTGGCGTCGTCATAGAACGTGCTCGTCGCAGGCGTCCCGACCCCCCCGTCCAGGGGCTGGCCGTCGTCTGGCAGGTACACGCGCATCAGCAGGACGGCGGTTTTGACCTCGCTGGGGATGACCAGGGTATTGGGCTCCCCTTCGTGGTCGCTGCCTGCCGTGACCATCTGCACCGTATAGCTCCGGTTGGCCGCCTCGCGATCGACGCCGGGCTGGAAGGGGTTCCGGTTCCAGGGATCGGGATTAATATCCACGTCGAGGAGGGCGTCAACCGGCAGCTGGCCCTCGTCGTAGAGCGTGAAGCTCATGTAGCGCGCGTGGGGAAACTCGCCCTTGAACTCGAACCTCAAGTCTTGGTTATCCTCCGCGCTGAACAGGTAGTAATAGTAGGCCGCGTTCAGGTCCGTGTACCCGTAACCTCCGTAATCATAGTAGCCCCACTCGGCTTCTCCGCCTTCGTCGCACGCGGCCGCTTCCGGAAACGCGGCAACCATGATGGAACACATGGACAGCGCCATCAACAACGCCAGAGCTATGGCCGATACGCGTTTTACCATCATCGACCCCTTTGATTCCTCTCTCTTCTCTCTTTTAGAAATCGCCATTCCTCCAACCTCCAATCGTGATGCGTGTATTCGTGGTCTTCGCGGACAGGTCAGATATGCCTTGCCATCGTATCCCCCCTCGTTCATCTCTCACCGGACCTCTTCATCCCCTTGCTATACGAACGGTCGTTGCCGCGGTCCCCTGGAAGCCGACTCCAGTGTTGATATAATATTATATGGGGGTTTATTCAGGATAAAGAAATGATATATAAACGGCGCGTGCAGAAACCGAAGGTTCTGTTGTGAACCGGACTGTATGAAGGCGGTCATTCTCGCAGGGTCCTGTACAGCGCGACGGTTTCGGGAGACGGAGATACGTCGAAGTTCTCAGCGAGGTATTTTTCACATCTCTCGAAGGACCTTTCCACGCCCGCCCTGTCCCCCCTCAAGCTGTTCACCCTCATCAGCCGCCTGTACAGCTCCTCGTTTCCCGCGTCCCCGAGTATCGCCTTTTCGACATACACTATCGTGGACTGGTAGTCCCCCCTCTCCTCGAGAGTGTCGGCGATCGACATGAGCAGGGCCATATAATCCGCCTTCATCTCCTCCCGCAGGGGACGGCACCAGTCCTTGTAGACGTCCTCGGCCAGGAGATCGCCAGCGTAGATGTTTTCTGCTTCTCTGAGAAAGCGCAGGTACTTCTGATCGTCCGACCCCTTGTATTCCGCGGCTTCCCGGAGCTTGCTCCGGAAAGCCTCCAGGTCGGTCCACCCTCCATTCCCCAACCGTAATTGCAGGGTGTTTCCGCTCGCTACGAGATAGGAGGAATGCCCGGGCTCGCTCCGCGGCTCCAGCGTTTTTCGCAGCGCGGTAAGCGCCATGTTCAGATTCCTCGAGGCGGATGTCCTGTCCCTTTCCGGCCACAGAATCTCCATGAGCACGTCCCTCTGGACCGGCCCCTGCGTGCGATGCACGGCAAGATATTTCATAACCGTAAGGGCTTTCTTGCTCTTCCAGCGAGCCTCCCCGATGGGCTCGCCGCCCTTCGTCACCTGGAACGCGCCCAGCAGCCTTATCTCCAGGGGTTCGGCCGTGGAGCACATGATATCCGTCGTTGTTTCCCGGGCCTTGTTCCTGACCCCGGGATCGCCGCTGCTCTTGAGCTCTTGCAGGATGAGAAGAGAGGGGGGGCCGATGAACCTCAGGATATGCGAGAGGAATTCCACGTGATCGCCCCGGGACA
>CAZGWK010000109.1:0-1746 GCA_964529285.1 uncultured Actinomycetota bacterium
CAGGCCCGGAAATCGGCCTGGAGTAAGGACAGGGATTACATCATCCATACACGCGCACCCACATCGTTGGGGCATCATCCATACACACACCTATGGAGAGAGCCGGGCGCGTTGAGATCGCCAAGGCAGACTTGCTTGCCATAGATTCCGTATAACCGAAGATCAAAGATACGACCCCTTAAACCCCTTAAATCTGGGAAGAATATATATGGCGGCATGGGCAGCGGCGGCAGCTGTCTATCCCGCCGGTACCGCGCTTATAAAGTGAATGTCGGATAGAGATGATTGACGGGAGGTAATCTTCATGAACGAGGAAAGCAGGTGCCCGGTAACGGGCAGAGTAGGCCGGCGGGCAAGCGGCAGAGGCACGGCTAACGTCGACTGGTGGCCGAACCAGTTGGATCTGAAGATCCTTCACCAGCACTCTAACCTGAGCAACCCCATGGGCGAGGGCTTCAACTACGCCGAGGAATTCGCGAAGCTCGACCTGCAGGCCCTTAAGAAGGACCTGTATGCGCTGATGACCGACTCACAGGACTGGTGGCCGGCCGATTACGGCCACTACGGGGGCCTCTTCATCCGCATGGCGTGGCACAGCGCCGGCACTTACCGCATGGGCGACGGCCGCGGGGGCGCGGGGTCCGGCTCTCAGCGCCTGGCTCCCCTCAACAGCTGGCCGGACAACGCGAACCTGGACAAGGCCCGCCGGCTGCTGTGGCCGATCAAGCGCAAATACGGCAGGAATATCTCCTGGGCCGACCTCATGATCCTCGCCGGCAACTGCGCCCTGGAATCGATGGGATTCAAGACGTTCGGTTTCGGCGGCGGGCGCGAGGACGTCTGGGAGCCGGAGGAGGACATCTACTGGGGCAGCGAGGACACCTGGCTCGGCGACGAGCGCTACAGCGGTGACCGGGATCTCGAAAACCCCCTCGCCGCCGTGCAGATGGGCCTGATCTACGTGAACCCGGAAGGGCCTAACGGTGAACCCGACCCGGTCGCCTCGGGCCGCGACGTGCGCGAGACCTTCGAGCGCATGGCCATGAACGACGAGGAGACCGTCGCGCTCGTCGCCGGGGGGCACACCTTCGGCAAATGCCACGGCGCCGGGCCTGCGTCCCATGTGGGGCCTGAGCCCGAAGCCGCCCCCATCGAGGAGCAGGGCCTCGGCTGGAAGAGCAGTTACGGCAGCGGCAAGGGGGATGACACCATCACCAGCGGCATAGAAGGCGCCTGGACGCCGGACCCGATCCAATGGGACATGAGCTATTTCAACGTGCTGTTCGGCAACGAGTTTGAACTGGTGAAAAGCCCCGCGGGCGCCTGGCAGTGGGAGCCGGTCGAACCGGGTGATGATGCTCTCGCGCCTGCCGCACACGATCCGTCGAAGCGGGTTACGACCATCATGACCACCGCGGACCTCTCGCTGCGCTTCGACCCCATCTACGAGCCCATCGCGCGGCGTTTCCAACAGAACCCGGAGGAGTTCGCGGACGCCTTCGCCCGCGCGTGGTTCAAGCTGACCCACCGCGACATGGGCCCCCGCTCGCGCTATCTCGGCCCGGAGGTCCCGGAGGAGGAGCTGATATGGCAGGATCCGGTGCCCGAGGTCGACCACGAGCTCATTGAGGCGGCCAACATCGCCGACCTCAAGAAAAAGGTCCTCGCCTCGGGCCTGTCCATCCCGGAACTGGTCTCGACCGCCTGGGCGTCGGCATCCACGTTCCGCGGCTCCGACAAGCGCGG
>CAZGWK010000110.1:0-1547 GCA_964529285.1 uncultured Actinomycetota bacterium
TACCGGGATCGGGATCTATATCCACGTCGAGGAGGGCGGTAACCGGCAGCTGGCCGTCGTCGTAGAGCGTGAAGCTCATGTAGCGCGAGTGGGGAAACTCGCCCGAGAACTCGAACCTCAGGTCGCGGTTGTCCTCCGCGCTGAACAGGTAGAAATAGTAGGCCGCGTTCAGGTCCACGTACCCGAAGCCCCCGTAATCCCAGTAGGTCCACTCGGCGGTTCCGCCTTCATCGCACGCGGCCGCCTCCGGAAACGTGGCAAAAAGGATGGAACACGTAAGCAGCGACATCAACAACGCCATGGCTATGGCGGATACGCGTTTTACCATCATCGCCCCCTTCGGCCCTTCTCTCTTGGAAATCGCCATTCCTCCAACCTCCAATCGTGATGCGTGTATTCGTGGTTTTCGCGAAAAGGTCAGATATATCTTGCCATCGCATCCCCCTCCTTCACCTCTCACCGAAGCTCTGCCTCCCCTTGCCATACGAACGGTCGTCGCCGGTATTACCTGGAAGCCAGCTTGAGTGGTGATAAGGCATATGAGGAGAGTTTATTCAGGATAAAGAATCAGTATATTGGCAGGTTGAATACCAGGATTCGGGCCCACGACCCCCGAGCGAGGAGAGACGATCATTCTCTCAGCGCACGATACAGCTCGAGGGTTTCGGGGGAGGGGGATACGTTGAAATTCTCGGCGAGGTACCGGGTGCATCTCTCGAAGGACCTCTCCACGCCCGCCTTATCCCCCCTCGCGCTGTTGATACTCATCAGCCGACGGTAGAGTTCCTCGTTTCCCGGGTCCCTCGCTATCGCCTTTTCGACATAAGTCAGGGCGGCCTGGTAATCTCCCTGCTCCTGTAATGTAGTGGAGATCGACAGCAGCAGGTTGAGGAAATCCCCTCTCAGCTCCTCCCGCAGGGGATGGCACCAGTCCTCGTAGACGTCCTCGGCCAGGAGATCGCCAGCGTAGATGTTTTCTGCTTCCCTGAGAACGCGCAGGAAAGCCTGGCCGTCCGACCCCTTGTATTCCGCGGCTTCCCGGAGCTTGCTCCGGAAAGTCTCCAGGTCGGTCCACCCTCCATTCCCCAGCAACAGGCGCAGGGTGTTTCCGCTCGCTACGAGATAGGAGGAATGCCCGGGCTCGCTCCGCGGCTCCAGCGTTTTTCGCAGCGCGGTAAGTGCCATGTTCAGATTCCTCGAGGCGGATGTCCTGTCCCTCTCCGGCCACAGAATCTCCATGAGCACATCCCTCTGGACGGGTTCCTGCGTGCGATGGGCGGCCAGATATTTCAAAGCAGTCAGGGCTTTGTTGCTCTTCCAGCGAGCCTCTGCGATGGGCTCGCCGCCCTTCGTCACCTGGAACGCACCCAGCAGCCTTATCTCCAGGGGTTCGGCCGTCTCGCGCAGCAGGTCCGTGATTATTTCGCGGGCCTTGTTCCTGACCCTGGGATCGCCGCTGCTCTTGAGCTCTTGCAGGATGAGAAGAGAGGGAGGGCCGATGAACCTCAGGATATGCGAGAGGAATTCCACGTGATCGCCCCGGGACA